>CAYVJQ010000028.1:0-41705 GCA_964451725.1 uncultured Nannocystaceae bacterium | reverse complement strand
CGGCTCACGGTTGCGGCGAACAGGGAGGGACGGGTGGTGAGGACGGGTGGTGAGGACGGGTGGTGAGGACGGGTGGTGAGGGCGGGTGGTGAGGGGGTCGGCGCTCAGGATTCGGCGAGCGAGTCTCGGATCTGTCGGACCCAGAGCCCGAGATTGTCCACGTCTGGGTCGTCGTCGGGAGCTGGAGATTGGTGTTCGAGCTGGGAGGAGGTGGTCTCGATAGTCTCGATAGTCTCGATGTCCACGAGACGCGGCAGACTCGGCTCGCCCGAGGCGACCGTCGGTCGCCCGAGGCGCTCGAGTTCGCGGGCGAGATGGGCTTTGGCCCGGCGTATTTTACTCTTGGTGGTGCCCAGGGGGAGCTCGAGCACGGTCGCTATCTCGCGAGCTGTGAGCTCCTCCCAGTAGCCGAGCTCGAGTACGATCTGGAGCTCGAGAGGGAGACGGCGCAGGGCGATGGTCAACAGCTGATCTTGCTGGCGCTTGGCCGCGACGCCGCTGGGCGAGAGGCCGAGCTCGACGGCGGAGGCGACGGTGAAATCCAAGACCTGACCCTCGCGCGCATTTCTGCGCAGGTGGGCATAGAGCTGGTGTGAGGCGATAGTGAACAGGTAGGCCCGGAAGCTCGATGCGGCGGCGACTTTGTCGATGTACTTCACGCAGGCGAGCAGGGTATTTTGGATCAGGTCCTCCGCGTCGTCCCCGACCTTGCTCGCGAAGAATCGATACAGGGAGTCGAAGTGGCGCGCGAGCAACTTGTTGCCCGCGCTCCGATCGCCGTCTCGCCATGCGGCTAGGAGTTCAAGGTCGTTCACGTTCGCCGTCGGGTGAATGTTGAATGTTGACGAGCGGGGCGCTGGAGTGCAAGCCGGCGACCAGTCCCATTCTGAAAGGGGGGGTCTGCGAGCGGAGCGCGGGCCGGAACTCCTCGGAACTCATCGGGTCTCTTCGGGTCTCTTTGGGTCTCTTCGACCCTTTTCCGACACAGCGCGCCATGGGGAAGGGCTTCAGGCCGGTGTACTGTCGGCACAGCGCCACATGTGCAGGGCGAGGTAGCTGCGCGCGGGTGCGAAGCGAGCCGCGCTCAGGGTGGTCTTGCGCCGGGGGCTGGTCAGGTGTCGGAGGGTCTTGCGGGCCGTGACGTCGCCCTCGGGCCAGATGTCGGGGTCGGCAAAATAAAACAACCCGATCATGTCGGCGGTCCACTGGCCCACGCCCCAGATCGCCGTCAGCCGTAGGGAGCGTTGTGTGTGGTCGAGGGATCGCAGGTCGTCGGGGTCGAGTTCACCGGCGCGGGCGGCCTCGGCGATGGCCCGCATGGATCTGGCCTTTGCGCCCGAGAGCCCGCAGGCTCGCAGGGCGGCGGGATCGACCTCGGCGAGGTGGTTCACGAGCCGGCGACGGCCGGCGCTGGCCTCGACCCGAGCCCAGATCGTGGCTGCGGCTTTGACCGAGAGCTGCTGACCGGCGACGGCGCGAAACAAGCGATCTTCGAGGGCCACTCCGGGCGCCCGCCTCGGCACGCTCAGAGGACCGGTCGCGGCGATCGCCGCAGCCAGGGGCGGGCTCAGCTCGGCCGCCGTGGCCAAGAGTCGAGTATGGATGCGCTCGCGTTTGGACACGGCTCAGGGGTTCCCGTCGGAGTCGGAGTCGGAGTCGGGGCTCGGGTCGATCAGGCGGCGCTCGATCCACCCGGCGATCCAGTGCCAGGCCAGCTTGCTCGCCGGGTCGGTGGCCGCGGCCATGTGTTTGGGTCGGAGCCCGGCGAGGTCTCCGGGTGCGTCCTCCCGGCCCAGGATCATCAGCTCGCGGGTGCGCACGGGGGCGGTCCAGCGGGCGGCCGAGACCGGGCGAGCGTAGAGCCGGTCGCCGGCCGAGAGCATGTGCAAGACCGGCGCCTGGATCCTGCTCAGCCCAGCCCAGTAGTCGACCCCGCCGTCGACGGAGCACCACCGATCTCGGCGCAGCCACATCCAGCTCTGGCGCCAGTAGCCGGCGGCCTCGTCGGCGCTGCCGGCCCGGGCCAGGCGCACGGGCAGGTGGCCCACGACTCGCACGACGAGGGTGGTGAGCGCGATGACCCAAAACTTGAGCCAGCCGATCAGGCGCGAAGGCTCGAAGCGCCGGTTCCACACGTCACAGGTCAGCGCGACCACGGCCTGCACGGGGGCGTCGGGGTGCTGGCCGAGCCAGGCCAGCGAGGCTTGGGCGAACAGGCTGTGACCCACGAGCACGAGCGGCCGCTCGGGCTCGAGGCTCTGGGCGAGGGCCACGAACTCACCGACGTCCGCGACGATGTCGTCGCAGTCCCACTCGCCGCCGTCGCCGGCTCGGGGCCCGCTGTCTGCGTGACCCCGGAGGTCGGGGACGAGCACCCGGAACCCGGCCGCGACCAGGACCGAGGCCAGCGTGGGTCGGTCGGGGCGACACAGGGTTCGGCTGTCGACCATCATGGCGTGGCCGAGCACGACGATCGCCCTCGGGGGCAGGACGGGCGAGAAGTCGCGCGCGCGCAGCAGCCAGCCGTCGGGGGCACTCCGGGTGTGGAGGACCGGGCTCGGGAGGACCTCGAAGTCGGACACCTGCGGTCTTTTTAGCAGCAAAACGTGTTATCCGAGGCGGGTGCGCCCCTTTGTCCGCGGTGACGTCGACGGATTCTTCGGTCTCGCGTTGGACAACCTGGTCCAGCTGCTGCTCATCGACGCTCTGTGCCGCTCGCCCTACGTGCTGGGGTTCAGCGATGAGCTCGTCCGCGGCACGATCTTGCCGGGCGCCGCGATCTCGCTGGTGGTCGGCAATATTTTCTACTCGCGCCAGGCCCTCAAGCTCGCCGAAGAGACCGGACGAGACGATGTCTGCGCCCTGCCCTATGGCATCAATACGGTCTCGCTCTTCGCCCACGTGTTCCTGGTCATGGTGCCGGCGAAGATCGCAGCCGAGGCGGCGGGCGCCGACGATCCCTCGCAGGTGGCCTGGCAGGCCGGGCTGCTGGCCTGCTTCGGCTCGGGGGTCATCGAGCTCGGGGGTGCCTTCATCGCCGAGAAACTGCGCAAGATCACCCCGCGCGCGGCCCTGCTCTCGACCCTGGCGGGCATCGCCCTGGGCTTCATCTCGCTGGGCTTTCTGTTTCGTACCTTCGCCCACCCGATCGTCGGTCTGTCGACGCTGGGGGTGGTCCTGCTCACCTATTTTGGGCGTGTGAAGTTCAAGGGCCGGCTGCCCGGGGGTCTGGTCGCGGTCGGTCTGGGCACGGTGCTGGCTTGGGTGATCGGTCTGGCGCCGGCCGGTGATCCGCCGATCGGGAGCGCGGGCCTGATGTTGCCGATCCCCGTAGTCGGCGATCTGTTCGCGGCCCTGACTCGGCCGGGCATGTTCGCGGCCTACTTCGCTGTGATCCTGCCCATGGGCCTGTTCAACGTGGTCGGCTCCCTGCAGAACCTCGAGTCGGCCGAGGCCGCGGGCGACCGCTACCCGGTGGTGCCCTCGCTGGCCGCCAACGGTGTGGGCAGCATGGTCGCGGCTTTGTTCGGCTCGTGTTTTCCGACCACGATCTACATCGGGCACCCCGGTTGGAAGGCCATGGGTGCCCGGGCCGGCTACTCGGTGGCCAACGCGATCTTCGTCACGGTGGTGTGCCTGACCGGGACCCTGGCGTGGATCACCTGGGCGGTGCCCGTGGACGCGGGCATGGCCATCGTGCTGTGGATCGGCGTGGTCATCACGGCTCAGGCCTTCCAGGTCACGCCCAAGGCCCACGCGCCGGCCGTGGTCATCGGGATCTTGCCTGGGGTCGCAGCCTGGGGGGCGATGATGGCCAAAAATGGGCTCCGGGCCGCCGGCGCGGGGACCCCAGATCGGCCCTTCGACGACACCCTCATCGACGCCTTCGCCCTGGGGGACACGTGGATCGAGGGTGCCTTTGCGCTCGAGCAGGGCTTCATCTTCACGGCCATGATCCTGGCGACGGCGACGGTGCTGATCATCGAGCGCAAGTTCACGATTGCGGGCCTGTGGCTGCTGGCGGCCGCGGCCCTGGCCAGCGTGGGGCTCATGCACGGCTACGCCTGGACCAACGGGGACACGGTGCTCGAGGTGTTCGCGCCCTGGCGGCACCCGGAGCGCCTGAGCTGGACGCTGGGTTACCTGGCCATGGCGGCCGTGTTGTTCTTGGCGCCGACCTTGACCGAGCCCGACGACGCCGGGCACGGGCCCTGACCTGACCTGACCTGACCTGACCTGACCTGACTCCTGTCTCCCGAGCCGGAGAGCTGGCTCGGGGGGCCTGCGGTGAAAATTGCGGGTAACCTTTTGGCCACCGCTCGCACTTTGATGGATTCGAGCGCAGCAGGGTCGTCGGGAGAGGTCCGCGCTCGTGTGCCGGGCGGGGTCGTGAGCGGGCCTGGGTGCGGGTGTGTCGGGCAGACTTGTGTCGCCCCCGCGAACCCGATAGATCATCTATGTACGGCGTTTTACAACCCGCCTCCCGGAAGAGACCCCACCGCTTATGGCCAAACAATCGATCCTCGATCTGCTCCTCGACCACGCGGAGAACCGCACCGACGAGACCGCTTGTCTGATCAAGGCCGGCGGCAAGTATGGCCCGGTGACCTGGGGTGAGATTTGGACGCAGAGCCAGCAGATCGCCAAGGGCATCGTGGCCGCGGGTCTCGAGGCGGGGGACCGGATCAACATCGTCGGGCACACGAGCCTGCGCTGGATCACCCTGGACTTCGGTATCTTGGCGGCCGGCTGCGTGACGGTGCCGATCTACCCCTCGAACCTGCCCGACGAGTGCCAGTACGTCAGCGACCACAGCGGCGCGCGCCTGGTGTTCGCCGAGAACGCCGATCAGGTCGACAAATTTCTCGATCAGCGCGAGGGCCTGGGCGAGGTCCTCAAGATCGTCCAGTTCCGCGGTGAGCTCCGGGTCGAGGACGAGTGGGTGGTGAGCTACGAGGACTTCGTGGCCGCGGGCGAGGCGATCTCGGACGGGCAGCTCGAGACCCTCAGCGCGTCGCTCACCCCCGAGTCGCTGCTGACCATCATCTACACCTCGGGGACCACGGGTCGGCCCAAGGGGGTGGTCCTGACCCACGCCAACATGCTCTACGAGGCCAAGGCGACCACCGAGATCGACCTCGTGCGCGAAGACGACGTCCAGCTCCTGTTCCTGCCTCTGGCCCACGTCTTCGCCAAGGTCCTGCTGATCGGTTGGCTGGGCTCGGGGCACGTGCTGGCGCTGGCCGAGAGCATGAACACGATCCGCCAAAACCTCGGCGAGGTCCGGCCCACGCTCATGGCCGGGGTCCCGCGTGTGTTCGAGAAGTTCTACGCAGCGGTCGTCGACAAGGGCACGGCGGTCGAGGGGCTCAAGAAGAAGATGTTCCTCGAGGCCATGTCGCTCTCGGTGCTCAACGGCGAGCTCGAGGAGAAGGGGGAGGCACTCGGCCTGGCCCGGAGCATGGAGTTCGGCCTGCTCAAAAAGACCGTCTTCGCTCAGGTCGGCCAAGGAATCAGCGCGCTCTTGGGTGGACGTATGCGGATCATGGTCTCGGGGGGGGCGCCCTTGGCCAAGCGGATCGCGTGGTTCTTCCGCGACGCGGGCATCGCCATCGTCGAGGGTTACGGCATGACCGAGACCTCCGCGGCCTCGGCCCTGGGCCGGCCGGGGAACAACCAGATCGGGACCGTCGGTCAGGCCGTGCCTGGGACCGAGATCAAGATCGCCGAAGATGGCGAGATCCTGATGAAGGGTCCGGGCATCATGCGCGAGTACTGGCGCAACGAAGAAGCCACCAACGAGACGATTAGCGCCGATGGCTGGCTGCACACCGGCGACATCGGTGAGCTCGACCCACGCACCAATGCGCTGCGGATCACGGATCGCAAGAAAGACCTCATCATCACCGCCGGCGGCAAGAACATCGCCCCGCAGCGGATCGAGAACGCGGTCAAGATCCACAAGCTCATCTCCCAGTGTGTGGTCCACGGTGACCGCCGCAAGTTCATCTCGGGGCTCGTGACCCTCGAGGAGGATCAGCTCATGGCCTTCGCCGCGGCCAACGGTCTCTCGGGGAGCTACGCCAAACTGACCCAAGACCCCAAGGTCCGGTCCGAGGTCGAGCGCCTGATCTCCGAGTCCAACGCCGACTTGGCGAGCTACGAGACCATCAAGAAGTTTGCGATCTTGGATGCCGACTTGTCGATCGAGACCGGGGAGCTGACCCCCAAGCTCTCGGTCAAACGCAAGGTCGTCAACACCAGGCACGGCCACGTGTTCGACGCTTTCTACGCCGAGTCGTTCAAGAGCTGAGCCCTCCGAGCGCCGGGGATCTGGTTACCGGTTGCCCCGGCGCTCAAACGTTGAAGCGTCGGCCCCCGGTGGTCGCGGCGGCTTCGTGCGGGGGGGCTCCGGCGAGCGCGGCTGCGACCGGGGCGGGGTCCCCCGGGTGCAGGGCGCGAACCGGGGCGGTGGAGACGGCTGCGTCGTCTCCACCGAGCGGCAGGGCATCTTGGGTGTAGACGCCGGCGAGCGCGGCCTTGGCTTGGCTCCCGGGGTCGAGGGCCTCTGCTGCTGCCGCGGCGTCGTCTGGCTGCAGCCCAACGGCGACGGCGGCCGCCGCCGCGGCGACGGAGAGCCTGTGAATGCCGTCCGCGAGCACGCCGTTGGCGTGGAGCTCGAGCATCGTGCAGGCGACGACGGCGGAGGCGAGTGGGGATGCGCCAGCGTTGATGGCCCTATCGACGTCGGTCGCGGTGAGGACTGGGGCACCATGGATGACGGCGGCCGAGGCGTTGGCAGCGGCCGCCGCCGCGCCGGCGGCCCGGGACAGCGCAGCGCTCGCCCAAGCGCGGGGGTTGCCGACCACTCCCAGGTGATCGAGGGCAAAGCGGGCGGCGATGCAGGTGACGGCCGAGAGCTCTGTGGCGGCGGCTGGGACCTCGGTCGCAATGGCGTCGGCACCCACCGCGATGGGGTTTCCGGTGAGCCCCGACGCGGCTCCATCTCCACCGGCCGCGGTCGTGAGTACGGCCGCGATCGCGCCGTAGACCTGATGAGCGACGAGGTCGGGCAGGTCGGGCAGGGGCGCGAGGTTCAAGGTCACGGCGGAAGACTCGGCCACGGCAACGGCGATCGACGCCTCGATGGTGGCGTTCATACCGTTCATGGCGGCGTCGACGGACGCGGCCGCCGTGGTCGGCGAAATCTGGCTGGCGGCGGCGTCGAGGGCTGCGACGGGGATCTGGAATTCATGGCCCACAGCGGCGCAGACGTGGGCCTGGAGGTTTGGAGCGAGGGCAGCGACGTTGGGGAGCGTGGAGATGGCAGCGACGATGGCCCCGGACTCGATGGTCGCGTTGGCGGCGTTGGCAGCGTTGAGGGCGTTGGCGGCGATGGCGGGGAGGGGGACGGCGTTGTAGGCGGTGTTGGCGAGGTTGTCGGCGTTGGGGACGTTTGCGGCGCCGAGGAAAGCGGCGAGGGCGTTTGCGGCGTCAGCGGGAGGTAGGTTGAGGTGGTCCATGGCGGCAGCGGCAGCGGCGGCGGGGGCATGGGTGTCGTGGGCGAGGCCACCGAGGGCGCCGAGGCGAGCGACGTGGCCGTTGGAGGGAGCGAGGTTTCCAGTGAGGGCGTTTGCGGCGTCGTCGGAGGCGGCGTGGGGGAGACCGAGGACCTGAGCGGTGGCGCTGTAGCAGGCAGCCTCGATGTGGGCGATGTTGGGAGGGGGGTGGTTTGGGAGGTTGTGGGCGACGCGGTGGGCGGCGGCAGCGATGGCGGCGGCGGGGGGAGTTGCGTTTGGAGCGAGACGAGCGGCGTCGACTTCGGCCTCACAGGAGGCGCCGGCTTGGAAGGCATTGGCGATAGTATCGATGTCGCCGTTGGGGTTGACGCCGAGATTGTGGAGGGCAGCGGCAGCGGCAGCAGCAGCGGAGATGGCGTCGATGTCGGCATCGCCGGTGGCGTTGCCTGTGAGGTTGGCAAAAGCGAGGGCAGCGGCAAAGGCGATGGCGGCGGGAGCGTTGCCGATAGCGAGAGCGTTTGCGGCGAGTCCGGCGAAGCCCTGGCCGGCGAGGGCGGTAGCGGAGGCGTCGGCGTTGGGGGTAGAGCTGCCGCATGAGATGCGGGCGAGGATGGAGGCGAGAGAAGCGGCCTGGGCCCGGTTGAAGTGAGGGGAGTTTTCGAGGTTGAAGGTGATGGCGGAGACGATGATTGCGGTGGGCGGCTGGAGGGTGCCGTCTGCGGTGATGGCAGCGAGGGCGACGAGGCCGGCGGCGGCGGCGGCGGGGCCGTTGCCGAGACCGATGAGGTTTGAGACGACGTTTGAGATGTTGGGAGCGTTGTGGTGGCCGAGAATTGCACCGAGGGAGACGGCGATGTGGGGGGTGTTGCCGGTGTTGTTCCAGGCGTGGTTGAGGGAAGCTTGAGGAGTGTTGCCGTTGTTGAGGTGGTTGAAGAAGCGTCCGACGATGGTGTCGAGGGTGTTGACGAAGGCGTTGAGGTCGAGGAGGGCACGGGCGGCGGTGAAGCCTGAGGCAGTGGCGATGGCGACGGGGAGGACGGTCGCGCGGGTGAAGCGGTAGGCGAAGAAGGCAGCGTGGATGTGGCCGGCGAGGGGGCGGGCAGCGACGGCAGCCTGGGCGACGGGGAGCACCTGGGCCGCGCACTCGGCCGCTGGGAATGCAGCGACGACGGCCTGCGCTGAGGGGAGACCGTCGCGCGCGGCAGCGGCGGTATCTCGCGCAGCCGCGGTCGTGGCCGTCGTTGTGATACCGGCACCGGCGGCCGCAGACTCGGCCGGGTACAGGGCACGGTGAGCGCCGATCCTCGCTGCCTCTGAGGGAGATCGAGTAGCGAGCAACTCGAGGGTGTAGTCGCCCGCTCGGCGCGCGGTCGGGGTCGCCCCCGCAGCCCAATGATTTGCGGCGACGGCCGAGTCGACGGAGGGCGTGCCATAGGCGACGGCATTGGCGGCGGCAGAGACCGCCCACGAGTAGTTCGCGCGCAGCGGGTTCCCGGTTTGGATGTCGGTCAGCGAGCAGGTGACGACGGCGGCGGCGCGCGGTGTGGCGCCGCCGCCGATACAGGCATGGGTCGGTGTGGCGGTGTCCACCGCATAGCCATGGAGCGCGGTCGCAGACGCGACGGAGGACGCGACCGTCGCCCCGGTGGCCCGGGAGACGGCACGGATGGCCCGTCCACGTCGTCCTCCGACGATCGCCGCGTGGGTGATAGCGAGAGCTGCGGCCGCGACAGTCACGGCCGAGAGGTCTGTGGCCGCGAATGGGGCCCGGGCGGTCGCATAGTCAGCGGCGCTTGCAATAGGGGCACCATGGAGGCCGGTCGCCGCACCGTTGGCCTGGTTGTTGTTTCCGAATTGCCTGGCGACGATGGCATAGACGCCGCCAGCGACCACCAGAGGGATGGGGGTGAGGCCGAGGGCTTCGGCCGCGCCATGAGAGACCCCGACGGCGATCGCAGTATCGAGGGAGGAGGCCGCATCGGCATCTGCCAGTTGTGTGCTCCCACCGGCCGTCGTGACTGTCATGAGGGACGCGGCGGCGTCGGCCGCGATGGCGGGGACCCCGAATATTGTCGCCAGGGCGGCGCAGACGTGGGCCTGGAGGTTTGGAGCGAGGGCAGCGACGTTGGGGAGCGTGGAGATGGCAGCGACGATGGCCCCGGACTCGATGGTCGCGTTGGCGGCGTTGGCAGCGTTGAGGGCGTTGGCGGCGATGGCGGGGAGGGGGACGGCGTTGTAGGCGGTGTTGGCGAGGTTGTCGGCGTTGGGGACGTTTGCGGCGCCGAGGAAAGCGGCGAGGGCGTTTGCGGCGTCAGCGGGAGGTAGGTTGAGGTGGTCCATGGCGGCAGCGGCAGCGGCGGCGGGGGCATGGGTGTCGTGGGCGAGGCCACCGAGGGCGCCGAGGCGAGCGACGTGGCCGTTGGAGGGAGCGAGGTTTCCAGTGAGGGCGTTTGCGGCGTCGTCGGAGGCGGCGTGGGGGAGACCGAGGACCTGAGCGGTGGCGCTGTAGCAGGCAGCCTCGATGTGGGCGATGTTGGGAGGGGGGTGGTTTGGGAGGTTGTGGGCGACGCGGTGGGCGGCGGCAGCGATGGCGGCGGCGGGGGGAGTTGCGTTTGGAGCGAGACGAGCGGCGTCGACTTCGGCCTCACAGGAGGCGCCGGCTTGGAAGGCATTGGCGATAGTATCGATGTCGCCGTTGGGGTTGACGCCGAGATTGTGGAGGGCAGCGGCAGCGGCAGCAGCAGCGGAGATGGCGTCGATGTCGGCATCGCCGGTGGCGTTGCCTGTGAGGTTGGCAAAAGCGAGGGCAGCGGCAAAGGCGATGGCGGCGGGAGCGTTGCCGATAGCGAGAGCGTTTGCGGCGAGTCCGGCGAAGCCCTGGCCGGCGAGGGCGGTAGCGGAGGCGTCGGCGTTGGGGGTAGAGCTGCCGCATGAGATGCGGGCGAGGATGGAGGCGAGAGAAGCGGCCTGGGCCCGGTTGAAGTGAGGGGAGTTTTCGAGGTTGAAGGTGATGGCGGAGACGATGATTGCGGTGGGCGGCTGGAGGGTGCCGTCTGCGGTGATGGCAGCGAGGGCGACGAGGCCGGCGGCGGCGGCGGCGGGGCCGTTGCCGAGACCGATGAGGTTTGAGACGACGTTTGAGATGTTGGGAGCGTTGTGGTGGCCGAGAATTGCACCGAGGGAGACGGCGATGTGGGGGGTGTTGCCGGTGTTGTTCCAGGCGTGGTTGAGGGAAGCTTGAGGAGTGTTGCCGTTGTTGAGGTGGTTGAAGAAGCGTCCGACGATGGTGTCGAGGGTGTTGACGAAGGCGTTGAGGTCGAGGAGGGCACGGGCGGCGGTGAAGCCTGAGGCAGTGGCGATGGCGACGGGGAGGACGGTCGTGTGGGTGAAGCGGTAGGCGAAGAAGGCAGCGTGGATGTGGCCGGCGAGGGGCCGGGCAGCGACGGCAGCCTGGGCGGCCGGGAACACCTGGGCCGCGCACTCGGCCGCCTCGAACCCGATGCTCGCGGCCTCGGCCGAACCGAGGCCATAGGCTACAGCGCGATGGGCCTCGGTAATGTTGATACCGGTGGGCTCCCTCAGGCTCCCGAGTCGACCACACCCCTGACAACCGCGGCCGACCGAGTGAGGCTCACCCGCGCCGCGCAGCGGCCCTTGGTACCCCCCCGCTATCTCCCAACCGACAGCGAGGGCACCCGCGGGTGAGGCCACGGGTTGGGTCGAGTCGGGGGCGAAGCGCGTGGTGTTGAGACGCCCGAACCATCCCCGATCCTGGTACTTCTCGACCGCGACCCAGTGAGGGTGACCGACGCCTCCTCCCCCCCGGTAAGGGTGGCGGTAGGGTGGGTTGAGCGGGCCCGCCGTTCTCTGGACCTTGACGCCGTAGGGGAAGGCGATCCTGTTGCTGCTGTGGAGGGCTGTCGCAGGGCCGGCCGCCAGCTGACGGAGGTTCGGGGCAATCTGGGTGGCGCGGGCGAGCGCCCGGGCTTGCTCGATGGTCGTCGCGGCGTCGAAGGCCCCTAGCACCGCCGCGACGGCGAGCCGGGCGTCCGGATGATTGGGGACCGAGGCGAGGGCGAGGGCCTCATAGACCCAGGTTGGATCGATATTCAGAGCGACACAGATGGTCCACGCGCTCGCGCCCAGGGCCAGGGGGGGCGCGGCGTTGGCAGCGTTGAGGGCCGCCTGGACGTTGGCGGCGCCCGGGGCCGCAGGTATGGCAGCGCGGGCATTGGCAAGAACGATCGCCGCGCCGGCGGGCAAGTTTGCGATCATGCCCACGGCGTTGTTGCGCATGATTCGGAACGCGCCAGTGGCGACCGCCAGGCATTGGTTGGCATTCAAGACTGCGCCCGCGTTGAGCGAGCGCTCCGCCGCGGTCGCAGCCGCGACTGCGGCGACGACAGGCTGGGGATAGGCGGGGTGCGCGTTTCGATAGAGCTGGGCCACGGCTCGCCAGGCCGAGGTCCTGGGGGCCACCGCCGCAGCGACCGCGGTGGTTCGCATGGTCGCGCGTAAGAGCTGTGGACCCCCGGCGACAGCCACGACTTCGGCGCAGCCAGCCGCATCGTTCATGGGCGTCGCGTTGCCGACGACCCCGGCGATCGCTGGATGCAGGATCTGAATAAAAGGAGCGGCAGCTGCGGTCCCTCGAACGGTGCCGAGGATGTTGTTTCGCTGAGCGGGGGAGAGCAGACCCACATTGGCCGCCTGGGCGGCGATGCCCAGGGCGATGGACCGGGCTTGCTGGGTCAGCGTATCTCCGTTGCCGTGGGCGCTGGTCGAGATCGATTCGGCGATGAATGCGAGTTGGCGCAGGTTGGGGATGGCGAGTCCAGGGACGGCGAGCTGAGCCGCGCTGGCGATCGCGGAGACGGCATTGCTGAGCCCGGCGGTGATGTGGATCTGGAGGAAGTGGGCGGCCTTGGCCGCGAAGCTGCCCGGGGCCCAGGGGATATGGTTTGCGCTCAAGATCGATGCGCCAGTCCGATTCGAGCCGTGGTGCGTGGCGGTGATGGCGACGCACTGGGGGGGCGCCGCAGCCAGGGGGTGGAGGAGGGGAGCCCCAAAAGGGCCGCCTCCTCCAGGGCCCACAAAGGGATGGCGGCGGCTGGGAACGAACCTGTAGTTGACGTCGCCCGTGATGACGACATAGCGCTCGTCGTCGTTGAAGGGTCCCTCACCTTGGAGCGTGGGAGGGAGCGTGGGAGCGGTGATGGTCGAGACGATCCCCGGCGTGTCGAGTTTGAGCTCGAGCGCGACCTCGGCGGCGATCGTCAGTCCTGGCTGCAGCGGGCGGGAGGGGGCAAGGGCGTTGAGGTCGACCGCCCGGGCGCTGGCGAGCACAGCGTCGCGGCCCGAGGGTATCGCAGTGATCTGGGGGTCGGAGGCCATGGCCTCAACGGGGTCGAGGGCCCCGTTGGTGACGGCTCGAGCCGCGAGGAGAGGAGCGAGGAGAGGAGCGAGGAGGAAGCCGGGCCCAACTACTGCAGCCGCTCCGAGGGCGGCGAAGTCGACCCCGTTGGCCAGCCCGTTGGCGTTGGCCAGCAACACGGCGCCACCGACCGCGGTGGCGATATCCATGATGGTTCCCCCCTGGGCAACCGCGGCCCCTCCGGCCGACTCGGCAGCGAAAGCCAGGCGGGCCTGGTTCGCGGCGTTACCTCCGCCAGCGGAGACCCCGAGGGCCGTCGCAATGATCGCCTGAGTCAGATTGGCGACGATCGCTTGGCGACACGCGGCTCGGCCTGCGGCCGCTGAAGTGTGTACGCCGGGCGGGCGGGCGGCGAGGTGGCCGGCCAGTGCATTTGGGATATTGGGCAGTGCGGGGCCGCCAAAACCCGCGCCGAGCCAGTTGGGTGCGATGCCCCCGGCAATGGTCACGGCCTGGCGGCCGAGGCCACCGAGATTGTTGGCCGAGGTCGCTACGACAGCGACCGGGACCATGCCAGGGGCGCCGTCCCTCACGCACACCCACGCGACCAAGCCCGAGTTGTTGCGTGGGTCTGAACCACTGGCGAGCGGATCTTGTCCAGCCGACGCACAGCGCTCGACAAAACCCCAAGGAAAGCGCATGTGCGACCCCCCGGGGTGACACCAAGAGCCCAAGGTCCCCTTCGGGCTCCCGGGGGCTGCTGGCTTCCCCGAGGCCGTCCATATCCACATTTCGCCCCCAGCGTGGACGGTGAAAGCGACGACGTTTCGACAGACCCCGGTGCCCATATGTTGCTGCGGCGCGAGCCATCGGCACCGATAGGCATCCGGGTATTCACGTCCGAGTGCACAGTGATCCATGTCCCAGTGGGACAGGATGATCAGCGGGCCGTTGCACAGACAGGGGTTGACGTCGTGGCCGCGCAGGAGCGGGCGGGTTCCCCGTTGTGCGGTGGAGGGCGCGCCAAAGTCGAAGTAGACGATCGCCTTGCCCTCGGTGTCGTACAGCGCCGTGCACTCGCCCTGACCAATGTCGAGATAGGCGACCAGGGGTGGCTCCGCACCTGCGCCCGCCGCATCCATGGGGTTGACGGCGGCCGAGCCGATGTAGGCGAGAGCCGTCGATGCGGGCGAAGGGGGCCCTGGTGGGTGCTGGGGGCAGCATCCGGTCGGTACATTCCTCTTGTTGGGCCTCGTCGCCGAGTCGCCGAGGTTCAGCCCCATCCCAAAGTCGGCCCCCGCTCCGGCGAAGGCGAGGACCCCAGGAGGTGGGGGCAAGGTCGAGAGCAGCGCCTCGATGGCGCTCGCCAGCGTGCCGTAGGCCGCCCGGATAGGGCTCAGGATGGCCTCGAACCACGAGGAGGAGTCCTCCGAGCCCGAGCCCGAGCCCGAGCTCGAGCTCGGCGTGAGCAGATCGGGCTCCATGGGCTCGGGCTCGGGCTCGGACTCACGCGTGTCTGCGTCATCTTCACCGAGTATGGCCTTGGTGGGCGCGGGCTGAGGCCAATGCAGGAGCTTGAGGGTGCCCTGACACAGGCCGCCCTCGGCGCTGTCGTCGGAGATCCGGGTGAGCCCGCGGATCCATCGTTGTTCGTCGTCGGTGTCGTCCGCGATGTCGAGCCCCAGCTCGTAAAACCACCCCGACTGACGGTGCTCTCCGCCGAGCACCATCAGGGAGTCGGGGCGCTTGGTGCCGGCCCGGGTTGCGAGGTCGAGGACGAACCAGTCGGTCTCGAGTAGCTGCTCGAGGCCCCCATCGACCATCAAGGGCGCATCTGCGGCGACCTTGAAACTAAAGATCGAAGTCGGCGCGTAGTCCTGGCCATCGTCGATGACACGCAGCAGGAACCAATAGTAAATAGCGAAGAAGAGGTTCAACTCCGGGGGCCCGAAGCTCGGCCAGAACTTCTCGAAGCGCTGGCCGTGGACCCGCGTGTCGAGGAAGTGGAGCATGACCTTGGCATCGAAGAGGCCGAGCAACTCGAGCCAGACCTGGTCCATCCAGTCTTTCTCGACACACTCGAAGGCGATGTAGTAGATGTCGCCGTCGCGGAGCTCTCGCTCGGTCAAAAAGGCGTAGTAGCGGCTGCTGGTCTGGGCGTCGAGGACGTTGAGCTCGCCGCGGACCCCGAGCCGCTCGTTGGGCCCGCGTTGGTGACGTTTGTTGAAACGCTTGCCGACGGCGACATCGGGACGCGTCGGGGTGGGCGCCTGCTTTTGGGCCTTCGAGTGCGAGCTCGAGCCCGGGTCGTCGGGGCTGCGCTTGCGCTTGTGTGAGAGGGGGTCTGTCGAGCCTCTCTTCTCTGGGTCGTCCTCCAGAGAGGGGGAGGGCAGACCGGGGATGGTGTTGTTGGTGTCGTCGACGGGCATTCAGGCTCCGTAGATGTCCAAGAGCGCGCGCACGGTCGGCTCGTCCCTGGTGCCGGTGACCTCGAGCTCGCAGTGGGCCTGGAAGCGCTCAAGGGCCTCGACGAGGGCGTCGTCGAGCTCTTCGCTGGCGTCGTCGAGTTCTTCGGTGGACCCTTCGGAGGCGTCGTCTGGGGGTTCGTCGGTTTGGGCGGCGAGCTCCGACTCGTCGTCGGACCCCGCCGGGGGAGGTGCCTGCTCGTCCTGCTCGTTCTGCTCGTCGCTGTTCGGAGCGGGCTGGGTAGGTGCTGCAACCTCGTCGAGCCAGCCCAGATTGATCAGGCGGGCGCGGAAGCCCTTGAGCGTCGAGAGTGGGGCAAGGTGGCCGAGACTGATCAAGACAGCGTTGTCCTCGTCGTCCTCGATGACCAGGCGTGCACGCTTGGAACGGGGAGAGATCCAGTGCTCGAAGTAGCCGTCCTCGTCCGTCTGGCCGCGGTGGACGACATGGTCGATGTCGAGGGTGTAGGCGAGCCCGGCGAGGGGCTCACCGAGCTCACAAAGCCGCATGCGAAAGCGCTCGGGGACGCCGAGGCGACGAAAGACGTGGCGGCGGTCGACCTTCCCCGAGTGGTGCTTGTCCTTCAGGGGGGGGATGCTGAGCTCATCCCCGGTCTCGAGCACGTAGCCGCTGTCTCTGGATTGGCGTAGTTCCACGTTGTCGGGGTCATGCCAAATCGTGTCTGGGTGGAAGCCATAGATGAAGGCGATGCTGCCGATGCACTCCCCTATTTCAACTTGGTGCACTTTCGCCACGTTTGACAATGCTACTATTTCATCTTGATATCAACTGAATACAGTTCTCAACGTGGGCGAGCCTGGCCACCCCGGCGGATTGGGGTGAGACTCAAAATCTGGTACTGAGGCGCCTGTGTGGCACCTGTTTCCTGATCGCGCCGAGTGGCCTGCACCCGAGCGAAAGGACACTGCATCCAATCAGATGCCATGTAGAAGGCCGCCTGTGTAGATATATCGAATACCGAATAAAGGCACTGTCTGCACATGCGTTCATTGCGCTCGCGCGGAGTCGTCATCGACGATCCAAAGACCGAGCTTCGCGTGTAGGTTCTCGTGATCAGGAGCGACCCACGGCCTTTGAGTGAAAGACCCAGGTGTCGTGAAGGCCACCGAGTGGTCTTCACGACACCTCGGGCAGGTCGCCGCCATGCCCAGACCTGACCAGACCTGCCCAGACCTGACCAGACCTGCCCAGACCTGACCCCGATCGCGGTCAGACCGAGCGCTGTCCGAGCAGGGCCCGGACCTTGTCGGCCGGCATGGGTCGGCCGAAGAACCAGCCCTGGCAGGTCGTACAGCTGAGCCTCTGGAGGTGCTCGGCCTGAGTCTGGGTCTCGATGCCCTCGGCGATCACCTCGAGGTCGAAGTTCCGAGCGAGGTCCAAGATGGTCTGGACCAAGGTCGCGCTTCGGGGGGTGCCGTCGAGCCGGGACACGAAGCTGCGATCGATCTTGAGGCCGTCGACGGGGAAGCGGTGCAGGTAGCTCAGGGAGCTGTAGCCCGTGCCGAAGTCGTCGATCCAGATGCTGACCCCGCGCCCGCGGATCTCTTGCAAGAGGGCGAAGACCTCGTCGGCCCGGTCCATCATCACCGACTCGGTGAGCTCGAGCTTGAGGCAGTTGGGGGCCAGGCCGGTCTCGGCCAAGGTCGCGTCGATGGTCTCGAGCAGGAGCGGATCGCCGACTTGCCGGGCCGAGAGGTTCACGCTGATCGCGAGGTCGGGGCGGTCGAACTCCTCCTGCCAGCCGTGGAGGGTGTGGACGGCCTTGCGCAGGGCCCAGCGGCCCATGGTCATGATCAGGCCGGTGTTTTCGGCGATCGGGATGAACTCGCTCGGAGGGATCTGACCGCGCTCGGGGTGTTGCCAGCGCATGAGCGCCTCGAAGGCGATCAGATCGCCCGTGTCCGAGTGCACGATGGGCTGGTAGTGCAAGGTCAGCTGATCTTCGTCGATCGCCCGGCGCAGGGCCATCTCGAGGGCGAGCAGGGTGCGGGCCTCGATCCGCATGTTGGTGTTGAAGATCTCGTGCCGGTTCCGGCCCCGGTCTCGGGCCGTGTGGGAGGCCGCGCTGACGTCGGCGATGACCTCGTCGACGGAGCTGTAGCCGTGCGCGCTCGAGGTCATGCCGATGCTGACGGTGGAGTAGGTCTCGACACCGTCGAGCTCGAAGGGCTTGCCCGCGCACTGGTGGATGCGGTCGGCGACGTGGGTGCCGAAGCTGGCGTCGTCCGTGTTCTCGAGCAAGATCCCGAACTCGGCCGGGGCGTAGCGGAACAGGAGGTCCTCCGGGCGCAGGCACTTGCGCAGTCGCTCGGCGATCATGACGAAGGCCCGGTCTGCAGGCTCGACGCCGTAGCTGTCGCGGATCTGGGACAGGCGATCGACCTCGACCAGCAAGACCACGAACTCGAAGTCCTGGTGGCTCTGGGCCAGCTCGACGGCCCGAGCAATGCGCTCATGAAAGACCCGGCTGTCGGGGAGCTTGGTCAGCTCGTCTTGGCGGCTGCGCTCGCGGACCGTGCGCTCGCGCTGGCGAAAGGGGGTGATGTCGGTCATCGAGCCGGCCATGCGCAGGGCCATGCCCTCGCTGTCCCGGTGGATCACAGCCCGGCTCAAGACCCAGCGCCAGGTGCCCTCGCCGTCGCGGATCCGATGCTCGTACTCGTGCACCGGGATCACGCCCTTCATCAGGGCATCGAGATCACTGCGCAGGGGGTCGATGTCCTGGGGGTGAACCCGCGTGAACCAGGTGTCGAGGGTCGGTCGGATGGCGTCGCTGCGCAGGCTGAGCAGCTCGCGCCAACGCTGCGAATAGAACACCTTGCTTCGGACCAGGTCCCACTCCCACATGCCGTCTTTGGCCCCGCGGATCGCCAGCGCAAAGCGGTCACGCATTTCGTGCAGGCGCGAGATGTGCTGGGCGTGGGCGCGGGCGTGGGTGATCGCGGCCTCCAGCAAAGGAGTGGAGAGCTCGTCTCGAAGCAGGCAATCGAGGGCCCCCACTGCACATGCCGCCTCGCGCAGCTCGGAGCGCTGGGTGGGGTCGCCGGGCACGACCACGAGGGTCGGGAGCCGCACGTTGGCGATGATCTTGCGCAACTCGGCGAGGGTCTCGGTGTCGAGGGCCTCGCCGGCGAACACCAGAACCTCGGGCGAACCCGGGAGCTCTTCCAGGTTGCCCGCACGGTGGGCTTGGCAGGCCGAGACGATGGCCTCACCGTCGACGAAGTGGACGGCGGGCCGGGGCTCGAGCTCAGCGAGCAGGGCGGTCAGCGGGGCGGAGAGATCGAGGCCCGTGACCCAGAGATCTCGGCCGCGCAAAGGAACACCTGGCCCGCCGGTCGAGGACAGAGCGTCGACTCGAACACGTCCGGTATTTCGGGGGCTGGGGGCGCTCTGACCGCTCTGACCGCCTGACGTCACCAGTGAGAGTCTACCCACTCCCACCCGTGGGAGGGGAGGAATGTCCTACTCTGCGCGGCTTCGGAGGGAGACCAAGAGTTTGAACCCGCGGTACGCGCGGTCGCTGTTTCACGGAGGAATCCACGGGAAAATGCCTTAAAGTCCGCCCGGGTCGGGACCATGGGTATCAGCTACGAAGACTTCCTAGAAGCGATCTACGACGGTGCGCGCCGCCGCCCTCTGCTGTACCGAGACGGGCGTCCCTTCCACGTCTTGCTCAGCCAGCAGTTCAGCCGCCCGGAACTCGAGGAGCTGTGCGACACGGCGACCGCCATCCGCCGCCTCGATCGCCACCGCGACGGTCGCGACTTTTTGCTCGCGATCTTGCGTGGGCACCGGATCATGAACTTGTTCGCCCAGCCGAGCACACGTACGGCCCAGTCGTTCATGGCCGCTGCCGAGAAGCTCGGGGCGACCGTCTCGCTGGTCTCTGATCTGCGGACCTCCTCGTTCGCCAAGGGGGAGTCGATCGCCGACAGCGTGCGGACCCTGTCGAGCTTCTTCGACACGATCGTGGTCCGGCACCCAGACGACGACTTTGCTACTCAGGCAGCCTGGGCGCTGCACAACAGCCGCCGCCCGGTCCCGGTGATCTCGGCGGGCAGCGGGCGCTCTCAACACGTCACCCAGGCCATGCTCGACCTCTACACCCTGCGCTACAGCTTCGGGGGGGGCGCAGGGGTGGACGGCAAGCACCTGGTGATCGTCGGCGACGTCGCTCGCAACCGCGCTGCCCGATCTCTGGCCTTGATCTTGACCAAGTTCCGCCCAGGCAGCATTCGCTTCGTCTCGCCCCGAGATTTTCAACCCGACGACGAGCTGCTCGGCTACCTCCGCCGTCACGACATCGAGGTCGAGATCACCGACGATCTCGAGGCCCTGCTGCGCGCGCACGGCCGGGAGATCGACGCGATCTACATGACCCGCATGCAGCGGGAGTGGGACGTGGGCGGCGGCGAAGGTCAGCCTAAGAAGGACGCCACGATCGGTGATCTCGGTGCGGAGGAGGGCTACATCCTGCACTCGAACTTCAGGCTCTTGATCCGTGAAGACTGCGTGATCATGCACCCCCTGCCGCGGGTGAACGAGCTCCCCGATTCCTGGGAGGACCACCCGGGCTTCGTGGTCTGGCGCCAGGTCCGGAACGGGATGTGGATGCGCGCATCGTTGTTTGCGACCATCCATGGTGCCGCGGGAGAGATCCGTGCGCGGGCGCGCCGGCTGGGATTGCTCGAGTAGGCTCGGCACAGGCTGCTACGATCGCGCTATGGCTTCGCTTCGGCTCTCGCTCGCTCTGTGCACGGTATCGGCTCTGGGGCTCTCTCTGGGGCTCTCCCTGGGCCCCTCCCTGGGCCCCTCCCTGGGCCTCGGGGGCCTGGCGCTCGCGGCAGAACCCTCGCTCGAGGCACCGGAGGACGAGCTTCTGATCTCCGATGGGACGATCACGGAGAACTGTCAGTGGCCGACCACGGTGTTGCTCCAAAATGGAGGGGCCCTGTGCAGCGGCACGCTGATCCACCCCGAGATCGTGAGCACCGCGGCGCACTGCGTCGACGACGACGATTTTCCGGCCGAGATCATCTTCGGCGAGTCGGGGGTCCAGGCCGACCGCCGGGTCAAGGTCGACCATTGTCGACAAAACCCCGCCTACATCGAGGACACGGTTGGGGGCGACGACTTCGCCTACTGCAAGCTCGCCGCGCCGGTCTACGACATCCCGATCACCCCGCCCGTCTACGGCTGTGAGACCTCGATTCTGGTCCCCGGCCGAGCCGCGACGATGGTTGGATTCGGCAACAACGAGGGCGAGAGCGGGGCCGGCTTCAAGCGCTGGGGGGAGAGCGTCATTCAGACCGTGGTCACCCAGAGCAGCAGCGTCGTCGTCGTCGGGGAGGTCGGGAATGCGGCCTGTGGCGGGGACTCGGGCGGGCCGGCCTTCGTGCAGTACCCGGACGGGAGCTGGCACACCTTCGGCATCGTCTCGGGCGGGCCGCCCTGCGGAGCCGGGCCCGATACCTACGTCCTGCTGCACCGGGCGGTCCCCTGGATCGAGGAGACCTCCGGGGTCGACGTGACCCCCTGCCACGATGTCGACGGGACCTGGAACCCGGGCCCCGACTGCCAGCGCTTCGCCGTCGACACGCTGGACTCCGAGGTCGAGTGGGTCGACTGGTGTGAGACACCCCGCTCGGGGGCCTCGGCGACCTGTGGCGACCCCTTCGATGCCGACCCCGACGAGCAGGCGCCGAGCGTGCAGATCACCGCGCCCGAGGACGGCACCCTCTACCCGGAGCCCAACGTGCCGATCGACATTGTGATCGACGCCAGCGACGAGGGGCACGGGGTCAGAGAGGTCCGTCTCGAGGTCAATGGGGAGTTTGTGACCACGGATGAACACGCGCCCTGGGTGTTCAGCGGGGCCAGCTTTCCAAAGGGAGGCTGGACCTTGGTGGCCGTCGCCGAGGACTGGGCGGGCAACATCGCCGAGTCCGAGCCGGTGCGGATCGGCGTGGACGCGGAGTTGCCCCCGATCGGTGGAGAGGAAGGTGGAGAGGCCGGAGAGGCCGGAGAGGCCGGAGAGACGGGGGGCGGCGCAGCGGAGGACGGCGAGGGCTGCAGCTGCGCTTCAGGGCGTTCGGGGGGAGCGTGGGGCGGGACTGGGCTCCTGGGTTTGCTGGGCCTGCTGGGCCTGTCGCTACGGCGACGGTCGGAGGGCTGAATGACCGAGACCCAGACCCAGACCCAGACCCAGACCCAGACCCAGACCCAGCTCGGGGGAACGCTGATCGGGCTGCTCGTCGGGCTGCTCGAGGATCTGGGGTCGCGGCGGAACCCGGTCGTCGACTTCGCCACGCCCGGGGAGATCGAGGACGCGCTCGCGGCGAGCGTGGGCCTGGGCCTGGGCTCGGGAGACTCGAGCGCCAGCCAGGGGAGTTGTGCGGGGGCCCTGAGAGAGGCCCTCGAGGTGGTGATCTCGCTCAGCGTACGCAGCGACCACCCGCGCTTTTTCAACCAAAATTACGCCGGAGCCGACCCCTTGGCCGTGCTCGGCGATGCGCTCGGAGCCGCCCTCAACAACAGCGTCGCAACTTACGAGACCGCGCCCGTGTTCACCCTGATGGAGCGCGCCGTGTTGGCGGCGATGGCCGCTCGCATCGGTTGGCCGGCCCCTGCCCTGGAGGCGCCCGAGCCCGCGGGTATCTTGTGTGCGGGCGGATCCATGGCCAACACCTGCGCCATGCAGCTCGCCCGCCACGCGGCCGACCCCGAGCTGCTCGAGCGCGGGGCCGTGGGCGGCCCGCGCTTCGCCGTGTTCGCCTCGGCGCAGGGCCACTACTCCATCGACAAGGCCGCACGCCTGCTGGGCCTTGGTTCACGCCAGGTCCACAGGGTGGACTGTGACGAGACCGGGGCCATGTCCGTGCCCGCTTTCGAGGGCGCGCTCGCGGCCGCCCGGGAGGCCGGTCAGACCCCCCTGCTCGTCAACTTGACCGCGGGCACGACGGTCACCGGCGCCTTCGATCCACTCTCCGCGCTGATCCCGATCGCCCACGCGGCGGGGCTGTGGGCCCACGTCGACGCGGCGGTCGGCGGGGGGGTGCTGTTCTCCGCGCGCGAGCGGCATCGGGTCGCGGGTATCGAGACCGCCGACTCGGTGACCTGGAACCTGCACAAACTCAGCGGCGTGACCCAGCAGTGCTCGGCCCTGCTGCTGCGCGAGCCCGCGCGCCTGCGAGCCTGCTTCTCGACCCGCGCCGCATACCTGTTTCAGCCCGACAAGGCCCACGCCAGCCTCGATATGGGCGACCTGAGCGTGACCTGTGCGCGCCGCAACGACGCCCTCAAGGCCTGGCTGACCTGGAAGGGGCGCGGCGACGCCTGGCTCGGCGCCCGGGTCGAGCGGGCCGTCGACCTCGGGGTCGCGGTCGAGGCGATGGTCGAGGCCCGCCCTGCGCTGGCCCTGGCTGCGCCGCGCGTATTCAGCAACGTCTGCTTCCGCTGGTTGCCCCCGAGCTTGCGGGCCCGGGGCGGGGATCCAGGGGAGTGGTCGGAGCCCGAGCGGGCTCGGGTCCACGCGCTCGCGCCCGAGGTCAAGCGGCGCATGCAGGTCGAGGGCCGGCTGATGGTCGGCTACCAGCCGCTGGGCTCCGGGGGCGTCAACGCTTGGCGGCTGTTGATCATCAACCCGGCGGTCGAGCGCGGAGACCTGGCCTTCGCCCTCGACGAGATCGAGCGGCTCAGCGCGGCCCTGTGGTGAGGGCTGCTCAGGGCTGCTCGTACATGGCCCCATCGGCGATCCACGTGCCGACGCTGCACAGGACCTTCGGGTCGAGCCCGCTCGCACCCGGGGGCATGCGCAGGCTCGGGTCGTCGATGGCGAGGCGCACAAACAGGGGACTGCACAGCGGATCTCCGGGGCTGACCAGGGCGGCATCTCCGGCCAGCATGTGATCCCAACTGAGCTGGGGGTCGGTGAAGGTCAGCCCATGGATCGCCCCAGCGGCGTCGCCCTGGGCATGGCAGGCCCCACCGACCTGGGCGCAGCCCGTCGACAAGGTCTGGGTCCAGACCTGGGCGTAGGTCGGGGGGTAGAGCAGCGCGCAGGCGTCGAGCTCGTAGCTCACACACTCGGGCAGTCCGTCGGTTTCGGATTCGGAGGTGTCCCCGCCTTCATCGCAGGCCCCCCCGCTCAGGGCGAGCGCGGCGAGGACGGTGCAGGTGAGGGAGGCGCGTCGATCCACGCCGGATGATGGCAGCTCGCGCCCACGGTGGACAAGGGGACGTGGCTGCAGACGCGAGACAGGCAGAACTCGAGTCCGAGTCAGCTCAGGTTGGGCCGAGCGCGCTCGAGGATGGCTTCGACGTCGAGCTTGCTGCCCTCCGGAAGCGCCCCGTAGCAGCGGCCCTCCCCGCCCAGCCGGGTTCCACAGAAGCCATCGGCCACCGCCGAGACGCCCGCGCGCACCAGCACGCTGGCCTGCAGGGCCACGCCCATGTCCTCGACCACGCGCCGAATCTCGCGTGGGCCGATCGGCCTGGCGAGCCGCGCTTTGAGCCGGTCGAGGCTCGCGTCGAGGCGCGCATCACCGCCCCGGGCGAGCTCGAGCTCGGCGACGAAGGCCTCCACACAGGCGGGCTCCCGGCCCATGGCCCGGAGCACGTCGAGGCAGATGACGTTGCCCGAGCCCTCCCAGATCGAGTTCAGGGGCGACTGACGGAACAGGCGGGCCATGACCCCCTCCTCGATGTAGCCGGCGCCGCCGTGGCACTCCATCGCCTCGTAGACGAGCTCGGGGACCCGCTTGTTGAGCCAGTACTTGGCGACCGGGGTGGCGAGGCGCGAGAACAGGCGGGCGCGCTCGCCCTCGGCGTCGTCCCGGGCGCCCTGGTCGAAGCCCCGAGCCACGCGCATGGCCAGGGCGGTCGCGGCCTCACTCTCGATGGCCATGTCGGCGAGCACGACCTGCATGAGCGGCTGGTCGATCAGCAGCTCGCCGAAGGCCCGGCGGTGGGTGGCGTGCCAGCAGGCGTTGGCGACGGCCTGGCGCATCATGGCCGCGGGCGAGACCACGCAGTCCAGGCGTGTGTGCTGGACCATCTCGATGATCGTCCGCACGCCCCGGCCCTCCTCCCCCACGCGCCGGGCCCAGGTCCCCGCATACTCGATCTCGCTCGACGCGTTGGCCCAGTCGCCGAGCTTGTCCTTGAGGCGCTGGATGTAAAAGGGGTTGCGGGAGCCGTCCGGGCGCCAGCGCGGGACGTAGAGGCAGGTCAGGCCGCCGGGGGCCTGGGCCAAGGTCAAAAATGCGTCCGACATGGGCGCGGAGCAAAACCACTTGTGGCCGACGAGCTCGTACTCGCCGCCGCCGATGCGGTGGGCCAAGGTGGTGTTGGCGCGGACGTCCGAGCCGCCCTGCTTCTCGGTCATCGCCATCCCCATGGTCAGGCCGGCCTTCTCGGTCGCGGGGACACAGCGTGGGTCGTAGCGGCGAGCGCTGAGTTTGGGGATCAGGACATCGGCCAGCGCGGGCTCGTGGCGCAGCGCCGGGACCACGGCGTAGGTCATGGACAGGGGGCAGCACACTCCCGGCTCGGCCTGGGCCATGAGAAACTCGAAGGCCGCGTGGGCCACGTGTCCGCCCGAATCGGTGGGGCTGGTCCAGGCCACGGAGGGCATGCCCGACTCGACGGCCAGGGTCATGAGCGCGTGGTAGCTGGGGTGATAGCGGACCTCGTCGATGCGCTGGCCGTAGCGGTCGAAGGTCAGGAGCTCGGGCTTGACCCGGTTGGCGTCGAAGCCCCACTGGATGACCTCCGCAGAGCCCACCCGGGCGCCGAACTCAGAGAGCGCGGCGGTGTGGGCCGCGGCCCCCTCCCGGGTCGCGGCCTCGCGCAGGGCCAGGTCACTGGTCCACAGGCCGACGTCCTCGAAGGCCGGCGGCTGGTTGCGGACCTCGTGAGTGGGCAGCTCGGTCTGTGGGCGCAGGTGCATGGCTCGAGTGTAGCGGGCCGCTGTCGAGGTGGGTCTGCGCCTGGGCAGTGGCGAGGTGTGCGTGGTACTGGGGCAGGGTAACGCTGCGGTACGCGCGGCGTAGTGACGAGCGCCGGCCAACGGGGTCGAGCGACGGACCAGACCGACCTAGACCAACCAGACCGGGAGACCACCATGAGCGCCATCGAGCTGAATCAAGAGAACTTCGAGTCCACCATCTCCGGCAACGCCATCGTGTTTGTCGACTTTTGGGCCAGCTGGTGTGGACCCTGCATCCGTTTCGCGCCGACCTTCGAGTCGGCGTCGGAGAAACACGCCGACGCCGTGTTCGGCAAGGTCGACACGGAGGCCCAACAGGCCCTCGCCGGAAGTTTTGGGATCCGCTCGATCCCGACCTTGATGGCCTTCCGCGACGGCATCATGGTCTACAACAACGCCGGAGCCATGCCGCCCCCGGCTTTTGAGCGCCTGATCCAGACGATCAAGGACCTCGACATGGACGACGTCCGTCGGCAGATCGCCGAAGCTGAAGCCAAGGACGAGGACAAGACCGGCACCAACTAGTTCAGCGCCTGTGCCAAACGTGAGGGCCCGCTCAGCGGGTCCTCACGTTTAATTTCGGCCGTCCAGATTTGGACAGCGGTACTCTGGGTCCAGCCACCCCGGCTGTCCGGGGCCCTCGCGGACACCGCGTTGTTCTCCGATCGCCGAGACCGAGACCATGAAGCAAGACGCCCAACAACGACCCGACCCGAGCCTCCAGCGCAAGGCCGCCATCGCTAAAGGTGGAGTCATCGACCACACCGGCTCGGTGCGGGTCGAGCCGATCCCCGACTTCGATCTCGACCGGACGATCTTCAATACCCTCGAGGGTGCGGCGTCCCGCTACGTCATGCGGACTCGGGTCGCCAAAGAAGCGCACTGGAGCGAGGAGGTCGCCGCGCGCCTGGATGGTGAGTATCGGTCGGTGCGCGCGAACTCGGAGCTGCCCGAGATCAATCCTGAACTCATGCGTTTCATGGTCGAGGAGTGTGACTTCGACGTCGAGCACGCCGACGGTTCGTTTCTCGATCACCTGTATTTTTGTTTCGAATACGGCGCAGCTCACTATCCCGAGCACTCGCCGATCATCTTGCTTTTGCACTCCATCCTCGGCACGGGCACCAACACTTTCGCCATGACCGGCGACAAGATCCCGGCTTTGCGCGCGCTCATGACCGAGGAAGAGTGGACCCACGTCGAGGCCTTCCCTTCGATCTTGCGCCTGCTCTACGATTTGCCCCTGCGTCGGGAGCTGCGGGCCAACATCGGGCGTCTGGATGCGCTCGAGTCGATCAGCTTCAACCGGGTGATCGACAACGAGGCGCTGACCATGAGCGGCGAGGACTTTTGGGTGCAGCTGAACTTTCAGCTCATTCACTTGGTCGATTTCCTCCCGGTCGCCAATTGGTCGACCCACGCCAACGACACGGCGTTCATCGTGTTTCGGGATCTGTACGACCTGCTGGAGCGCAGCGGGCTGCGGACGGCGAAGCTGGACTATGCAGCGGACTCGCAGGCGCGACCAAAGTCAGGGGAAGCCCAGAGCGTCGGGGCGTGGTTGACTACGCTGATCCCGGTGGGCCTGAGCGAGAAGATGGCCTCTGGGGCGGTGCGGAAGTTCTCCGACCGAATTGGACACAACATGGCGTACCGCCTGGAGTGGGCCCCCTAGAATCGCCGGGGTCCATCCAGCCAGGGTGGATTCGGGGTGCAGGAAAGACCAGGGGCGAGGCGCGCATTTTCGAGGCTACACTGTCTAGTCGATGCGCCGCTTCGAGTTCCGTGAGGGCAAGTCCAGCAAGTTTTGGGAGGTCTCCACAGAGGGCGACCTCTACAAGACCCGGCATGGTCGCATCGGCAGCGATGGGCGTGAGGGCCAGCTGCGCTGCGACTCCGAGGACGGGGCCAGACGTAGAGCCGAGTCGACCATCGCCTCGAAGCTCAACACGGGCTACATCGAGATCCGCGTCGACGAGAACGGCATCGTGCTGGCCGCCGAGGACGAGGAGCCCCCGACCCTCGACGTCAGCCCTGTGGCCGTGCTCGAGCGCTCGTTGATCGCCGACCCGAGCGACCTGCACGCCTGGTCGGTGTACAGCGACGCCCTGCAGAAACGGGGGGACTCGCGCGGTGAGCTGGTCGCCCTGCAGATCGCCCAGGCCCAGCCGGGAGCGGATACGAAGGCCCTGCGGCGCCAGGAGAAGCAGCTGATCCAGGGCAACGCCGAGGCCATGTTCGGCAAGTTCGTCAGCCGAGACGGCTGGCGGGAGTGTTTCGGCTGGACCCTGACGATGGGCCACTGGGATCGGATCCGTCTGTGGGTGGACGCCGACCACAGCGACACGGACATCGCCGAGGCCCTCGCCTATGCGCTCGCCCACCCCAGCGCCACCTTCCTCCGGGGCCTCGACCTCGGTCTGCCCAGCGCCGACGGGAGCGCGGACTACAGAGCCTGTGTCCGCGCCCTGGTCGAGCGGGGCCCCATGCCCAGCCTGCGCAGGCTGTGCATCGGCGACTTCGACTTCCCCGCGGAGAGTGAGATCTCGTGGGTTCAGGTCGGGGACATCTCCAAGCTGTGGTCGGTCCTCCCGCAGATCGAGAAGCTGCGTCTCCAAGGTGCCGGGATCCATCTGGGTGTGCCCAAGTCCGAGACCTTGCGCGAGCTCGAGGTCCACACGGGGGGCCTGCCCGGGCCATCAGGGGAGGCGATGGGCAGGGCCCGGCTGCCCAAGCTCGAGCGCCTCTCGCTGTGGTACGGGACCGTCGACTATGGCGGGAGCTGCACGCCGGCGCAGGTCCAGGGGCTGCTCAACAACAGCGGACTCGGATCGCTGCGGCACCTGGGCCTGCAAAACGCAGACTTCGCCGACACCTTCACGGCCTTGCTCGCAGGTACCGCGCTCCTGCCTCGACTCGAGACCCTCGACTTGAGCATGGGGACCATGACCGACGTGGGCGCCGAACACCTGCTGGCCGACGCCGGGGCCTTTCGACACCTCGAGTGCCTGAACCTCGAAGACAATTTTTTGTCGCCGCAGATGTGCACACGCCTCGAGGCCGCGCTGCCCGTGGGCGGGCTCAGCCAAAAAAACGACGGCGACGATCGCTACGTGAGCGTGGGCGAGTAGACGATGTACGGGTTCAGCGAAGACGAAGACCACCTCTTGTTCATCGACTGCTTTGGGCTCACCCGGCTGACCCGGCCGGCGAAGCTCAAGACCGACCGCAAGATCCAGGGCAGCGAGGGCGCCGGCCTGGCGACGGTCTCGCGGGACGGAAGCCTGGCCGCTTCGTACGAGGATCTGTGTGACAAGTCCGTGGCCTGGTCGTTCCCCGATCTCGAGGCCGCGCTGCGCCCCGATCGTTTCCGAGATCAGGGCATGGTCGTCCACCCCAACGGTCGCGCCTACCTGGTGGCCGAGCGCGGCGTACTGCGTATCGAGCCCCTGCGCAGAGGGGTGCTGCTCCCGCTGCGTCTGGATGATGACGATGACGATGACGATGACGATGACGATGATGACGATGACGATGACGATGACGGGCTAGCCGGGACGTCGAGCTTGCCCTTGGGAGGTGGGGAGGGCTCAGAGCTCCTGTCGAAAGTCGAGTTGGGCCTGGGCCCCAAGGAGCGCGCGGGCAGCCCGAGGGTGGCCGTTCCCCTGAAGATCGCGCATGACGGAACCCTGCTCTACTACGCTGCCGACGAGCGCAAGCTGATCTGTGGGCGGCTCCGCGACGCCTCGCTGACGCCCCGGTGGGAGCGCGTGCTCGGGGACACCCCCGCTGGCGCGCGCCTCGACATCTACGCTGACGCCCAGCGCTGCGTGCTCGTGCTCCACCGCGGGCTTCGGTGGACCGTGTTCGAGAGTGGCCCCAAGGGCGAGCGCCGCTTCGAGATCGAGAGTATCGCGGTACCGACTGTAGCCGGGCCGTGGCTGGCCTATCAGCGCGACAGCGAGACCGTGATCCGGCGCAACCTCGACACCGACGCGCTCGGGGAGCACTCGCTCGAGATCTACGCCAAGAATCGAAAGATCGATCTGAGCAACACGGGTCCGGCGACGATCTTCGCGGGGGCCAAGGGCAGCCTGATCGTGTTGGCGGCCCACCGGGAGAGTCTTCTGGACCTGATCAAAGATCGGGAGATCGCCCGTAAGCTGCCGACCAAGGAGCTCGAGGTCCGGCAGGCGATCTTGAGTACGGCGCGGCCCTACATGGATGCGGCCCGCCGCGTGGGCGCGCAGATCGAGCTGGGGTGCTGCGAGCTTCAGACCAAGTCCAGCTCGATCTCCCTCTCCCATCGCCTCGCCGGCGGGGGGGGCCTGGCGGGGGCGATGTTGGGTGAGTACAGCAGCGACGCCTGGAGGGACCATCTCTTTCCGGGTGCCTGGAAGATGGGGAGCTACGGTGGCCACGGGGGTATCAGCTATCTCGAGAGGCCGGAGGTCGAGGACCTGCGTGAGGCCTACGCCCTGCTCGCCGCCAACGGCCTCGGCTTCGCCGGTACGATCGGATTTTGGGCGGACCTCTTCGAGCGCCGTGCGGGGGACCGTCCGCACGGCGGCGGCGAGTCCGACGAGCCCGCCAGCGATGCTGCGGTGGCCCTGTTGGCGCAGGCCCTGTTGGCGGTCGTGCGTGAGGGTCCCGAGGTACAGAGAGGGGAAGGGCCGACCCTCGACTGGGGGATGATGGCCGACCTGGGTGCGCCGAGCCCCGCTGAGGTCATGGCGGCCTACGCCCATTATCCGGCGCGTACGAAGGACCTCAATCATTCGACGACCAAGTTGACGGGCTATCTCTTCAACCGCTTGTTCGGCGCGGCGGCGGCGGAGGTCTGGATCCGCCTGTACCTGGACGCGGCGGGCTGGGAGCACTATGGGAGTCACTACAGCGATTTTGGTGCGTATGCTGTGAATCCGCTGCTCGAGGCGCAGCCGGAGGTCTCGGGGGTATTTCAGGCGTGGTTCGAGGGGCGGGAGCTGTCTGGGTTGCCGAATCAGTGGGCGCTCGAGCAGCTGCGTGGGCAACTTGCGGTCGCTTCCTGAGCGCTGCTGTACCGGGTGAGGGAGAACCCGGGTCTGGGTCCGTTGTTATTTCGCGCGGAGCACAGCGACCTCGCCCCCGCGGATCTCCAGGACCTGCAGCGGTCCGTCGTAGTAGTCGGCCATGCCGACGTCGATCATCCAGATCCTATCGCCGCAGGCCGATTGAATGCCCTCGGTGTGAACCGTGTGACCCACGACCATGCGCTCGGCTCCAAGCGTAGCCAAGGTCGCCTCGAGCAGGGCGCAGTCGTCGGCATCGGGCTCGTTCGAGTAGTGCCGGCTCCAGACCGGACCATCTGGATCGACGATCGCCTCGGGGGGCTCCGCGCGCTCCCCCGCCAGGAATGCCCGGGCCTCCCTGTTGACCGCGCCGATGTCCTCGGCGTAGGTCGGCAACACGCCCCCATGCACAAATACGCTGTCGCCGACGACCACGATGGTGTTGCGCTTGGCGAGCTCCCGGGCCCAGGGCTGACCGGGAAAGAACGCGGCGACCCGGGCCCGGGCCCGCTCGGGGACCTCGGCCATCACCGTACCGAGGGCCGGGTCATCGGGGTCGACCCCTGGCGCGTCCTCGAAATCGGCGAATCCGCCAGGGGTGACGTAGCGCAGATCGCCCAGGGCGTTCATGAACTCGTGGTTGCCGTTGAGAATATGGAGTGCGCCACCGGCCGCCGCCGCCTGGCGTTGAACCCGGGCCAGGAGTTCGAGGATCTCCTGCTCACCCTCGCCACGGTCGAGCTGGTCGCCGGTCTGCACGATCACCAGCGAGCCACCGATCCAACGCTCGGACCCGTCGATGGCCCCCGCCAGACGCAGGGCCGCCTTGGTCACCTCGAGGTCACCGTGCAGATCACCGATTGCGACCAAGCGCGCGGGCGCGGGAAAGTGGTCGGCCACGACGGCGAGCTCCCCCGGTACGATCTCGTCGCCATCACTCTCGCCATCGCCATCGCCACCAGGTCGCGGTTTGGGAGTCTCGACGGGCTGGCCGACCTGCGCGCGCAGGGACGGCCCCTTCGGCGTATCGGCATCGACCCGCATTCGCGGACCCTGCTCGGCCTGTTCGTGGGCTGGCGGCGGGACCTCGAGGCAGGCCCCGAGCGAGAGCGCGAGGAACCCGAGGAAACCGAAGGGGGAGAGATGCGAGGCCATGGTCAGTACGCGATCGGCTCGTAGCCCGTGGGGTCGACCACCCCGCCGTCGGCCTCGATGGCCTCCAGCGCGGCGACACTGTGGCGGGTCGTCGGCCGAAGCTCGAGGCGGCGAAAGGGGATCGGCTCGTCGAGCTCTTCACACAGGCCGTAGCTTCCGTCCTCCATGCGCGCGAGCGCGGCGTCGACTTCGGCCAGGCTCGCCCGCTTGACGCCCAAGCGCTGCCGGGCCTGAAAGCGCCCTGCCTCGAGCGCGGCCCCATCCTCGACGTCGCCCGGAGAGGTATCGAGATTGTCGGCGACGTCGCCTCGATCCGCGGAGATCTGCCTATGCAGCGCCCCACGCTCAGCGTCGAGCGCAGCCCGAAGCGTGGCGACTTGAGCCTCAGACAAGTGTTCCATCGTAGCTCCCAGCTTGCAGGTCGGCCCTCCGAATGTCCAGTGAGCAACCCGCGGCGAGGCCCTTCTAACCGTCTCTAACCGTCGATGCGGAGGGTCAGGGGGAGATCCACGCGGGCATCCGCGAGCGCCGGGACAGCCCACCCCTCGGCCACCGAGACCAGGCACGCGCACAGACCCGGGCCGAGCCCCGACTCTTGCTCCACCTCCACTGAGCTCACGCCGCCCTCGGCGTCGAAGCGCAGCTTCAAGACCGCGGCCCCGGTCTGGGAGGGGTCCTTGCCCAAGGCCATTCCCAGACACGCCTCGAGCTGGCCGCGCTCGTCCTCGCCCCGGGCGAGCAGCGCCTTCGAGCCCGACGCGCTCCCCGCTTCGAGCTTCGGCGTACCAAACTCGACCTTCGGTCGGGCCCGCTTGCGGTCCCCCGGTCCAAACACCAGGGCGTCACCCTCGACCTTGGGCCCGGACCCGCCACGAAAGGCCGCATCGAACTCGGCCTGGGTGATGGTCGACTCGTCGAGGAGGGCGGCGAGCTCCGCGTCGGCCTCCGGCGAGCCCGGCTCGGGACCCTCGGGGAGCGCCGGGTCGAGGGGATCGGAGACCGCAGGCTCGTCTGTATCCCCCGTCTCACTCTCCCAACCGCCTGGATCACCCTCGCTGTCTCGCTCTCCCGTCTCGCCCTCACCGGTGTCGTCCACGCCCTCTCGCCGCTCCGCTCGGGCGAGCAGCTCGGCATCGCTGGGCGGGAGCTCGACGGGCTCCACACCGCCCCCGTCGGCGGCCTCGCCCGGGGTCGACGGGGTCGATGGGGTCGATGGGGTCGACTCTCGTGTGTTCCCCCCGAGCCCGGCAGCGCGCTCGGGCTCGCCCCCACACGCGGTCAGAAACGAGGCGAAACCGACCACCGAGGCGCGAGTCCAGAACACACGCCCATTTGTGCGCGTCCGCTGGCACCCGTCAAGTCCACGCCCGGCGAAGGAAAACCAGATTCCCCCTCGACCACCGAGCACCCCTTCGGCTCGTGTCGCCCGACCCCTCCCAGAAGTTTTCCAGCGGGGTCTACGTCACACGCAGGCATGTCTCGCCCGCACCCACGCTCGCCCCTGCTCTGGCGCGCTCCTCTGGGGAGGGCCGAGCGAGGCGTTGCTCGAGGGGCGGCCCTCGGCTGCTGGCTCCTCTCGGTCGCTGCACTGGGCTGCGCTGGCGACCAAAATGGGCACGGCCAATCGTCTCGGGATCTCGCGCCCGCGCGGGCGGCTCGCCCCCCCTCCGTCCAGGGCTCGAACCCCACCGACGCAGCGCCCTCCCCCGTCGCCGTCCGCTTCCTAGAAGCCCACAACCGCGAGCGCGCCCAGGCCCAGCCGCGCCCCAGCCCGGGGCTCGCCCCCCTCGAGTGGTCCGAGCCCCTCGCTCGGCATGCACAGCGCTGGGCCGAGCGCTGCGCCTTCGAGCACAGCGGCGGCGAGTTCGGGGAGAACCTCGCGGCGCGCACGGACATGGCCCCACCCGAGACAGTGGTCCAAGACTGGGCCTCGGAGGCCGCCAGCTACAACCCGCGCGCCGATCGCTGCGCGCCCGGTGAGGTCTGCGGGCACTACACCCAGGTCGTGTGGCGAGGCTCGGAGCGCCTCGGTTGCGCGGTCGCAGCCTGCGATCACGACAGCCCCTTCGGCAGCGGCGAGTGGTTCCTCTGGGTCTGCAGCTACGACCCGCCCGGGAACATCGAAGGCCGACGGCCCTACTGAACCCGACTACCGAGCCCGACTACCGAGCCCGGTCCAGCTGCGCCGCCTGCGGCTCGGGTCCGGTCCGACACGCGAGCGGTGCTGCGGAGCCCTCCCCAGCACCGCTCGCAGCCCGACGTGCACCTCGATCCGAAGGCCACTATCCTCCGCGCCCATGAACTTCCCCGCCCCGTTTTACCGCTGGCGCCCGCACCCTTGGCACGGCGTCGAGATCGGGGCCAAGGCACCCCGCGTGGTCACGGCCTACATCGAAATGACGCCCTTCGACTCGGTCAAGTACGAGCTCGACAAGACCACGGGCTACCTCCGGGTCGACCGGCCCCAGCGCAGCTCGGCCCAGGCGCCGGCCCTCTACGGCTTCGTGCCCAGGACCTACTGCGCCGAACATACGGCCGCCCTCACCGACGGGGCGGCCGACCACGGCGACGGTGACCCGCTCGACATCTGTGTGCTCAGCGAGCGCCCCATCCGGCGCTCGGACATCCTGCTCAACGCCAAGATCCTCGGCGGCCTCCAGATGATCGACGGGGGCGAGGCCGACGACAAGCTCATCGCCGTGCTGGAGAACGACCTGGTCTGGGGAGGCTGCGAAGAGCTCGACGAGCTGCCGGAGAACCTGGTCGAGCGCCTGACTCACTACTTCTCGACCTACAAGATGGTCCCGGGCGAAGAGTCGAAAGCCCGCATCGTCAAGACCTACGGCTTCGAGCATGCCGCGGCCGTAATCGAGGCGTCGATGCGCGACTACGAAGTCCACTTCGGCGGCTGAGCCCGAGCCTCCCCCCCACATGCAGGTGCGTGCTCGTACAGGGGGCTCTTCTACCCGTACCTGGGGTCACTGGGGTCACTGGGGTCAGGGCGTCCCGGCGGTCCCAGCTCCCCTGGCGAACAGGGCCGCGACCTGACCGCGGCTGCGCACCCACAGCCACAGGGTCTGGGTGGCGCGGCCCAGCGCCAGGGCGAACATCGCGACATAGAGGCCGTTCCAGCGCTGCGTGAGCACCCCCGCCGCGAGCACCAGTGAGGCCGTGACCAAAAATGCGACCACAGCCTCGCTGACCGCCCGGGTCTCGCGTGCGTGCACCAACACGGCCGAGAGCCAGCTCTGTATCGCCCGGAGCATGGGGATGGGGATGCAAAACCACAGCGCGGTCTGGGCGAGCACGACGAACTCGGCGTCGAGGCCCGAGAGGCGACCGAACCACAGCCCGGCCAGGGGCGTCGCCGCGAACGCGAGCAGCACCAGCCCGGTCGCCCCGGACAACAGCAGCGAGAACCGGAACAGGGGCGCCTCGGCCCCGGGTCGCTCGAGCCCGGAGAGCACCACTTCGGCGAGCGCCAGACCCTGAGACTGGAGCATGAACACCAGACCGATGACCACGGGGATGGCGGCCAGAGACGCGAGCGCCTCGGGCATGCGAGCCACACCGGCGCTGGCCAGGGGCTGGGCGAAGAGGGCGACCATGGTGGTCAGGGCCAGGGGCGCGTAGAAGTCGAAAAATGCCCGCCCGCGCAGCGTCGAGTGCTCCGGGTCGTCGGCTCCCAGGTACTCCGCGACCACCGGCGCGACCCGGAACCCCGAGAAGATCGCTTCGGCGACCACCCCGCTTGCGACCGCCGTAGCGGCCAGAGTCGCGCCGGAAATCTCGCCCGCGAGCGGCCCCAGCCAACCGGTCCAAAGCACGATCAGGTTCACGCCCAGGCGGATCGCGGTCCCGGTCGTGACCGCTCGATTGTAGCCAAAACGAATCAGGACCCCCTGGTTGAAGCGCCGGTAGGCGATCGCCCAGGTCCAGGGCGTCATGATCAGGAAGCCCAGGCGCGCGGCCTCGACGACGGACGGCGGCGCCCCGAGCAGACCGCCGACCACGACCTCGTAGAGGGGGGTCGTGGCGATGAGCAGGTGTAGCGCCGTGAGCAGGGCGGCGCAGCGATGCGTGAAGCGGCTCAGGCTCCGGTAGCTGGCCCGGTCGCGCGACAGGGTGGTCGACGCCGAGAGCAACATGATGATCGGCGACTCGATCACCAGCGCGATCGAGAGGATGACCCCACCGTAGGCCGCGAGCTCGACCTTGGGGTTCTCCAGCCGGGCCACGACCGCGCTCAGAGCCGGCAATTCGAGCGCCATCAACATCCAGCTGGCAGCCAGGGGCAACCACGCCGTGGCGACCGTGCGAATGCTGGGCGCTGGCTCATCGGACACGACGGCGGTCTACGGCCCAGGGCCAGCCCCGTCAATCCGACCCCGACCCCGAAGCTGGTGAACTTTCCAGGTGAAGGTGCGAGGATGAGCTGTGCCTCCTGTCGCCCTCGCGCTGATCAACGCAGTCTTCGAGCTCGCGCTGCACCACGACTCGCGTGCCCAGAGACAGCCCCTCCCTCACCACAAACGTGCCCACGTCCAGGCCCGGGTCCGCGGTCCACTCACCGGCGAGCCCGCCCCCGGCGGCCTCGAGGTCGAGATCACCATCGATCTCGTGCCTCGCGCAGGCCCACCCAAAGACCCCTCCCGGGTCAGCTTTGTGATCGACCTGGCCGAGCAGCGCCTGCTCGCGCCCGCCGTGGCTCTGGCCGAGCTGCCCCTGAGTCGCGGCGGCATGGCCCGGCTCATCGGCGAGCTCGAGTCGTGGTGCTACCGAGGTCTCCCCGTGCTCAGCAAGAGCGGTCCCCTGCCCGCGGCGCAGGCCGTCGCACGCACCGACAGCGAAAAGACCTTCGTCGGTAACGGGAAGTAGAACGACGCTCCCAGGTGTCTGAGGGCCTGCTTTCAGGCGGGCCCTCGCCCCTAGCAGCCCGTGGCAAACCCCCTCACGACGCCTCGCTTGGCCCTTCCGCCGAGGGCTGCGTTGCCGAAACTTGCAGTACGCCCGGTACAGCGGCGTTTCAGCGCCTCGCCCTCGGCGAAAAATCCGGCGCGAGGCGCCGCGATGGGTTTCACCACGGACTGCTAGCGTTGGAAATCATGAACGGGCCCCCGACGGTCGGCTCAGGGGTTTTCGAGTGGGGATTGAACCCACGACAGTTCGATTATCAATCGAGTGCTCTACCAAACTGAGCTATCGAGGCGTGCCGACGATCCACGTGGGACCCGTTCGAGTACCTGGTTAGCATGGGCGCTCCTGAGTGCAAGCCTATGACCGAATTCGGAGAGAGCAGCGAAGTTCGAGCATATGAAATCAGAGACGGACCCCCGACAACCAGCCCAGGGGTTTTTCGAGTGGGGATTGAACCCACGACAGTTCGTGTGAAGCGAACGCTCTACCAGTCGAGCGATCGAATAGTTGTGCCGATGGCCCACGAGGGGTCCGTCACCATGGGCTGTTCGATGCTGAATCGTGTGACGAAATCACACAACCAATACGAGCGCCCCCACCCGCGCATGAAGGCGCAAAGTGGGGGCGCTCGACCCCCGTGGGGAGTCACTCGGACCCCGTCCGAGTCGGTGTTTCAGTCGACGGGGTCGACCTTGGAACCACCGCTTTGGCTACCGTCTTGGCTACCGTCACGACGTCGCATGGAGCGGACGCTCCGGGCCAGGGGGGTGCCGGCGAGCAACTTGGTGAACAGCTCCATAGGGCTCTTCCCACCCAGCAGGGAGACCAAGTTCATGTTCTCGGCGGCGGCCTTCATCACCTCCGCGTCTGCGGCTGCGTGCAGTGCACCGACCAGCTCGGGCTGGACGGCGGCGAGGCGCAAGCTGTCGGCCTGCGCGGCCGCGGCTGTGTTGGCCCGATCGATCTCGGCTCGGGCCCGACTCGCGTCGAGCAGGACCGCGTCGACCAGCTTCCGAGCCTGAGCCTCGGCCTCGGCGTCCCGCAGCTTGCGGACCACCCTGGCCTCGGTCTCGACCTTGGCCAGGGCCAGGCGCGACTCCACGGCGAGCGCCTCTCGCTCGCCCCGGGTCTCGACCTGCAGCTTCTCGCGCTCGGACTCGAGCTCGAGCTTGCGCAGCTCGATGCGCTGCTGGTCATCCAGCTCCGCGCGCCCGGTCTCGGCCATGCGTGCATTGGCTTGGCGCGCGACCGCGTGCTCCTCGGCGTCGACGACGTCGCGGAGCCTGACCGAGGCCAAGCGACGCTCGGCCTGACGGTCTTGAAGTTGAAGCTCCAAGGCGCCCTTGTGGGCTTGCTCGAAGGCCACCGCCAACTTTCCGTCGACCAGGGTGGAGCCGATCAGCTCCACCCCATCCAGGACGACGCCGCAGTCGGCCATCGCCAAGGGCGCAAGCCCGGCCTCGCCGACCCCCTCGGCCAGCGCCTGGAACAGCTCGAGCGCGGGCAGCTCCCGCGCGGCTCGCCGGACCCGCTCGCGGATCACCATGGCGATCTGCTTGACCGGGTCCTCGACCGAGAACCAGCGCTCGGCGCTGACCTCGATGACCTCCCCCACCTCGGCATGGGGCGAGTCTGCGTCCTCCTCTGGAGCCGTCTCCACGAACCGACCGGCGATCCCGACCTCGACCTCGAACCGAGTCAGATCCTTGGACTCGACCTCGAAGCGATCGCGGAAGCGAGCGCCACGGACACGCAGGAGGCAGGTCGAGATCGTCGTCCGGCCGTCCTTGTGTGCCCCCTTCGAGAGGGTGAGCGCCGTCGGCTGCTCGTCGTACTCGAGCAGCTCCAGGGCTGGACCCACGACCACGCGCCGACCCTGTCCCGAGCCGAGCTGCATGGCGTGGTTGGTGGGCACCACGACCGACAGCGCCCAGGGCGTGGTGACCTCGGCCTTGGCCTGACGCGGGGTAGAGCCCCGCGCGATCCACAGGTTCCAGTCTTTTGCGGAGCAGCGCCGGTGGACATGCTCCTCCCGGCGCGGGTCGACCAGGTAGCTGACCTCACCGCGAACCAGACGGACCTTGCCCGTGGCCTTGTCGCGCACATAGATGCCCGACTTGGGATCGACGCCGATGGCGTTGATGATCACCGCCTCGTGGTCGTTGCCCACATGCGGGTCGCCGGTCTCCGGGTGCAGCACCTCCGCCTCGATGAAGGGGAAATACACACTCGGCAGCCCGCGCACGAGCAGCTCCGCACCCGCCCCGTAGTGCTCCTGATCCAGGACGTAGCCCCGGGGCAGGCGCTGGCTCAGGGCCTCGCGCGAGATCGGCGAGATGATCCGCAGCCACAGGGCTTGGTTCTCACTCAGCTCGTAGGCGTCATAGACACGCCGCCTCGAGCCCCGCTGCAGGAAGGTGTCGTGGGGACCCGGGAACACCCGCGCCGGCCCCTCGACGATCCGCGGGTTGCCGTCGGCGTCGAACAGGAAGCAGAAGTTCTTCGGGCTCAGCACCACGGCTCGGCGCGCGTAGGGGTCCATGGGCAGGGCGTGCGGGTGCCGACGATGGTCCGAGCGCCGCGGCGGCTTGCTCGGAGAGCGGGCACTCCACGCCTCGTCCATGGCGGTGAGCATGATCGCTCGCTCGCCCAGAGACAGCTCGGCCCGATGGCGCAGCTCGTTCTTCATGGTGCTGAATTGCTTGGCGCTCAAGCCCGCGGCGACCTTCGCCACCAGACCCGCGAGCTCCTCGCGCACCGGTCCTCCCAAGTTGGAGACCGCGTCGTGGTTGCCCTCGCTGTCCGGGGGCGTGTCCTCTTGGGCCGCGACCACGGCGATCCCCGTGGGCGGAACGAAGAGCGAGGTGTGGCGGCCCTGAACCACGATCCGCTGACCCAGGCGCAGGTCGTGGCCCGGCGTCGAGCGCTCGAGCTCGGCCTGGTCTTGCTCGCTACCCGAGCCCGAGCCCGAGCCCGAAGTATCGGGAGCATCGATCACGACCGAGGACATGCGCGCCGACTTCAGGACGATGTCACAGTAGGGCGCGCTCTCATCGATGGGCCCGACGACCTCGACCAGGAGGTAGTGGTTCGCGCCCAGCTTGTGAGCAGGCCGGACCTCCGCCGACTGCCCCGGCCACAGGGGGAAGGCGCAGGGACCCGGGATGATCTTGGTGGTGCCCAAGGTCAAATCGCGCTCTTTGTTGCCACCGGGCACGTACTCGCCGTTGGGCGAGGCGCTCGCCGAACCCTGCCCGCCCCGAGCCTGGATCGCCGTCGGGTTGGCCAGCAGCACGTACTCCCCCTCGCACGCGAGCACGAAGGGGCGGGCCTCCATGGCGGCCTGCTCGTAGCCCCCGAGGTGGTTGGCGCGGACGATGCGATCGTTCGCCGACGGGGTGAACTCCGTCGGGCCGATGTGTGTGAGGATCTCGCCCGAGGTCTCGTTGAGCGACCACAGGAACGACCGGCGTGGGACCGGGATCTTTTGACGGTTCTCCATGATGTACCCCTCCTTGGGGCCGCCTATGCGCGACCCGGGGTGTCTACGGACGCGTAAGTGCGCCACGGATTCCTCAGCTGCGCGCCCCTCCAACTATCCATTGGGGCGCCGCTACGAGTGGCGCGGAACATGACACGTGGGATTCGTCGCCGCAAGCGCGGGGCTCGATATCCCCCAGCACCGCGTTCAGAGCGACGCGACCACCTCGTTCACCGTCCGCCGGTCTCGCGGTCTGGAGTCACGGCACCGGCTTGTGGAAGTCGAGGACGAACTTGTCGCTGAACTCGCCGCGCTCGGCCCGTTCCCGATCCGACCAGGGCGTCGCGTTCCAGTCGCGGGTGTCGTCCGGGTTGGCGAGGAAGTCTCCGCGCGCGACGAGCTCGAAACCCGCCGCTTCGAGTTCGCGGACGACCACGGCCTCCTCGATGCGGTGCAGCGTCTTCGAAGCACTCACCCCCGCGCCCTCGGCCGCGCTGGCGTCGACGATCACATAGTGGCCGCCAGCACGCAGCGCCGCGAACACGTTGGCGTTGTGGCTCGCTCGATCGACACCCTGCCACTCGAAATCGTGATAGAAGAGCACGTTGACGACCAGGTCGAGGTCACGGATGTCGGCGGAAAAAGGCGCGTCGAAGTCCGATTCGAGGTCGACGATGGTGGCGTTGACGGGTTTGGCGAGCCGCTCGGCCCAGGGCTCGGCGGCGAAGCGCTGACGCACAAAAATGGTGTTGTGGCCATAGACCCGGCCGCTGGTCCCGACCGCTCGGGCGAGGAGCTCGGAGGTGTAGCCCGAGCCCGCGCCGAGATCGGCGACGCGCATGCCTGGGCGCAGGCCACAAAACAACAGGAACTCCAGGGGCGCACGACGGCGATCTGTCTCGCGGTCGGCCTCGCTGCGCGAGGGGTCGGTGACGATGGCCTCGACGGCCGCGCGACCGAGGGGCGCCGCGATCGCTACATCGGGAGCAACTTCGACGGCCTCGGCCCCGGGTTCGCTCTCGGCCCCGGCGTCGTCCTGCTCCACAGCCGACACGCCGGCTGGCCCAGCGGTCCTGGGGCTGGCACAAGCTGACGCGAGAGCGACTATGCAGGACGCCAGGGCAGCGCGTGCCGGGCGAGAGAGGAGCGCAGAGGCGAACCCACGGGAGCTGAGGAAGATGGCAGACACGGTGTCCCCTCGACGCTCAGACCGGTGCTGGGGTTACCGATGCAGCGACGTCTTCAACCAGACCGTCGCTCTCGTCGTTCTCTACGAGTCCAGGGCAGGGCCGCCGACGGTGAGCGCGACCGGTGTCCCCACACAGACACACTCGAGGGCACTCAGCGTCACGTTCACGCAGTCGAGCAGCGCCGCCGGCTGGGCACCACCTCGGGCCATGACGCCCAGGCCGTGCGCCGCCATGGTCAGGAAGCGGGCGAGAGCTTCGAGGTCCCCCGACTCGTCGATCTCGCCCTTCACCCGCGCGGACTCGAGGGCCCCGAGGAACACCGCCTCGATATCGTTGAGGTGCAGGGCGACCCGCTCGCGGACCTCGGGGTCGCGCTGTCCAAGCTCGAGCGCCGCGTTCGCCATCAGACACGACCTGTACTTCGACTCGCCGATGACCTGGGCGAGCAGGAAATCGAAGCCCGCCCGGATACCCTGGAGGCCGGAGCCCCCCTCGCGGATGTATCCCGAGAGCGACGCCCGTGCGCGCTCGCGGTAGCGGTC
>CAYVJQ010000027.1:46490-62232 GCA_964451725.1 uncultured Nannocystaceae bacterium | reverse complement strand
ACTAGTAGGCGAGGGGAGGACGATGAAGAGGGCGGGCCGATCGGCTCGCCCTCTTCATTTGGTTTCGGGTCGTTTGGTTTGGGTTCGCTGGGTTTGGGTTCGCTGGGTTTCAGTTTTCAGCCCCAGGTCCCACGGGCCAACCTTGGAACCGGCTGGCCAATTCGCCGGGTCTGGGTCGATCTTCCAACTCGGTTGTCACCAGGACCGTCGACGGGTATGGTTCCGCGCCCGAAAAGGTCTCTTGATGCGTCGCATTCTGACTGCTGCCCTCCTCTCTGCTGCCTTCCTTTTGCCTGCTTGCAACCTGACGAGTCAGTCCAGGGTGGACTCGATCAAGCAGATGAACCAAGGGATCCAGCAGCTCAATAAAAACAACCTCGGTGGAGCCGAGCGTGCCATGCAAGAGGCGATCAAGACCGATCCCACGCATGCTGAGGCCTACCTGAACCTCGGGAAGTTGTACCGCAAGCAGCAGAAGTGGGTCGACGCAGAGAAGACCTTCCGGGGCGCCATCGACAACATGGGCGACACGCCGCGGGGCGACTACTGGTTCGAGCTCGGTGCCGTGCAGGTCGCCCAAGCCAACGACGCAGCCGCGAGCCGGGTGACTCAGGAAGAAAAGTGGAACGAGGCCATCTCGTCCTTCTCCGACGCGATCCGCCTCAACCCCAACCTCTACAAGGCCCATTTTCAGATGGGGACCTTGCACGAGAAGTTGGACGAGCCTGAGCAAGCCGACGCCGCGTATCGCAAGTGCATCGAACTCAACGCTAATTACAGCCCGTGTTTCGTCTCCCTGGGCAACATGTACATCGACTACGGGTTCTCGAACGTAGCGATGGCGGTGCTCGAAACTGGCACGAAGATCAACGAGACCGATCCCGACATGTGGAACGGTATGGGCCGGGCGCTCTTGAACCTCAACCGCGCCAAGGAGGCGGTCGACGCCTACAAGAAGGCGCGCCGCATCGACCCGGACAAGCCTGATGTGTTGTTCGGCCTCGGCATGGCCTACGCGGAGATTCCCAACCGCAAAGAGGCAGAGGACACCCTTAACGAGTTCATCAGCAAGGCCGGAGACTCCCCCGAGCACGTCAAAAAGGCCGCTCAGGACACGATCATGCGCATGCAGGGCCCGATCTGAAGCTCCTGAGCCGAAGCTCTTGAGCCGAAGCTCTTGAGCCGAAGCTCAAGAGCAGCGCGGGTTCGAGCTGAATATCGAGGCCGGCGCGGCTTCGAACATCCTCGCCAGCTCGCGCTGAGTCGAGTCTGTTCGAAGCCGATTCGGAATCGCCCCGGACGAGTTCGAGCAGGGGCGAGCGAGCGACAAGGGTCGAGTGGCAGCCGCCGCTCGGCCGCTCTGCGTTTTGGACCGCGATCTCGAGTTCGGCAATCTCGTGTGTCGGGGTGTCCGTGGGACCGGGCTGGACAGGTGATGGGGACCGGCGACAAAGCTGTCGGGCAAAGCTGTCGAAAACGCTGCGCGCTTTCCCGTTGAGCGGGTCTGGAGGGCCGTGATATATCGGCGCACCAGCCAGTGAAATTCCCCTGTGATGCTGGCAGGATAGAGGCCGAATGGAAGTTACCCAGCGGATCAAGGCGCGGCTCAAACAAGTCCAGGACTGGAACTCGGTCATCGACGAGATCGAGCAAGAGGCCGGGAGTCTCCCGGATGCGTCGCAGCAGTCGGTAGCACTCTTCGAATTGGCGCGTGCTTGCGAGGGCGTGCTTCTCGATCGTGCACGCGCGATGCAGTACTACCAGCGAGCGTTCAAGCTCGATCAGAGCAACGTTATTTCGCTGGAGTGTGCTCGCCAGATCTATCGAGACATGGCCAACCTGGAAATGGTGACCAAGTTGATGGGTCTCGAGCTGCGCATCAACAAAGATCCAGAGCGCACGGCGAGGCTCAACTACGCCTTTGGCACCGCGCTGCTCAACCAGGGACAGATCGATCGCGCCAAGGAGTCCCTGTCCACGGCCGCGAACACCGAGCCCGGGAACACGACCTACCAGGCTCGCTTCCAAGAGACGCTCTACGACCGGAACAATTGGGAGTTCGGGCTCAGCACCGTCGTCGACCAGCTCAAGGCGTTGACCGGCGCCGAAGATCCGATGGCTGCCGACGTCGCCCTGAGTGGTTCGCAGCTCGCCAATCTGTTCCTGCGCGGTGCCCGAATTTTGCAGCAGGAGGCGGCCGATGATCCGCGTCTTTTGCCGATGCTTTTCAAGGCCCTCGACGCCGATCCCACCGACCCCGAGGCCGCGTTCATGGCCGAGACGATCTTGGCGGAGGGGGGCCACCTCCAACACATCCAGCAGCTTCAGGATCGGCGTGCGAGCCTGATCGAGGAGGTTTCCGGGCGCATAGCGATGCTGACCGAGTTTGGCAGCACGTGGCAGGTCCGGCTGCAGAACCCGGACATGGCGGCGTATTTCTACCGCCAGGCTCTCGAGCTCGCCTATGGCGAAGGAGTGGCCTTCGACGGTCACTTGGCGGCCTACCGCATCGTCAAAAACTCGGCGAGTGAGCACGGTCAGTTCGAAGGTGTGGCAGAGCTCGCCGCGCGCGGTGTGTCGGTGCTCTCCGATCTCGAGGACGCCACGATCATCGCGCTTCAAGGTGGAGAGCTGGCTTGGCAAGCCGAGAACCTCGAGCTCGCCACCCAGCTCCTGAGCTTCGCGGCCGCCCGCGCCTCGGACAACCCGGTGGTCGAGCAATTCTCGAGCGCCGTCGGAGGCCTCGAGGTTTCGGACTCGGCCGACGAGGCTGCGGAGGCGCCGGATGACGGTGCAGCCGAGGAAGCCGCAGCGGCTGAAAAGGCAGAGGTGGCGGCCGCCGATGAAACGGCAGCGGCCGAAGCGGTGGCGGTCGAGGCAGCAGCGGCGGCTGAAGCCGAAGAAGCAGCGGCGAGCGAAGCGGCAGCAGCCGAAGAAGCAGCGGCGAGCGAAGCGGCCGCGGCCGAAGAAGCAGCGGCGAGCGAAGCGGCAGCAGCTGAAGAAGCAGCGGCGAGCGAAGCGGCGGCAGCCGAAGAGGCAGCGGCGAGCGAAGCGGCGGCAGCCGAAAAAGACGCGGCGGCAGCCGAAAAAGAAGCAGCGGCAGCCGAAAAAGAAGCAGCGGCAGCCGAAGAAGAAGAAGCAGCGGCAGCGGCGAGCGAAGCGGCGGCAGCCGAAGAGGCAGCGGCGAGCGAAGCGGCGGCAGCCGAAGAGGCAGCAGCCGAAGAAGCGGCAGCAGCCGAAGAAGCGGCAGCAGCCGAAGAAACGGCCGAAGCCGAAGAAACGGCCGAAGAGGAAGCGGCAGAAGAAGAGGCGGCCGTCGAAGAAGCGGCGCCCGAGGCAACCGAGCCCGAGTCGGCGCCGAGTGTCTCGCTCGGCGACGAGAGCTTCACCGAGGAGGAGATGGCCCTGATCCACAAGGCTCAGGAGTCCGAAAAGAAGGGTGGCAAGCGGGCCATCGACGGGTGGCGAAGCGCCCACGCGGCGATGCCCGACAAGATCTACCCTCGCGAGCAGCTCCGGTCTCTGTACGAGGCCAACAACAAGTGGAGCAACGTCGCAGATCTGTTCAAAGAGCAGATCAAGCGCAGCGACGACGACGCGGAAAAGATCCCTCTGTACTGGGAGCTGCTGGAGCTCTACCGCGAGCGCCTCAAGCAGCCGGGCTTGGTGGTCACGACCCTCTCCCAACTCGAGAAGCTGGTCGAGGCCAGCGGTGACAACGAGGCGCTGCTGTCGGTGGTCGAGGCTCAACAGGCGCAGTTCGAGAAGATGAAGCGCTGGCCCGACCTGATCGGTCGGATCCGCCGCCGCGCCGAGCTCAACGAGGACCCGGCCAAAAAGACCGAGCTCCACCTCGAGGCCGGTCGCCTGTTCCTGGACAAGTTCAACAACCAGGCCGAGGGCATCAAGAGCTACGAGGCCGTGCTCGAGCACGACGAGTACAACCCCGAGGCTCTCGGGAAACTCAAGGAGCTCTACCAGCGCCGTCGCGACTGGGAGAAGATGATCATCGTTCAGCAGAAAGAGCTCTCGCTGATCGAAGATCCGGCCGAGCGCCAGGCTCAGCTGCTCGAGGTCGCCCGCACGGCGGGCAAGAAAATCAAGAAGCCAGCCGTCGCGGTCAAGCTCTGGAGCGCGGTGCTCGAGGGAGATCCGACCAACCTCGAGGCGCTCGAGCACCTCGAGCAGATGCAGGAGCGGGAGAAGAACTGGGAGGCGCTCGCCCAGACCCTCGAGACTCTCACCGAGGTCACCGAGGACGAGAAGAAGCGCTCCCAGTACCTGGTCAAGCTCGGCCTGCTCTACGCGGACAAGCTCCACGACAACCCCGCTGCGATCCGCACCTGGGAGCAGCTCCACGAGCTCGACCAGGAAAACCGTCGGGCCCAAGACGCGCTCAAGAAGCTCTACTTGGTCGAGGGCGACATGGACTCGCTCGAGGCCTTCTACGCCAAGCAGGACAAGTGGTCGGAGTTCATCCGGGTGCTGGAGCGCGAGGCGGAGTCGGTCGAGGATACTGCTCGGACGACGGAGCTGACCCTCAAGGTCGCGCACCTGTACAAGACCCGGATCGAGAAGCCCGATCGGGCGATCCGCTCGCTCGAGAAGGCGCTGGCCAAGGACGAGAACAACCTGACCTTGGCCGAGGCGCTGCTCGATCTCTACGAGGAGGCCGGCGACGAGCGCCACATCTCGAACCCGCTGCGCATCAAGCTGGCGCACAACGAAGATCCGAGCGAGCGCCAGGTCCTCCTGGCCCGCCTGGCCGATCTCTCGGAGCGTGTGCACAGTGAGCCCGCCGAGGCTTTCGACTACTGGAAGCGCTCCCTCGACGAGGACCACACACAGGCCGACTCGGCCGAGCACATGCGCCGCCTGGCGGAGCAGACCAACCTCTGGGGTGAGCTCGTGGGCTCCTTCCAGCAGGCCTACGAGAAGTACGGTGCCGACGCGGACAGTTTGAGCCTGCGCTTGACCGTCGCCGAGGTCTACGAGAAGCGGCTCGCGGATCTGGAGAAGGCGCTCCAGGTCAACCAAGAGATCCTGGAGATCGACCCGGAGCAAGAGACGGCGCTGGCGTCCCTGGAGAACCTCTACCTGGCGCTGGGCCGTGAAGAGGACCTCCTGCAGGTGCTCAGCACCCAGCTGGAGCTCGCCGGCGGCGACGACGAACGACGCCAGATTCAGACCCGCATCGGGTCGATCCACGAGCAGCTCGGTCACGCCGAGGCAGCCGTGGGGTCCTACAAGGCCGTGCTCGACATGGGGGTCGAGGTGCCCTCGGCACTCGCCGCCCTCGACCGCCTGTACCTGGGACTCGAGAGCTGGAGCGAGCTGGGGCAGATCCTCCGTCGCGAACTGGCCTTGGTCGAGGAGCAGGGCGAGGAGAGCGAAGCGGGCATGAAGCTCCCCGATCGCGCCACGCTCCGTCACCGGCTGGGGGTGGTGCTGCAAGAGCACCTCGACGACGCCCCCGAGGCGGTCGAGCTGTTCCGGGAGGTCCTCGAGTACGACCCGGATCACGAGGACGCCCGGGTGCGCCTCGAGAGCTGGCTCGAGCACGACGAGCTCAAGGTGACCGTGGCCACGATCTTGCGAGAGGTCTATCAGCGCCGCGAAGAGTGGCCCCAGCTGGTGACCGTGCTCGAGATCCTTGCCGGAGCCGAGCAGGGCCGCCCGGAGCGGGTCACCCTGTTGCTCAAGATCGGTGAAATCCAGGCCCAGCAGCTGGGCAACAGCGAGGCCGCGTTCGACGGCTACGCGCGGGCCTTCAAGGAGGACCCGGAGGACGAGGCAGCCCAAGGCGCGCTCGAGCAGATCGCCGGTTTGGACGAGCGCTGGGCGGACTTCGCCGAGCTCTACGAGGGCGCGGTCGCCAAAGACCTGCCCAGCGAGCTGATGAAGGGGCTCCTGCACAAGCTCGCGGGCGTCTACGACAGCCAGCTCACCCAGCCCGAGCAGTCCATCAACTGTTACCAGCGCGCGGTCGACATCGACCCGGAGAACCGGGAGGCCCTCGACGCGCTCGAGGAGCTGTTCCAACGGGCCGAGAATTGGGCCGAGTTGCTCGAGGTCTACCGCCGCAAGGTCGAGTTCGAGGACGACTCGGAGCTGCGCCAGAGCCTGCGCTTCAAGATCGCGTACCTGCAGGAGGAGATGCTCCAGCAAAACGAGGAGGCGATCGCCACCTACAACGAGATCCTGGCCGACGACGACACCAACATGAAGGCCATCACGGCCCTCGATCGGCTGTACCAGCTTCAAGAGAACTGGAGCGACCTCGCCGAGATCCTCGATCGCCAGCTGGCGCTCGCGGGTGACCCGGACGACATGATCCAGCTCAGCCTTCGCCTGGGCGCGGTCCGGCTCGAGAAGCTCTCTCAGGCGGGTCTCGCCGTCGAGATCTACCGGCGCGTGTTCGACTACGACCCCGGCAACGAGAGCGCGATCGCGGCCCTCGAGACCCTGCTCGAGGACGAGGAGCAGCAGCTCACGGTCGCCAAGATCCTCGAGGACATCTACCGCCGCAACAACGAGTGGGCCAAGCTCATCCAGGCCTACGAGATCATGGTCTCCCGGTCTCTGGATCCGACCGAGCGCATCGCCTTGTTGCACCAAATCGGTGAGCTCTACGAGATCGCCGGCGAGCAGCCGGAGAAGGCCTTCGAGGCCATCGGTCGGGCCCTCAAGCAAGACCCGGCCAACGAGAACACCCAGCAGCGCCTCGACAGCCTCGCCGGGCAGATGGGCACCTACGCCGAGCTCGTCGGTCTCTACGAGTCGGCGATCGAGGACGTGGTCGACGACCAGCTGAGCGTCCAGATCCTCGACAAGGTCGCCAAGATCTACGAGACGGTGCTCGACGACGCGCCCAAGGCGGGCGCGAGCTACAACAAGATCCTCGAGGTCGACCCCGGCAACTTCGAGGCCATCGACGCGCTCATCGAGGTCCATCGTCGGACCAGCAACTTCGAGGACCTCGTCGGTGCGGTCACCCGCAAGGCGGAGATGGTCGAAGATCCGGACGAGCGCAAGGCGCTGCTGCTCTACGCCGCCGACGTCCGCGAGACCATGATGGAGGACGCTGAGGGGGCCATCGAGCTCTTCCAGCAGGTCCTGGCTCTCGACGACGCCGAACCCCGGGCCCTCGATGCGCTCGAGAAGCTCTACCTCGGGCTCGAGAACTGGGAGTCCTTGCGCGACGTCTACCAGCGCAAGACGGAGCTCGCCGAGACCCCGGAGGACCGCCGCGCGGCGCTGCATGTCTTGGGTCAGGTCCACGATCGCGAGCTGAGCGATGTGGAGCGGGCGATCGATACTTACCAGGCGATCCTCGACATCGATCCGACCGACTACGACGCCATCCAGGCCCTGGACCGGCTCTACGGCCAGGCCGAGCGCTGGCACGATCAACTCCAGATCTTGGAGCAGGCCGTCGAGGTCGCAGACCGCCACGAGGAACAGACCGCCCTGCGCCACCGTGTGGGCGCGCTGTGGGAGGACCAGCTCGCGGATCCGGTCCGCGCGGTCGAGTCTTACCGCGAGGTCCTGGCCCACGATCCGGGTCACGAGCCGACCATCGAGGCCCTGGGTCGCATCGCCCATGGCGACACCCAGCCGATGATGGCCGCCGAGGTCCTCGAGCCCTTCTACGAGCAGCTCGCCGAGTGGGAGAAGCTCATTGATCTCTACGAGGTCATGGTCCGCCACACCGAGGACCCGATCGCCAAGATCGAGCGTCAGCACAAGATCGCCGACACCTACGAGCGCCATCTCCAGGAGTACGACAAGGCCTTCGACACCTACGCCGTGGCCCTGGCCATGGACCAGGAGGACGAGACCACCGTCGATCAGATGACGCGCCTGGCCGAGGTCACCGGGGACTGGGAGAAGTACGCCCGGATCCTCGACGAGCAGGCCGAGAACATCATGGATCCCATGGTCAAGGCCACGATGCTCAAGCGCGTCGCGGTCGTGCGTCTCAACCAACTCTCGGACGTGGAGGCGGCCGTCGATCGCTACCACAAGGTGCTCGAGGAGGACCCGGAGGACCGGGACGCGATCGAGGCCCTCGACGCGATCTTCAGCCACCTCGAGCGCTGGCCCGACCTGGTCGCCAACTTGGAGCGCCAGATCCGGATCACCGACGACGAGGACGAGTCGATCGCGCTCCAGTATCGGATGGGCCAGACCTATCAGATCAACATGGCGGACCTGCCCCACGCGATCGAGGCCTACCGAGAGATCCTCAACATCGCGCCCGAGCACGCGCCGAGCCAGCAAGCCCTCGAGTTCATCTTCTACGAGGGCGAGCAGCAGCACGAGATCGCCGAGATCCTCGAGCCGATCTACTACGCCTCGGAGCGCTGGGAGCCCCTGGTCAAGCTCGGGGAGGCTCGCCTGGAGTCCATCGAGGACGCCAACGATCGCTTCACGGTGATCCAGAGCGTGGCCGAGATCTGTGAGAAGCGCCTGGGCGACATCGGGCAGGCCTACACCTGGTGGCTGCGGGCCTACATGGACGACCCGACCAGCGTACAGATCACCGACGAGATCGAGCGCCTGGCAGAAGCCACGATGGAGTGGGGCTTCGTCGTCGAGGTCGGCGACCAGATCCTCGGTGACGAGGATCCGGTCTCACCCGAGGTTCGGCGCCAGGTCCTGGCCCGCAGCGCGCAGGTCCTCGACGAGAAGCTGCAGGACTACGCTCGGGCGATCGGCTACTACCGCGCGGTCCTCGAGCTCGACGGCGACAACGTCGCCGCGCTCACGGCCCTCGATCGCATCTACAGCCACTCGGCCATGTACGTGGAGCTCGCGGAGATCCTTCAGCGCCGGATCGGCGTGGAGATGGACTCGGAGCTGCTCGTGGAGTTGGAGCTGCGCTTGGCGCAGACCTTCGAGGGCTACCTGGGCAACACCGATCAGGCGATCTCGGCCTACACGAGGGTGTTGGACAACGCCCCCGACAACCGGCAGGCGCTGGATAGGCTCGAGGCCCTCTACCTCAGCCAACATCGCTGGTCCGAACTCTACGAGAACTATCAAAAGACGGTCGACGTCGCGAACACGGACGAGGACATGGCCGGCTGCTACCAGCGCATGGCCAAGCTCGCCTCGGACGCCCTCGATCGTGAGGCGGACGCGGTCGATCTGTGGGGTCGGGTGCTCGATCTACGCGGCGAAGATCCGCTGGCGCTGACCGAGCTCGGGGGCCTGCACGAGCGCGCCGAGCGTTGGGACGAGTTGGTCGAGATCCTCGAGCGCTCGGTCTACGTGGTCGAAGATCCGCGCGAGCGAGTCGAGGCCTACCAGGCCCTGGGTCGCACCTACGGCGAGAAGCTCGAGCGTGAGCGCCAGGCCCTCGACGCCTGGATCAACGCCCTCGACATCGAGCCCGAGAACCTCGAGACCCTCGAGACCCTCAAGCGTCTCTACGAGGAGAGCCAGGCCTGGGTCGAGCTCATCGACGTCCTGACTCGCATGGTTCAGCTGCCCGCGGGGGCGCTGGGTCCGGAGCGGCTCCGGGACATCTGGGCCCAGATCGGTCAGATCCAGGGCGAGTACCTGATGGCCACCGACGACGCGATCACGGCCTGGCTTCAGGTCTTGGCCATCGTCCCCGGTGACATGGAGGCGCTCGCGGCTCTCGAGGAGCTCTACACCACCGAAGCGCGGTGGCAAGAGGCGATCCAGATCCTCGAGCGCAAGGCCGCTGTGGTCGAAGACGAGGAGGGCAAGATCGACGTGCTCATGCAGGTCGCGTCGATCTACGAGGAGCAGCTCGAGAACGCCATGCAGGCCAGCGGGGCCTACATCGAGATCCTCGATCTTCGTCCTGGGCACCCCCCGGCGGCCGACGCCCTCGACGCGATCTATCGCGAGACCGAGCAGTGGGACGCACTGAGTGAGCTGCTGATCACCCGGGCCGAGGTCGCCGAAGAGGACCAGGTCCAGGACAAGGTCATGTATCTCCAGCAGGCCGCCAAGGTGTTCGAGGAGGAACAGGGCGACCTCGACTCGGCGTTTGCGATCTTGCAGGCCGCGTTCAACGTCGACTACGCCAACGAGGACACCTCGCGTGAACTCGAGCGCATCGCGACCTCGGCCGACAAGTGGCACGAGCTGCTCAGCGAGTACAACTCGATCGTCAAAGAGATCGAGGAGCCCCTCGAGCGCTGCGAGCTGTGGGTGAAGATCGGCCGCTGGTACGGGGAGCACCTCCAGCGCCCGGACTACGGCATCCAGTCGCTGCACGAGGCCCTCAACCTCAACCCCGAGAGCGTCAACGCGCTGCGCGAGCTGGCGAATTTCTATCGTCGCGCCGGCCAGTCGGTGGAGCTCGCGGAGACCCTGGGTCGGATCGTGCCCCTGGAGCAGGAGCCGGAGGTCCAAGCCGCGACCTTGCTCGACCTGGCCCAGGTCCAAGAGACCGGCCTGGTCGATCCTCCGTCCGCGATCGAGAGCTACCGGCGGGTGTTGGAGATCGACTCGGAGAGCATCACGGCGCTCGACTCCCTGGCCCGGCTCCACGAGCTCCAGAGCCAGTGGAACGAGCTCGTCTCCGTGCTCGACCGTCGCGCGCAGGTGATGGACGACCCGGACGAGATCCTGGTCATCCGCAAGCGCATCGGTTCGGTCCAGGAGCTCAACCTCCAGGACGCGGCCGCAGCCATCGAGACCTTCAAGGACATCTCGGCCAGCGAGCCCACGGACAGGGACGCGCTCCAGGCCCTCGAGCGCCTGTACATGGCGCAGGGCAACATCGACGAGTACCTCGAGACCCTCGAGGCCGAGCTCGACGCGACCGCCGAGGTCGAGGAGCAGATCCAGATCTACGACAAGATGGCCGTCGCCTTGGTGGATCACGCCGAGGACAAGGAGCGCGCCGCCGAGGTGCTCGAGAAGATCATCGAGCTCGACTACACCCGGGGCGAGACCTACCAAAAGCTCGAGCAGCTCTACTTCGAGCTCGAGCGCTGGACCGAGCTGGTCGAGACCTACCGCAACCACTCGGAGGCCATCGAAGATGTGCCGATGAAGATCGCCCTGTTGCTGGCGATGGGGGAGGTCTTCGAGCGCCAGATCGAGGATGTCGATCGGGCGATCGACTGCTACCGCGAGGTCCTCGAGCTCGACCCCAATCACTTCGAGGCCGCCAACACCCTCAGCCGCCTGCAAGAGGCGATCGAGGACTGGCCCTCGGCGGTCGAGACCATGGACCGCCTCGTCGGCCTCAACGACGAGCCCCAAGCCCGGCTCGAGCTGCTCACCCGCATGGGGCGGGTGTTCTTTCAGAAGCTCGAGGACCAGCCCGAGGCCGAGCGTCGCCTCAACGACGCGCTGACCATCGATCCGGCCCATGTCCCGGCGTTGGTCATCCTCGCCGAGATCTACAAATCTCGGATGGACTGGCTCAAGGCCGCGCGCACGCTGCAAAGCGCGTCCGAGTGCGCGAGCAACAACTACGAGAAGACCAACCTCGCAGCCGAGGCGGGCTTTATCTACCTCGAGGAGCTCGAGGACGAGGCCAGCGCGACGGGCATGTTCGGGACCGCGATCAGCATCGACCCCGAGCACGTCGCCGTGGGTAAGGTGCTGGCGCGGACCTACTTCGAGGCCGAGCGTTTCGCCGAGGCCGATCCCATCTACGACATGCTCGCGCGCAAGTCGGACCAACTCGAGCTCGACGACGAGGAGCTGCGCGAGCTCTACCTGCAAGCGGCCAAGGTCGCGCGCAGCCTCGGGGACGAGGAGAAGGCGCTCAAGCGCTACAAGTCGGCCTACGACATCGACTCGACCAACCACGAGGTGCTGACCGGGATGGCCGATCTCCTGTTCGCGCAGGAGAACTGGGAGCGGGCCTTCAAGCTCTACCAGACCATCTTGGTCCAGCACCGGGACAGTCAGAGCGACGACGACACGGTCCTCGTCTACTACCGCCTGGGCACGATCAAGCGCCGCCAAAACGAGCCCCGCAAGGCCCTCAACTACATGGAGAAGGCGCTCGAAGTGCAGCCCTTCAACCGCGAGGTGCTCGAGGCGGTCATCGAGCTCCAGTCCGCGGCCAACGATTGGGAGGGGGTCATCCAGGCCAAGCGGGCCCTGGGTGACGTCGTCGAAGGTGACGACGATCGCTTCGCGCTGTTCAAGGAGATCGGCGCCCTCTATGTCGAGAAACTCGACAACCGCACCAAGGCCGCCGAGTCGTACATGTCGGCCCTGGACCTGCGGCCGACGGACTTCCCGATGCTGCACACCCTCTTGGCCCTGTACCAAGAGAACAAGCAGTGGGACGAGCTGATCTCGATCATCGACAGGATCGTGGATATCGAGCAGGTCGCCGTTCGCCGCAGCCGCTACAACTACACGGCCGCGGTGGTCTTGCGCGACAGCCTCAAGGCCAACGACGAGGCCATCGATCGCTTCAACCTGGTCCTCGACGACGACCCGACCTACCTCAAGGCCTTCCAGGCCATCGACGCGCTGGTCACCAACAGCAAGGACTGGAAGTCGCTCGAGCGCTCGTATCGCAAGATGATCAAGCGCCTGCCGGCGACCGGCTCGGAGGAGCTGGCGTTGGCGCTGTGGAGCAACCTCGGTGAGATCTACCGGACCCGGCTGAGCAACTTCCAGTCGGCCGCCGAGGTGTTCACCATCGTCGCCACCCAGTTCGATCCCGGGAACCCGAAGTGGCAGATCGTGCTGGCGGAGCTCTACGAGCGCCTCCTCGATCAAGACCCCACCGAGTTCGCGCCCAAGGCGGTCGCGGCTCACCAGGCCCTGATCGCGCACGAGCCCTACCGGATGGAGAGCTACCACGCGCTCTACAAGATCTACCGGGCCAGCCAGCAGACCGACAAGGCCTGGTGTGTGGCCCGGGCCCTGGTCTTCCTCAAGAAGGCCAACGACGATCAGCAGGAGCTCTACAACCGTCATCAGCAAGAGGGCTTCGTCCGGGCGCGTCAGCGCCTCAACGAGACCACGATGCGCAAGCACGTGTTCCACCCCGACCAGGACCCCTACCTGACCGGGATCATGGGCCTCGTCGCTCAGCCCTTGGCCGCATGGCAGGCCAAGCCCCTGCCGCCGACCATCAAGGCCGACTCGCGCACGGACATCAGCATCGATCCCTCGCCCTTCGCTCAGATGGCCAAGTACATCAAGGAGGTGCTCAACGTGAGCGCCCCCGATGTCTACCTGCGGCCCAGCGACCCGGGCGATATCTCGGTGATCAACGTCAAGCGGGACGGGGCGGTGGCGCCCTCGATGGTGGTCTACAGCAACATCATGCGGAAGAAGGACCAGCACCTGGCCTTCGCGATCGGCAAACACATGATGGATCTGTACCCGCCGCACTACGCCTACGTGGCTATCGACCGGTCACCGCAGGCGCTCAAGGAGGTCTTCAAGGCCTGCATGCGCATCTGTGGCATGGAGATCGGTGAGAACGCGACCAAGATCGACACCATCGCCCGGGAGATCAAGGGCCGCATGAGTGCGGGCCACGTCGACCAACTCGGGAGCTTGATGAAGAAGTTCAGCCAAGCCGGCGGTTCGACCGACGTCAAGCGCTGGGCGGCAGCGGTCGAGTTGACCGGTTACCGGGTCGGCCTGCTCATGTGCGGCGACCTCCAGGCCGCGGCGCTGATGGTCTCGCAAGAGCAGAGCGTGCTCGGGTCGACCATGACCCCGAAAGACAAGATGAAGGAGTTGGTCCTCTACTCGATCTCCGAGGACTACTTCGGCGCTCGCAAGAGCATCGGCATCCAGGTCGGCTGAGACCGATCCGAGGACCGAGACCGAGCGCGGTCGCCATCTGGCGGTCGCGCTCTCTCGTTGGTTGCGGGCGTCGATCTGGCGATCGCTCGTTTTCGTGGATCTGGCCGAGTTCAGCCGGTCTGGCCGAGTTCAGCTGGTCCGGGTTCGGCCGATTCACTGGGCCTGAGTCGGCCCGGATCCGGTCCGGCCCAGCCGCTTTCAGGCGGGTCGAAACCGGCTCACCCGCGCGGGCTCAGGTCGGCTCTTGAGTGGTCCGAAAGGGGGCGGTGTGGGAGCGGGGGATCTGGGTCGGCACGGCCTCCTCGCGCACACCGGTGACGCTCCAGATATGGATGGGATCGCTCTTGCCTTTGACCTGCACGGGCTCGCGCTCGTGGGCGACGATGTACGCGCCGGCGAGCTCCAAGGTCGAGGGCGAGATAATGATCTCGCCGGCCTTGGCCACGCTGCACAGGCGGGCTGCGACGTTCACGGCGTCACCGATGACCGTGTACTGCAAGGTCCGCGAGGACCCGATGGCGCCGGCGATGACCGAGCCGGTGTTGATGCCGATCCCGATGTTGATCGACTCTTCGCCGGCGCTGGCCCGGGTGAGGTTGAACTCCTCGAGGGCCTTGAGCATGTCGATGGCGCAGCGGACGGCGCGGGCTGGCGCATCTGCGAGGTCTACGGGGGCGCCGAAGAGGCCGATGATCTCGTCACCTACGTACTTGTCGAGGGTGCCGCCGTGCTTGAAGAGCACGTCGACCATGAACTCGAAGTAGTTGTTGAGGGTCTCGACCATCTCCTCCGGCGTGTGCCGCTCGGACATGGAGGTGAAGCCCCGGATGTCGGCGAAGAGCATGGTGACCTCGCGACGGGTCCCGGCCTGGTCGAGGGTCAGGGCACCCGAGACGATCTCGTCGACGAGGTTGGGGGAGAGCAGGCGCTGGAACTCGGCCCGGGTCGCGGCCTCCTGCTCGAAGCGCTTGGCGAGGCGATGGTTTTGGATCGCGACCGCGGCCTGGGTGGCGATGCCCGAGAACAGGAGCAGGTCCTTCTCTTGGAAGGCGCCGCTGGCCAGCATGGAGTCGACGTGGAACACACCCACGAGCTGGTCGGCGACCAGCAGGGGGACCGTCATGGTCGAGCGGATGCCCTGCATGATGATGCTCTTGGCGGCCTTGAAGCGCTCGTCGACCATGGCGTCCGAGGACAGGACCGCGGCCTTGTTGCGCTTGACCTCCTCGAGGATGGTGTTGCTGAGCTGGATCTGCTCGTCGGCCCGCTTTTGGCGGACGTAGGCCGGAGTCAGGATGTCCGTGTCGGCGTCGTAGAGCAGGATCACGGCCCGGTCGGCGCGAATGATCTGGAAGGTCTCATCGACGATCTGCTGGAGCAGCTTGTCGAGGTCGGTGTCGAGGGCGAGCTTTTGGGACAGCTCGTGGGCGACTCGGAGCTTCTCGTAGTCGGCCCTCAAGGTGGCCATATCGGTGACCTCGGCGGCAGGCAAGAAGCGCTTGCTGGCGTCGATGCGGTTGCGGACCTCGCTCTGGACCTGGCCGGGCATCATGGTGACCCGGGCTTTGGTCCGCTCGCGCTTGGCGATCGCGGCCTTTTGACCAGCATCCTCGAAGCGGAAGGTGGTGTTGCCGAGGTGGATGTTGTCGCCGTCGCTGAGGATGGCCTCCCCGACCCGCTCACCGTTGACGAGGGTCCCGTTGAGGCTCCCGGCGTCGCGGATCACCCACTGGCCGTTGGGCGCCAAGGTGACCCGGGCGTGCTCCTTGGACACGATACGATCCAACACTTGGATCGTATTGTCGGGGTGGCGTCCGAGGGTGTTGAACGCGATGAGGGAGTACTCGACCGGGCTCTCCCCGAGGAGAATGAGTTTGGCGGGCATCGCCTGTCAGCGGGCATGATGTGACGCCCGCGCGCTGATCGTAGGTCAGGGCGGCCCGGAAGATCAACCGCTGGG
>CAYVJQ010000027.1:42974-46390 GCA_964451725.1 uncultured Nannocystaceae bacterium | reverse complement strand
GTGACGCCCGCGCGCTGATCGTAGGTCAGGGCGGCCCGGAAGATCAACCGCTGGGGCTCAACTAGTTGAGGGGCCGCTCAGGCCACAATCGAGCCGCCCTGGCCGCGATCGGGCCCACTCAGGGGAGGCCTCAGGGGAGGACTCAGGTGGCCCCGGCCTCGACCGGGGCGTCATCTTTCGGTGGTTCGCTGATGAGATCGCGCGTTTCGCAGGTCCAGCCCGTACCTCGCCCCGGGCGCGTACACAGGACCTCGACCTCGTGGACCGTCTCTTTGGGGTCCGTGAAGGCGAATGAGACCATGTCGGAGTAGAGCACTCCAAATCGGACCTGGTCGTCGTCGTCGACCTCGATCCAGTACTCGGCGTCCGGATCTTCGACCCCCACCGCCTGCAGCGAGGAGATCATCTCGCGCTTGAGCTTTTTGGCGGCGTTGTCGTCGTTGAGCATGCGTGAGGCCTGGCCTGTGAACGCAGACGAGGTCTCGTCGAGCACACGCACGACCTCCGCCTTGCGGATGTACACGGGCAGGTAGACCCAGGCCAAGTAGCCACCGAGCAACAGGGCACCCAAGATGAGGATGACCACGATGTTGAACTTGCGGGGTTTTTTGTAGGTGACCGCGTCGCTCACGGGAGCCGAGAGTATACGCCCGTCGGCGCGAAGGTGACGGCGGGATCGAGCATCGGCGCACCAAAATCGGTATCATCCCGGTCCGCGTGTACCACTTGCCCGCATACCTCGCGCTCGAGCGCTGGGTACTCGCCCGGAGGGTGGTGGTCGTCCAGCCGACCGGCCCGGAGGGCCCTCGCAGGTTGTTGTCGGCCGGGGCGCGCCAGGTCCTGGTGATCGGCGCCGACTTCCCCTCCGAGCCTGGAATGGAGGTCCGACCGAGCGCGGGTCCGCGCCTGCCCCTGCGCGAGGACAGCGTCGACCTGGTGATCTGCATCGAGGCCTTCGGCGCGCTCCGGTCCACCGACCGCCGTGAGCTGCTTCGGGAGAGCTACCGAGCGCTGCGCAGCGACGGAATATTTTGTGCCTGGATCGAGCAGCGCGAATCGGAGGCCTTCGGTCGCACCTTGGTGGGCTCGTCGCAGCTGGATTTTTGGGGCCTCGAAGATCAGATCGGGGCGATCTTTCCGCGGGTCGACATGCTCGCCCAGATGCCGTGGCAGGGCTTCTCGATGGCGCCTATTCTCGACGACGAGGCCGTAGAGGCGGGCCAGGACCCGGTCTTGGCCCTGCGGGAAGAGCTGCTGGAGGAGGCCCCCGAGGCCTCGCACTACCTGGCCGTCGCCAGCAAGACCCGCGTGCCGGCGGGTCTGGTGCGCGAGTGCCTGTTGATCCCGCTGCCCCGCGGCGAGGTCTTCGGCTTCGATCCTCGGGCCGAGCGCGACGGGGCCGAGCTCGAGGAGCTCCGCGATGAGCTCGACCGACTTCGGGAGGAGCTGAGCCTGCGCGCGGCCAAGGTCGCGGCGGCCCACGGCCGGGTGCGGGAGCTCGAGTCCCAACTCGACAGCCTTCGGGCCAGGACCAGCGAGGTCGAGGCGAGTGAGCTCGAGCGTCTGCGCGATGGCCTGACGGAGGCCGAGACCCAGCTGAGTATCCTCCGCGCGCGCGGCGAAGAGCAGTCTTCGCAGCGGGCGCGGCTCGAAGACGAGCGTGTCGTCCTGCTTGCGCAGATCGAGACCGCGCGCAGCGAGCACAGCTCGCTGGGCGCCGACGTGGCCTCGACCGAGGCCGAGCAGCGGGCGAGCCTGGACCAGCTTCGGGATCAGCTTCGGGACCAGGCCCAGGTCGCCGAGACCGAGACCCGCGCGGCCGAGGACCGGGCTCGGACCGCCGAGCAGACGCTGACTCGCCAGAGCACGGATCTGCAGGTCCTGACCCGGACCTCCGCCGAGCAGGACAAGGCCGTCGCCCGGCTCACGGCGCAGCTCGAAGGTGAGCGGAGCAGCCTCGAAGATCAGCGCGGGGAGGTCCGAGGGCTGCGCGAGCGCCTCGAGTCTCTGGACGCGGAGCGGGAGGAGCTGCGTCGTCAAAACGAGGTCTCGGTGGCCGAGCGAGAGGGCGCGCGCAAGCTCGCCCAGCGCATGGAGGCCGAGCTCGAGGTCGCGCGGCGGCGGGCGGATCAGCAAGACCAGGCCCTGGCCGCGAGCTCGGGAGAGGCCTCGCGCCTCGCGGGCGAGCTCGAAGCCCAACGTCGGCGCATCGACGAGGCCGAGTCCGCCCTCGCTCAGACCCGCAGCAAGGCGGAAGAGCTGACCGCGAGCGCGGCTCAGGGCGCGGAGCAAGGTCGGATCTTGGCCGACGTGGCGGTCGACCGTGACCGGCTGCGCGAGGAGTTGACCCAGCGCGGGCGCCAGTTCGAAGCGCTCGAGGGCCGCATGTGGGAGACCCGAGAGGCGCTCCAGAAAGAGCGCCTCGAGGGGGTGCGCGTGGCCAGCGAGGTCGAGCGCCTGCGCGAGCAGGTCGAGCGCTCGCGGGCCGAAGAGCAGAAGCGGGTCAGGGAGGTCGAGGCCCTGGGCCGGGAGCTGCGCGGGGTCGAGGTCGCCAAGGCCGAGGGCGGCGCCCTCTTGCGTGTGCGCGAGGAGCAGATCACCCGGCTCGAGAGCGAGGCCAAGGCCCTCGTGGGTCAATCGGTGGATGTCGAGGAGCTGCGCGACCAGCTCAGCGAGCGCAACCGAGAGGTCTCGAGTTTGGCCGAGGAGCTCGCCGGGATCGAGGCTCGAGAGGAGCGCAGTGGGGCGGCCCTCGACGCCCGGGAGCGCGAGCTCGAGACCAGCCAAGAGAAGATCCTCGGCCTCCAGATCGAAGTCGAGCGGCACAGCGCGAGCGAGGCTCGGACCAAGGGTGAACTCGAGGTCCGCCAGCTCGAGGTTCGCCAGCTCGCGGCGACCGTCGAGGATCTTCAGGCCGAGCTCGAGGACGCCCGCGAGAGCGGCAGGCAGCGCGCGCTCGAGAAGGCGGCGGTCCAGCAGCAGCTCGAGGAGGCGGCGGCGGTGCGGGACAGCCTGCGCCGGCAGCTCCTCGACAGTGAACACGAGCTCGATCGCCTGAGCCACCAGCCCGAGCCGAGTTCGGGCGCCCTGATCGAGCTCCGGCGGGACCTCGAGTTGGCCGCCGAAGTGGCCGCGAAGCTCGAGTCCGGGGACGGTGGTGAGGGGCCGAGTCGAGAGGAGCTGGGGCGCTGGCCCGCGGGCGCGCGCCGGGAGGTCGAGCGTCTGCGCCGTGCGCTGGCCGACTCGACCCGCACCCACGCCCGGGCGATCGCGGCGGTCCAGGTCAGCGGAGCCGGTGGTGCCGACGAGCGTCTGCGCAAGCTCAGGCTCGAGGTCGAGGTCCGGACCACGGAGCAGGAGTACATGCTGGCCCAGCTCGATGGGGCCGAGCAAAATATCTGGGAGATGACCGACGC
>CAYVJQ010000027.1:31718-42874 GCA_964451725.1 uncultured Nannocystaceae bacterium | reverse complement strand
ACATGCTGGCCCAGCTCGATGGGGCCGAGCAAAATATCTGGGAGATGACCGACGCCTCGGACCGGAACGCGGCCCGGCTCGCGGCCTCCCTGGCCCAGCTCGAGAAGCATAAAGAGACGGTCGACTCGCTCCTGGACGAACTCGAGGTCACCCGTAATCTGCTGGCCGCAGAGCAGGCACGGGCGCTCGAGCAAGAGCGCCTGCTGGCCAGCGAGCGCGCCAAGATGGCCCGGGCGGGGGTCGGCGTGGAGAGCCCCGCGAACCCCGACGATCCCTCGGCCGGGCGGGATCCCTTCACCGCCCTCGGTGGGCGTGCGCTCTTGGATCTGAGCGAGGGGGAGAGCGAAGCGGGCGGCCGGCCGCAGGGCAGCGTCGCGGCCGGCAAAAAACCGCAGCGTTCAAACCCGGGAGATGCTCGGCTGCGGCCGACCGCCAGCGAGCTCGACCAGACTCTCGCCAGTCTCGACGATGATGATGGGGACGAGCGTGTGCTGGTCGACTCGAGCGGGGGCCCGGTCCCCGGCCGAGTGTCGGTCCCCGAGCCCCGCCCGGCGTCTCTGGGCTCGGTTCAAAACCCGGGCTCGGGGATCACGGTCGAGGTCGTCGACGACGACGAGTGGCCGGAGGAGTAGCGCCCCTCTTTGTTCCGGTTCCGGTTCCGGTTCCGGTTCCGGTCTCTCGACAAACTAAAACGCCCTGAGCGGGTGCTCAGAGCGTCTTCGTTTGATGCGAGGAAAGGGACTTGAACCCCCACGGCCTAAGCCACACGGACCTGAACCGTGCGCGTCTACCAATTCCGCCACCCTCGCGGTGGGCCGAGAACCTAGTCCGATCTCGACTGAGGGTCAACACCTGCCGGGGATTGTCCCTTGGTGAGTGGTGCGGGGTGTCTCACAGTATATCGAGAGACTTGACCGTGAGGGCCGGGCCGCTCATGTGAATGCCGAACCCCCCACGCTCGATCTCGCCGGTGACCCGCACCCGCTGGCCGGGCCGGGCCTGGCCTCCGCTGAGTCGGTAGACCTCGCCACCGTCGACGACGAGCTCGAGAAAGCCGCCTTCGAGATCGTTGCTGCGGACCGTGCCCGTGTATTGCTTGGCCGACGCCATCGTCGACAGTGTACTGCCGGCGGGCAGAGGCGCCAGCCTGTGACGGCCGCCAGTCTGCTACCGTCGACGAGGTGCCGGCTCGACGACGACTCTCGCTCGTGCTGGGGGCGAGCGTGCTCGCGCTGGGGGCTGCCGCGGTGGATATCGGTTGTGGCACGGGTCCCTCGGCGGGTCGCTCGGGCGATCCGGTCGAGGGTGCGGCGGCGGGCAGAGTCGCGGGCGTGGGGGCGCTCGATCTCGGTGCTGGTCGGCCGCGCTGGGGGCCGGGGGTGCCGGCCCTGAATCGGTCGGAGGTGCAGGCTGAGGCGTTGGCGGAGGCGCTGGCGGCCGAGCTCGCCCGGGCTCCGGGCGACCCGGCGCTGAGGGCCCTGTGGTCTGCAGACGAGGCCGAAACCCGGGCTCGGGCGCTGTGGTCGCTCGCCCGGATCGGCGGACCTGTGGCCCGCGACCGGCTGATGGCCGAGCTCGACGGGGGGGGCCAGAGTCGGGTCTTGGCTGCCGTAGCGCTGCTCGAGGTGCCCCGACACGAAGCGGGGACGCCCGCCGATCCAGACGGGCGAGCGGGCGAGCAGGCGAGCCCGAGCGAGGCCCGTTGGTCCGCGCTCGAGGACGCCCTGTGGATCCGCTACGCGCTCGCGGAGCCCAGCGCACTGGGCACTCAGGAGGCCCTGCTGTTGGGTATCGCTCGTGTGGGAGGGCATCGCTCGGTGGCTCGGTTCGCGGTCGCGCTGGGTGACGCGCCGAGCTCGGGCTGGACCGCGGCCGAGCGCTCGCGCTGGACCGCGGCCATGCGCGCGCTGGGGATGACCTGTGCGCGCGGGCTGGCGCTCGACGAGGCCGCGGCGCAGGTCGTGGCCGAGGGGATCGAGGGGGGCGACCCGGGGGCCTCGGAGGCTGCGCTCTACGCCCTGAGCCGCTGCGCCCGATCGTCGAGCGAGGTGTTGGCCGAGTCGCGGGCGTCGCTGGTCGCGAGCTTGGGGCCGCACGTGGACGACACAGCCGCGCGCGACCGGCCGGCGCACGCGAGTTTGGCGTGGCGCGCACTGGCGGCGCTCGGCGAGCTGCCCGGGGACACGGCGGCGGTGGGGATCTTGTCACCTTCGCCGCCGGTGTGGACCGTGGAGGTCGAGGCTGTGCGCGCGCTGGGAACCACGGGCGCCGGCCGGGCGATCGTGCGGACGCGCCTGTCGACGCTGCCGATCGAGGCCTTCGCGGGGCCGCGCCAACATGTGTTGTCGGCTGCGCTCGAGGCCATGCGTGGGGGCATCGCGGGGGACCCTAGCGAGACCGACGCGGCGCTCTCGACGATCGCGCTGCGCCTGCTCGCGGGTCGTCGCCAGGACGCCGACCCGCGCCTGGGCCACGCCTGCGCCCTCGCCCTGTGTGAGCTGCGGCTTCTCCAGGCGATCCGGAGCGGTCGGCCCGAGTTGGTGGAGGGCTGCGCCCGGGGCTCGGGCTCGGGCCGAGAGGACCCATCCCTTGCGGCCACGGCGGCCACAGCGGGGCTGAGCACCGCCTACCTCGCGGGGCTCGAGGTCGAGGCCCTGCTCCGGGCGACCCACTCGACCGGGGCCGTGGGGCACACTCAGGACAACTTGGGTACGGCCACCGTCGACGAGAATAGGGCGCTCATCGGGGCGGGTGGAGAGGCCGAGACGGGGACCTTGGGCCGGGGTGACCCGGTCCGTCAGCGGCGGATCGCAACGCTCCTGGCGATGGCCCGCGATCCCGATCCTGCCCGGGCGACCCCGGCCCTCAACGCGCTCGCGGAGGTCGACGACGCGGCTGTGCTCCCGGTCCTGAGAGTCGCCCTGATCCGGGAAGATCCGGGGATCTTGGCCGCAGCCGCGACCGCGATCGCGGTCCGCTCGATCGACGCGAGCAAGCGCGACCTGGATGTGGTCGAGCTGCTCGAAGACCTGGTCCAGTCGCGCCTCGACGCGGGCGCGATGGAGGCCCGCCTGGCGGCGATCGAGGCCCTGGGCGCGCTCGCCCGGAGCGCTGTAGCGACCTTGGCTCCGAAGCTCGGAGCGGCTGGGGCCGGGTCTGGGTCCGGGGTGGCAGGGGCGGGAGTGGCAGGGGCGGGGTCGGGAGAGAGCCCTTGGCTCGCACGCACGGTGATCCCGCTGGCCAGCGATCCGGCGGTGTCCATCCGGCGCGCGGCTCGGGAGGCGCTGTTGGGGCACCCCCTGCTCCTGGCTCGCTTCGAGGCCCGGGAGCTCGCGTTCATGGCCGAGGGAGGGGGCCGGGCGAATCAGTTTGGCGCCCGGCTGCAGGCCGACCTCGATGCGGCGACGGCCGACCCGGCGACGGGCCTGCGCATCGAGACCAGCGCCGGTGGGTTCACGATTGTGTTCAGCGGTGTGCCGGCGCCCATCAACCAGGCCAATTTGGCGGCGCTCACGAGCGAGGGCTTCTACGATGGTCTGAGTTTTCACCGGGTGGTCCCCGGGTTTGTGGTTCAAGGCGGAGATCCGCGTGGCGACGGCTACGGCGGTCCCGGCTACCTCGTGCCCTGCGAGTGGTCGAACCTCCGCTACGAGCGGGGGACCGTGGGCATCGCCCTGGCGGGCAGGGACACGGGCGGCTCTCAGTTCTTCATCACCCAGACCCCGCAGCCTCACCTCGATGCCCGCTACACGGTGGTCGGCCAGGTCTCGGCCGAAGACATGGCGGTCGTCGACCTGCTGCTCCCGGGGGACCGGATCCTCCGGGCGTCGGTGCTCTGGGGGGACCTGGGCTCGGCAGGGGCACGTTGACCTCGGTGTTGTCGGGGTCAGGGTCGGGCACGCGCGAGCGGGGCCAGGGCGCCGCGATCGCGTTGATCGGGGGCTTCGACCCGAGCGGTGGAGCCGGCCTGTTGCGCGACGGATGGACGGTGGCGCGGCGGGGAGGGGCGCTCGAGGTCCACGCCGTGGCGACGGCCCTGACGGCCCAGGGGGGGGCCAGACCGGCGATCCTCGGGCCCGTCGATCCGCTTCGCCTGCGCGCGGAGTTCGAGCGGCTCGCGGCGTTGCCGAGGCTGCGCGCGGTCAAGATCGGGATGACGCCGCCGGCCGCGGTCGAGCCCCTCGCGTGGCTCTTGAGCGAGCTTCGGGCGCGATCGCGGCCACCGCTGGTGGTCTTCGATCCAGTGCTCGCCGCGAGCGACGGGGGGATCTTGGGGGCGTCGGCCGAGCGGCTCTTGGCGCTCGCGCATCGGGTCGATCTGTTGACGCCGAACATGAGCGAGCTCGACGCCCTGACCGGGTCGGGGATATCGGGGTTGTCGGCGGGCTCGAGTTCGGTCGTCGATCGGGTCTTGGCCCTCGGCCTGCCGAACACGGCCGTGCTGGTCAAGGGCGAGCGGGTCGCTCCGGAGCCGGGCCAGGGGCGGGGCCGAGATCGGATCCGGGATCGTCTGGTCGGCTTCGACGGCAGCGCCCAGGTCATCGAGCGGGCGGTCATCGAGGGGCCCGATCCGCGGGGCACGGGCTGCGCCCTGGCGACGGCGATCGCCTGCGAGCTGGGGATGGGCCGGAGCATGGTCACGGCGGTGGTCGCAGGTGTCGCCTGGCTGGACGGAGCGCGGCGTAGGCTTCGGCCGGGCTCCGACGGACGCTGGCATATCTCGCCCTGACTGGACGGCCCTGACGACCTTTTCGGCCCTGGCGGCCCCGGGCAGCGTGGCCGGGGTCGTGGCTCCGCTCTCGGCTCAGTCTCCGGGCGCCACGGCCCGGGTCTCGGCGAGGTTCACCGACTCGAGCTTGGGGAGCTTCTCGAGCACGGTGACGCCCTCGGCGGTGATCACGGTGGCGGCGAGGTTGAGGCGGACGAGCTCGCGCGAGCCCAGGAGGTAGGGCAGGGCCGCGTCGGTGATCAGCGTGTGATCGAGGCGCAGCTCTCGGAGCGCCGGCAGCCCGGCGAGGTGGGCGACCCCCTCGTCGACGACGTCGGTGTGATCGAGCTCGAGGACCTCGAGCGCGCGCAGGCCCTCGAGGTGTTCGAGGCCGTGCTTGGTGACCCGGGTGTGGTGGAGCTCGAGCACACGCAGGGCCCGGAGGTCGGCGAGCGCGGCGAGGCCCTCGTCGGAGATCCCCGTGTTGCCCAGGTCGAGACGCTCGAGCTTGACCAAGGTCGCTAGTTGGCTCGCGCCTCGATCGTCGAAGCCCTCGAGACCGATCTCGAGCTCGCGCAGGCCCACGAGCAGGCCGAGGCCTGGAGCCTCGGGGTCGCTGAGTTCACCGGGGCTCAAGATCAACCGGCGCAGCCGGGGCAGGGCGGCGAAGGCCGCGAACGCGTCTCCGTCGAAGCTCCGGTAGCGAATCGTGATGTCCTCGAGGGCCTGGAGTTCGGCGAGCCCGGCGAGGCCGGCGGAGCTGACCGCGGAGCGCTCGAGGTCGAGGACCTGGAGGCCCTCGAGGTAGCGCAGCATGTGGATGCCCCGATCGCCGAACCGGGCGCAGTCACAGACCAGCTCGTCGATGGGCAGGTCGCGGATGTACTGGGGGCTGGTGTCGTTGAAGCCGGGTCCGCGCCACTCGAGACGGTGGAGCGCGTCGAGGCCCTTGATCTGGTGGAGCGAGAAGTTTCCGATCGTCGTGTCGATGACCGCCAGCGACTGCAGCGAGCGGACCCTGCCGACCCGGATCATGGTGTTGTGGCCCGCCCAGGCGCCCTCGAGGCGCAGCTCCCGGAGGTCGCGCAAGATCGTGATCGCCTCGCTGACGGGGCTGTCCTTGCTCAGCTCGCGCAGGGTCAGGGCGCGCGGTGAGATCTTGCGGGCCAGGGGGTTGAGGGCGTCGGGCTCCGCGCTGACCCGGGTGAAGGCGAGGGACTCGAGGCCGTGGAGCTGAGACAGGCGCGCGACGGTCACGGTGTCGAGCTCGAGGTCGACCAGCTCGAGGCTGCGCAGGCGCCCCCCGAACGCAGACAGACCCGCGTGCACCGCCGCCTGACAGCCGCTGATGCGCAGCGAGGTCAGTCGAGGCGCCCGCTCGGCGAGGGCGTGGAGGTCGAGGCCCGCGCAGCGCGGGTTGAGGCGGGCCGGCTCTGGGCCGGGGTCGAGGCCCGCCCGGGGCCCGTCGCCGCCCGGGTCGCCGCCTGGACCGTCGCCTGGACCGCCCGTGCTCGAGTCGCCGAGCTCCTCGGGGAGGGTGAGCGGTCGCTCTTGGCCATCGAGCTCCGACATGGCGAGGTCGAGCTCCTCGACCATGGACAGGTCCAGGTCCGGGTCCGCGAGCATGGAGGCGTGGGCGATCACCATTGTGCGCCGCGGTTGTGGAGCGCGCTCTCCGTAGGGGGAGCGCGGCCCGAGGTCTTGGATTGGATCGACTCGTGCGCCCTCGTCGGCCTCGGAATCGGCCCCGCAGTGGCAGCCGGAGACCTGGATGAGCACGCTCAGGGCGACCGGGCCGAGGCGGGCTCCAAGCCGACCAGGTGCTCGGTGTCCAATGGCGTGGCGGGGCGGCACGGAGGAATGTTTGTACTCGCTCCGGCCGACAGGGTCACCTGAACACGGCGCTCGATACGGCTTCGGCGAAGATCCTGCGCGGGCGACCCCGACGGTCTCCAGGCGAGGTGGCGGGCGGCCGGGCGAGCCCCCTCGCGGCGAGCTCCCTCGCGCCGTCGAAGCCCTCACGCTTCTCAGGGTCGGGGCGGCTCGGGCACACGAAACACGACCCGCGCGTTGGCCATGGTGAACGCGGCCAGCTCGTCGAGGGGCTCACCCCGCAGGGCCGCCAGCCGGCGGGCGACGTCGACGATGAAGGCAGGCTCGTTGGGGCCCTCTGCGCTGCGCGTCGGCGGCTTCTGGTCGGGGCTGTCGGTCTCGATCAGGAGCCGGTCCCTGGGTGTCGCGCGGGCGGCCGTGTGGACCTTGCGCGCGCCCGGGATACAGACGTTCGCGGCGAACGAGAGGTAGTGGCCCTCGGCGACCAGGGCGGCCCCGATCTCGGCGCTGCCCGAGAACGCATGCAGGACCGAGGGCGGCGTCGGGGCCTCGCGCAGGAGCTCGAGCATGGGGCCGTGGGCCTTCACGCAATGGATGATCAAGGGCAGGTCCCGGCGTCGGGCGAGCTCGAGCTGGGCACGGAAGACCTCGACTTGGCGGGCGCGTCGGCTGTGGTCGCGCCCGGTGATCCTGAAGTCGAGCCCGCACTCTCCGATCGCATGTACGGAATGGGATGCGCTATCAACGTGAAACTCCAATAACTGAAGCTCAGCAAGAGACCGATCCCGGGTGATTTTGCACACTGAATATGGATGAAAACCGCTCGAAAAATACAGTTCCAAGCCGGGGATAGGGGGGAGAGGCACCCGCTCACTCCAGTCGGACGGGAGCACCCCTGGCACGAGAATCGCGCGTACTCCGGCCCCTGTGGCATTCTGCAGCAGATTCAGCAATTTCGGATCACGCCGAAGCCGCGAACGCTGTATGTGTGCATGTGTATCGAAAAAGTACACGGTAGCTGTATTTCTCGCGCGATTGACGCTACGCCAAACCCGCTGTAGAAGGTCCCTGTCCCTAACTCGGAGCAGGAAAATACATGGCCAACAGCAAGATTGAACGCGTCCTCCGCCACGATGGCATCGTGGCTGTCCTCGACTGGTTTACCGACCCCGCCCAAGGTGGTGGCGAGCCGGAGTGGGTCGGAGATGACCGCTGGAACCCGATTGTCATGGAAGCGGTCAAGCTTCGCCAGATCGCCGGCGAGCCGTCCGTCCGCGTGCTGGTCGGTGACCACGCCGTCTTGGTCTCCGGCGATGACAAGCACGTCGTAGGCGTCGTTTTCATCAAGGGTCACCCGGTCGTGAAGTCGGTCGTTCGCATGGTGCGGCAGCTGCTTCGTCCGCGCGCCCCCCAGCCCACCGTCTCGGTTTGACCTAGACTGAGAGGCGAGCGCGCGCGCTCGGTCGGACGACCGAGGCGCGCGTTTTCTCGTGGTTGAACGGGCACAAAGCAGGGCCTCTAGTAATCACCATCTCGTCCGGTTTCGGGCCGTGTCTCGAGTTCTTCGCGCTGGCCGGCGACGGAACCAACATGGTGTTGTTCACACCAGGTTTTCTTGAGATCCACAGGTGAGCGGGGACATTGAAAGTACTCGAGTCAGGCTCACGAATCGGCCATTTGGTCGCCCCAGAATAGGTAACAAGAGCTACGCACTTGGAAACTCTCCCGTCCGCGACAAGCCTGGGCGGATGGCATAGCGTCGCCGCCATGCGGGCCGATGACCCTGGCTTTCTCAGCGCCCTGCGCAGCCAGATCGGCGCCGAACAGGTCCTTCAGAGCCCCGAGGATCTCGCCTTTTACGGCACAGATCGCTGCCGTGGAGGCTGGCCGGTGGCCCCTGGGGCGATCGCTCTGCCGGGGACGGTCGAGCAGGTCCAGGCCCTGGTCCGGCTGTGCGCTGAGCACCGGGTGGGGCTCGTGCCTTCGGGGGGCCGGACGGGGCTGACCGGGGCCGCGACCGCGACCGCGGGGGAGCTCGTGCTGTCGCTGGCCCGCCTCGACAGAATCCATGGGGTCGACCCGGCCAGCCGCCTGCTGCGCTGCGAGGCGGGCGCGACCGTGGAGGCGGTCCAGATCGCCGCAGCTGCGCAAGGCTTGAGTTACCCGATCGATTTTGCGGCCAAGGGCTCGGCCCACATCGCCGGCTCGGTGGCGACCAACGCCGGCGGGGTGAAGGTGATCCGCCATGGGCTGACGCGCGAGTGGGTCGCGGGCCTCGAGGTGGTGCTGGCCGACGGCGAGCGCATGGTGTTGGGGGGCGAGCTGGTCAAGGACAACACCGGCTACGATCTGCGCCAGCTGTTCATCGGCTCCGAGGGCACATTGGGGGTGATCGTCGGGCTCACCCTGAAGCTCGCCCGGCCGCCCGCGGGCCAGGTGGTGGCGCTGTGTTCCCTGCCCAGCGACGAGGCGGTGCTCGATCTGTTCGAGCGCCTGCGCGCCTCCTCGCTGGCGCTCTCGGCCTTCGAGTGTCTCGACCGGGGCTGCATCGACCGGGTGATCGCGCACCGGGGTGTCGATCAGGCCGGTCCACTCGCGGAGCTGGGCCCGCAGCAGGTCCTCGTCGAGGTCGAGGTCCCGAGCGTCGGTTCGGGCGAACTGGACGGGCAGGGCGATATCGAAGTGGGGATCCGCGAGGCCCTCACAGCGGTGCTCGGCGAGGCCATGGAGGCCGGGCTGATCCTCGACGCGGCGCTCGCTGCCGGGGCCGCCCAAGCCCGGGAGCTGTGGGCCTGGCGAGAGGACATCTCCGAATCTCTGCACCACTACGATCCCCACAAGGCCGATGTCTCGGTGCCGATCCGCGAGGTCGCCCGGTTTGTGGGTCGCTGGCGCGCGGCCGTGGCCGAGGCCCTCCCGGAGATCCCGGCGCTGTGCTTCGGCCACGTCGGTGACGGCAACCTGCACCTCAACCTCTTGCGACCCCCGGGCATGAGCCTCGAGCGCTTCCTCGAGCGCTGTCACGGCTTCGACGAGACTATGTACGGCCTGGTCCGGGACCACCGGGGCAGCGTCTCGGCGGAGCACGGCATCGGCCTGCTCAAGCGGGACTACCTGGCCTACACACGCAGCGCCCGAGAGATCGCTATGATGCGGGCGATCAAGGGAGTCTTCGATCCGCTGGGTATCCTCAACCCGGGCAAGCTGCTGCCATGACCGTGTTCGACGACCTCCAGGCCGCGCTGGCGTCGAGCGAGACCTGTCGGGCCTTCGACCTGGTGCTCGAACCCGGGGAGGCGTTCCCGACCGAGCTGGTGGCCCTGACCGCGCTCGAGTTCCTGCGTGTGTGCTGTCCCGGTGGGACGCTCGAGCTCCCCGGGTGGATCGGGCGCCTGGATGGGCTCGAGAGCCTCGAGCTCGACGGGGAGCTCAGCGACATCCCGGAGGGGCTCGGCGATCTCGACACGCTGAGGCGCCTGGTGCTGCGCAGCAGCGGCTCGTTCCCGCCGGTACTGGCGCGATTGAAGAAGCTGCGCGAGCTCGAGATCGAGGTCTCGAGTCTGGATACGGCGCCCCTGGCCCTGCGCGAGCTCGAGTGTCTCGAGACCCTGACCCTGCGCGTCGATCGTCTGGGTCAGATCCCCGCTGGCCTGCTCGCGCTCCCGAACCTGCGCGTGCTCGTGATCGAGGCCCTGAGCAGTCGTCAGCAACCCACACAGCTGCCGGCCCTGCTGCCCGGCCTGACCAAGCTCGAGGAGCTGGGTGTGCAGGGGTGGCGCCTGCCGAGCCTGCCCCCGGCGCTCCTGCGTCTGTCCGAGCTGCGGACCTTGACCCTGCGCCGCTGTGCGCTCGAGAACCTGCCCAAGGCCTGGTCGGGGCTCGCCCGGCTGCGCTCGCTGAACCTCTCGGAGAACCGCCTGGCCACGCTGCCGCCCTCGATCGCTGCGCTCGACCAGCTCCAGGAGTTGATCCTCACCGACAACCCGGTCTACGAGCTTCCGCCGCAGCTCGGGGCCCTGGCCCAGCTCGAGCGCCTCGACCTCGACGGCAGCCGCATGAAGACCCTGCCCTCGACCTTGGGGGAGTTGACCAAGCTGCGGGTGTTGAGTGTGGCCGAGACCCGCAGCCTGACCGGCCTGCCCGACAGCGCCGCCGAGCTCAGCCAGCTGCGCAGCCTCGACCTCGCCAGGGGGGCGCTCACGCAGGTCCCGGCCTGGCTGTTCGAGTATCCCCGCCTCGAGCGGCTGCGCCTCGACGGCAACGAGCTGGCGGCCCTGCCGGAGACGGCCTTCAACAACGACACCCTGGGTTCGCTCAGCCTGGTCGACAACCCCCTGCGTGACGACACTCGGCGGGCCCTCGATCGCTACGCCCGAGCCCGGGCTGCGCTCGATCGACCGATCGCAATCCACGGGGTCTGAGCCGTCGGGGCGGTCTCCGAACCGACGACTCAGCCGGCCGTCGCGTCACGGAGGACAGCGCTGTTCGGCGGCGAAGTTCGGCCCGAACGAGGGGGCGGGCTTCGGCCCGAACGACGGGGCGGGCTTCGGCCCGAACGACGGGGCGGGCTTCGGCCCGAACGACGGGGCGGGCTTCGGCCCGAACGAGGGGGCGG
>CAYVJQ010000027.1:20555-31618 GCA_964451725.1 uncultured Nannocystaceae bacterium | reverse complement strand
GGGGCGGGCTTCGGCCCGAACGAGGGGGCGGGCTTCGGCCCGAACGACGGGGCGGGCTTCGGCCCGAACGACGGGGTGGGCTTCGGCCCGAACGACGGGGCGGGCTTCCGGTCGTCAGGCGGTGGCGCCCGCCGGGAGCCAGTCTCGCCAGGGCTCGGGCACCTCTTCGAGGCCCAGGGCTGCGCTCGAGGGTGGCATCCAGCGGGGTCGACGGGGCTCGGTGTGGAGGCGCATCTTGGCCTCGGGCGGGGTGCGTCCGCCCTTGCGGAGGTTGCAGGGCGAGCACGCGGTGACGATGTTCTCCCAGGAGGTCGGGCCGCCGCGGTGGCGCGGAAACACGTGGTCCAAGGTCAGCTCGCGCTTGGAGGGGCGCTCGCCGCAGTACTGGCAGGTGTAGCGATCGCGGATGTGCACGCCCTCGCGGGAATAACGAACGATGTACTGCTGGGGCCGAAAGGGGCCGAGCAGGCGGACCACAGCGGGGGCCGGGAAGTCCCGATCGACCGTGCGGATCGGCTGAGCGTGGGTGGCCACGGTCTCGACCTTGTCGAGGAAGCTCATGCAGATGGCCCGCTGCCAGGGAATGACCCGCAGCGCCTGGTAGCCCTGATCGAGCAACAAGGTGTCTCTGATACTCACGATTCTATCCAACTCGGGCGCCGAAACAGCGGCGTGTGTACGTGTCTGGTCGGCCCAAATATGCCCCTATCGACCAGACACTGGCTTCTCAGCCGTCTCTCTCTAACATCCGACATTGCTAAGGGGCAGACCCTAGCACGGCAATTGGGGACAGGCCCGCGCCCGAGCGATCGCGGGCCGACCCGATCGGGGTGGGGGGTATAACCCCGACCATGCGCTGGACGCCCGAGAGCCTCGCCGCCGCCGCCCACGGTCGTCTCTTGCGGCGAGGCAGCCGACCGATCGCCGCGGCCTTCATCGACAGCCGACGAGCACGCGAGGACGCGCTCTTCGTCCCGCTGACGGCGCCTGTGGCCGCGCGCGACGGCCATGCGTATCTCTCGGCGGCGGTCGAGGGGGGCGCGAGCGCGACCCTGCTCGCCCTCGGCCGGCCCCCGCCCGAGGGCGACCTGACCATCGTCGAGGTCGAGGACACCTTTGTCGCCTTGACGACACTCGCCCGTGACGCGCGAGCACAGATCGAGGGTCCGGTCGTGGCGATCACCGGGAGCAACGGGAAGACCACCACGCGGGCCTATATCGAGGCCGCCATGGGCACGCGCTTCGAGCGGGTGCTGTGTACACAGGGCAACCTCAACAATCACCTGGGCCTGCCCCTGACCCTGGTCGACGGCCCTGAGATCCCGGACGCGGCCGTGCTCGAGCTGGGCATGAGCGCACCTGGAGAGAACGACCATCTCGCCTCGGTGGCGAGGCCCTCGGTCCACGTGATCACCTCGATCGCCCTGGAGCACCTGGAGTTCATGGGCACGCTCGAGGCGATCGCCGCTGCCGAGGCCGAGCCCATCGCCCACCTGCGCGCCGGGCCCGGGGCCGACGGGGCCCCGCGTCGGCCCTTGTTGGTCGTGCCCGGTGACGAGCCCAGCTTGGTGCCGCACCTGCCGGGGCCCGAGCGCGGGGTGACCGTGCTGCGTTTCGGTCGCGCGGATGCGGCGGTCGGCGGGCCCCTCGATGTGGAGATCGAGGCGGTGTCCGTGGGCGAGCGGACCTGGGCCCGGCTGCGGGTCGGCGAGCAGCGAGTCGAGATCCGAGTCCGGGCGTTTGGAGCCCACAACGCCCGCAACGCCGCGGCCGCGCTCGCGGTCGCTATGCACCTGGGCATCCCCCTGCCGGCGGTGGTCGAGGCTCTGGCGCAGGTCGAGCCCGTGGGCGACCGCGGCCGGCTGCGCGCCTGGGGTCCACACGCCCTGATCGCCGACTGCTACAACGCCAACCCGGGCTCGATGGTCGCGGCTCTCGACAGCTTGGCGCTGCTTCGGGAGGCCCGGTCCGGCCCCCTGATCGCCGTGCTCGGCGACATGCTCGAGCTCGGCCCCAATACACTCTTGCTGCACGCCGCGCTCGGGGTCCACGCGGCCGACCTGGGCCTCGATGGGGTGTTGGGGGTCGGGCCGCTCGGGGCCGTGATCGCCGAGGCGGCCCGGGCTCGGGGCGTGGCCGCCGTGGCCTGCGAGGTCGAGGCGGTGGCCGAGGCGGCGAGCTGGGTGCGCGGGCGGCTGGACCCCGGGCACCCGGGCGCCGTGTTGTTCAAGGCCAGCCGGGGCGTCCGGCTGGAGCGGGTCCTCGAGGCGCTGACCTCGATGACCCCGTGAGCGGCCCAGATCAGGTCCCGCCGTCGGCGATGCGCTCCAACAGCTCGGCGAGAAGATGTCGCTCTCCATCGGTGAGCACGGCGGTCTGATCCAGGCTGGCCGAGAGGGCGGCCGCGCTGCGGCGGGGCTGGAGGTCGTCCAGAGTCACCGCTTCGTCGGTGATCGCAGCGAGGACCGCCTCGCGAGCGAAGGCCGACTGTTCGAGGTCGCGCGTGGCCTCCGGCTGGCGCAGCAGGGTGAGCACCGTCCCTGCGCCGGCGGCCTGAATCAAGGCCACCGCGCGCGCTTCACTGACCTTGAGGCGTCCGGCTTGCGCGATCCTGCGAACCCGCGTGCGCAAGACTTCTTCTCCTGCTGCGGTCGCCGGCGAGGTGAGATGGGCCTGCGGGTCGCAACTCATGATCATGAACAGGTCGGGGTGGGCGAGGCCAAAGCTCGCGTATGTGTCCCAGCCTTCCCGCAGGTCTTCAACCGGGTCGGGATGGGGCTCGCGCGCGGCTTTCTCTGCCACATAGGTGGCGATGCCGTGCTGGGCGACGGCGTCGAGGAGTCCACGCTTGTCGCCGAAGAGGCGGTAGATCGTCGGTGGCTGGACGCCCGCCGCGGCAGAGACGGCGCGGGTGGTCGCGGCGTCCCGACCCCCCCTGGCGATCAAGTCGGCGGCGGCCTCCACGATGCGCGCGCGCATGTCGCCGCGGGTGTCGGGGTCGTCGGCGATCGAAGGCGTGTCGCCCATCGGTGCAGCCTAGCCCAAGAATTCCGACGATACGTAAATGTTGACATCACCGATACTCCCGCTATGTTGGCAGCGGTTATCATTGATAACTAGAATTCGTTTTCATCGAAAAAACTTGTATGATCATCGTTACAGGAGCCACCGGAAAACTAGGGCACGCGATCGTCGAGAAGCTCGTCGAACGTGTGCCCGCAAGTCGGGTCGGGGTCAGTTGTCGTGAACCCGACCGGGCTGCCGACCTGAGCGCAGGGGGCGTCCGTGTCCGGCGTGGGGACTTCGACGATAGCGACAGTTTGCTGCACGCCTTCGAGGGGGCGACGCAGCTGCTCATCGTCTCGTCCAACGCCCAGAGCTACGGCGGGGATCCCTTGGCGCAGCATCGGGCGGCGATCGAGGCGGCCCGCCGAGTGGGGGCCCAGCGGGTCCTCTACACCAGTCATATGGGGGCGAGCGAGCACTCGGCCTTCCCGCCCATGCGCGACCACCATGCGACGGAGCAGATGCTCCGGGAGTCGGGACTGCGATGGACGGCGCTTCGCAACGGGTTCTATGCATCGAGCGGGCTCGCGTTTGTGGGTGACGCACTCGAGACGGGGGTCCTCGCCGCGCCCGCCGACGGGAAGGTGTCATGGACCGCCCACGCCGACCTGGCCGAGGCCGCTGCGATCATTTTGGCCGGCGAACACACCTTCGATGGCCCGACGCCACCGTTGACCGGTCCGGAGGCCCTGGACCTCGCCGACTTCGCCGTGATCGCGTCCGACTTGCTCAGCGATCCCGTGGTCCGGACGCTGCTCGAGGACGACGCGCTGCGCGGTCGGCTCGTGGGTCGAGGCGTCCCCGCGACGGCGGTCGAGATCGTCCTGGGCTTCTACGCCGCCAGTCGCAAGGGCGAGTTTTCAGCGCTCGACCCGACGCTCGAGCGACTGTTGGGGCGGCCTCCGACGCGCATGCGTGACGTGGTCGAAGCCGCCGTCTCTCAGCACTGAATGACCGGAGGCGCAGGTCATCGAGGCGCCGACCTCGATGACCCCGCGGGCGGCCCCGTTCCGAGTTTGTTCTGGAACCCGAGTTTGTTCTGGAACCCGAGTTTGTTCTGGAACCCGAGTTTGTTCTGGAACCCAGATTTAGAAACTAGATCTAGAACCGGAGCACGAGGCCCGCTCGGCCGCCGTCTCGGCCCGCGCCGAAGGTCGGGGTGACCTGGAGCCGGCCCCTGTTGGGCAGGCCCCAGGCCGCGCGGAAGGCCGTGCGCCGCTTCTTGCCGAAGACAATCATGGTCGAGCCCCCGGCGAGGCCGAGCAGCCCAGGAATCAGCAGGGGCATGCTGATATGCAGGCCCGAGGGGTAGTTCGAGAACATGACCGCCCCGGCGAGGGTCAAGATGGCCCCGGTGGTCACCAGGCCGATGCCGCCGCCGTAGAGTCCGCGGCCATCTCGGGTGGGGCGCTCGGCGATCGGGCCGACGCCCATCGGTGTCCCGCGGTCGGCCAGGGCGCTGAGCTGGACGCGGACCCCGGCGATCTCGGCCTTGGGGACAGACACGAGGTTGCCGTCGTCGCTGCGTGCGATCGCCAGCTCGCCCGCGGACTGGGCGACGAGCACGCCCGCGAGGCTCTGCCCGCTGCGCATGGTCAGACTGACGGGGCTGTCGATGAGGCCCGCCCACAGCCGGGTGCCGGTCAGGGCCAGGTCATCGTCGACCCGAGGTGGGGGCGGGGCCGCGGGGGTCCCCGCTTCGCCGGGGGTGATCGAGGGAGCGATGGTCGGTCCGGTGGCCGGTCCGGGGGTCGGCGCGGGTGCGGGATTGGGGTCGCTCGGCAACGAGGGGGGTGTCGCGGTGGCCCCGGTGGTCATCGCGGCGGCCGTCTCGGGTGGGGCGGCCTGTGCAAACGCGGGGCTCAAGAGCAGAGGCAGGGCCCCGGCGGCCGCGATCAGCACGCGGCGCACAGGGCTGGAGTCGCGGCCGACCTGACTGACCTGACTGACCTGACTGACCTGACTGACCTGACTGACCTGACTGACCTGACTGACCTGCTCGAAGGGAAGCAGCTCACTGGCGAGCTCGGCCTGGATCCGCCAGTCCTGGATCAGGGGACGGGTGGGATCCCAGGGCGCCGTGGGGATGCCCCTGCGCGGGAGCTCGCAGCTGAGCACGGGGCGCTCGCGGGCCAGGGTCTCGAGGCCGAAGTGCTCCCGGGCGGCGACGTCGGCGAGCAGGAGCTCGACCAACCCGGCGCTCCGGTGTGCACGGGAAGATTTGCTGAGCCCGGCGAACTCGCGCAGGGTCTGGGCGCGGTCGACCCACTCGGCGTCGCGGCAGCGGAGGTCGAGGGCGGGGAGCACGGGGCGGGCGGAGGTGGGGGGGAGGGGCATGGTGGTCTCGCAATCAAAACCGGAGCACGAGGCCCGCCTGGCCGCCGTTGCGGCCCGCGTGGAGGGTCGGGGTGAGCTGGATGTGGGCCATCTCGGGTAGGCCCCAAGATCGGTTGTAGGCCCGGCGTTTCCTTTTGGCGGCCCGCAGCAGGGAGACGCTCCCGCCGACGACCGCGAGGCCCGGGATCAAGAGGGGCAGGGAGATGTGGAGGTAGTAGGGCGAGATCGCCAGTATGAGCGTGCCGGCGAGGGTCGCCACACCACCGAGGGCGAGCATGGTGTAGCCACCGGCGACCAGGCGCGAGCCGTCTTGGTGGGTCCGGGGCTCGATGGCGAGAGCGGCGGCGCCCAAGCCCACCTGGGCTTCGGCCCGCATCTGGACCCCGGCGATGTCCGCCTTGGGCACCGAGACCACGGCCCCGTCGCTGGCCCGGGCGACCGCCAGGTTGGGGCCGGACTGGGCGACGATGAGGACCGCGAGACTCTGGCCGTTTTTCATCGTCAAGGTCACGCGCTTGCCCGCGAGCCCGGTCCAGATGTTCTCGCCGGCGAGCGAGAGGGTGGTCTGGTCGAGCTGGGCCGGAGGGGCGACGACCCGGGGCGGAGGGGCGACGACCCGAGGTGGCGGGGCGACGACCTGGGGCGGCGGGGCGATGAGCTCGGGCGCGGGGTCGACCTGGGTGTCGGGACGGGCGGGTGTCGGGGCGCTCGTAGGTGCGGGGGCGTCTGTACCGTCGGCGTCGCTGTCGGTGCGGGTCTGGCCCGCCTGCAGGGCGCCCTCGCCCGCGTGGGCCAGGGCCGGCGAGAGCAGCAGGGGCAGGGCGCCGGCGACCGCGACCAATCGCTTCTGAATGCGCAGGGAGGCCGCCCGCAGACCCGAGTGGCCGTCGTGCTGGAGCAGCTCCCCCTGAAGTTCAGCGCGGATGTGCCAGTCGCTCACTCGGGCGTCGAGGCGGGGCTCGGCCCGGGGGATCTCGAAGCGGGCGGTCTCACAGCTGAGGAAGCTGTGGCCGTGGACCTCGCGCTGGAGCCCAAAGTGGATCCGGGCGATGGCGTCTGCGGTCAGGACCTCGACCAGAGGCGCGAACTTGTGCCTGCTCAGCCGGGTGTCGTTGCGGGGGAGAGCCCGGCGGAAGGCGCCGACGGTCGCCGGCCGGTCGAGCCACTCGGCGTCCCGGCACCGCAGGGTGAGGACGTCGAGGGGGGGCTGCGGGGAACTCGTGGCGAGCGGCATGGCGGACCTCGGGTTAGTCTACCCCGAGCCGGATCGGTTCAATTGCCCGCGGGCCGGGGGGGCTGGCGGGGGTCTGGCGTGGGTTCTGGCCCGGATTCGGGAGCAGCCGGCTCCGCGTCCAGGAGTGAGCGGGTGGCGGCGATCCGGGCGTGGGCCTCGTGGGCCAACAGGCGCGGCCGCAGGGCACGGTCGGTCTCGTTGAGCTTGGCCAGGAACGCGGCGCTCAGCGGCCGACCCTCGTGGATCAGGGCGTAGAGGTCGTCGAAGGTCTGAACGAACTCGGGCTCGAGATCCGGAGTCGGGACCTCGGCGCGCTGGGTCTGGCGCTGGGGTCGAACCGCGGCGATGGCCCGCTCTCGGTCGCCGCGCCCGAGCCAGCGCAGGACCTCGTCGATGGCCCGCTCCGGGTCGTCGAGCAGGGACTGGTAGGAGCACACGTGGGCCGCGTAGCGCCGGGTTGCGACGTCGCGCAGGAGCGCGAAGTTGTCGACCCACCACTCGAGGGCAGGAGCCAGCTGGTTTCGGAACAGGTCGTCCTGGGGCTCGAGCCCGGTGGCGTTTCGGTACAGGGCCCGCAGGCGCAGGCGCGAGGCGCAAAATTGCCGCCACTCTCGGACGGTCCCGATGACCCGATCGAGGTAGGCGATGTCGCTGCGCACGAGCCCCGGGATCATGATCTTGACCGCGTGAAAAGTGGTCTGCTCCGGGAACAAAAACGCGCCCGTGATCGGGTGCGGGTTGGTCCGGTAGTAGACGCCGCCGAGAAGCTGGGACTCCCAGAATCCGTCGGGGTTGGCCTCGGACAGGAGCGCCCGCCAGTCGCCCGGGAACGGCTCGCCGATCGCCTCGAAGCCGGCCGCGACCAGGATCTGCATCCACATGGAGGTGCCCGAGCGCGGCGTCCCGGCGACGATCAGCATGACCCGAACCCGATCACGAACCCGGACATGAAACTGGACATGAAACTGGAGCGGAGGCGGGGGAGCGACACGCCGTCAATAGACCACGCGGCGGCGGCCCTCGCCACTGCCCCGCCATTCCCTCGCCATTCAGGGCACGGGCACACGCAGCAGGGCGTAGTGGAAGTTCTCGTACATGACCTCGATGTTGCGGCGCATGTCCGGGGGAAAGTGAGACTTGGCCCGGTCGGCGTGGCGGACCGTGGTCATCACCCAAAAGGTCACCCCCTGGTCCCGGTGCTCGTCGATGAAGGTGTGCAGGGCCTCGCGGTTGGGCTCCATGGACACCCAGATCCGGCGCTTGGCGAAGTAGGTCTCGCCGCGGTAGTAGAACCACCAGCTGAGCAGCTTGTCGCCCTCTTCGGCGTTGTCGTAATAGACGCGCATGGCGTTGCGCTGCGACCAATTTTCGCTGGTCGCGGGTAGGTAGTCGTCGATCACCCACCCGGTCGTGAGCAGGCCCGAGAGCACCATGCCGGCGACCGCGAGCTTGTTGCGGCGGGCGACCCAGGCGAGCAGGGCGAGGCCGAAGGGAGCGACACACCAGGCCAGGCGGTCGACCGAGGCCGCACCCTGGCGCCACATCCCCGTGTACAGATAGGTGCTCAGGTGGGCGATCCAGGCCGGCTCGTCGAGGGTCGCGCGCACGACCATGAAGATGATCGCGCAGCCTCCGAGGGCGCAGGCCAACACGGCGGCCGTGGGCAGCTCGCGCGGGCGATCTGCCTGACCTGCCTGATCTGCCTGACCTGCCTGATCTGCCTGAACTGCGCCGGGCTCGGGTTGCTCGCGGGCGGCGATCAGCCTGTGCATCCAGATACCGATCAGCACCGCCAAGGGCGGCAGGCAGGGGAGCAGGTAGTGGTAGTACTTGGTGACGCTGTAGGTGATCAGCCCAAAGCTGACCACGAACCACAGCAGGGCGAAGCGGTGCAGGGAGCCGCTCGCGTCGAGGGGACACCCGCTCGCGTCGAGGGCGACGCCGGGGGCCTGACTCGCCTGACTCGCCTGTTCAGACTGACTCGACCGACCAGGCCGGTCGGAGGCGCGTCGAAACGCGACCACCGCGGCCCACAGCGCAGGCGGGACCACGGCCGCCCAGGGCAGGGCGGCGAGGCCCAAGGTCCGCAGGTAAAACGCGAACCCGCCCACGGCCTGGTCCTGCTCGCCCGAGGCGAAGCGGGCCAGGTTGTTGACCACGATCAGCTCGTTGACCCAGCGTTCGCCCCGGAAGATGGCCATGGCGTGGTGCCAGGGAAAGCAGGTCAGCGCGAACAAGACCACGCCGATTGCGAGCTCGCAGCGCATGGTCCACAGCAGCTTCAGGCGGCTGGTCACCACCATGTGCACCAAGATCAGCAGGCCGATGATGCCCGGGCCGATCATGCCCTTGCCCATGAGCGAGAGCCCGCCGGCGATGTAGACCACACCCATCCAAGCCTGGCTGCGCCGTCGCCAACGCAGCGCGCGCAGCAACACGACGACGACCGCCGCCCAGTACACCAGCAGGTGGCGCGAGATCGTGTGCAGATCGTCGACCGTCGCGGTGGTCTTGCGTTTCCACCGGGTCACGCGCTCGATGGTGTCGGCGTCGGTGACGTGCAGGTGCAGGGCCGCCAAGGGCACGACCGCGGCGAGCACAAACAGGGCCAAGAAGCCCCAAAACGCCCGGTCCCAGGGGACCTCGTAGAGGCCCCGGCCCTTGGTCTCGAGCGCCCGCTCCGGCTCGAGCCAGGCCATGGCCCAGGCGACCATAGCCAGGCACACGGGGGCGACCAAGAACATGTCGGTGACCGCCTGGCGGGTGAGGATGGCGAACTGGGGCATGGTCCCGAGCACCGCCGCGGTCAGCAGACCGGCGCGCCAATCGACCAGCCGACCCACACACCAGCCGAGCAGGGCGACCGTGCCCAGGCCGGCGATCATGCTGGGCAGGCGCAGGGCGATCTCGGGGATCGGCGAGCGGACCATTTCGTCGGCGGCGCCCGTGCCCACACCGAAGATCTTGAAGCTCAGGGCCATGCACCAAAATGGGAGCGCATGTTTGCTGGCGAACACGCCCTCGCGCTTGCCCTGGGGGCCGTAGCCGGGTCGCCACCACAGGTCCATGAGGTCGTGGCGGGCGACGATGTTGCGGGCGACCTCGCCGTAGTGGGTCTCCCAGGGGTCCCACGGTCCGCAGGTGCCGATCGAGATCGAGTAGAGGGTGACCAGGGTCAGCCCGAGCAGCAGGGTCCACATCCGGGGACTCACGCGGCTCAACGCCTCGGCCATGCGCTGGCTTCGCTCGGACATTCGGGCGCGCAGTGTAGGCAATTTCAGGGCGGCCCGCGGTCGCCCGGAGCGCCCACCAAAGCCGTACACTTCGAAGCGATGAGCGCCGAATACCGCCCTGAGGACGCCGCCGCCTGGGCCCAGCGCCTCGGTACCGCCGACGTGAGCGCGGCCGCCGGTCGGATCGCAGGTCGGGTAACCCACACGCCGACCCTGAGAGCTCCCCGCCTCGACGCCCTCGCCTCTGGGCCCGTCGAGCTGTTCCTCAAGGCCGAGAACCTCCAGCGGATCGGGGCGTTCAAGGCCCGCGGTGCGATGCACGCTGTCGGTCGACTCGAGCCCGCGGCTCGAGCCAGGGGGGTCGTGACCTTCAGCTCGGGCAACCACGCTCAGGCCGTGGCCCTCGCGGCCCTGGAGTTCGGGGTCCGGGCGACCATCGCCATGCCCGTGGACGCGCCGGCGGTCAAGCTCGCGGTGGTCCGGGAGCTCGGGGCCGAGGTCGTGTTTGCCGGCACGACCTCCGACCAGCGCAGGCTCGCCGCCGAGGCGATCGTGGCCGAGACCGGGGCCGCGCTGATCCAGCCCTTCGACCACCCGGACATCGTGTGTGGTCAGGGCACGGCGACCGCCGAGCTGTTGGCCAGCAGCCGTGGGTCTGGGTCTGGGTCTGGGGCTCTAGACGCCCTGATCGTGCCTGTGGGAGGGGGCGGGGTGCTGGCCGGGGCCTGCCTCGCGTGTCGGGGCTTGGGCTCGGCGGCGCCGGCGATCTTTTCGGTCGAGCCATGGGGCTGCGACGCCATGGCCGCGAGCCTCGAGGCCGGGCAGCGGGTGGCGGTCGAGCCCGGGCCGACTTTGGCCGACGGTCTCAAGCCCGTGCGTGTGGGCGCCCTCAATTTCGAGATCGCGCGCCGGGACGTGGCCGGGAGCTTTCGGGTCGACGACGATGAACTCGGCCGCGCCTTGGTCCAGGTCTTGGTGCGGGCCAAGCTCGGCCTCGAGCCCTCGGGGGCGGCGGGGGTCGCCGCGGCCCTGCGCGAGGCCGCGGCCCTGCGCGATCGACTGGGGGTCGTCGACCGTCCGCTGCGTGTGGGCGTGATGCTGACCGGCGGCAACGTCGATCCCTCCCGGGTCGCGGAGCTGTTGCTGCGCTGGGGGTCGGAGGCGTGAGGCGAGGTCGAGGAGCTCGGAGCGGG
>CAYVJQ010000027.1:9383-20455 GCA_964451725.1 uncultured Nannocystaceae bacterium | reverse complement strand
TGTTGCTGCGCTGGGGGTCGGAGGCGTGAGGCGAGGTCGAGGAGCTCGGAGCGGGACTGGGCTCGGGGGACTGGGCTCGGGCTCGGGCTCGGGCTTGGGCCTGGGCCTGGTTCTGGGTTTGGTTCTGGGTTTGGGGGTGTTCGGACCCGCGTGCACACAGGATCCCGGGTCGGAGGTCCGCGCGACCGAGGCTGGATCGAGGACGCCGGCCAAAGCCAAAGCCGAAGAAGCAGACGACGCTCGCTCGGGTGGGGAGGGAGCCGACGGTGAAGCGTTCGAAGACGGTGAAGAGTTCGAAGACGGGGACGACGCGCTCTCGGGCGAGGCCGCCCATGTCATCCCCTTCGCCGACCGCACGAGCATGGGCTACCTGCTCCTGCTCCCAGCCAGCGAGGAGCGGCCCGAGGCCCCCACTCGGGCGTTCTTGGCGGGCCTGGTCGAGCAGAGTTTCCCCGACCGGCGCCACGACGGGGAGATCGATCTCCTGCTCACGCTGATCGCCACCGAGCCCCACACCACCGACGCAGGGACCTTGATGGCGCCGAGCTTGGACGGCGAGTTCGACAGCGACACGGGCGAGCTCGGTGACGCGGGCGAGCTCGGGATTCCACCCATCGATCCCAAGCGCGAGCGGGCCCGGATCTTCGACTTGATCGGCCTGCACATCGAGGTCCTGCGCCTCGGCGTCGGCAGGGACGCCCTGATCTCCAGCGAGGTCTACGCCGACCCGGTGTTGACGCGAGCCCTGAGCCAGGCGCAGCGCGACTCCCTCCCCGGTCGGGGCTGGGCCCTGCTCCTGCGCGCCGACTACCGCAACCAACACGGCGTCCGGGGCCTGCGCCTGCACCAGACGCTGGTCCGCCTGGTGGCCGCCCACAAAAACGCGCTGATCCACGACCCGGACACGCTCGAGATTTTCGATGTCGAGGCCTTCGACAACCGCAAACTGCGGGCCTTGGCGGGCAACGTGGCCGACCAGATAGCGATCGTTCCGTTCCCCGATCCGGACCGGGACGGGGGCCTGCGCCTGGCGACCCGGGGCATGCGTCGATTCGGGGTCGTCGACCTCGAGCTCGTCGGCCTCGACCCGGATCCCGAGATGTTGCAACAGGCCAGCGATCTGATCGCTGGCCTGGCCCTGAGCCTGGTCGAGCAGGCCGAGGTCGACAGCTCGGGGTTCGCGGTCGAGGTCCCAGAGACGGTCGAGGTCACCCGCGCCGACATCGAGAACAGCTACGCCGGAGCCCGGAAATTGGCCGAATGCACCGAATGCAGCGCACTGCGTGTGCACCTGGTCGAGCGACCACCCGAAGCCCACGACCCGCGTGATCACGTGGTCGCGCGGATCGTCGCTCCCCGTCTGGTGAGTGATGCCTCTGACTACGATCACCCACAGTGGGTTCGTACGAGTTTGGTCCGCCTGTTCACCGCCACAGGCGCCGACCCGACTGAGGTGGGTATGGGGGCTCCTGTAGGCAATAAAACATCACTCTGACATCTGTGTCAGGGACGCCGGGAGATCGGGCCAAAGACCACAGATCGGCACTCACAGACGTGACACAGATGTCGTGTAAAATCGTCGTCTGTGGGTATTTGTCGGGGTCGCAGACGCGTGATACGCAGATGTCGTCTGGTTTTTCAGACTGTCGACTTAAGCTTTCCATGAACGATGCGCGGAAAACTCCCGGGTGGCTGATCGTCGCTCTCGCGTTGAGCCTGGGGACTGCGGGCTGCAGTCTCGATTCGGCTGCGTCGGGCGACGAATCGAGCTCAGAGACCGGCGGTTTCGACGGGGGCACGGACGAGTCCGGCGAGAGCTCCGACTCGGCCAGCGAAGACACGGGTGACTCTTCAGAGAGCGACGAATCGACTGACGCCGGGACCGAGGACACAAACAGCGAGGACGAGGGACCCATCGACGCGGGCTCCTCGGCCCAGGCCTGCGACCCGGGCTTCGGTCAGGAGCTCGACCTCGATCTGGGTGAGGTCAACAGCGAGGTCGCGCCCGCGCTGGTCCGAGAGTGGGTGCTCGCCGGAGAGCAGGGCGTCGGCTTGGTGCCCAAGATTCCGCTCTCCCCCCAGCCCTTCCTCAACCATGTCGAGTTTGGCTACGGCTCCGCCCTGGAGCTCCCCGACGTGGTCGGGGAGCTGTGGCGGCCGGCCGATCCCAACCCCAACGCCAACGCCGGTGGGCCCGAGCGCTACCGCCTGCAGTACGCGGTCCGCGGCCCGGCCTTGAGCCCGCAGCAGCGTCCACCGGTCGACCTCTCGATCGTCGTCGACATGGGTCCGGACATGGAAGCGGGCGGTCTGGCGCTCGCCGAGGAGGCGCTGCTCGCCCTCGAGTCCTCGCTGCGTGTCGGCGATCGGGTCAGCTTGATCGCGGCCCTCGAGGAGCCCTTGGTGATCTACGAGGGGCTGGCCCTCGACAGTGACGCCGTGCTCGAGCTCTATCCCCTCAGCGGCGTGTTGGAGGGGGTCGGGGGGGAGAGCTTCGCCGACGTGCCCAAGGCCCTCGAGACCGCCTACGACCTCCTGCAGGACGAGGGTGAGGGGGCGGCCCAGGGCCGGGTCTTGCTGCTCAGCGGTGGCCACTTTACCGCGCCGCCGGAGCTGCTCGACTGGATCGACGCGGAGGCCGTCGACGGCCGCTACCTGATCAGCTTTGGGCTCGGCGCTCCAGGGCTCTACGTCGAGGCGGGTATGCGCCGGCTCGCGCGGGTCGGACGTGGCTCGGCGCTGTTTGCCCGTGACCCGGAGATCGTCTGGCAGGAGCTCTACAACGGGTTCACCGATCACGTGGTGGCCATGGGCGCCGACGTCGAGATGCGCCTGATCTTGCCGCCCGGGTTGGCGGTCAGCGAGCGCGACCCGACCTTTGGAGGCGACACCGTCGACGGGCCTCACCAGGCCACGCTCGGGCCCAACTCATCGCTGGTCTTTCACCATCACCTCGAGCGCTGCGGTGAACTCGACCCCGAGGCGGTGATCCGAGTCGAGCTCGACTGGCGCCAGATCAAGGCGGACCAGGGCCAGCTCCTGGTCTGGGAGCTGCCCGTGTCCGAGCTCAGCGAGGGCTCCGAAGGCTCACCCGAGATCCGCAAGGGTGCCGCGGTCCTGGCCTATACCGCCGCCATCGTCGCCTACCGGGACGCCGACGACGGCGTGGTCGAGAACTACGGCGCTGTCCTCGACGCGCTGGCGCTCATCGGGGAGGCGCTCGAGTACGCCCCCGGCGACCAGGACCTCAGCCAGATGTCCGAGGTCTTGGGCAAGATAGACCAGGGCTGAACCCGAGCTGGCCCGAACCCGAGCCGGCCCCGAGCGGGGAGCCGGCCCGAACCCGAGCCGTGCGCTCGGCGCACACCTGAAGTCGAGGCCCGCTCAGGCGAGCTCACCAGAGATCGTCGGGGCCGCGGCCAACGCCGCCGGTGTGCTCGTTCCGATGTGGCCCCAACACTTCTTGGTCGCCGTCTTTTGGGTCAGCGAGAGGTGTTTGACCACCTGGCGACGGCGCAGGCCCTTGCGCTGGCTGTCGAGGGCCAGCGCGTAGGCGGCCTCGGGCAGGGACAGGCCGGCGCGGATGCTGCGGAGATCGATGCCGCAGCCGCCCCCACAACAACCGCTCTCGTAGACGTAGGCGCCGTTGACCACCCACACCCCCATGCCGAGCATGATCGCCGCGATCTCGGCCTGCCCGTCCCACTCGCGCAGGCTCGCCGGATCGTCGAAATTCGGGCGCAGGCCGGCCTGGTCGAGGGCCAGGCGACCGAGCTCCCGGGCGACGCTGGCCATGAGCAGCTCTTGGACCTTGAAGACGGCGGGCGTGAACATGACGAGGTACTCGTCGTTGCCGTGCAGGGTGTGGAGGAGCTTCCCGCTCGGGTCGCCGAGGTCGCTGTAGGCGGGCGGCACCCGGGGTCCACCGCCGCCCTCGATCTCGAGCACGGTGAGCTCGAGTTCGGACTGACCGATCACCTCTTGGACCCCGCAGATCATGTCGAAGAGGGAGTCGAGGTCCGAGGGCGCGGCTGCACGACCGAGGCCGAGGCCGCCGAGGTCGGTGAGCAGGTGGGGGGTCTGGGCGGCCGGGCCGAGCACACCGGTCAGGGTTCCCAGGGCGCTCTCGACCCACTCGCGCGCGTCGGTCTCGGGGATGAAGTCGGGGGTTGCTGCGGCGACGGCTCCAAACTGGAACATGCGCGGAATGTAGCACTTCGAGGCGGATTCCTCTCAGCTCGGCCTGGTGTGAATGTGGGCCCTCGCTTGCGGATCATCGGGAAGCTCACACACTGAATTCGGAGGTCAGCGGTGGGGCGGTCGCGCAGCAGACGACACAAACAAGCAACGACACGAGCAGCAGCAAGACGAATGGCAACACTTTGGATCACCCTGCTCTTGGGCGGTGTGGTGGGGCTGACGTGTGCGCCCTCGTCGGTCTACGCCGCCCGTCGAAGCGCCAGGCCGGCCGTGATCCGGGTGCCTCTGACCATCCATGTGGCCAGCGAGGACGGGCGATCGGTGGTCAGCGAGGGCCAGATCTTGGCGGCGGTGCGGCGCGCCAACCGGGAGCTCGCCGGCTCCGAGATCCATGTCTATATTCGCGCGATCGTGCCGCTGCAGGGAGATCCGCGCATTGAGACCACCCGCCAGCGATTCGAGCTGGCCCGGGCGGCCGAGCGCGACGGCAGCGTGCACATTTTTTATGTCGACCGGGTCGAGCTGACCAACCCTCGCAAGGGCGACAGGCGGGTGAGCGGGGTGCACTGGCGCTACCACGGCGTCGCCCGCGAGCTCCGGGCCCGCGAGTATCTCGCCGTGGCTCAGAATGCGCCCTCGACCACCCTGGTCCACGAGCTCGGGCACGCCTTTGGGCTGGCCCACGACAAGGCCACGGACAACCTGATGTGTTCGTGTCGGCGGGGCCCCCGTCCGGTCTTCAATCAGCGCCAGGGCCAGCGCCTGCGCGGAGGCGCCCGCCGGTTCATCGCTCGGGCCCGACGAGGTCCCTGACCCCCCAGGGACGAGGTCCCTGAGACCCCCCCCGACCCCGGAGACTCAGACTCAGACTCAGTCTCGGAGCTCTTTGATGCGCTCAGTCGCATTTTTGCGTTTCCCCCCGCCGATCCGGACCAGGACGCCCTCCTCTTGGAGGAACTTGCGGACCGTGAGCTCGTCGATGCCCGCGGCCCGCTCGGCGAGGCGCGAGAGGTTGGTGATCATCGGCCCGACGTCCTTGCCGACATCCTTGAGATCGTCGGTGATGCCCCTGAGGTTGCGGGTGGTCACGGCGACGTCGTCGATGACCTCGCCGAGCTTGTCCATGCGCTCGGGGGTGAAGGCGTCGGTGGCCAGCTCGACCTTGGCCAGGGCGCTGTCGGCCCGTCCGAGGGTCCTGTCGGCCTTGTCGAGCAGGCCCGGGAGGCGGTTGGCGGTGGTCGTGGTGATGCGGTCGAGGTTGCCGATGATGCGGTCGACCCGGGGGTCGCTCAGGAGGTCGTTGGTGTTGTCGATCAGCGCCTTGATGCCGTCTTTGTTGTCCTCGGCGATCTCGCGCACGGCGCTGACCGTGGCCCGGGCGTCGTCGATGGTCTCCGAGATCTCCTCTCGGGTGACGACCGGCTCGCCCCCATCGTCGCCGGCGGCTTTGGCGAGCAGCCCGTCGACCCGGCCGAGCAGGGGCGTGAGGGCGGCCCCGATCGAGTCCTCTCCGCCCAAGATCGGCTCGAGGGCGTTGAGCACCTGGTCGACCTCGAAGGTCTTGCGGGTGTAGATGATCTCGTCGCCCTCGCCGAGCAGAGCCGCGTCGTCGCTGCCGGCCTCGATCTGGAGGTACTTCTCGCCCAGGAGGCTCTTGGCCCGGACCAGGGCCACGGCGTCCTCGTGGAGCTCGACGTCTTCATCGACGAGCAAGGTCAAGACCGCGCCGTCTTCGGCGACCGAGATCTCGTCGATGGTGCCGACCTTGACGCCCGCGACCTTGACGGCGTTGTTCTCGACCAAGCCCGCGGCCTGATCGAGGTGGACGGTGTAGTGCTTGCCGCTCTTTCCGCCCAGCGCGCCGATGCTCTGCGCGAGCCACAGCAGGGTGCCCAAAGTGATGACCACGAAGGCCCCAAGGAAGATGTACTTGCGATTCACGGGAGTCTCTCAGACCACCTTGATGGGGCCTTTGGTGGCGCGGGTGAAGAATTGCTCGAGCGCAGGGTGGTTCTCGGCGAACACCTGCTCGGCGGGGCCGTAGGTCACGAGCTTGCCGTTGGCGAGCATGCCGATGTACTGGGCGACCTTGCGGGCCTCGGCGGTGTCGTGACTGATGATGATGAAGGTCATGCCCAAGGTCCGGTGGAGCTCCAGGATGAGCTCGTCCAAGGTCGCGGACATGACCGGGTCGAGGCCCGAGGAGGGCTCGTCGCAGAGCACGATGTCCGGGTCGATGGCGATCGCCCGGGCGAAGGCCACACGCTTGCGCATCCCGCCCGAGAGCTCGGCGGGGGCCTTGTCCTCGGCGTGGGCCACACCGACGCGGGCGAGGCGATCGCGGACCTTCTCGCGGATCTCGTCCTCGCTCATGCTGGTGTGCAGGCGCATGGGGAACGCGATGTTGTCGAACACGCTCATGTCGTCGAAGAGCGCGCCGTCTTGAAACAGCATGCCGAAGCGGCGGCGGATGGCGAACAGGCGCCTGCGGTCCCTGGCCCTGCTGTCGTCGAGGGCGGCGACGTCCTCTCCGAACACCAGGACCCGGCCCTGGTCCGGGCGCAGGAGGCCGACGAGGCAGCGCAAGAGCACCGATTTACCCGTGCCCGAGGGCCCGAGCATGACGCAGATCGAGCCCCGGGGGATCGTCAGGCTGACGCCGTCGAGCACCGTGTTGCTGCCGAAGGACTTGCAGACGTTCTCGAGCACGACGGCGGGGGTGTCGTCGGCAGGTCCTGGGTTTGGGCGTTGGTTCAAGGGGTCCTGGGAATCGGGGAATCTGGAAATCTGAAGGGCGGGGGGGGGAAGGGCAGGGGGGGAGTCAGGGGGGGCTCGGGAGTCAGGGGCTCGGGAGTCAGGGGTCGCTCAGCCGTAGATCAGCCACGACAGCAGCAGGTTGACCACGATGCACATGACCGCGCCGTGGACGATCGCCAAGTTGGTGGCGATGCCCACACCCTCGGCCCCGTCGCGCTTGGCGACGGTGTAGCCGTGGAAGCAGGCGATCACGGCGATCAGCCAGCCCATGACCAGGCCCTTGAACAGGCCCGTGCCGATGTCGGCGAGGGAGACCTGCTCCTGGACCTGGGTGATGAAGCTGCCCGGGTCGAGGCCGAGCTGGTAGACCGCGCCCACGTAGCTCGCGGCCAGGCCGACGACGTTCGCGTAGCCGCACAGCAGGGGCAAGGAGATGGTCACCGCCCACAGCCGCGGCGAGATCAGGTAGCTCAGCGGATCGACCGCCATGACCTCGAGGGCCTCGATCTGCTCCGAGATCCGCATGTTGGCCAAGCTGGCCGCCAAGTTGGCGCCGATCCGGGCCCCGCACACGACCGCGGCCATGACCGGGTAGAGCTCCCGGACCCCGCCGATGCCGGCGAACATACCCAGGAGGTCCTGGCCCCCGAAGCGCTCGAAGGAGCCGTAGCTCTGGACGCTGAGGTTGAGGCCCGCGAACACGGTGAGCATGGTCAGCAGGCCCAGGGAGCCCCAGCCCGATTCGACGAGTTGGTCGACGAGCACATCGCGGGGGGGCAAGCGTGTGAACTGAATGCGCAGGGCCAGGCCCATGAAGCGGAGGAACTCGGCGAATTTACGCAGCGACGCCACAGCTAATAGCCCGCCCCCAGCAAGATCATGCTGACCAGGTAATCGACGAACAAGATCAGCACGATGGTGCTGACCACCGTGTCGTTGGCGGCCTTGCCCACATCGGCCGCGCCCTTGCCCACGTTGAGGCCGAGGTAGCCGGCGATCACCCCGACGCCGAGGCCGAAGAGAGAGCACTTGCCCAGACCGATCCACAGGTCGGCGGGGGTGATCTGGGCGGTCAGGTGCTCCATGAAGGCCCCGTGATCGACCCCGCCCAGGGGCACGGCGAACACCCAGCCCGAGAAGATCCCGAGGACGTTGGTGAGCACGCTGAGCAGGGGCGCCACGATCACGCAGGCGATCACCCCGGGGACGACCACGTAGCGCACCGGGTCGACGGACATGACCGTGAGCGCGTCGATCTGGCCCCGGACTTTCATGGTCCCGATGCGCGCGGCGATCGAGGAGCCGGCTTGGGCCGCGATCATGACCGAGGCCAGGGCCGGGCTGTACTCGCGGAAGATGGCCGTGCCCAGGAAGCTCGAGAGCATGCGCTCGGCGCCGAAGAGCCTGAAGATCGAGATGCCCTGGAGTGAGATCACCGCGCCCACCGGGGCGACCGCGAGGCTGACCGGGACCACGCAGCGCTTGGCCAGGACGCTCATCATTTGCAGGGTCTCGCGCCAGTAAAAGGGCGGGCTGACGGCCGCGCGGGCGACCTGACCCATGAACATGATCAAGCCGCCGATATTGTGGAGCAGACGCAACAGGGCGTTCAAGCCGACCTCCTCATGCGCTCACAGGGCCAGCGCGAGCTGGTCTTCGGGGCGGGCGGGAGCGGGCAGGCGTACACCCTCGTGGGTGAGCAGCCAGCGCTTGATGGCCAGGCCGCCGGTGAACCCGGTGAGGCTGCCGTCGCCACCGATGATGCGGTGGCAGGGGACGACCACCGGGATGGGGTTGCGACCGTTCGCCCGGCCGACCGCGCGGGCGGCCGAGGGTCGGCCGATCATCGCGGCTTGCTGGCCGTAGGTGCGGGTCTCGCCGAAGGGGATCGTACACAGGGCCGCCCAGGCCGCGCGCTCGAAGGGGCTGGCGTGAGTCGCCTCCATCTGGAGCATGATCTGGAGACTGAACTCGCGGCGCTCGCCGGCTCGGTAGGCGATCAGCTGGGTCGCGGCCTCGCTCCTCGCTTCGTCCGCCCGGGGAGCGCGCAAAGTCGCACCCCAGCGGGCGGCCTGGGCCTCGACGACTCCGGCTCCACGGATGCTGACCGCGGCCAGGAGCTGGTCTTGCGGCCGCTGGGGGTCGCGGGCGACGGCGACCCACAGCGGCAACCCCATGCCGGCATGGTCGAGGTGGTCGAGGTGGTCGAGGTGGTCGAGGTGGTCGAGGTGGTCGAGGTGCTCGAGGGTCCAATCCTGGTGCCAGCTCGCGGACCCCGCAGGCACGAAGCGCGCGCCGTTTTGGGGGGAAGCTGGTCGCTTGGTCATGCCCACCATTTGTAGCAGTCCAGGGGCGGGGTTTGGGGGTTTTCAGCCATGAAAGGTGCGCTGGCTGCCTGTGGCAAACTCCCTCGCGGCGGTTCAGCGCCTCACCCTCGAAAAATCTGGCCGCGGCTGCGAGGCACGGGTGGGGCCGCGCTGAGCGGAGAAGATTTGACTTGCCGGAGCGGCCCGGACAAAACCAGCTTGTGGGTTCTCGTCTGCTGGGGCTGCTGCCGATCTTGAGCTTGGCGTGTGTTGGTTTGACCTGTGGGGAGGCGCCGCCCTCGACTCCGGAGTCGGCGATCCCTCCGAGCGCGGAAGCCCGCGCGGTGGACCCCGCGGTCCGAGGGCGCGCGACTGTGGACCGCGACGAGGACGAGGTCCTGCCCGCGTTCACCCCCGAGGCCCTCGGCGCCCGATTCAGCGCGCAGCGAGCCTTCCTCTCGGACGACTCCCTGTTTGAAGACGCGCAGGGTGTGGCCCTCGCGCCCAAGCTCGGGGTCGAGGAGAGGCGCGAGGTCGGGAGCGTCGAAGACGACCTGCTGCTGGCCCTGCCGGGGTCGGCGGGATTCGGTGCGCACGAGGGTGGGGTCGTGGGTGCGGGCGGCAGCACGACCGCCAACGGCAACGCCCTGGGTCTCTACGTGCCGATCGAAGATCCGCGCAATGGTCCCGCCCTGGCCCACTTCCACCAGGCCCTCCGCGACCTGCGGGCGGGCAGGGATCCCGACGGCAAGGTCCGCATGCTGGTCTACGGCGGCTCGCACACTCAGGCCGACGTCTACCCCGGCTACTTTCGGGCCTACTTTCAAGCCCGCTTTGGCGACGGCGGCACGGGCTACGTGTCCATGGTCAAGGTCAACCGCTGGTACCACTACGCCGACTGGTCGATCGAGGAGACCAAGGGTTGGAAGTCGGAGCACGCCCAGCGCAGGAGCGCCCGCAAGGACGGGTACTACGGCCTGCTCGGGGCCAGCGGCGCCACCAGCAGCAAGCGCGACCGGACCAAAGTTCTCCCCCGCCACGCCGACGCCCTGGCCCTGGCCAGCCAGTACGAGCTGTTCTTCCTCGAGCAGCCCGAGGGGGGGACCTTGTCTCTGTGGGCCGACGGCAAGCGCCTGGCCAAGATCGACACCAGCGCCGAGCGTTATGGGGCCGGTTTTTACCGCTTCTCCCTGCCCGTAGAGGCCGCCCACGAGATCGAGGTCCGGGCCGTGGGCGACGGCGAGGTCCGGCTCCACGGGGTGACCATGGAGCGAGATCGGCCGGGCGTGGTCGTCGACACCCTGGGGATCTCCGGGACCCGGGCCGCCAACATGTTGGCCTGGGACCAGGCCATGTGGACCGAGGCCATCGAGCATCGTGCTCCCGACCTCTACACCTTGTTTTATGGCACCAACGAGGCCACCGACGAGCACCAGCCGATGGCCGACTACAAGGCCAACATGCGCGAAGTCCTGAGCCGCCTGCACCAGGCGGCCCCAGATGCCAGCTGTCTGCTGATCGGCCCGGGCGACTTCCCGCGTGAGGTCGAGGACGGGGTCTGGGTCCCTCGGCCGCGCCTGGGCGAGATCCTCGAGGCCCAGCGGGACATCGCCTATGAAATGGGCTGCGGGTTTTGGGATACACGCGCGTTCATGGGCGGGCTCAACTCCATGCACACCTGGGCCACGGCCCGGCCGCAGATGGCCAGCAAAGACCACATCCACTTCAGCAGGCGCGGCTATGTACGCCTGGGCATGGCCGTGGCCGACGCGATGATGGCCGGCTTCGACCGGGACTGAGCGGGTTCTT
>CAYVJQ010000027.1:0-9283 GCA_964451725.1 uncultured Nannocystaceae bacterium | reverse complement strand
CCCTGTCTTCCGTAGACACAAAAAAGCCGGAGACCCGAGGTCTCCGGCTTTTTTGCAGGTGGCCCGCACACCCCCGAGAGGGTGTGCGAGTCGGCTTTCGCCTACTCGCAGGTCGAACCGCTGAGGTCGCCCACGTTGAGGTCGAACTCGCCGGCGACACAGGTGCCGCCGTCGCAGTCATCGTCGCTGTTGCACTCACCGCAGGCGCCGACCTCGGCCAGGCCCATGATGTCGATGCTCGAACAGATTCCGCTCATGCAGGCGTCGTCGCCGTTGCCCTCGAGGGTGCAAAAGCCGTCTTGCTCGACGCTGCCGGGGTCGATGCAGTCGTTGATGCCCGAGAACTCGGACACGGTCACGAGCGGCGCGCAGATCTGGCCGTCGGTGCAGACGCCGTCGTCCTCACAGTTGCCGCAGGTGTTGATCTGGATCAGGCCGAGCAGGTCGAGGACGTTGCCGCAGACCAGGTCGTCTGCGCAGACATCGGTGCTCTCACAGCCGCCGCCGAGCTCACCCATGTTGCAGGTCGAGCCGAGGGTGTCGAAGGGGTTCGGGGGTGAGCAGCCGCCGGCGTCACAGTCGGCGTCTTCGTCACACTCGCCACACTGGCCGCCGAGGAAGGGCACGACGTAGCAGTTGCCCGACGCACACTCCGGGTTCGCCGTACAGGGAGCGCCCATGGGCAGCTCGCCGCCGGTCTCTTCCTCGGTCGTGGTGGTCTCTTCGGTCATACCGGTCGTGCCGGTGTCCGAGTCGGTGCCATCGTCCGTGGTGTCGGTCGTGTCGGAGTCGGTGTCGCCCGAGTCGGTGTCGCCGGTTCCGGCGGTGTCGGAGTCGGTGTCGGAACCAGAGTCGTCACCGCAGGCGGTCAGGGACAGGCCCATGCAGGCGAACAGGGCGAGGGCGTAATGGGAAAGCTTGGTGTTCACGGTAAAATCTCCTGATGTCAAAGGCTGGGGGGCACGCAGTGTTTACAGTGTTTTGGGGGCCCAGGTCGAGAGATTTGCTTATTCGGTGGGGTTGGGGTCGCGGGGGTCCGTGTGTGTGTCATTTACGCCTGCACCTGTGCCGTGCTGTGTCGTGGTGTTCCGGGGCCGCGCCGTGCACAAGTGCCTGGAAAAGGCTGGAGTCAATGGCTTTTGGCGGTTCGTCGGTGTCCGCGCGCCCGCGCCGACAATGCACGCACATCGAACTGTTCGTTCGTCCAACTCTTCGATCGTCAGACACCGAAGCGACGCAGGTCGATGCGCCCAGAGGGACGAAAACCCACCCCCTCGGCCTCGAGCAGGCGGCGCTGTCGACCTGCGCCGTCGCCCAGCTCGGTCGAGCGCAGGCTGATCTTGCCGCGGGCGTCGACGACTCGGTGCCAGGGCAGGGGCGAGCCGGGGGGGAGCTGGGAGAGGACCCGGCCCACGAGCCGCGCGCGCCGGGGAAGGTCCGCCATCTCTGCGACCTGTCCGTAGGTGGCCACGCGCCCCTTGGGGATGCGAGCGACGACCCGTCGGATGCGCAGGGCCCTGGCGGCCACGTCTTCGTTCACGCCCTGTCCACCGTCTACCCAGTCGGGCCCAGGCTCAAAACTTGGAGGTCGCGGTCAGCATCATCAGGCGGTCGTTCGAGTCGCGCAGCCGGCCGCTGAGACCACGCACAAACCGCCACAAGAGCTCGTAGGCGAGCTCTCGGTCGACGAACATCAGGTCGCGCAGGTCGTTCTTGGGCAGCTTGATCAGGCGCGCGGCCTCGTGACACTTGGCGTCGGCCGAGCGTGGCACGTCGTCGTCGATCAGCGACATCTCGCCGAAGTGCTGACCCCCCCGGAGGACCGCGAGAGCCTCCTCGCCCATGCCCGACATGTCCCGAGAGATGCGGATCGCCCCGCTGACCACGAGGTAGAGGCCGTCGCCATCGTCGCCGTGCTTGAACACGTAGTCGCCTCTCTCGAACTCGAACTCGGTGGCGAGCTTGGCGATGCGATCGAGGTGGGTGGGGAGCAGCCCCGAGAACAGCGAGATCTCTTGGAGCGCCACTTTGATCTGCTCCATGTCCATCTTGTTGGACTCGAGCGTGACGATCTTGCCGCCGGTCATCTCCCTCGCCTTGGTGATCGGCGCGTCGTCGTCGACGATCCCGAACTCTTCCAGGCCTGAACTCATCGCTGGACAGGGTAGGGCATTCCTACGCCCACCGCTATTTTGACGCTGGAAGACCGCGGCGGCCTGCGTTTGGGGCGCACGCCGACCGCGAGGTGGTCGCTCCTACTCTTGCTCGGCGAGCCAGCGCTCCGCGTCGATCGCTGCCATGCAGCCCGTACCCGCGGCGGTCACCGCTTGGCGATACATTTTGTCCGCGACGTCGCCGGCCGCAAACACGCCCTCGATGTTGGTCTTGGTCGTGCCGGGGACGACCGACAGGTAGCCGGTCTCGTCCATGTCGAGGGCACCCTTGAAGATCTGCGAGTTGGGCACGTGGCCGATGGCCAGGAACATGCCCGTGAGCGGGACCTCGCTCGTGCTCCCGTCGACCGTGTTCTTGATGCGGATGCCGGTGACCGAATCCGTGCCGAGGACCTCGTCCACGCTGCTGTTCCAGTGGACCTCGATCTTCGGGTTCTCCAGAGTCCGCTTTTGCATGATCTTGCTGGCCCGGAACGCGTCCCGCCGGTGGATCAGGTGGACCTTCGAGCACATACGCGTGAGGTACTGGGCCTCCTCCATGGCCGTGTCCCCGCCGCCGATCACCGCGACCTCCTGGCCGCTGTAGAAGTGGCCGTCGCAGGTCGCACAGGCGGTCACGCCCTTGTTGCGCAGACGCTGCTCACTGGGGATGCCGAGGTACTTGGCGCTCGCGCCCGTGCTCACGATCAGGGCGTCACAGGTGAACACGTCGCCACCGTCGACCGTGATGGAGAAGGGCCGCTTCGAGAGGTCGACCTCGACCCCCATGTCGTAGTGGATCTCGGTCCCGAAGCGCTCGGCCTGGGCCTGGAGGTCCTCCATCATCTTCGGTCCGGTCACGCCCTCGGGGTAGCCCGGGTAGTTCTCGACGTCGGTGGTGGTCATGAGCTGACCGCCGGTCTCGAGCCCCGTGATGATCATGGGCGAGAGGTTGGAACGGGCGGCGTAGATGGCCGCGGTGAACCCCGAGGGGCCCGAGCCGAGGATGATGACCTTGCGGTGGTTCTCGCTCATGGGGTCGCGAGGATAGTGGGTGGGCTCTTCGCTGGGCGGCGCGGGGCGACCTGGAGCCACCGCGCTGGCTCACGGATCGACCCAGATGGGGAGGGGGCCTAAACTCGGCGATTTAACTTTGACAGTCAGCACTGTCACGGTTATTGATGTTGCAGTGCTGGCGTCGGAGACGTGGCACAAGAAACGGCATTCAGACCATGAATTTCGCGATATTTTCGGATTTCCCGTCTGCCCGAGACCACCGACAGGCACCTGAAGCTCGTCCCGCAGAGGGGGAGTGGCGCTCGGACGAAGAGCGATACCGCTCCTTCGGGGCTGCCATCGACGGCATCCGCAAGCGGGCCGCGGCCAAGGTCGGGGCCACCGATCTGCGACGTGTCCGCCGCCTCGATAGGCTCTCTCGCACCCTCGAGGTCGCCGGCCGGGGCCTGATCGGCCTGAGCCCGGGGCCCCTGAGTTTCGGGGTCGGTGTGGTCGCGCTGTGGCTGCACCGCCAGCTCCAGGCCACGGAGATCGGTCACACGGTCCTGCACGGGGCCTACAACCGCATCGAGGGCGCGGGCCGCTTTCACAGCAAGCGCTTTCGTTGGCAGATACCGATCGACGAGCCGTCGTGGATCCGCGGTCACAACGGCCGCCACCACGGGCTCACCAACGTCGCGGGTCAGGACCCGGACATCCACTTCGGCCCGATCCGCCTGACCGCAGACACGCCCCACCGCACCCGGCACTACTTTCAGCTGCCCTTCGCCCTGTTTGTCCTGTTCCCCAACTTCACCTTTGGGATGAACCTTCACTTCACGGGCTGCGCCGATGCCTGGGGCAGCAGCGGCGGCGGACTCGACGTTCTCCCCGACCGCAGCCGGGCCTCGGTCCGCGGCGCCTACCGTCGAGCCCTGCGCAAGTTCGTGCCCTACTACGGCAAGGAGTACCTGCTCATGCCCGGGCTCGCGGCCGCGCTGGGGGTGCTCGTGTTTGGACCGGTGGGCCTGGCCGCCGCGCCCCTGGTGTTCGCCAAGGTCGCGCTGGGCAACTACCTCAGCGAGCTCATGCGGGACCTGTACACGGCCGCGACCATCTACTGCGGCCACGTCGGCGGCGAGGTGGCCCACTACCCCGAGGGCACCCGGCCGCGCTCCAAGGGCGAGCGCTACGCCATGCAGGTCGAGGCCAGCAACAACTTCGAGGTCTCGCGTGGACTCTCGGTCTTGTGTGGGGCCCTCGACCTCCAGATCGAACACCACCTGTTCCCGAGCTTGCCCCCCGAGCGGCTGCGCGAGGTCGCCTCCGAGGTCGAGGCGGTCGCCCGGGCTCACGGCGTCACCTACCGCAGCGCCTCTTGGGGGGCGACCTTGGCCGAGGCGCTGACCCACATCGCCAGGCTCAGCGTGCCCCAGGCCGAAGACCGAGCCAAAGACCGAGCCGAAGACCAAGCCGAAGACCAAACCCGATATCGGGTGGATGCGGAGCGGTCGCCAGCGGGGGCCCGGTAGCCTATGTTGACACCAGCGAGGCCCTGGACGGCCACCCCCATGAGCTCCCCCGACCCGAAAGCCGCGGCCAAGGCCGCGAAGCTGGCCAAGCAGGGAGCGGCGAAGCTCGCCAAGAGCTCGGCCAAACAGGCGAAGCTGGAGGAGCAAGAAGCCACCAAGCAGGCCAAGCGCTCGGCCAAGCAGGCGAAGCTGGAGGAGCAAGAAGCCGCCGCGCAGGCCAAGCGCTCGGCCAAGCAGGCGAAGCTGGAGGAGCGAGAGGCCGCCGCGCAGGCCAAGCTCGAGGCCAAGGCGGCGAGGGCCGAGGTCGAGCCCGAGTTCAGCCTCACCATCGATCAGCTCACCGCCGAGACCGGGATCCCGAGCCGGACGATCCGCTTCTACCAATCGAGCGGCGTGCTGCCCAAGCCCGAGAAGCGCGGGCGGGTCGCCTACTACGGGACGGCCCACATCGAGCGCCTCGAGCTCATCGGTCAGCTCCAAGACCGAGGTCTGCGCATGCGGGCCATCAAGGACCTCGCCGATCGACTCGACGCCGGCGAGCTCGTGCTCGACGAGTGGCTCGGCCTCGAGGAGCAGCTCCAGAGCGCCTGGATCGACGACGTCGCCCAGGTCCTCGATCGGCGGGGCATCGAGGCCCTGCTGGGCGATCGGCGGCCGGGCTTTGTGGCCGAGCTGACCCGCGCGGGCCTGGTCGAGGCGCGCAGCGACGGCACCTACCTCGTCCCCAGTCCAGGCCTGCTGCGGGTCGCCGCTCGCCTCGACGAGGCGGGGATCGCCCTCGAGGTCGCGGCCGGGGCCACCCAGATCTTGCAGAAACATCTCTCGCGCGCGGCGGCCGAGCTGGCCTCCTACTTCGTCCAGCATGTGGGCGACGGCTTCGGTCGCGGCGACTCGGTGCGGGGGATCAGCGACGCGTTTCGGGAGCTGCGGGCGATCGGGCTCGAGTCCGTGCGCCTGCTCTTCGCCCGCGAGATGGAGCAGGTCCTGCGTGGCCTGGTCGAGTCGGGGGAGGCCGCCCGTATCGACAAGAAGCGCCGACGCAAGCGCGGCTAGAGCGGCGCTGGGCTGGGGGACTCGAGCCCGCTGTTGTAGAGCTGGGCGTAGACGCCATTTTTGGCGATCAGCGCGCTGTGATTGCCGAACTCGGCGATCTCACCGTTGGCGAGCACGATGATCTTGTCCGCGTGCCGGACCGTGCTCAGGCGGTGCGCGATCACCAGCACGGTGCGCCCGACCAGCAGGCGCTCGATGGCCTGCTGGACCCGCTCCTCCGTGAGGCTGTCGACGCTGGCGGTGGCCTCGTCGAGGATCAACATGGTCGGGGACCGGGCGGCGACCCGGGCGAAGGCCAACAGTTGGTTCTCCCCGACCGAGAAGTTCCCGCCCCGCTCGCCCACGGGCGCGTCGAGGCCACCGCGCTCGGCCACGAACTCGGCGGCTTGGACGGTCTCGAGCGCGGCGTCGATCCGGCCGGGATCGGCCTCGAGCGCCGGATCGCCCAGGGCGACGTTGAAACCCACGCTCTCGTCGAACAAAAACACGTCCTGGTGGACCATGAGCAGGTGGCGCCGGACCAGGTCGGGCGAGAGCTCGCGCAGCTCGATCGCCTCGCCATCTGCGAGCAGAAACTCCACGCTGCCCTCGTAGCCCGTGTACATCCGGGTCAAGATTCGGCCCAGGCTGGTCTTGCCCGAGCCGGTCCGGCCGACCACGGCGACGACCTCGCCCGCGCCGATATCGACGTCGAGACCGCGGAGGATGGGCGGGCCGTCCTCGCTGTATGCAAAGTGGAGATCGCGGATCCGGATGGCCCCGCGCCAGGTCGCCAGCGGGTCTACAAAACCCGGCGCGGCCGGGTCGCTGCGGGTCTCGGGGGGGGTGTCGAGGAGCGCGTAGATGCGCTCGAGCGAGGCCGCTGCCCGCTGGATGGTGGCGAGCTTGCTCGAAAACTCGCGGATCGGGATGAACACGCGCTGGAGGTAGCGGAGGAAGGCGTAGAGCAGGCCGACGGTGAGCAGGTCGGCCTCGATGACGCTCGCCAGCGGCCAGGCGCCACCGGGGCTGAGCATGGCCCGGGCGGCGAAGAACATGACCAGGGCCGCGCAAAATGCCGCCGTCCCGTCCATGATCGAGAACAGGAGCGAGTCGAAGATATTGGCGAGTTTGGTGGCGTGCAGGTAGCGCTGGCCCAGGCCCGCGTAGCTGCGGGTGGCCTCGTCCTCGCGGCCGTGGAGCTGGACCGTGTACACACCGGAGAGCTGCTCGGCGAGGTAGCCGGTCTGCATGCCCTGGGCCCGGCGGATCTCGAGCTGGAGCTTGCGCAAGATGTTGGAGAACCACTGCACGAGCACGAACAGCAGGGGCAGGATGAGCACGACGATCAGGCTCAGCTGCCAGTTGAGCGCGATCATGGTCCCGAGCATGGCGACGATCATCACGATGTCCGAGAGGATCGTGAACACCCCGAAGGAGAGGGTCTCGCTCAGGGCTTCGACATCGCTGGTGCTGCGCGAGAGCAGCGAACCCAGGGGATGGTTGTCGAAGAATCGCGCCGGCAGATTCATGATGTGGCGGAAGATGCCGCGGCGCAGGTCGTAGATGCTGGCGTGGCCGGCCCGCTGGAGCGTGTAGACCTGGGTGGCCGTGGCCACAAACTCGACCAGGACCGCGGCGAAGAACAGGACCATCAGCTTTTGCAGCAGGGCCGGGTCGTGGGGGCCGATCGCGTCGTCGACGATGTGCTTGACCAAGATCGGCCGGACGACGGCCGTGAACGCGACCACGGGGATCATCGCTAGTCCGCCGAACAGCCACCCGCGGTGCGCGCTCAGGTAGGTCCAAAACTGGCGCAGGAGGACCAGGGAGGAGGTCTCAGCCACGTTGGCCCCCGTCTTCGCTCTTGGTGCCGCCTTCGCGCTGGTGTTCGTGGGCGGCCGCGTAGAGTCCGTCTGCGGCGATCAGGGTCGCGTGGGAGCCCCGCTCGACGATCCGGCCAGCGTCCAAAACTACGATCTCGTCAGCGTGCTCGAGCACGCTGGTGCGGTGCGAGACGATGACCGTGGTCGGGCTCGATGCGCTCGCGCCCTCGGGGTTGGCGTCGAGGTCGCGGATGGCACGGACCAGCTTGGTCTCCGTGCTCTGATCGACGGCCGAGAGCACGTCGTCGAGCAGGAGGACCTGCGGGCGTCGGTAGAGGGCGCGGGCGAGGGCGGTGCGCTGACGCTGGCCGCCCGAGAGCATCACGCCGCGCTCACCGACGACCGTGTCGAGTCCGCCGGCGAGGGCCGCGAGGTCCGGGCCGAGGCAGGTCGCCTCGATGACCGCGTCGAGCGCGGGATCCCGGGTCGAGAGGGGGGCCGAGAGGGGGGCCGAGAGAGGGGCCGAGCCGGCGACCTCGTGGGACCGATGCTCGCGTTTGCGAAACCACTTGGGGATCGCGGCCTCGATGTCGTCGTCGTCGAATTTGCTGCTCTGCTCACCGAGCATGCGGATGTTGTCGCGCAAGGTGGTGGAGAACAAAAATGGGCTCTGGGGGACCACCGCGATGCCCTTGCGCAGGGCCGCGAGGTCGAGGCCCCGGGCGTCGTGTCCATCGACGAGCACCGTCCCCGGCGGGGGTGTGTGGATGCGGGCCAAGATATCGATGAGCGTCGACTTGCCCGAGCCGGTGCGGCCGAAGACACCCAGGGTCCGGCCGGCCTCGATGACCACCGAGATCTCGCGCAGGGCTGGTTCGTCTCGGCCCGGGTGTGTGAAGCTGAGCTTGCGCAGCTCGATGCGCGGGGCGTGGGTGAGGACCAGCTTCTGTTCGACCGGGGGCAGCCCAGCGTCGGTCTCGAACAGCTCGTCGATCCGCTCGAGGGCGACGGTTCCCCGGGAGATGGCCGTGAGCACCCAGGCGAGGGAGAGCAGCAGGGGCACGAGGGAGGTCAGGAGGGTCGTGAAGGTGATCAGCGTACCCAACTCGATCGTCTGCTCGATGACCCGCCGGCCGCCGATGAAAAACACGAGTCCGGCGCCGATGTAGCCGCTGAACCCGAGCACCGGCATGGCGAAGGCGCGCAGCCGGGCGAGCTGGAGCTGAATATCGAGGTACTCCCGGTTGGGGTGCTCGAAGCGAGCCAGGGCGGCGTCCTCGGCGACGTGTGCCCGGACCGTGCCGACCCCGGAGAAGCTCTCGAGGATGCGCTCGGACAGGGCGGCGAGCTTCTCCATGGAGGCGCGCACGAGCGTGTAAAAACGGCCCACGGTCCAGCGCATGTAGATCCCCCCCAGCAAGATCGGCGTCATGCACCACAGGGTCAGGACCCAGTCGAGGCGCACCATCTGCCACAGGTGCATGGGCACGGCGACGGCGACGTTGACGATCTGGAGCCCGGCGAAACCGACCAGCAGGCGCACCGACTGGAGGTCGTTGGCGCTCACCGAGATCAGCGCCCCGACCTTGCGCTGGGCGTAGAAGGGCCGCTGCAGCGTGAGCAGGTGGGCGAAGAGGTCGATACCGATGAGGTACTGGATGTCCCGGCCCGGGTTGAAAAACAGGACCCGCGAGAATGTTCGGACCACGATCAGGCCGGCCGCCAAGACCATGAGCTGAACCGC
>CAYVJQ010000026.1:15096-64279 GCA_964451725.1 uncultured Nannocystaceae bacterium | reverse complement strand
TCAGCTCAGCTCAGCTCAGCTCAGCTCAGCTCAGCTCAGCTCAGCTCAGCTCAGCTCAGCAGCGCGGCGCGAAGCCGCTCCACAGGCGGGCGGAGGTCGGGCTCGAAGCTCTGCCCAGTGATCCGCTCATAGGTCTCGATGTAGCGCATGGCAGCCTCGACGCGAACCTCTTCGGTCAGTGGAGGCGGCGCTCCCTCTCCCCGAAACCCCTGCTCGACGAGCCAGGTGCGCACGTACTCCTTGTCGAGTGCGCGCGGGCTCCGCCCCTGGGACATGGCCTCGCCGTAGCCGTCGATGTACCAGTAGCGCGAGCTGTCGGGGGTGTGGATCTCGTCGATGAGGACGATCTCGCCGTCGGGGCGACGACCGAGCTCGTACTTCGTATCCACCAAGATCAACCCGCGCTCGGCCGCGATCGACTGCCCACGCGCGAACAGGGCCAGACACTGCCGCTCCAGGCGATCAAAGAGGTCCGCGTCGATGACCCCCATGTCCACGAGCTCGGCCTTGCTGGCATTTTGATCGTGCTCCCCCTTGGCCGCTTTGGTCGTCGGCGTGACGATATTTTGGGGGAGTTTCTGGTGGCGAGTCAGGCCGTCGGCCAAGGTGTGGCCGCAAAACAGTCGCTCACCACGCTCGTAGGCCCGCCAGATACTGGTCGAGCTCGATCCAGTCAGGTAGCCGCGCACGACCATCTCGACCTTGAAAGGATCACACTCGACCGCCCGGGTAGCCTGGGGATCGGGAATGTCGATGAGGTGGTTGGGGAACTCGTCCCGGGTGACTTCGAACCAGTACGCGGCGAGCCCGTTGAGCACCTGGCCCTTGAAGGGGATCGTCCCGAGCACACAGTCGAAGGCGCTGACTCGATCGCTGACGATGATCAGGCGCTCCCCGTTTGGGGTGCTGTAGTTCTCGCGGACCTTGCCGCTATAGCGCTCGCCGAGCTCGTCGAAGATGTCGGGGACGTCATCGAGGAGCAGGTTGTCGGCGATCGCCTGTTCCAGGATCTCACGGGAGACCGGCATTGGCGGACGCTAGCCCAAGTCGAGCTGGGAACCCAGTCTGGTCGACCCGCGTCGAGTCACACCCCTGTGCTGCCAAAGCCGCCGCTGCCTCGGGTGCTGTCGACCTCGGGCAGCGCGTCGACCTCGACGGCCGAGACCATCGCTACCGGCGCGATCACGAGCTGGGCGATGCGTTGGCCGTGGGAGATGAGGATCGGCTCCGACCCGAGATTGGCGAGCAGGATCTTGAGTTCACCGCGGTAGTCGGCGTCGATGGTCCCGGGCGCGTTGAGCACGGTCAGGCCCTGGCGCAGTGCGAGGCCCGAGCGCGGCCGGACTTGGCCCTCGTAGCCGAGTGCAATGGCCACCGACCATCCGGTTGGAACCAAGCTTCGAGCGCCTGGCACGAGTGTGAACTCGGGTGTGTCCGCGGGCAGGCAGGCGACCAGGTCCAGGCCGGCCGCGCCCGCGCTCATGCGCCGGGGCAAGCTCGCTCGCGAATCGAGGCGACAAAGCAAGAGCGGTGGATGACTCCCCTGCCCTGTGCTCGTCGCCTCGTTCATGGCGTTGTTCCGTGCTGGTCGCGTCGAACAACTCAACCGCGAAGGTTGAGAACCTCGTCGGGGTCGGCCCCGAAGGCCTGCTTGCGACTGAGGCGGATGCGGCCCATGTCGTCGATGTTGACGACCTTGACGACCATGTCATCACCCTCGGAGACGACGTCGCCGACCTGTTCGACGCGGCGGTTCTCGAGCTCCGAGATGTGCACGAGACCGTCGGTCCCGGGCATGATCTCGACGAAACAACCGAAGTCGACGATGCGCTTGACGACGCCGTTGTAGTACTGGCCCGGCTCGGCCTCGAAGGTCAGACCCTCGATGATGGCCTTGGCCTTCTCGATGGCCTCGATGCTCGAGGACGCCAAGGTCACACGACCGTCGTCGTTGATGTTGATGACGACACCGGTCTGCTCCGTGATCCCGCGGATGACCTTTCCGCCGGGTCCGATGACCGAACGGATCTTGTCGACCTTGACCCACATGCTCTCGACACGTGGGGCGTAGCGGCTGATCTCCTCGCGCGGCTTGTCCAGCTGCGCGAGCATGGCATCGAGAATGTGGAGGCGGCCGGCCCGGGCCTGGTCGAGGGCCTGCTCCAAGATCTCGCGGGTCAGGCCGTGGATCTTGATGTCCATCTGGAGGGCGGTGATGCCCTTGGCCGTGCCGCAGCACTTGAAGTCCATGTCACCGAGGTGGTCCTCGTCACCCAGGATGTCGGACAAAATCGCGATGTCGTCGCCCTCTTGGATGAGGCCCATGGCGATACCGGCGACCGGCGCCGTGATCGGGACTCCGGCGTCCATCATGCTCAGACAGCCACCACACACGGCGGCCATGGAGCTCGAGCCGTTCGACTCGGTCGTGTCGGACACGATACGGATCGTGTAGGGGAAGTCCTCGGTGTCGGGCAGGACCCCTTGGAGGGCCCGGTGCGCCAGGGCGCCGTGGCCGATCTCGCGGCGAGAGGTGCCGCGCATGGGCCGGGCCTCACCCACGCAGTAAGGCGGGAAGTTGTAGTGCAACAAGAAGGTGTTGCGGACATCACCGCGGATGGTGTCGAGACGCTGGGCGTCGCGCTCGGTGCCGAGCGTGGTGGTCACGATGGCCTGAGTCTCGCCACGCTGAAACAAGGTCGAGCCGTGGGGGCGCTCGAAGGGGTGGACCTCGATGTGGAGGTGGCGGATGTCCGTGGTCTTGCGACCGTCGACACGCCGACCGGCGATCGTCGACTTGCGGACCAGCTCCTTCTCGAGCTGACCGACCGCGGCACCGATCTCACTCTTGCGCTCATCCCCGAACTCGGCGACGAGCCCGGCTTTGACCACGCCGATCTGGGCGTGGCGAGCTTGCTTGCCCGCAATGGTGAGGGCCTCGACCATGGCGGCGCGGCCCTTGTCCATGACCGACTTGCGGAAGTCCTCGTCGACGACCGGGTCCTTCCAATCCATCTTGGGCTTGCCGGCCCGCTCCCTGAGACGGATCTGAGCCTGGATCAGCGGCTGGCACTGCTCCTTGGCGAACATGAGAGCGTCGATCATCTCGGCTTCCGAGACCTCCTTGGCCCCCGCCTCGACCATGACGATGGCGTCGGCACTACAGGACACGATGAGGTTGAGATCGGCGGCCTCACTCTGCTCGTAGGTCGGGAAGGCGATCAGCTCGCCCTCGACACGGGAGACCCGAATGCCGGCGACAGGACCCTCCCAGGGTGCGCGGCTGAGCATCAGCGCGGCCGAGGCCCCGGTCATGGCGAGCACGTCGGGCTCGTTGATCAGATCGTTGCTCAGCACGTTGCTGATGACCTGGGTGTCGAAGCGGTACGACTTGGGGAACAAGGGACGGATTGGTCGATCCGTGAGCCGGCAAGTCAGGATCTCCTTCTCGGTCGGTCGACCCTCACGCTTGAAGTACCCGCCCGGAATCTTGCCGGCGGCAGCGTTGGACTCCCGAAACTCCACCGTGAGCGGCAGGAAGGGCAGATCCTTCGGCTCGCGGCTCATGGTCATGGCCACGAGCACGGAGGTCTCACCGAGCGTGACGAGGACCGAGTTGGCTTGCTTGGCGATGCGACCGGTCTCGAAAATGATCTCGCGGTCACCGATTTTCGCTACTTCACGTATGACTTCCATCTGATTGCTCCTTTGAGGGCTGGGGGCCGACCAGGCCGGCCTGGCGCCGATAGAGCGCTCGGCCTGAACCTGTGAAGAAGCGCTGCAGGTCGCCTATCTCTGTGGAGATGCGTCCGGCAGCGCTCATGGGTGACCCCGAAGACGAGGCTACTTGCGAATCCCGAGCTCTAGGATCAGGGACTTGTACTTGTCGAAGTCGCGGGAACGGAGGTAGTCGAGTAGACGACGTCGCTGTCCGACGAGCTTCAACAGACCGCGACGACCATGGTGGTCCTTCGAGTGAGTCCGGAAATGCTCGGTGAGGTGGACGATCCGCTCTGTGAGCAGAGCGACCTGAACCTGCGGAGAGGCGGTGTCGCCATCGTGCAACTTGAATTTGCCGATGATCTCGGCCTTGCGGTCAGCTGAAAGGGGCATGCTGTTCTCTGACTCCGGGGACCCACCCCGGCCTGGCTTCAATCGAAGTCGTGGGAGAGCGGAGCATCCGGGCGATCGTCGGTCGTGTCAACCGTCCTCGCTCGGATGCTCGGATATTTCAGGCTCGGGTTCCGGCGCCGCAGGGGCGAGCAGGGCCTCGTCCTGTACTTTGGTGGTCGGGCTCACGTGGCCCAGCAGTCGGATCACGCGGGCCGGGGCGATGCGTGGGTGCAGGCCTCGCGCCCCTCCCCCCTCTCGCTCGATGTCGACCAAGAGCATACGCGCGGCTCCCTGATCGACCAACCCACACCGACCCCACAGTCCCGGGGGGACCCCGAACAACGCCTTCGTACGGGCGTTGAGGAGGAGACGCTGGCCTTGGATCAAGCGGACCAAATCAGCGCTGTGCGCTGTCCCCTGGAGTTGGAAACAGGGGAAGGGGAGTCGGGACCAAGGCGCCCGCATGCATGCCCGGAGCCGATCTCCGGTCGCCTCCCGGTCGCCAGCGAGCTCGGGGAAGGGGAACTCGACTCGCCAGCGCGGCGGTCGACCCTCGAGGTCTGGAAGCTGAATCGGCGAGAGCCCACGAACAACCTGCTGCTCGTCGACCTGAAAGTCACCACAGGCGCTGCGCCGCAGCCTGCCAAGGTGCGCGGGGCAGCCCACGCGACGCCCGATCTCTTCCGCGAGAGAGCGCACGTAGGTGCCCTTGGAGACCCGAACCTCGACGTCGATCCACCAGCTCCCTCGCCCCTCGGCGTCGCGCTCATAGCCGCACTCGAGAACCTCGAGAGCCCGGACACTCATCGGTCGTGTGGGCAGATCGAGCTGCTCTCCCGCCCGCGCCAACTCGTGCGCCCGCTTCCCCGCGATGCGGACCGCAGAATAGGCCGGCGGGGGCAGCTCGAGATCACCGAGCAGACCCTCGACCGCGGCTCGCCCTCGAACCCCCTGGCTGGGGTCATCAGGCAGGTCGAGGCGATCGAGGACCTCCCCGGCCGCGTCCGCGGTCGTCGTCGAACGTCCGAGCACAAAGCGGGCCCGGTAGACCTTGTCCACCCCCGTGAGGTGGTCGACGAGCCTGGTCGCCTCCCCCACACAGATCACCAAGAGCCCGCTCGCCAGGGGATCCAAAGTGCCGCAGTGGCCGACAGTCCGCTCCCGCAGCGCCCAACGGATCCAACCAACGATGTCGTGCGAAGTCGGGCCGGGCGGTTTGTCGACGAGCAAGATGCCGGTGTGGCGGGGCTCAGTCCGACGCGCCATGGTCCGTACCCGAGTCGCCCCCGTCGCCCCCGTCGTCCGAGCCGGCACCAGTATCCGGACTGGCGCCGGGTTTGGGACTTGCACCCGGACTGGCGCCGGGTTTGGGACTTGCACCCGAGCTGGCGCCAGCGTGGGCGTTCTTCGGCGTGAGCTCCCCAGCATCGCGCATCTCGCTGAGGATGGTCTCGATGCGGTTGCCTCGCTCGATAGTCGAGTCGTGGCAAAAGCGCAGCTCGGGGGTGTGGCGCAGCTTGATCCGCTCCCCGATCTTGTGACGCACCAGCCCCGAGGCGGAGCGCAGGGCCTTGAGGACGTCCTCGAGTCGCAGCGACTCGGTGAGCACGTCGACGTAGACCTCGGCGATACTCAGATCGCCGCTGATGTTGACTCCGGTGATACCAACCGCGCTCGCCGGCTGAAGCCGAGGATCGCGGAGCTCCCCACGCAGCAGCATCTGGGCGATCTCTCGCCGCAGCAGCTCCTCGACCCTCTGTCGTCGGCGACTCACGTGTAGGTCCAGATTCCCCGGTCAGAGCGTGGGACGGATGGTCTCCAGCTCGTAGGCCTCGAGTTCGTCTTCGGGGGCGATCTCGGCGTAGCCATCGACCACGATGCCGCACTCCATGCCCTCTTTGACTTCCTTGACGTCGTCTTTGAACACACGCAGCGATCCGATGCGTCCCTCGTAGACGATCCGACCCTCGCGCCGCACACGAATGTGACTGGCTCGAGTGATCTTGCCCTTGACGATCCGGCAGCCGGCCACGACGCCGAGCCGTGGAATCGGGAACAGCGCCCGAACTTCGGCAGTGCCCTGTTCAACCTCGCGGTACTCGGGCTCGAGCAAGTCGATCATCCGCTCCCGGATGCGGTCGCTGGCTTCGTAGATGACCGAGAAGGTCTCGATGTCGACCCTCTCATGCGTCGCCAAGGGCGCCGCCTTGCCGACGGTCTTGACGTTGAAACCGATGAGCAGGGGATGCTCTGCGTCGATCGCAAGTTTGACGTCGGTCTCGTTGATGCCACCCACACCAGCGTGGATGACCTGGACCCGGACCTTGTCGGGGACCGTGAGCGCTTCGAGGGTCTCCTTGAGGGCCTCGGCCGAACCTTGGACGTCAGCCTTGATGACGACCTTGATGCACGGGATCTTCTTGCTCTTGAGGCGCTCGAGCAACGAGGGCCCGGAAAGCACGCTCTCCTTGCGGCGCCGCTGACTGCGACGATGGGTGACGACCTGGCGCGCGTCCTTCTCGGACTCGACCACATGGAAGCGCTCGCCCGCGGGCGGAGCCCCGTCCAAACCGAGGATCTCGATCGGCGTCGAGGGTGAGGCCGAGTCGACCTTCACACCCATAGTCGTATAGAGGCCTCGGACCTTGCCGCTGTACTCGTTGGCGACGACCACGTCACCCTTTCGGAGCTTCCCGGCTTGGACCAGCACGGTGGCGATTGTGCCCCGCCCCTTGTCGACGCGGGACTCGATCACCGTACCGACCGCGGCGCCCTCGACCGGGGCGCGCAACTCGAGCACCTCCGCCTGCACGGCAAGCAGCTCGAGCAGCGCATCGACACCCTGCCCTGTCTTCGCCGAGATGTGACAGATCGTGGTCTCGCCGCCGTAGGCCTCGCCGACGAGCCCCTCCTTCATGAGCATCTGCTCGACACGACCGACGTTGGCCTCGGGCTTGTCGATTTTGTTGACGGCCACGACCACAGGCACCTTGGACTTCTTGGCGTGCTTGATGGCCTCGAGGGTCGTCGGCATGACGCCGTCGTCCGCCGCGACGATCAACACGACGATATCGGTGACCGCAGCGCCGCGAGAGCGCATGGATGAGAAGGCTGCGTGACCGGGAGTGTCGATGAACACGACCGGTCCCTGCTTGGTCTCGACCCGATACGCACCGATGTGCTGGGTGATGCCACCCGCCTCACCGTCGGCGACGTTGGCCTTACGGATGAAGTCGAGGAGCGTCGTCTTGCCGTGGTCGACGTGGCCCATGATGGTCACGACGGGCGCTCGAAGCTCCCCCTCGTCCCCGTACTGGGTAAAGATGTCGTCTTCCTGGAACGAGACGTTCTCGATCGTGTAGCCGAACTCGGCCGCGACCAGCTCTGCGGTCTCGATGTCGACCACGCTGTTGATGGTCAGGCGTCGCATGCCCATGGTCCACAGGGTGCGGATCAGGCGGGACGCCTTCACACCCATCTGGTGAGCCATGTCCGAGATCTGAATCGCCTCGTCGACCCGGATGCGCTTCTTGGCCTCGCTCATCTCGACGGTCGAGACTTGCTTGGGCCCACCGCGATCCCGACGACCCCGGTTGGGGCGACGACGGCCACGGGCCAGGGCCCGCTCTTGACGGATCTTCCGGGCTGTGGCGCGACCGGCAGTCTTGCCCTTGTTGGCCTCGGTGATGATCACCTCCCGCCGGCGAGTCGCCTGCGGGAGCGGGATAAAGCCGATGATCTTCGGTTCGGAGCGACGCGAGGCCGCACCCACGATCACGCCCTCTGCGTTGCGGAGCACCGGACGGGCATCTTGGATGGCCTTGAGGGCCGCTGCCTTCTCCGCCAGGGCGTCGGCGACCGCTTTGCGATCAGCGACCTCGGCCGCCTGAGCTCGGGCGACAGCATCGTCGCGACGCTGCTGCTCGGCGACTTCCGAGCGCTTCTCGATCTTCGCTGCGAGACCATCGCGGAAGCGCCGAGTGCCCCGAGGCAACTCGATGCGATCGCCGACCTTGGCGACCTTGGCGGCGGGCTCGGTATCCATGGCATCGGCCTGTGGCTCGGACGTGGCTGCGACGGGCATGGTGGAGGGCTGCTCCCCGGTTGCAGTGACGTGACGACGAAGCTCGGGAGACGAGCGACGAACAGGCTCGGGCGCGACCACAGGGTGAGCCGCGGCCTCGATCTCGCGCTCGCGCTCCTCTTCCTGACGCTTCTTTTCAGCAGGGCGCGGCCCCGCAGCGCGACGCCGGATCGGCTTGGGTCGACTGGGCGCCGGGCTGGCCGAAACCGCCGGGGTGGAGATCGGAGCCGAGGCTCCGCCCCCGCCGCCGTGGCGACGACGAACCTGGTTGGCCTGCTCTGGAGTCAGGGTGCTCATCACACCTTTGATCTCGATTCCGAGGGCCTTGACCTCGGTGACGAGGTCTTTGTTGTTCTCGATCCCGAGTTCCCGGGCGAGCTCATAAATACGGACCTTAGCCATGGTCGGGGCCTCCGTTTCGCTCGCGCTCGTTGTTGTCCGTACTCACTGCTGCCTCGGTGTGTCGCAGGCCTCGGTTGGAAGGCGACACGGTGGGTGTCGCGCCGGGGAGTGCGGGCTGGGATGATAGTTCAAACAAGATATCTTCGAGTCCTCGTCGTCGGGGGTGCTCGTGAGGGTGGCGGGTGGTCCGAGTGAGCAGCTCGATCTCACGGCAGACTTCCGCGCGAGCGTCGGTCCACAGCGCTTCCCACGGACCGTCCTGCTTTGGATCGAGCCCGATGCGCCCGCTCCGAGCGAAGGCCCGGGTAAAGCCTCGTCGTTTTCGGGCCTGTGTCAGGCAGGAGCGCTTGGGACACAGGTAGGCTCCGCGCCCCCTGCCCTGTGGTCGCCGCCCAGTGACAGGGATGACCTGTCCGTCGGGACGACGGCGAAAGCGTAACATCCGCGCTTGAGGACGCGGCGTTCGACAGCCGATGCAGGTTCGCTCAGGCATTCAGGCGTCGGCCCCTGCGTTGTCGCCATCTTCGTCTTCTTCGTCTTCTTCGACGTCGTAGACGACTTCAAGCTGGATCTTGCCCGAGGCGGCGTCGTTTGCCGTATCGATGACCTGGTCGGCCAACTCGGCGTTACCGAGGACCTGGGCCAATTCGTCCATGTTCGCGACCGCCAGATCTCGGAGCGAGCGCCACCCGAGCTCGAAGAGTTGAAGTGAGGCGTCTCGGCCGACTCCAGGGATGGCGGCCATCTCGGCCCGACTGCGGCGCTCCATCTCGCGGATCTTGCTCTGCGAGTGAATGTCGATGCGCCACCCCGTCAGGCGAGACGCGAGGCGAACATTTTGGCCCTTCTTGCCGATGGCCAAGCTGAGTTTGTCGTCGAGGACGACCAACTCCATGGTGTGGCGCTCGGCGTCGATGAGCACACGAGACACCTGGGCAGGCTGGATCGCGTTGCACACGAAACGTGCGGGATCGTCGTCGAAGGGCACGATATCGATCTTCTCGCCGCGCAGCTCCTGGACGACGGCCTGGACTCGGCTTCCCCGCATACCCACACAAGCGCCGACCGGGTCGACATCTCGGTCGCGGCTGGAAACGGCGATCTTGGAGCGAGCGCCGGGCTCACGGGCGCAGGCTTCGATACGCACGATGCCCTCGAAGATCTCCGGGACCTCGTGCTCGAAGAGCTTCTCGACCAGACCCTTGTGGGTACGGGACAAGATAATCTGTGGACCGCGGGCCGACTTGTCGACGTCCTTGACGTAGGCGACGATCCGGTCGCCCGGTCGGAGGCTCTCGCGTGGGACCTGGTCGCGCGAGGGCAGGATGGCCTCGGCCCGCCCATTGTCGACCTCGACGATGATCGATCCGCGCTCGAAACGACGGACGATGCCGGTCATGAGCTCGCCCTTCTTTTCTTTGTAGCGGTCGTAGAGGTTCTCGCGCTCGGCCTCGCGGACGCGCTGAATGATGACCTGCTTGGCGGTCTGCGCAGCGATCCGCCCGAACGCGCTGTTGACCTCTTGGAGCGCAGGGATCTCCGGATACTGCTTGGCCTGGGCCTCAGCCTGCTTCTGGTCGTCCTCCAGATAGAAGATCTGAAACAAGAGCTCATCGCCGACCTCGGCCTCGAGCCCCGAGCGATCGGCCTGATCCATGCTGATCTCGCGCATGGCCAGCTCGACCTTGTCGACGACATAGAGGACCTGGAACAGGTTCACGTTGCCCGTCTCCAGGTCGAAGCTGGCCTCGATCTCCCGGTCGACGAACACCCGACGCGCGGCGGTGGCGACGGCCTGCTCGACCGTGTCGACAAGCACCTCACGCAAGATGTTCTTCTCCTGACAGACCGTATCGATGACCGTGCTGAGGTTGACGTTCTCTTCCATGGGGATTCTCTCTCAGCCCTCCCACACCAGGTTGGCACGGCGGATGAGGGGTAAGGGGATGTTCAAGTTTCGGTCCTGGGCGGCGTCGTGGATGACCACGCTGCCCTCGCGCGAACCGACGGGGGACGGATCAGCCGGATCGAGGGCCGGCTCGACCGAGACGATGCGACCGCTGAAGCTGCGCTCGTTGGCCTCTGCCTCGAGCGGCGACTCCCAGGTCTTAACCTTCACGCGGCCCCCGATATGGGCCGCGAAGTGGCGGCGCTTGGACAGGGGCCGGTCGACGCCCGGAGACGAAACCTCGAGAGTGTAGGCGGCCCTCAACAGGCCAGCGAGGGCCGGATCGCCCTCCCCGGCCAAACCTGCGGCCTCGGCCGCGTCGAGGCCGTCGCCGATCAGCCGACCCATGCGACCACAGTCGCCCACAGAGATGCCCTCGGGTCGATCCAAAAAGACACGTAGAATTCGGCGTTTTCCGGCCTGGGCCCACTCGACCAAGAGCAGCTCATAGCCCATATCGCTGGCGATCGGCTCGATCGCGGCCTCCAGCACAGCCACGGCGGCGCTGTGTCGGCCTGGTTCGGCCTGGAGAGGGGCCCCGTGACGAGCCTTGGTGCGCTTTTGAGTCATGAGCTGAAGAAACAAGAAAAGAGCGGAGGAGAAGTCCCCCACTCAAGCCGAGTTTGGAGCTGTGGGCGAATCGGTATCACACCGCTACCCCACTCGCAAGCTGTCGGCTCCCGAATCGGGGGGCGACCGGTGTATCCGCAGGCCTGTGTGTACTCTGAATCTGCGCGACCGAGAATCACGCGAGTGGGCTCTGGTATTGGGCGTCCATAGGCCTTGCCCGGAGTCCCCCAGAATGCGAAACATCGCCCCTCGAGGGGCGTAGGAAGGATTGCAGGCACGGTGAAGCGGCGAGCGGACATCCGAGGCCTGTATCTTTTGATGGATCGCTACGGCGATGGCGATCGACATGCCTTCACCAAGATCCATGCGGTGCTCCACCCTCGCTTGCGCGGCTTTTTGATGAAGCTCGTCCGAGACGAGGCCACGGTCGACGATCTCTTGCAGCTGACCTTCCTCAAAGCCCACTTGGCCCGTGAGCGATTTTGTCTGCAAGGCGGCGATCCAGACGGCGCGGTCCAGGGTTGGTACTTCGCCATCGCGCGCAACGTGGCCATGGACCACCTCCGCAAGCGCGGTCGACGAGACCGACGCCAGGTCGACCTCAGCCGGGGCCACGCCGAGCGGGAGTTCGCCGACGACACGGCCTCCATCGAGGACTCGATCACCGCCCGTGAGCACGCCGACGAGATCATCGACCAGGTCCGAGACGCGATCGCTCGTCTTCCAGAGGGGCAGCGCGAGGTCGTCGAGCTCCACAAGCTCCGGGGTATGAGCATGGCCGAGGTCGCGGAGCGCCTCGATATCCGAGAAGGCGCGGCCCGCGTGCGTGCCCACCGAGGCTACAAGGCGCTGGGCAAGCTGCTCGGAGCGGGCGTGAGCTCGGCCTTGGTCTTGCGGTTGGTCGACCTGAAGGTCAACTTGAATGTCGAGGCTGCGTCCGACATGCAGGGCTGGAACATCATGGAGCTGCTGAGTCGGATCTCGGCTGCCGGATTCGGAGGATGGAGCTGATGTCCGATCCGGCCCACCTGGATGTCGCCAAGTTGATCGTCGACGACCTCGATTCACTCCAGCGGGAGCGCCGGCGTCACTTTCTGCCAGCCCTCGTAATCGTGATGATGATGATCGGCGGCATGCTGGCGGTCTCACTCCGTTCAGACCTCCTGGCCCAGCCCTGGTGGCAACTCGCCGTCCAGTGTGTGCTCTGGGTCCTGTGTCTGATCGTGTTTCCCGCGATCGGCCTCGGCATGCTGTTTCCCAGCCGCGGCGCCCGGATCGGGCTCGCCATCACCGCAGTCGTGCTCACGGTGTTTGCGACCTTGGGTGTCCCCCATCCGGACAGTCTCCACGGTGACCCTCACTTCGGCGGCGGCTGCGAGCGAATGATCATCGGCTACGCGGTGATGGTCCTCGCCATGGGTCTGTTCAGCGGGGCCTTCGTCCAGCGGCGCAAGAGCTCGGCGGTCTACTGGATCTCAGCGGGGATCTCGCTGACCGCCCTGACCGCGATCACCTGGCAGTGCCCCATGACCGGCGCGGCTCATGTGTTGCCCAGCCACCTCGCCGTCGCCGCGGGACTCATGGTCCTGACCTCTCTGGTTGGGTTCTTCGCGCATCGCCGGGCGCGAAACTCCGACCAGGGCCTGCCCTCGACCTAGCCGCTGGCGATACCCCTCGCGTCGGCTCGCGCAGGATTTTTCGTCGAGGGCGAGGCGCTGAAACGTCGCCGTACTGCACGCGTCAGCAAACCGGGCCTCGGCGGAAGGGCCAAGCGAGGCTCAGCCGGGATCAGACCCGGGCTGACCGCGAGATTTACGCCGATCTTTGCGCAGCCGACCTCGGCGTACCCTTCGAGCGAGCACGGTGTAGATGCGCTCGGCGCCGTCCCAGCGCACCGGACAGAGATCGTAGACGGCGCCGTCTTCGAGTTCGATGACAAAGACCTCGCCCACCGGCTCGGGCCGAAGCTCGACGTCGATGGCGCTGACGACCCGGGTTCGAAGCTGGATCCTGCTCCCCCGGTGCCGCAGCCACAGCCGTCGGCCGTACTGGACCACAGCATGGGGCAGCAGGGAGAACACCACCGTTCGCAGCCACGAGAGCAGGTAGATGACGATCACCGCCAGGACCACGCGCGCCGCGGGCTCGTAGCCCATACCGAGGATCCGCCATGTGGGCGGTAGTCGGGCGAGCGCGACGGGCAACAGCGCGACAAAATAGACCGGCCACAGGCCGAATCGGGCGAGCGTGCCGGTCCAGTCGTCTGGTCGCGCAACTCGCAGCCAAGGCCGGAACACGGCACTATTCTACCACCCTCCGGCCCCCGCACGCCCTCCCCTATGAATACACGCCTCCTCACCTTGCCCCTCGTCGCGCCCCTCGTCGCGCTCCTCCCCTGGCTGGTCGACTGTGGAGGCCAAGCCTGCACGGAGGTCGACTGCAACTCGATCCTGTCGATCGACTATGGCGCGGTGATCGACGAACCCTACGCACTCACGCTGGACCTCGGGGCAGAGACGGTCGACGTCGTGTGTCTCGCCGACGGTCCGAACCCAGAGCCGCTCCCCGACTGGCTCGAGTGTGATGCGGCCGGATTCACGATCACGGGGGCCAAGGCCGACACCACGACGGCTATCGGGGTCACGGCGATCACCCTTGCCGACGAGCAGGCGATCGTCCCGAATGTGCTCGTTCAGACCACCGTCATGGAGATCCTCGAGCCAAACGGGCCGAACTGCGATCCCAAGTGTGTGGTCCGCAACGGCGCCGTCTCGCGCTGACCCCGGGTCTGATCAGGTCGCACGCCACAGGCGGTCGACGACCAGCTGAACTCGGTCGAAGCCACGATAGGTGTTGCGCTCCGGGGTGAACAACAGGCCGATCTGGTCGCCGCGCGCGACCGGGACCTTACCCTTGCGAAAGGCGATCGCATCCCGGTGGGCGCGACCCTGCTTGAGCGTCAGGGCGAGGTGCTGCTCTTTGATCACCCGGATGCGGGTCACCTGGGCACCGGCACACAGGTAGCGGGGCCTGGGAAAGCCGATCCCGAACGGACCCAGCGACTCCATGTGCCCGATCAGGTCGAGATCGATGTCCTCGAGCGCGAGCTCTCCGTCGTGATAGTCCAGGGGCTCATCGTCGACCGCATCGCCGAGTTGCTCCCGGCACGCCCGATCGAAGGCCTCGGTCAGTGCGGGGATATCCGAGGCCGCGAGGCTCACCCCAGCGGCCGCCTTGTGCCCACCATAGCGGCGAAGCAGGTGGCTGCACTTGCTCAGAGCCGCGCGCACATCGACCCCGGCGTCGGTCCGGGCCGAGCCACGGGCCTCGCCGCTCGCCTCGTCGATGCCGATGACGAGGGCCGGCCGGCGGTAGCGCTCGACCACGCCCGCAGCCGCAATCCCGACGATACCGGGCGCCCACTTGTTGTGCGCGACCACGAGGCCGCCTCGTTTCGAGGCCTCGGGATCTGCGGCGAGCAGGGCCAGGGCTTCGGCGACGGTCTGCTCCTGCAGGCTGCGCCGGCGGCTGTTGAACATCTCGACTTTGGCTGCGAGCGGCTCGGCCTCGGCCATCGAGCGCGCGCGCAGCAGATCCAAAGACGGCTCGGCGCTGCCGAGCCGACCCGGGGCATTGAGGCGGGGCCCCAGGGAGAAGCCGAGGTGGCTCGCGTCGACCTCGACCTTGGCGTCGACCTTGGCGCGGCGCAGGAGCTCACTGACCCCAGGCCTGCGTCGCTGGGTCATGACCTCGAGCCCGCTGCGCACGAGGATACGGTTGTCCCCGACCAGCGGCATCATGTCGCAGACCGTCCCCAGGGCGACCAGGTCGAGCCACGCCCGCGGATCGGGGAGCTCACTTCGCGCCACCCCCGACTTCGCCAGCGCCGTCCGTACCCCAGCGGCCAGGTAAAAGCCCACCCCCGCGCTGCACAGACCCTTGAAGGGGAAACCGCAACCCTCCTGGTGTGGGTTGAGCAAGGCCGAGGCCGGCGGCATGGTCTCGGGCACCTGATGGTGGTCGATGACCACAGTGGGGATTCCTTTGGTCTTCAGCCACCCGAGAGCCTCGTGGTCCGAGGTCCCGCAGTCCCCTGTCAGCACCAGGTCGGCGCCTGCCTCATGGAGGGCCTCGGCCGGAGCCAGACCAAAGCCATAGCCCCCCTCTCGGCTCGCTACTTTGGCGACGATCTCGACCCCCAGGCACTCGAGGAAGGTAGTCAGGATGGTGGTGGTGGTGACGCCATCGACGTCGTAGTCACCAAACATCCCCACCCGCCAGCCTCGCGCCCGGGCCTCGACCAACAGCGCCACCGCCTCCTCGAAGCCGGCCATCCCCGCCGGGCTCGAGAGCTCGCGCAGGGTCGGATTCAAGAACGATCGCTGAGTCTGCAGATCTTCGTTGTCCCGACCGACGAGCAGCTCGACGACCACCGGGTGAATCCCGAGTTGGTCGGCCCGATCTGCGATCTGCCCCCGAGACCAGGTCGGGAGTGCACCCCGCAGATGCACACGAGGGAGCTCCCCCAGGCTCGAGGGTGCCACCTGTTCTACTCGCTGGTGGGACGGCGACGACGGCGACGGGTCTTCCGCTCACCGACCGGTTTGTCGGTATCCGCGACCCTCACACCGTCGAGGGCACTCCCAGCCTCGCCTGTCCCGCCGGCCCCCGCCTCGGTCGAGGCAGCTCCAGCGTCGACCGAGGCAGCTTCAGCCTGCGGCGCTTCCAGCAGTTGCGACGGGTCTTCGGCCGCCGCGGCCCCGCCCAACAAGGTACCGGTCCCCTGCTCACGCTTGGCGTCGTTCTCCGCCGTCAGCAGGTGGCCCTTACCCATGTAGACCTTCTTGTTGACCCACAAAAATACGGGCGAGGCGACGAAGAGCGAGGAGTAGGTGCCGGCGATCAAGCCGACAAAGAGGGCGAAGGAGAAGTCCTTGATCGGACCGCTGCCCAGGATCCAGGTGCACAGGACCACGATGAGCGTGGTCGTCGAGGTCAGGATCGTCCGGCTCAAAGTATCGTTGAGCGCGGTGTTGGTGGTCTCCTCGATCGGCTTGTCCCGGTGCAGGGCGACCCGCTCACGGACCCGGTCGAAGACGACGATGGTGTCGTTGATCGAGTAGCCGATGATGGTCAAGATCGCTGCGATCGACTGGAGGTTGAACTCCTTGCCGGTGATCGCAAAGGCACCGACGACGATGACCGCGTCGTGGACGAGAGCCACGATCCCGCCCGGCGCGAAGCGCAGGTCGAAGCGGATCATGACAAAGAGGAAGATGAAGCCGATGGCGAAGAGCATCGCCTTGACCCCATCGAGCTTGAGCTGATTGCCGACCTTCGCGCCGACGGTCTCGCTGGCGACGATGTGGTCGACGGTGCCCTCACCGAGGTGTTTGTCGAGGACCTTGCTGATGTCGGCACCCACGCCGATGAGCGCGTACTCGACCGGAAACTGCTCGACATTGCCGGCGCCCGCCGAGGCAGAGCCCGCGCAGCCGGCCGTGGTCATCAGGCGATCGATCTCCGGGTACCGCGGCTGAGCGCTGAACTTCATGAAGATCTTCGAGCTCTGGGCCGGGTGCACAAAACCCTGGTCCGCGTCCGCCAGAAGCACGGCTCCATCGAGCATCGACAGCGCCTCGCGGCAGGCCCCGAGTTCATCTTCGCTGATCGCCAGGGTCTCTTTAACCCTGATCAGGACTTCGTTGTCCGCGTCGGGCACGGCCACGGCGCTGCTGCCCGAGTAACCCTCCTCGGTGAGGATGTGGCGGATATCCTCGATATCCGCCTCGTGGGTCAGCGCCAGACGGACCGACGATCCACCTTGGAAGTCGATGCCGTAGTTGAGCGCAGAACCCGTGCGAACGTAGCTCAGGAGCATGGCGCCGAGCGCCAGGCTGATCACGAGCATCGACAGGAGCATCCCCTTGCGCCGGTTACCGACGAAGTCGATACGCGTGTTCTCTGGGATGAGCGTGAAAAAGTTGAGTTTGCTCGGATCGGTTGCCTGGGCCTTCTTGCCCACGCCACGACGGCGCCTGGATCCGCGGGTTTCGGTGCCAGCGTCGGCGCCGTTCTCAGGAGTCTCGTTTTGGTCGTTGTCAGCCATCGCTCAGTCCCCTTAGATGGACACCCGGTCGAAGCCGCGGCGGTTGGCTTGCCAATCGAAGAACACCCGGGTGGCGAACACCCCAGTGAAGATCGAGGTGGCGATACCGATGAGCAGGGTGATTGCGAAGCCCCGGATGGGACCCGACCCGAACTGCCAGAGCACCAGGCCGGCGATGGCCGTGGTCAGCTGAGAGTCGAGGATCGTGGTGAAGGCGCGGTCGTAGCCGGCCTCGATGGCGGCGCGGGCCGTATAGCCCTCCCGGAGGAACTCACGCACACGTTCGAAGATGATGACGTTGGCGTCGACGGCCATACCGATGGTCAAGACGATGCCGGCGATTCCGGGCAAGGTCAGTGTGGCCTTGAACATGGCCATGGCGGACAGCACCAGGATCATGTTCATGACCAGGGCGAACACGGCGATCAGGCCTGCCCCCCGGTAGTAGATGGCCATGAACACGATGACGAGGCCGAGGCCGATCAGGAAGGCCCGAAAGCCCTTGTCGACCGACTCTTTGCCGAGGTCGGCACCGACACGAATCTCGAACTCCTTGTTGAGCCGAGCCGGGAGCGAGCCGCTCTTGAGCACCTTGACCAGGTCGTTGGCCTGCTGGCGAACAGAGTCTCCAGAGCCGCCGAGGTTGATGACGACGTTGCCGTTGGGGATCCGCTCGTTGAAGATCGGATCCGAGACGACCATCTCGTCCATGATGATCGCCATCTTGCGACCGACGTTGTCGCCGCTCATGCGGTCGAAGTCGCGGGCGCCGATCTTGTCGAAGGAGACCTCGACCTGGGGCGTGCCCGTATCTTGTTTGAAGCCGACGGTGGCGTTGATGATCCGCTCACCCGTGATGTCGGCGCGAGCCTTGATGATCTGGGTGCGCCAGAACTCGGTCGGCGCCTCGTTGCGACGCAGCGAGATCGGGACCTTGCCGTAGGCGACCTTGTGGGTCTTGGGGATCCGCCACTGGGCCGGGAGGCTGTTGAAGAAGCGCTCCAGGGTCTCCCGCTCGAGGGCGTAGTAGACCACCGGCTCTTCGACCACGATGCCGCCCTTCTCGGGCCGCCCGTAGTCCTCCTCGAAGTTGACGGAGATACCCATGCCCTCGGTGACGAAGCCAGCGTCGAAGACCGCTCGAAGGTAGGGCTTGCCCGTCTCCTTGAAGGGCGTCTCGTCGTCGACCATGTGCATCTCGAGCACAGCCGCGCGCTCGATGACCTTCAAGAGCCGGCGGAAGTCACTCGAGCTCTCGAGCACCGCGTCGCGTCCGCTCTCGGTCAGGGAGACAGTGACCAACTCCGGGTCGCGTTCGGCGCCGGCGTCCCCCGCCAGGAGCGCGACCTCGACCCCCAGACGATCGTCGTTGAGCAGCTGCGAGCCATCGTCGAGATCGACCATCTTGTCGATGGTGAACACCTCGGTGATGACCTGGCGAGCGTCGTGCTCGGGGATGCGGACGTCGATGGCGCCCGGGTCGTCCCGGTTTTCGACCGTCAGTACCTGGACGCCGGCCCCCTCGATCAAGATCGAGGCGAGCTGGCTCGCGGCCTCGTTGGCGGCGGCCCGGACCTCGGTGGCCGTGTCGCTCACACCCGGGAGCTCGACGACGACGTAGCGGTTTTTCGGGTAGATGTTGGGCTCGGCGACGCCCATGGCGTCGACACGTCGACGAACGGTGTCGATGGCCTGGCCGACGACGGCCTTGCGGCTCTCGGCGATGATCTCGTCGGGAACCTTCATGCGGATGACGCCCTCGTCGCGCAGCCCGGTGCTGTTCGGGTCCTCGACCAGGTAGCCGGCCGCGACCGCGAGCACATCGTCGGAGGCATTGAGGGCGTCCGCCGGGTTCTCGAAGTGGATGTCGATGATGTTGATACCCGTCCGCTCGACGGTGACCTTGATCTTTTCCTTCTCTTTGAACTGGCTCTCGAGCTCACCGGCCATCTGGTCGAGCTTGTTCTCGAGCGCCTCGTCGACCGCGACGGAGTACTCGAGGTGGAGTCCACCTTGGAGGTCCAAGCCGAGCTTGAAATGACGTGTGAAGGTGTCGGTGATCCAACTCGGGAGCGTGAACTGCCCGATCTGCGCGATCGAGGGCAGCACCGAGATGGTCGCTACTGCGAGCAGCAGCACCAACAACAGGGCTTTGATCTTGACGAAGCGACGCATCGGTCAGCCGGCTTTCTGCGAGTCCGAGTCTCCCGAGTCCTTCTCGCTGCTCGATCCACTGCCACCACCGCCGAGTAGGTTGGCGAGGAAGCCACCCTTCTTGTCTTCGCTCGCACTCTTGAGAGCGTCCTCTTCGAAGTCGGAGATGTCTTTCTTGAGCACGCGAATCTTCACCTTGTCGGCGATCTCGACGATCGCTATTTGGTCTTCGATGCGGCTGATACGGCCGAGCACGCCGCCCGTGAGCACGATTTTATCGCCGCGCTTGAGCTCGGCCAGACGTTGCTTACGCTCGTCTTCCTGCTTCTTCATCGGGCGCATAACCAGGAAGTAGAACACCCCGATCATCAAGATGAAGGGCAGCATCTGGGTAAGCGCGCCGGACTGGGCGCCTTCCGCGAGGAGCAGGGTTGTTTGGGCGAGCATGGTCAGACCTGGGCGTGAGTATCACGCCGTGACTGCGCCTATCTGACGAGGAAAGTCAGCCGACCCACTTTGGTGAGCCGGGCGGGCACAGGGCGGCCTAGGTAGCAGCGGGGCCCGCCGGGGTCAATCGGACCCCAGCGCTTCGATGCTGGAGCCCGGAGGTGTGCCCAGCGACCTCGAGCATGGGCCAGATGTGAGCCCACGCGTGTCCGTCGACCGCCACACAACCGGGCTAGTACGTTGAAAACACTGGTGAATATGTGTTTTTTTGGCTAGGTCGACGCCACCCAGGCGGCGGCTGAGGGTGCTCAGCCACGTCGGCGGGTACACTCGAGGAGGATGGCCTCGAGGGCCTCGGCGACGACCTTGTATCGGCCCTGGCGGATCGCCTGGCGCTGAGCGGCGACCCACTGATGGAAGAAATAGAGGTTGTGGATCGTGGCCAGGCGCACGTAGAGGGGATCATGGTGCACATGGAGGTGGCGGAGGTAGGACCGGGAGAAGTGGCCGCAGACGGTGCACCCACAGTGGACGTCGACCGGCTGGTCGTCGGTCCGAAAACACCCGTTACGGATGTTGAGGCGGCCCTCGAAGCTCAGCAGCTGCCCGTTCCGGGCGTGCCGTGAGGGAATGACGCAGTCGAACATGTCGACGCCCGAGCGGATCGCTGCGAGCAAGTCGGCCGGGGTCCCGATGCCCATCACATAGCGCGGCTTGTGCCTGGGCATGGTCGGGACGATCGCCGCCAGGGTCGCGTGCATCTCCGGGACCGGCTCCCCGACGCTCAGCCCACCGAGCGCGAAACCGTCGAAATCGAGGGTCGAGAGCGTCTCGACGTGCTCTTTGCGCAGTCCGATGTCGGTCCCACCCTGGATGATCCCGAAGCACAGCTGCCAAGGCTGGAGAATGTCTCGGCGGATCGCCGCGGCCTCCCGGGCCCAGCGTGTGGTTCGGTCCATGGCGGCACGGATCGCCTGGGCTCCACCGTCGCCGGGGGGACAGTGATCCAAGATCATACAGATGTCCGGGCCGATCGCGGCCTCGGCCTCGAGCACGCTGCGCGGGGTCATGCGGGCGCGGGCGCCGTCGAAATGGGTGCGGTAGTCCACGCCGGCGTCGTCGATCTTTTGCAGCGAGCGCAGGCTGAAAACCTGAAATCCGCCCGAGTCCGTGAGGATCGGACCGGGCCAGTGCATGAACTCGTGGATCCCACCGACGGCCTGGATTCGCGCAGGACCGGGTCGGTGGGTGAGGTGGTAGGCGTTGGCGAGGACGACCTGTGAACCGAGCGCGCGCAGCTCGTCCCCGAGCAGCCCTTTGACCGAGCCATAGGTGCCCACGGGCATGAAGCAGGGGGTCTCGACCGGCCCGTGGGCGGTCCACAGACGGCAAGATCGGGCGTCGCTGTCCGGGTCCTCGGCGATGATCTCCAGGCTTCCCGGCGCTGGGTCTGTGCCCTCGGCCCCGCGCTCGCCAGCGGGATCGAAGGGGCGCAGGCCGTGAGCCGGATCGGGGCGCAGGTCTGCGCGGGCAAAGTCGACCATCGCGGCGAGACATGCCACGGATCGCCATGGCCGACCAGCGTGGGCCCCGGCTGCTGCGAACTGAGAACGACGAACTGAGAACGGGGAACTCAGGCCGGAGCTCGGGACTGGATGAGCATGCAGTCCCCGTAGCTATAAAAGCGGTAACCCTCGGCGACCGCGAGGGCGTAGGCCGAGAGCGTGCGCTGACGACCGGCGAAGCAGCACACGAGCATGAGCAAGCTGCTGCTCGGGAGATGAAAATTGGTCATCAGCATGTCGACCGCGGCGAAGCGGTGACCGGGCGTGATCACCAGCTCGGTCTGCCCCGAGCCCGGCACGATGGCGCCACCGTTGCCGGCCGCCACCGACTCGAGAGCCCGGGTCACGGTGGTCCCGACCGCGAGGATCGGCCGGCCCTCGGCCCGGGCCGCAGCGATCCGAGAGGCGGTGTGTTCGGCGATCGAGTAGCGCTCCGCGCCGACTTTGTGGCCCCGCACATCCTCGACGTCCATGGGCAGGAAGGTGCCGGGGCCGACGTGCAGGGTGAGCGAGGCGATGTCGAGCTCGGCGAGCAGGGCTGCGTCGAAATGCAGGCCGGCCGTGGGTGCGGCCACGGACCCACGGTCGCGGGCGTAGAGGGTCTGGTAACGCTCGGCGTCGGCGGCCGAGGGGCCCTCGAGTCGGGTGACATAGGGCGGCAAGGGCAGCTCGCCCACAGCCTCGAGAGCCGCGAGCAGCTCCCCCTCGAGGATCTCGAATACACAGGCTCGTGCGCTGGACTCGCCGACGGAGGCGCCGGGGAGCTCCCCCTCTCGACCCAGGTAGCGCAGATTCAACAATCCATCGCCGAGTACCAAGCGATCGTCGACCCGCAGCTTCTTGGCGCCCCGCACCCACGCCCGCAGCGACTCCCCTGGCCCCCGTGGGCCCGGGTCGACGACCAGCAGCTCGAAGCGGCGCCCGCCGACCCGCTCGGCGTAGACTCGGGCGGGCACGACCCGCGAGTCGTTGACCACGATCAGGGGCGTCTGTGGCAACGCCGAGAGCTCCCGGGCCAGATCGGCGACCAGAGCGTGGCGGGGTGCAGCGCGACCTTGACCGCCCTCGTGTCCCCCCTCTCGATCGCCCTCCTGTACCCCCTCCCGACCCCCCTCCCGATCGCCCTCCCCCGCCGGCAAGACGAGCATGCGTGAGCCGCTTCGCGCGGTTGCGGGCGCCTGAGCGATCTGCTCGGGAGGCAGATCGAAGGCGTAGTCCTCAGGGGAGAACATGCGGCCGCGAGTGTGCCCGAGCCCAGAGCGCCCGGCCAGAGCACGATTGCACCCCGGGCCCGACCCCGGCATCGTCGCTGGTATGGAGCGACCGAAGCTGCGCAGGCTCGAGCGCCTCCCCCTGCGCCGCGGGTCGGAGGAGCTGCTGGTGCTGCGCGACCCCCTCGGCCTCTGTGAACCGTTCGCCATCGACGCGGACATGGGCCCGGTGCTCGACGCCCTCGACGGCCAGCGAACCCTGGCCCAGATCCGACAGTCGCTGATGATGCGTGGCCTCGCGCTCGTCGACGCCGGCGCGCTCGCCGAATTTGTGGCCGAGCTCGGGGCCACGGGACTGTTGGACGACGATCACTTTCGAGCCCTGTGGGCCGAGGCTCACGACGCCTTCGTCGCCCTCGACGTCCGCCCTCCACGACGCGCGGGCCTGTTCTATCCGGACGACCCGGAGAGCCTGCGGACCTGGCTCGCCCCGGCCCTCCCCCTGCCCGACTCCGCCCTCCAAGCCCAAGCCGGCGAGGATTTCAGCGAGGGTGCAGCCGGCGACTGGGGCGCCCGAGAGCGAGCCTCCAAATGGGGCCGACCACCGATCGGGATCGTGGTCCCGCATCAGCCTCCCGTGGGCCCGCAGCTGGCCCCAGCCCTGCGCCGTCTCCTCTCCACTCTGCCGGAGCCCGAGCACTACGAGCGGATCGTCGTTTTGGCCACAGATCACAGCCCAGGCTTGCTCCCCTTCGCCGCCTGCGACAAGGACTGGGGTACCCCGCTCGGGCCCATATCCGCCGACCTCGAGCTCCTCGCTACTCTCGACGATCAGGTCCCCTGGCTGCTGCGAGAGCAGATTCGCCTGCGCAGCGCAGACCCGATCGAGTGGACGACCCTGCTGCTGCGTGGGCTGTGGGGCGACCGTTGTCCGCCGGTGCTCGCCCTCGCCTGTGGGCAGACTCGGCTGACCACCGCCGAGGGACGCGAGCGTGGAGACGAGCTGTTCGCGGCGCTCGGACACACACTCGGCCCGGCGAGCGAAGCCGGTCGAGTGCTGTGGTGGGCGACCGCCGAACTCAGCCACGTGGGGCCGGCCTTCGGCGGTCCGCCCACCGAGGCCAGCGCGGTCGCTCAGGACGAGGCGGAGACGCTCGCGCCCCTGCTCGAAGGCCACCCTGGGGCGTTCTCGAGGCGCTGTATGGATCGACCGGCCAGCGAGCGTCCAAGCGGAAGCGCGGCCCTCTCGGCCCTCTCGGAGTTCCTTCCGGTCGGCCACCGTGGCCAAGTGATCGAGCACCTCGTGCTCCCCGCTCCGGGCGCCCGCCCGGGCTGGATTGGCTGCCCTCTGTTGCGCTTCGACTGACCGGACCCGCCGCCGGGCGGGTCCATGATCACCGAAGCTCGGACTCAGTTCGGCGGCGGCTTCCCTGAACCCGACGACGGACTGGCGAACTCCACGGCGCTGACGCTCGAGCGCATTCGGAGCATGCGCAAGACCTGCTCTCCCGCGTGCTCGGGCGTCACCGGTAGACCCCCCTCTTCAGTGAGAGCCGCGAATGCGCTCAACCCACTGATGTAGGCGACCACCGAGACGGCGAGCCTGTCCGTGTCACCGTCGACAAACACGCCGTCGGCGATCCCCCGCTCGATCACGGGCCTGTAGACCCGCTTCATGATCTCGAGGATGTCGCCGAGTTTGGCGCGAAACACCTGATCCTGGGCCGCCATGGCGACCAGTAGGTTGAACAGCCGGACCTCGTTTGGATCGGCGAGCATCGTGCGAACGTGGCTCGCCACCAGTTGGCCCATGGTCCGATCGGCCGACTGGTCGATGACCGGCGAGAAGTCCCACCGGTCCGCCAGCATCCCGGCGTACTCCTTGAGGACATCCTGAAAGATGGCCTCCTTCGCGCGAAAGTGAAAATAGACCCCCCCCTTGCTCAGACCCGCCTCGTTGGCGATGTCGAGGAGTCGCGTGGCTTCGAAGCCCCGGCGCACAAAGCACCGAATGGCCGCCGCTCGAATCTGGCTCTTCCTCTGTTCATCTGTCCGCTGTCTGGTCACCCATACCTCCAAGTGCCGTTGTCATCTGGCACACAACCTCAACCTAGCGGAAGGATGGTCCATCACCAAAGGCCAATTTAGATCGCATGAATTGCCGGGCCTAATTGAACGAATACAGCCTCGCGCCCATCACGCGATACGCCGCCCGGCTGCCTGGCCGGCAGAAGGAGGTCATATCCGCCAAAACAACCCATTTTGATCCGGGTGTTGCGCAGCTCGATAACTCCCACAACCTGCCCGCACGGCAAGTCACGTTCCTATTCTTTTGTGCCACTTCCGCGACTGAGCGGTCTATCTACTCTGCCTGATCCAGCGCCAGAAGCAGGGCCGGCAGAAACACGACGCTCGAGATCAAGGTGCAACCGATACCGATGATCATGGTCGCGCCGAGCTGAATCATCCCCAGGTGTTTGCCGAACAGCAGGCCCACGAAGCCGACCATCGTGGTCAGCGACGACAGCAACACCGCGCTGCCCGTCCCCCCGACCACCTCGTCGAGCTTGGCCCGACCGCCGTGAAAGCGCTGGTTGAGGTCCCAGCGGTGGACCATGTGGACACCCGAATCGACGCCGATCCCCAACATCAGAGGCAACACCATGATGGTCGCAACGTTGAACTCGAGGCCGAACACCGAATACAGGCCGAGCATCCAACCCATCCCGATGAGCACGGGCACAAGCGCGAGCAGGGCTTTGCGTATGCTCGCGAAGTCCAGCAGCAAGAGCAGGACCACCAAGCTGATCGAGAACAGAGACGCACGCTTGAACCCCTTGAGGATCATCGCGTTGTGGCGAAACAAGGACACGCCCTGGCCCGCCGCCTGCGGATCCACCGACTCGAGGGCCAGGGTGAAGTCCCGGGCCCCCTCGTCGTGGTTCGACTCGGTGAGGTCCTGCGCGGGGTAGGCGAACAGAGCCATGCGACCGCTGCCGTCTTCGGCCGCGAAACGCATCTCGAAGACCCCGGGGAGATCCGAGATCAGCCAGTGGCCGCGCTCGGCGACCGTCCGGGCGGTCGACCAGGCCGGACCCATGAGCCGCGCCATGTCACCCTCGATCTCGCGCAGGGTCGCGGCGGCGCGCTCGGTGGGCACACTCTCGAGGCGCAACCCGAGCGCCGTGAAGGCTGCAGCTGCGGCCTCGATGGACTTCGTGTCTCGGCCGGCCCCCTCGGCCGCGAACGCGAGCTCGTCGAGGGCATCGGCGATCGCCTCCGCCCGGCCCGCGAGCGCGCGAGGATCGGCCTCCCGAGCGGCGAGCTTCGACCAGTCTGGATCCCGGGCCAAACCCTCGAAGTCGGCCCGCAGCCGCGCCAGCTTGGGGGCGTCGAGCTCGGGCAAGATGTCGCTGGGGCTGTCGACCCGACCGACGCTGTCGTATTCGCGCAGGACCGCGGCCTGCTCCCGGGCAGCCTCGACGTCGGCGGCGGTGGTCCAGGCGAACCACGGCGACATGGCACCGTCGGCCTCGAGCTGGTGGAGCGCATCCGTCGACTCGTAGGAGGGCATGAGGTCCGAGTACGCGGGGTCGTAGTCGGGCAGGCCGATGGCCCCGGCGATCGCCAACACCACGCCCGAGATCACGACCACAAAGGGCGCCTTGCGAGCGACCGCGACGGCTCCGCGAAGGCCTTCGAAGGCCTTCGCAGGAGTCTCGTGTTCGCTGAGGTCACCGCGGCCGAGGACCACGGGCAACACGAGCAGCGCGCTGACCAACGCGATGCCCAGACCGACCGCCGTGATCACCCCCATCTGTGCGTAGGAGGTGAACTCCGTGGTCGCTACAGTGAGGAAGGCCAGCGCGGTAGTCACCGCCCCAGTCACGACCCCGGGACCCGAGGTCCGCAGCGAGGACAGGAGCGCCTCGCCCCGGGTCATGCCGGCCCGCAGATCTTCGTCGTAGCGAACCAGGAGGTGGACCGAAAAATCGATGCTCAGCCCCATCAGCACGGCCGCGAAGCTCGAGGTGATCGGATCGAGGCTGTCGTAGAGCAGGTACATGATGCCCAGCGCGACCACCGTGCCGATGGTGATGGGCAAGAGTGCGACCGCCGTCCGACGCACCGAGCGAAACGCCCACACGAGCAGGAGAAAGATGCCGAGGCCCGCCACGACGCTCGACTGAAGCAGGCCGGCCGCCAGCGTGGCCTCTTCATCGACGACCAGGAAGGGCAGCCCCGTGAACACCACCTTGGTCTCACCGATGGCGGGCAGCTCGTCGCGGATGGCCCGCAGGCGCTCGACCGCTGGAGCGTACTCGGCCACCGAGTCCCCACCGAACTCGGGTGCGATAGCCACCAAGAGGTACTCGCCGTCGTTGCTGACCAGGTACCCCTCGGCATCGAGGCCCCGGGTGGCGAGCTCCGCCTCACTCGGGACCAACTCGGAGTCTCCCCCCGCAAAGCTCGCCAACAGATCGGCGGCCGGATCGACCCCCTCTCCCCCCTGCCCCGCATCGGTCGCTAGCTTGTCGTCCAGGCCCTTGGCCAGCTGAGCCAGCTGAGCCAGCTGAGCGTCCGCTCCGCCGATGTCCGCCTCGATCTCACCGTCGAGAGCCGCGAGCATCTGGGTCTCGAGCAGACCGAAGATTCCCTCGAGCCCATGTTCGAAGGCAGCCGGTAAATCGGCGTCCTCGGGCAGCTGGCGCCTGAAGTCCCCGAGCGCCCCCGGCTGTTGCACGAGCAAGGTCTCGGCCACGAGCTCGGCGTCGAACTTGGCGAGCACCCGGCCTTCGAACATGGGCTCGCGCTCGAGCGCCTCGACCAGCTGGTCGACCCGGGCGCGGCGCTGTTCCGGCGTGCCCCCCTCGACGATCGCCAGCGGGGCGTCGGGGTACCCGAAGGCCTCGAAAAACTCGAGCATCCGGTGCTGGTACCAGTTGTCCTCCTCCACCATCGCAAAGCGGGAGGTCGAGATGGTCAGCTGAGTGGCAAACAGAGCCCCGACCAAGGTCAGGACGATCAGAAAGCCACTGACCAGCTTGGGTCGCTCGACGCCCAGCCTTCCGAAGGCGACAAAGAATCTGTCCCGTCGGCCCTCGAGTCGGTCACGCTCGGACATCGCGCTTTGTTATCCGGTACTGAGCACCGATTGCAAGGCGGGCGGGCCATCGTGGCCCGCGCAGCGATCTATGCCACGCTCTGCCGGAGAACTGGGACGAGCAGCTGCCACAGACCCCCCCCACACAGACCCTCCCGGCCGACATTCGGGGCCCGAAGCTCGGGGCCCCGAGCCCCGTATCGACTCGATCCGGGGGATCGAGTCAGGATCGAGTCAGGATCGGCTCAGCTGCCGGTGTTGCCGACATCGCCGCCACCTCGGCGACCGCCACTGGTCACGCGCTGGAGCGGGGCGTCGGGCAGCAAGGTCGAGGCGGGGAGCTCGAGCTCCGCCTCTTCCCGGGTGACCAGTTTGCGCCCGCTCGGACCTGCGGGGCGGCCCGTCGCGCGTGAGTCTCGGCCGACCGACGCCGGGACTTTGGCCCCGCGCTCGGCGGACGGCTTGGCTGAGCGCGAGCGGGTCTTTTGGGCGGCCTGCTTGCCACTCGCCCGGGTCTTTTTGGCGACCTTTTTTCGGGTCTTGCCCTTCCCCCGGCCGACCTCGTTGAGCTGACGCTTGAGCTCTGCGCTGGGCTTGAAGTCGAGCGTGTCACAGGCCTCGATCTCCATCGGCTCGAGGGTCCGCGGGTTGACGCCTCGCCGACTGCTGCGCTTCTTTTTGATGAAGGTCCCGAACTTGGGGAAGGCGAAGCGCGGATTGGCGCTCTTGGTCACCCGCGATCGGATGAAGTACGCGGCGAGCTCGGCAAAGCTGATATCGAGGATCTGCGCGATGATCTTCTTGGTGATATCGGGAGGGAGATCCCGGTTGCGCGCGATGCGATCGATCAGTTCGGCCTTCGTCATAGGTGTGCGCGTCTCGGGCGTCGGGGGGTTGACCACTCTAGGGCTGGGGCTTCGAGCCGTCAACCAAAGTGCAAGCGCCGACCCCCTGCCCGAGTCCGGCAGCAAACATCATTCGCGCCGGACATGGGCCAGTCTGTGCCCGTCCCGGAGCCGGCGACCCGGCCCGACTAAGGCCGGAAAATTGCGACGGCTCGACGAATATCAGCCAACACTTTTTCACCCTCGGACTTGATCGGGGAGCCGCGTTGAGGATCCATTCCAGGGCCTCCCCCACCTCGCTGTCCCCCACCCTGGTTGCGCGCGTTCTCTGAATCTCGACGCAGCACATACGAGGGGTGATAGGTCACCACCAAGGGAATGCGTGCCCCCGACTTGGGCTCGACGTAGTGGTGTACCTGGCCACGCATCTCGTACATCTTGCGCTCGGTCCCCGCGAGCAGGCAGCCCGCAAAGCGACCCAAGGCCACGATGACCCGCGGCGAGATGGCGCGGATCTGGGCATGTAGAAATGGGGCGCAACGCTGAATCTCGGGGCCCTGCGGATCCCGATTTCGGGGTGGGCGGCACTTGAGTACGTTGGCGATGTAGACCGACTCGCGCGCGAGCTCGAGCTGCGCCAGCCACTGGTCGAGCAGGGCGCCGGCGCGACCTACAAAGGGCTCTCCCAACCGGTCCTCGTCCGCGCCTGGGGCCTCACCCACGAACATCAAGTCGGCCTCTGGAGAGCCGACCCCGAACACGATGTTGCGCCGGCCTCGAGACAGGGAGCAGCGCTGACAATCGCCGACATTGCGCTCGCGGAGGTAGGTCAGCTTTCGGGCCGCGGACCAGTCCTGTGCCCGTCCTCCGGGCGAACTCGGCGGGGCGCTCGAGCGGGGTCCCGCCTGACCAGAGCTCTCCCCGCGGGTCAGTCGAGAGCTCGGCGACGGGCTTCGATCCGTCTGAGGGCTCGGGGCTCCCGCTGGGTCTGCAGGCGGGTGTTCGCCGGGCGCGGGCACCCGCGCCTCGACCGAGTCGGCCCCATCCCCGACCTCGAGCCCGGGCCTGTCATCGACCTCGGTCTCTTCGCTCCGACTCCCCCCACTCCCCCCACTCATAGGCGCGGCCCCCACATAGGCGAGCCCACGAAACTCCCGGAGGTGTTTGAGGTGCGCCGAGAATGCGCGAGCGAGCGCGGCGACCTCTGCCGCCTCGTCACTCACGACCACCCCCAGCGCGCGCCGAGCTCGTCGAGCATCCACTCGGCCAGGGCGAGCTTGGCTCGAGGTGGGCCGGCGTCGACGACCGCGCCCTCGCCCTCGGTACCAGCCGCAAAGATCAGGGCGCCGGCGTTGGTCGGACTCCCAAAGCCGGTCCCCGCGACCCCAACGCGATTGACGAACAGGGCGTCACAACCCTTGCGCGCGAGCTTGGCCTCCCCCATGCCGACCAGGGCCGCAGACAGCTCCACAGGATCGGAGTCCAGGGACGGGTCTACGGTCTGTGCGCCAAACCCCAACATTCGCGGGCCGCGCCCCGCCTCGCGCTCGCCGACCAAGGTCGCAAGAATATCGACCTCGGTCTGCCAACGCATGCCCGCAAAACCATCGAGGATCTGTTCCTTGCTCACCTTTTGGGCTGCCGGAGACTCGGGTCGCAAGTCGGCGACCGCGGCGACCATGGTCAACAGATCCGTGGGCGCACGAGCGAGTTCATCCCGACATGCCGCCAACATCTGGGTCCCAGTCTCGACGTCGACGCGGCGGACCCCCACAGGGGTCGGCAGGGCCACGGGTCCGGCCACGAGCACGACCTCGGCCCCCCGTTCCTGTGCGGCCTGTGCGAGGCAAAAGCCCATGGTCCCGGTCGACGCGTTCGAGATGAAGCGGACCGGATCGAGGTAGGCCCGGGTCGGGCCCGCGGTCACCAGGACCCGGCGGCCTGCCCAGTCGGACGAGTCACTCCGGGGCGAGTCACTCCGGGGCGAGTCACTCCGGGGCGATCCGAGTCGGCGCCCCGCGTCGTAGACCTGGACCGCCTCCGCGATGCGCTCTGGATCGAGCATCCGCCCGACCCCGACCCAGCCGCAGGCGAGGTCGCCCCTGTCCGGGCCCAAGATCTCAGCGCCGCGATTGCGCAGAAGCACCAAGTTGGCCCGGGTCGCGGGGTGTCCCCACATGTTCGTATTCATGGCCGGCGCCCACAAAACCGGGGCCTGGGTCGCCAACAACAGGGTGCTCGCCAGGTCGCTCGCGCGTCCGTGGGCGGCCCGGGCCATGAGGTCGGCCGTCGCGGGGGCGACCAAGACGAGCTCCGCCCAGTCGGCGATCTCGATGTGGCCGACCCGCCCCTCCTCGGCGACATCGAGCAGGCTACTGCGTACAGGTCGACCGCTGACTGTGGCCAGAGACAGGGGTGTACAAAAGGCGGCGGCCGCCTCGGTCATGACCACGGCGACCTCGCAGCCGCGTGCAATCAATTTACGGACCAGGTCGGGCGCTTTGTAGGCCGCGATGCCCCCCGAGACGATCAACACGACCTTGGTGCGGACCTCGGCTCTGCGAGACGTGGGCGCCATCCGCCAGAGGATAGTACAGGGCGACCCCGAGAGCAGGCGATCAGTCGGCAGTCAGCGAGACGCTGCCGAGGACCTCGATACCAAAACCCTCGAGGCCCACGATCTTGCGAGGGTTGTCGGTCAGCACCCGGATCTGTTGCACGCCCATGTGCTTGAGCACCTGGGCGCCGAGCCCAAACTCGCGGAACCCCGACTCGCGCGGACGCAGCCCGGGAGCGCCGCGCTGGCCGCCCTCTTTCCCCGACAAGGTCAGCTCATCGGTGACCTCGTGACCACCGCCGAGCAGTCCTCCGAGCACGTAGAGAAACACACCGCGGCCCTCCTCTTCGATGCGCGCCAGGGCCGAGCGCATGCGGGTCGCCGAGTCGTCGCCAAATCCGAATACATCCCCCATGACCTGGGCCCGTTGGGCCCGCAAAAGCACCGCTTCGCCGGTCCCGAGGTCACCCTTGCTGATGGTCACGAACTGACTGATCGGGCGGACCAGCGAGCGGAAGCTGCGGATGGTCCAGCCGTCGTCTGGGCCGATGCCGAGCACAGCGGAGACCAGCGGGGCCGCAGCGACCTCCTCGATCAGAGACTCACGGCGCAGCCGATACTCGATCAGATCAGCGATACACACGATCGGCAGCTGGTGCTCGCGCGCGAACACCTCGAGGTCGTCCATGCGCGCCATCTCGCCATCGTCACGCATGATCTCGCAGATGACACCAGCCGAGGCACAACCCGCCAAGCGCGAGATATCGACCGAGCCCTCGGTGTGTCCCGAGCGGACCAACACCCCCCCCGGTTGAGCCCGGAGCGGAAAGATGTGTCCTGGGCTGACCAGGTCTCCGGCCCCGCACTCGGAGTCGACCGCGACCGCGACCGTGCGTGCCCGGTCTGCCGCAGAGATCCCGGTGGTCACACCTTCTCGCGCCTCGATGGAGATTGTGAACGCCGTGCCCATGCTGCCCGCGTCGGTCGGGACCATCATGGGCAGGCCCAGCGCCTCGACCCGCTTGTCCGTGAGCGCCAGGCAGATCAGGCCGCGGCCGTGTTTGGTCATGAAGTTGATCGCGTCGGCGTCGCAGTGCTCGCCCGCGATCACGAGGTCGCCCTCGTTCTCTCGATCTTCATCGTCGACCATGACCACCATGCCGCCACGCCGGATGGTCTCGATCGCGTGCTCGACTCGTTCAAAGTGCTGGTTGTTCACGATGCTGCTCCTGTCCGCGGGCCTCGGGCCCCATGGGGATCCACTGGACCCCTCGCTGATGCTGAATTTGGTGTCGCGTCCAACAGACGCTCGACATAGCGAGCGAGCATGTCGACCTCGAGGTTGACCTGTGGGGCCCGCTCGAACTCGAAGCTGTCGCTCACCTGGTCGACCTGAACACGCGCGAGCAGGTCTCCCAAGGTCGTGACCTCGAGGGTGTGGGGGATCAGCCCGACCATGAATCCGGTGTCGTCGATCGCGTTGACGGTGAGGCTGACGCCGTCGACGGTGATCGAGCCCTTGACCGCGATGTAGCGACGCAGCACCTCGGGGGCCCAAAACCAACACTCCCGAGCCTCTCCCCGGAGAGCGACCGAACGCAGCGCGCCCACACCGTCGACATGGCCGCTGACCATGTGCCCGCCGAGGGCGTCGCCCAGGCGCAGCGAGGGCTCGAGATTGACACGTCTGCCGACCTCGAAGCGACCGAGGGTCGTGACCGCGAGGGTCTCGAAGGCCGCGTCGGCGGCGAAGTGCTCGGCGTCGGCGGCGACCACAGTGAGACACACACCGTCGACACACACGCTCGCGCCGAGTTCGAGATCGGCGGGGGCCAGCCCAGCCGAGATCTCGAAGCGTCGGCCCTCCGCTCGGGCACAGAGCGAACGGACGACCCCCGTGGTCTGAACCAAGCCCGTGAACACGCCGGGGGTATAGCACCTCGTTCGACGGGCCTCAGGTCCGCGCTCGAGCCCGAGACCTCCGCCTGCTCACGCGGGGCGAAACACACTCAGGAGGTCGTCGCCCAGGCGTCGGCGGCTGACGAGCTCGAGGTGGGGCGCGCCCGCTACGGTTCCCCAACTCGCGCCTGCAAAAGCCGGCCGCGCGTCGCCCAGCAACACCGGGGCCTGGTACTGCCACAACTCTCGCCAGGCGCCCGCAGCGACAAAGCTGCCCAGGAGGCGCCCGCCCCCTTCGACCATGACAGAGCGCAGGCCTCGCGTGCCGAGAGCCTCGAGCGCGGCCTCGATATCGATGTGGCCCCCCGCGTCCGAAGGGAGCTCGAGCCCCTCGGCCCCCGACTTGGCGAGGGCCGCCCGGGCGCGCGCGGAAGCTCGCGCCGTATGCAGAAACAGGACCCCGGGGCGCAGCAGAGCCACACGATTTCGAGCGGTGGCGACCCGCAGTCGAGTGTCGAACACCACCGGGAGAGGATCGACCCCGCGCGCAAGCCGAACGTCGAGGCGAGGGTCGTCGCACAGTACGGTCTGCGCACCCACGGCGATCGCATGGTGGGCCGCGCGGAGCCGGTGAGCACTGCGGCGGGCGGGCTCCCCCGTGATCCACTTGCTGTCTCCCGCCATGGTTGCGATCCGACCATCGATGGAGGTCGCTACCTTGAGGGTCACGTAGGGGCGACCGGTCCTGACATGGTGCAGGTAGTGACGGTGGATCTCGCTGGCCTGCTCGGCCATCAGCCCGACCGCCACCTCCACACCCCGCCGACGCAGACGGCGGACCCCCTTGCCCGCCACGTGGACTGCCGGATCGACGATCGCCACCTCGACCCGGGAGACCCCTGCCTCGAGGATCGCGTCGACGCAGGGCGGCGTGCGACCACGGTGGCTGCAAGGCTCGAGGGTCACGTACAAGGTCGCCCCCCGGGCCGCCCTTTGAGCCCGGGCCAACGCCCGGACCTCGGCGTGTGGGCCTCCGGTGACATCTGAGCGCGCCCGCCCGACGATCTCGCCCTTCGAAACCACGACCGCACCCACACAGGGATTTGGATAGGTCGCCCCCAGGCCCGAACGTGCGAGTCGCAGAGCCGCGCTCATCCACTCCCGCGCCCGTGGGTCCGGGGCTGCGTGTTTGGGGCCCATGATCCTACTCGCCCGAAGATGCCCGCTGCGCGTCGAGAGCCCCGTCTTTGGAGGTTTTGGCGGCCGCCTTCGTCGCCTTGGCCGTCTTCGCCACCTTCGAGTGCCGTTTTCGGGACCGTTTTCGGGACCGCTTGGGCTTGGCCTCGGGGCTCGAGTCGCCCGCCGGAGTTTCGCTGTCTGGGTCCGCGCTCGGCCCAGTACTGTCCGGAGTACTGTCCGGAGTACTGTCCGGAGTACTGTCCGGAGTACTGTCCGGAGTACTGTCCGGCGCCAACATGGCGTTCCCCAAGTGCTTGGGGCGAGCGGCCGCACCGAGGGCCGAGCCTGGGGGTGAGGCGTCGGGGAACAAGGTCCGTTGGCCCTCAATGTCGACCCGTTCGGCCTTTTGCATCTCTCGCAGCAGGTGCTCGAACTCGGCGATGCTGTCGAAGCTCCGGTACACCGACACGAAGCGGACATAGGCGACCTGATCGAGGGCGTAGAGGTGGTGCATGATCCGCTCGCCGATCTCTCCCGAGTCGACCTCCCGATCCCCCTTGGTCGACGCCCAGGTCTCGATCTGTTGAACGATGCGATCCAGACCCTCGGACGAGACCCCCCGCTTGCGACACGCAATCTCGAGCCCCCGACGGATCTTGCTGCGGTCGAAGGGCTGCCTATCCCCGGTCCGCTTGAGCACCATCGGCAGAGTCTCGTCGATGCGCTCACGGGTCGTGAAACGATGCCCGCATCCATTGCAGACCCGTCGTCGCCGCACGCCGTCACGGCTGTCGCGACTGTCGACGACCTTGGTGTTGTGTCCGCTGCAGACCGGGCACTCCACGATGCGTCAGCTCCCCTGCCCGGCCTGCTCGGCCTGCCCGGCCTGCTCGGCCTGACCAATACCTGCGACCCGGTGAGCGTGCCGTCCGCCCTCGAACTGCGCGTCGATGAAGGCTCGCAACAACGACTTGGCGAGCTCCGTCCCGAGCACTCGCTCGCCCAGACAGATGACGTTTGCGTTGTTGTGAGCGCGGATCATTTTTGCGCTGAACACATCGCCGACGACCCCAGCCCGGATCCCCCGAACCTTGTTGGCCGTCATCGCCATGCCCTGGCCGGTGCCACAAACCAGGAGCCCGCAGACTTCACCCTCACCCGCCAACACCCGAGCGCACAGCTCCCGGGCCACGTCTGGGTAGTCGGCCTTCTCCCCGGGCGCCTGCGGTCCGACCTGGCTCAACACGGGGACCTCCCACGCGCGCAGCGTCTCGACCAAGACCTCCCGCAGGGCGACACCACCGTGATCGCTGCCGACGTGAAACTGCATCACACCGGTTGTACCAAATGAGGGCGGGCGGGCCCAAAAACGGCGCCCGCCCCGATCTCGGCCCGGCCGCCACGTCAGCGATACCTGGACAGCACAACGCAAGCGTTCGTACCGCCAAAGCCGAAGCTGTTGGACATGACATGTTCGAGCTCGAGTTCCCGCGCGACGTGCGGGACATAGTCGAGGTCGCAGGCCGGATCGGGATCATCGAGGTTGATGGTCGGCGGAACCTTGCCCCGATCCAGCGCCAGACAGCAGATCCCCGCCTCGACCGCCCCAGTAGCACCGAGCAGATGTCCGTGCATGGACTTGGTCGAGGACACCGCGAGCTTGTCCGCGTGAGCCCCGAACACCTGGCGGATCGCGTGGGTCTCGACGGCGTCCGCGCCCGTCGAGGTCCCGTGGGCGTTGATGTAGCCGATCGCCTCTGGGCTGAGACCGGCATCGTCGAGAGCCAGGCGCATACAAGTCTGGGCCCCCTCTCCCTGGGGACTCGGCGCGGTGACATGGAAGGCGTCGGCGTTGGATCCGTAGCCGGTGACCAGCGCATAGATCTTGGCGCCACGGGCCTCGGCCCGCTCGAGGTCCTCGAGGACGAGCAGTCCGCAACCCTCCCCCATCACAAAGCCATCGCGGCTGGCAGAGAACGGCCGGGAGGCCTTGGTGGGCTCGTCGTTGCGCCGGCTCAGGGCCCGGGCGGAACAAAATCCGCTCAGGGACAGATGCGAGATCGTGGCCTCGCTGCCACCTGCGATCATGACGTCGGCGCGGCCATAGCGGATCGCCAGCGCCGCTTCTCCAAGCGAGTGGGTGCCGGTCGAGCAGGCCGAGACGTGGCTCATCAGGGGGCCCTTGAAACCGTGGAAGATCGAGATCTGACCACCCGCGAGGTTGATGATCAACGCAGGCACGAAGTAGGGACTGACCCCGTGGCGCCAGCCCTTGGCGCGCAGCGAGTCGTGGGTCTTCTCGATGGTGTGGATACCCCCGAGCCCCGCACCGACATAGACGCCGGTCCGCTCGGCCGGCGGCTTGTCCTCGTCCAGCCCAGCGTCCTCCAACACCATGAAGGAAGCCGCGATCGCGTACTGGATGAAGGCGTCGGTGCGACGCAGGTACTTCTTGGAGAAGTACTTGGTCGGTTCGAAACCCTTGATCTCACCTGCGATCCGCGTCGGGTAGTCGCTCGCGTCGAACTGGGTGATCGGCCCGATACCGCTGCGTCCCGACATCAACGACGCCCAGGTCGACTCGAGGTCGTTGCCCAGAGGCGTGATCATGGAGATGCCGGTGACGGCTACTTTGCGCTGTGACACGTTGGTCTCGCTGGCGAGGCCGGGGTCGAGCGGTGAGCACCGCCCGACCCGTGGGCCAGGGCTGGATCAATCAGCCTTGGCGGTGGTGATGAACGCGACGGCGTCGCCGACGGTCTTGATGTTGTCGACTTGGTCGTCGGGGATCTTGATACCGAACTCCTCTTCGAGTGCGAGCACGAGCTCGACGATCGCCAGGGAGTCGGCGCCAAGGTCATCGGTGAAGCTCTTCTCGGGGGCGACTTCGTCCGTCTCCACGTCGAGCTGCTCGGCGATGATGCCTTTGATTTGGTTCAGGATGTCGGACATGGTCTTGCTTTCGAGTGTGGAGGTTACATAGCCATGCCGCCGTTGACACGCAGCACGTGGCCGGTGACATAGGCGGCAGCGGGAGAGGCCAACCAGGCGACGGCTTCAGCCACATCCTGGCCTTCGCCGATCCGCTTGAGTGGGATCTGAGCGAGGAGTTTGTCGCGTGCGTCGCCCTGGAGGGAGGCGTCGGTCATGTCCGTGGCGATGAAGCCCGGCGTGACGGCGTTGACGGTGACCGAGCGCGGGGCGAGCTCTTTGGCCATCGACTTGGTCAGCCCGATGAGCCCGGCCTTGGAGGCCGCGTACATGGTCTGGCCAGCGTTGCCGGTCTCACCGACGACGCTCGAGATGTTGATGATCCGGCCCTTGGCCCGAGCCTTGAGGAGGTAGCGGGCAGCCGCCCGGCTGCAGGAAAAGGCGCCCTCGAGGTTGACCGAGAGGATCTTGCGCAGGTCCTCGACCTTGGCCCGGAGCAACAGGGCGTCGATGGAGATGCCCGCGTTGTTGACCAGGATGTGGAGCCCACCGAGCTGCTCGACGATCTGCTTGACGCCGGCGTCGACCGCCTCGCTGTCGGCGACGTCGAAACCCAGTGCGATGGCCCTGCCGCCCGCAGCTTGGATCTCTCGGCAGACTTCGGTGGCAGCGTCGCCGCTGCGCGAATAGTTGACCACGACCGTGGCGCCACGTGCGGCCAGGGTCCCCGCGATCGCACGACCGATGCCACGCGAGGCACCGGTGACCAACGCGACGCGGTCGGTGAGGGAGAGGGATGCCGGGAGGTCCGTCATCAAGGCCGACGTGTAGCGCAGCTGAAAACGCTTGTCACCAGGCCAAAACACATGCCTGAACCCCGGACTCCCCAGCGCGGCGATCCCCGATCGAGCCCTGTGAAGGGCGCTGCCCAGCGAGTTCAACTCCTGTCCTCGCTACGCACCTACACGCTGGCCGTGCGGCCCTTTGCACCCAATTCACGCGCAACGGCTTGCACAGACACACGTGACTTCGGTTACGAACGCCCTGGGATCTGGCGAAGAACACGAGCCGCGGGGGTCCAGCGAGACCGGCGATCAAGCCTCGCCGAAGGCCTCGATGAGCTTGGGGATGTCCCCAGGCTGCCCGCAGGAATGGACCTTGAGGCGCTTGTCGATGCGCCGGACCAGGCCCCGCAGCACCTTTCCGTGGCCGAACTCGATCGCCGAGGTACAGCCGAGCTCGATCGCTTTGTTCACGGAGCTCTGCCACCGAACCCGTCCGGTGACCTGGCGGACGAGGAGCCCGCGGACTCGCTCCCGATCGGCGTTGGCGTCAGCCTCGACGTTGCTGATCACCGGCGCCTGCATCGGGTGGAAGTCGAGGCGCCCGAGCATCTCGTCGAGGGCGTCGGCGGCCGGCTGCATCAGCGGACAGTGGAAGGGGGCGCTGACCTTGAGGGCGATCGCCCTCCCCTCGGCCTTCTCGGCGAGCTCGGAGAGACGCTCGACGGCCGCGGCGTGGCCCGCGACGACCACCTGGGTCGCGCCGTTGATGTTGGCGGGGCAGACCTGTTCGGTCTCGGTGCTGGCCGCACCGCACATCGCGTCGACAGCCTCGATGTCGAGGCCGATGATCGCCGCCATCGCGCCGACCCCCGGACTGACCGCATCCTGCATGGAGAGGCCCCGGAGCCGAGCCAGACGCACGCCGTTGCGGAAGCTGAAGCTGCCGACCGCGACCAGGGCCGAGATCTCACCGAGGCTGTGGCCCATGGCCAAGCGAGGTTCGACCGAGCAGCGCTTGCGGAGCACGGCCAGGGCCGCCATGGAGGTCGTGAAGATCGCCGGCTGGGTGTTCGCGGTCAGGCCGAGATCGGATTCGGGGCCCTCGAAGCACAGCTTCGAGAACGGCTCCCCCAGGGCCTCGTCGGCCTCGTCGAAGACCTGGCGGGCCTCCTCGAACTCCTCACACAGGGCCCGGCCCATGCCCACGGCCTGGCTGCCCTGCCCCGGGAACATGAAGGCGGTCGTGGTTTGTTGGTTCATGGCCAATTCGCTCACTTGCGTCTCGTCGCCCGGGCCGCTTCGAACATCGCCGAGTGGGTGGCGATGGCCTCGGTCAAGGCCGAGGTCGAGCCTCGCTCGGAGAGCTTGTGCGCCATGATCAGCGCGCTCAACAAGGCCTGGGGCGTGGATGCACCGTGGCAAATGATGAGCGTGCCGTCGACCCCGACCAGCGGTGCGCCACCGTGCTGTTCTGGATTCAAACGCTGGTCGACGGCCTCGAGAGCGGAGGCCACAGGCTCGGGGATCACGGCGCCGCGCAAGGCCTCGCGCACCAAGGTCGGCCACACGGCCGCAGCGCCCTCCGCCATTTTCAGGGTCAGGTTCCCGGTCCATCCGTCGGTCACCGCGACATCGAAACTGTCACCAAACAGCGCTCCAGGCTCGACCGCGCCGACAAACTCGAAGTCTGGGCTCGGGTGAGCGACGAGCAGCGCGTGGGCCTCCCGGACCAGAGACGTCCCCTTCCCCGGCTCACCGCCGTTGGACAACAGGGCGACCCGCGGGCGCTCGAGACCCAGCTCGAGCTTGGCCTCGACTGCGCCCATGACCGCGAACTGGACCAAGTTCAAGGGCCGACACTCGACGTTGGCGCCAGCGTCGAGCAGCAGGTTTCGCCCACCCTGATCCGCGTCCGCGCTCGGGCCGAACACTCGGGGAAAGCTGGTCGAGATCGCCGGACGATCGACACCCGCGATCCGGCCGAGACGCAGCAACCCGGCGGCCAGCAGCGCCCCCGAGTTGCCGGCCGAGACCAGAGCCCTCGAGCGCCCGTCCCGGACCCGGTCGACGGCGACCACCAAAGACGAGTCGGCCCGACCCCGGACTGCGAGGCTGGGACTCTCGTCCATGGCGATCACATCGCTGGCGTGCACGATAGCGACGTGAGCTGCGACCCGGGCCGCGAGCAGCCCACGCTCGACCCCGGCGTGGACCCGAGTGTCGATGGCCGCGCGCAGGCCAGCCTCGAGGCGCTCCCGGTCGCCGACGAGATCGATGTCGAGCTCGGCCTCAGCGGCGGCCACCGCAGCGGCGAGTTCCGCCTGGGGGCGAGCGTCGGTCCCAAATCCGTCGAGGGCGATGCGCGGCGTACTCATGGAGCTGTCTCTACGCAAAAAGGCCCGAGGCGCTCGTCTTCACGTGCACTCGAGCCCCTAAGGACAAAGAAAACCCGTGCCCTGAAGGCCTGCGACCCCGAGGGCGCGGGCCTGCGGGCGCGGGCCAAGCAGAGTGAACCGCTAGTCTTGCTCGACCTCGATGACCTGCCGGGCTTTGTAGTGGCCACAGGCAGGGCACACGCGATGGCTGAGCATGAGCTCGGTGCAGTTGGGACAGGGCGAGAGCACCGGCGCGGTCCGGCGGTCGTGGTTTGCACGCCGCATGTCGCGTCGAGACTTGGACTTGCGCTTTTTGGGTACGGCCATGGCGGAGGCGGGATAGTGAATGGTTTGCCCGCGAGATGAAAGGGGCAAACACATTCACAGCTGGGAGTCAGCTCACTAATTGCCCGATTGAGGACCTGATTTTTTTGTTTTTTGGCTCTTTTTGGAGGATCCCAAGATCGCGTCCGTGTCGAGTTTGCCCAGCGCTCGCTTCCACGGCGTGTCCTCCGCGGGCTCGCTCTCGGTCTCCCCGTCAAGGCGCCGGCCGCAGTTGGGGCAGGTGGCAGGCATGGAGACCTCAGCCTCGGACCCCGAGTCCGGCGGGTTCAGGGTCTCGCCGCAGCCCGAGCACAGGCCCAGGCAGGCCTGCCTTCGCACACACAGTGCGCGCATCGGATACGCGAGCAGCAGCTGCTCCCGGACCAAGGCGTTGAGGTCGAGGGTGTGACCTTCATAGGCGAGCTCGTCGAGCTGGCTGGCGTCGAGCGGCTCGATCTCATCCCCGACGCCCTCGAGGGCGTCACGGCTGAGTTCGGTCCACCTGCGCAGGCGCTCGGCGGGGATGTAGGTCACACACATCTCTCCCGCCTCGGCGCCCGCGTCGACCGTGGCCGGATCGAGGCAGCGCGCGCAAGGGACCACGTAAGCTGCACTGAGATGCCCACGGACCAACACGGTGGCGTCCGCCTGAACATCGATCTCGAGCCTCACGATCCCTCCATCGGGAACCTCGGCGTCGGTCTCCACGAGGATCCCAGCGATCCACGTCGACGGCAGGGCGACCTCGACCTCGTGGTGTCCGTCCTCGATCTTGTTGATGTCGACCTGGAGGTCGGCCAGGGTGCTGTCCAGGTCCTGAGGATCTCTGTCGAGGGGATCGGACGCGGCGAGATCGGCCCCGGGTTGCTCGTGTGAAGACATGCGAACGAGCGTCTCTAGTACAGGCCACGCTGGCAGACAAGTCCGCCTGCCGCACCCGGCATCGGCCCACGCTGGAGTTCGTCGAGCCCACCCTGAGGGGCCGGAAGCGGAATCAGCGCTGTTTACGCGCTGGCCCTCCCCCCTCGCTTCGCATACCCTCGCGCGACTTCAGGCCGGCCCTGCAAGCTGTGACCACCGGGCTCGTTTGAGGGCCTCACGACTCGAACGTGCCCGGCCAACCACCCCGATGAGCCAGCGACTCCGAACCGCTCCCCGCCCCGATGTCTCGATCGCGGCCGTGAGTACGAAGAGCCCCAGCCCCCGCCCCAGTGCGTGGGCTCGCCTCGTCACGAGCCTGGCCGTCGTGCTGGGTGTCGTGGGAACCGGCCTGTGGTCGCCGACCGCGGAGGCGGGTGCGCCTCTGGAGGGACCGGCGCTCGGTGGACCGGGCTTCGGTGGTCTCGCGCCCCTCGGCGGCCCGCCCCCCTTCTCGTCGCAGCTCGCGGCTCCCCCTGGCGCAGGTGCGACGATCCCGATCGCCCCGCGCAAGCAGCCCACGCCCGATTCGGATCCCACCGCCGATCCCACGGATCCAGACGACTCCGACAACCTCGACCCCGAGGCTTTTCGGCGCCACGATCCCAACGCGCTGATCCTCGAGCCACCCAAGCTCCTGACCGAGCGCAACATCCCGCCCTTCTATTTCAAGCGCGAGTTCGACACCCACACGACGCGGGCCCTGACCCTGCCGCCCCTCTTCGTCCACCGCACACCCAAGGACGGCCACCCTGAGAAGCTCTTCCACATGGATCTGAGCTTCACCTTCGCCTACTACGCGAAGGTCAGGGACAAGCGGCGGTGGATGAACCCCCTGGTCCTGTTCTTCGGGGGCTTCTCCGAGCAGAAGTCGACCTGGGCCGCCCTCCCCCTGCTCATGGGCTACCGGCGGGTCGGCGAACAGTTCAACTTCGGCCAGTTCCCGCTGGTCTGGTGGTGGGGCAACAAACACGTCAAAAACCTGTTTGTCTTCCCGCTCCACTATCACAAGAAAGCGCCGGACCAGTTCTTCGGCGCCTCGGGGCTGCTGTTTTGGTACGGCAACAAGGATCTCGACGACGACGACGTCGACAACGACAGGCGTCACTTCGTAGCGGCGCCGATCTACTTCAAGTTCCAACACGGCCCGCGCACCATCCACGCCAGCCCGCTCTATTTTGGGGCCAAGAATCTCACCAAGGGCACCAACCACCGGACCTTGCTGCCGTTTTTCCACTGGCAGAGCCGGGAGTTCGGCAACCGCAAAGAGCTGTGGACGGTGGCCTGGATTCAGCGCTCGGACGAGGCCCGCGGGCGCAGGGCATGGGCCCTGCCGCCGCTGCTCAGCTTCCGCACCCACACCCCCGACCGAGACCTCATGGCGATCACGCCTCTGGTCTGGCGGCACAAAAACACGCTCTTGGACCGGACCACTTGGGTGGCCGGCATCGGCGGCTCGATCCGCGATCCCAACCAACAGATCTCCTGGGCAGCCCCCCTGTGGTGGCGCTTCGCCGACAAGCGCAACGGCGCCTCGCTCAGCGTGCTCGCCCCCTTGGCCATGTGGCGGCGCTCCCCCGAACGGATCGCGGTCCACACCCTGGTGCTCTCGGTGTGGAAAAACCAGGGCGAGGCCGGACGCGGCGGCGGTGGAGGCTCCCTCCCCCTGCTCAGCTGGGTCCACGTCTCCCCCCTGCGCAGCAAACAAGTGCTGCTCGCGGGCCTGTTTTGGCGCTCGGTCGACCGTGATCCCACGGGTACGGGCAGCGTCGACCCGGCGGCGACACGCAGCGCCTGGGGGATCGGCCCGCTCGTCTATCGCAGCAAGCTGGGCCGACCCGGCAGCCCAGATTCCCGCGCTCGCTTCGGCGTGCCCCCGCTGCTGACCTTCGTGGGTCGCCAGGGCACAAAGAGCCACCAGGTCGTCACGCCCCTGTTTTGGCACTTTCGCGACCGCGACACGGACCCGAGCAAACAGCACGACACCTTCGTGGTGCCGCCCTTTTACATCCAGAAGCGGGCCCAGGGCTTCCGCTTCGGCCTGCCGCCTCTGTTCGCAGCCGCCAACGACGAACGCTACCGCTACGCCGTCGTCCCCGGGCTGTTGTTCGGCCACGTCGAGGACAAGCTCCTCCACACCAGCCGCACCATCTCCCCCCTCTTCGTCCGCACCAAGACGCCCACCAGCCGGGTCCTCGGCGCGGGTGTGCTCGCCTGGGACGTCCGCCGCGACCTGCCCGATACGGCCGAGGGCAGCCTGGGTCAACGCGATTCGGTACTGTTCCCGCTCTACTACCGGCGCCAACGCGGCGATCGGGTCATCCATATGTCCCCCCTCGGTGGCGTGCACCACGGACCCGAGGGCAAGACGTGGGTGGGTGCCCTCGCCTACGGCTTCGAGCGCAGCGACCGACATGGCGGTGGGCTGCTGCCGATCCTGCACCACGAGGTCCGCACCGATGCGACCGGCGCCACAATCGGCGCGACCACGGCCCTGTTCCCCCTGTTCCTGCGGGACCGCCGACCCGAGCGTGACCTCGACGTCTGGACCCCGCTGATCTGGCGTGCCCAGGTCCGCGGCGACAAGCCCCGCAACAACCTCGCGGTCGTCCCCTTCTACTTCGGCCAGCGCCAGCGCGACGGGGTGGATGTCGACGCGAGCTTCTTCTTTGTGTGGTCCCGGGACCACACCCACGAGACCCACACCCTGGTCGCGGGCCCCTTTTATCACCGCCTCACCCGCGACAAACTGATCACGGGACTCGGGCCCCTGAGCTACTGGGAAGACTCGCTCGAGCGACGCCTCCTGGTGATCCCCCCGCTGGTGGTCAGCCTCGAGAACAAGGTGACCCGCGAGCGCACCACCGTCGGCATCCCGCTGTGGTTCGACCGGGTCCAGCGCAGCGGCAAGCGGGTGTGGATGGCCTTCCCCTTCGCCGTGGGTGTGCACCGCAAACACGACTTCACCCGCGCCGGCGTCGCCATCCCGCTCTATTACGACATCCACCGCCTGCACAAGAACTACCGGTTCACAGGCGTGGTCCCGTTCCTGTTCCGCTACCAAAAGGGCGGCTTCCAGAAGCACGACGCCCCCGAGGATCGCTACACCCTGTGGGGCAGCTTCCCCCTCTTCCTCCACGGCAAGGACGGACACGGACGTCGAACCCACGCGGCCTTGGGTCTGTACTGGTTCGACCGCACCCCCGAGGGTTTCAAGTTCTTCACCCTGCTCGGCGGCGCCTCGCACAAACCCGGCAAGGAGCTCAGCTGGTACGCCCCGCTGATCTACCGCAAGGTCACCAACGAGCAGGCCACGACCTTCGTCTGGCCGTTGTTCGCCTACCACAAGGGCTACCGCAAGGGCGCCGACGGCAGGCCCTACAAGGACATCAGCACCACGTGGGTGCTGCCGCCCCTGTTCATCGGGCAGCACAAGGAAGACCGCAAGTGGTGGCAGTCCGCGCTCTTGGTGTGGCAGTTCAAGCGGCCCCACAAGGTCACGACCACGATCGCACCGCCGATCTTCTTCCTTCAAGACAGCTACAAAGAGCGCCGCCTGCACTGGCTGCTGCCGCTCTACGTCCGCGACAACAACATGGGCAAGGGAGAGACCTGGACCTCCGTGCTCCCCGCCCTGTTTGTGCATCACCGAAGTCGGGAGCATGACAACGCGGTCCAGTTCCCGCTGATCTGGCACTTCGACAACCCCAAGCGGCGCGTCACCTTGGGGGCCTTCATTTGGTACGATGTCGAGCGCTACGAGCGAGGCGTGCGGACCCAGGTCCTGCCCGCGCTCTACGCCCGTCGCAAGACCCCGCAGAGCATCGGCCACATGATCGGGCCCGGGCTCGTCACGTGGCGACGCGAGGCCGAGGGCCAGCCCCCTGCGAAACACTGGCGGGCCCTGTTCTGGCTCATCGGCGGCGGCAACGAGAACGGTGAGCGCTACATGTGGCTCTTGGGCGCCAAGCTCAAGCTCAAGCCCAAGGCCCTCGCGCCCAAGAAGGTCCGCAAGCGCCGAGCCAAGGGCAAGGATGCGATCGACGAGACCCCCGAGCCCGGCGCGAAGCCGGGCGCGCAGCCAAGCGCAAAGCCGAGCGCGCAGCTGCCCGCCAAACAGCGCCGCGCGCTGCGACGCGCGACGCGACGCGGTGCTGCGCAACGCTGACGCCGAGCTCGAGACGACCCTCCGCGGCAACCCTCCGCGGCAACCCCATCCCCCCAGGGTCTGACTGATCTCGCTGGTCGGAGTGGCGTCCCTTCAGCCCGCAGGTTTTCGCGTCGGCGGTCGTTGGTTTTGTGCCGACCGTGGCGCGCTCTGAAGCGGCGGTATGAAGACGCTGAGGACAGCGCTGCCGGAGCACAAATGCATGATTGAACACGGCAAATATTCGGCGTTTCTCGCGCTGGCACGACGGGTGTCCATCGCACGCAAGGCGCCCTCACCAGGGCGCGCCGGGCCCTTCGAGCCGCTAGATGGAAGGCATGCACCTCTCCAATCGACTCCTGATCTCCCTCCTGCCCGGTGCCCTCGTGGCCCTGGCCCTGTTCACCCCTGAGCCCGCCCGCGCCGGTGAGGGTGACAGTGAGCGCCTCCCCCACCAGTGCGATGTCCTCGACGACTTCGGCCACTCGAAGTACTGCGAGCCCACCGGCCCTGATCTCGCCCCGTGGTGGGACGCTGAGGTCTGTTGCGACGACGCCGACTGTGTCGAACCCGGCAGCGAGGGCTGCGGCGACAAATCCAGCGTGTACTGCGAGTTCGCCGAGCTCTACGGGGACGGCGGCGTCTCCTGCGTGGTCGAGGTCCCCACCTACTGCGACACCTACGGGTGCACCGAGGAACAGTCCGAATCTGGAGGGATGAGCTATGCCCCCACCCCGGCCGAAGATTGGATCCTCTGCTGCTACGGCTGGGACAACTGCTATCACACCTCCGGCCTCTGCGGCGGCGACCTGCTGTACTGCTACTCGGCGGTGAGCAATCAAGACGGCACCACCTCTTGCCTAGACGGCGACTGGCTCTGAGACCGGGAGCCAGCGCTCCCTGAGCGCTGGCTCGGCACGGGCTGGAGCAGCGATCCGCCCGTGCCGACCGCCCGTGCCGACCCCCCATGCCGAGCCAGCTCCGAGCCCGCTCCGAGCCCGCTACCCGCCTCGAGCCCCGGCAGGCCCGCCCAACCTCGGGCGTGCCGCTCCGGTCCCCGAGGCGTGACTCGAACTGGCGCTCGAAGCTCGGGCGTGGGCCAGGGTCTTCCCGATCGCCGCTGGCATCACCTGCTCCCGATCGTCGATGAGCCAGCCGGCACTGCGGGCGCGCACCCGAATACAAAACGCAGCCAGCGCCTCGGAACCCGCACGCTCGACCAGGAGCTCCGCCCCCGCCTCGAAATGTGCGAGGGCCCGGTCGGGCTCGCCGGCGGCCCAGGCCAGCTCGATCTCGAGTTCAATGGCAGCGAGGTGCTCGGGCGCCGACGCTCCAAACCGACGCCGGGTCGAGACTCTGACGGCCCCCGCGAGCCAGCGCGCTCGATCCAGGTCTCCACTGGGCGAGCGCAGCTCGAGCTCGGCCAGGGTCAGGTCCAAAGTTGTGGCCAGCCGCCGATCGAAAGTTGCGGCCAGCCGCCGATCGAGGCCCGCACGTGGCCCGACCACAGCCTGAACCCGGTCGAGCGCAGCCCGGACTCGGTCGAGCCACGGGCCACCGAGCGCCCCGGGGTCCGCTCGGAGCAGCGCATGGGCCCCGAGCACCTGGATCTCGATTCGCAGCGCCTCCTCGGCCCCGAGTCGCGCCGCCAGAGCACGGGCCCGGCCCATGCCCTCCCAAATCTGATCGCGCTCGGGCCAGCTGGGCTCCCCCCCGGTCCCCCGATCGACGAGCGCCGACCACAGGCGCAGGCGCTCGACCATGATCCGCAGCCGGGCCTGGTCGAGACCGCCCTCCTCGGCCGCGAGCGAGGCCACGCGCCCCCACGCCTCGGCCTGTTCCCAGGCCCCAGCCCCGAGCGCCAGCCGGGCGCAGCGCTCCGCCACGGCGAGGCTCTGGGTGCGCAGATCGGGGTCGACCCCAGCGCCCAAGCAAGACCACGGGTGAGTCCGCTGCTCCAGCCAGCTCGGAGGATCGGATCCCTCGCGGACCGGGGGTCCGAACCCCCGGCCCGATGTCTGAGCCGGCGTCATGACCATCGCTCCCAGCGCCGCCGGCCGACCTTGCTCGGGGGCCTCACAGCACGCCGCCTGGATCCGAGGACCGATCGCGGCGCCTCCCCCCACGCCGAGCAACCCCACGAGGACCAAGCTCGACACGACGAGGGAGCCGCGCCCTGGCTCCTGCTCGACGCGAGAGAGGGCGTCTGCGAGCGCGTCGACATCGGGCCAACGGTCGCCCGGCAGGGGTGAGAGGCCCCGGACGAGCACCCTACCCAGGGCGTTCCTGGCGGCCCTCGGGATCGGCCGGACCACCTTGGATCGCCATCCACGCCGCCCCCAAAACCCGGGCTGGAGCGAGCCCGGCGGCCCCCCGAACAGGGCTTCGGTCGCGGTCACACACAGGGAGTACTGATCGCCCCGGCACCCAATCTCCCCAGTCTCACCGGTACCGTCCATTTTACGCCACTCTGGAGGCATGTAGGCGGGGGTTCCACCCCGCCGCCCATCGCGGCGAGCGGCTCCCTCCCGGCGGGCCAGTCCGAGGTCGGCCACACACGCGCGGCCGTCCCTGTACACGAGGATATTGCTGGGCTTGATGTCGCCGTGGCACAGGCCGCTCGCGTGGATCGCCGCGACCCCCCGACACGCGGCGATGAGGATGGTCAGGATCCGACGCCAGCTCGGCTGTCCCTGCGTCAGCCACCGCCGCAAGTTCGGCCCGTCGACCAGAGCCATGGCGATGAACACCTGCGCGCCGTCTCTGTCGACCTCGTAGACTGGGACGACATTTGGATGGCTGACCCTGGCGAGACACCGCGCTTCCTGCAATGCCGCGGATCCCGCCGTCTCGCAGCTCAGAACCTTGATCGCCAGCTCCCGCTCGAGCGCCGGGTCCCAGGCCGCGAACACCTGCCCCATCCCGCCTTGGCCCAGGTTCGCCCGCAGCTCGTAGCGACCCAGGCAAGGACCGACCGGAGCCCGCCCGCGCTGGCGCTGGACTCGGGCAAAACCCACGGTCTCGACCAGGCCCGACACCCATCCCGTTGTCCGGCCCTCCGCTGAGAGCGCGGGCCCTGGTCCTCCAAAGGCAGTCATCGAGATCCTCGAAGTGATGTCTATACCACCCCCGGCCCCGCTTATGTGAGTCCAATTTTGATCTGGGATACAACCAATCCAGGGTGAGGACAGGGATGGAGAAAGGGGGGAAAGGTACGGATGTCATACATTTTCCCACCCTGGCCAAACTCACTAATTCAGCCGAGATCGACCCAGATCGCCTCAATTCACCTCGTGAGGCTCATCAATCAGCTCGAGCAGAGACGATCGTTTTCCGCTGGAAATCTATACACAAAATATCCAATCGTGAACATATGCATGGCTCGACCATGCATGCATTCAATATCAATACACATTGCGCGAGTTGTCAGCTGTACATTCAACCCAAGCTCGCACCGCGGCCGCGGCCCACGACTCACCGCTCGGCCCACGACTCACCGCGCGGCCCACGACTCAC
>CAYVJQ010000026.1:6375-14996 GCA_964451725.1 uncultured Nannocystaceae bacterium | reverse complement strand
CGGCCCACGACTCACCGCGCGGCCCACGACTCACCGCTCGGCCCACGACTCACCGCGCGGCCCACGACGCACCGCTCTGCTCGTTCCCCGAGCGAGGCCCGGGGACGGGGGGACTCGGCTCACTCCCCCGGAGCGAGCTCGAAGATCGAGATGTACTGGTACTCGAGCAGCCCGGCGTCGGCCTGGACCACCCTGTACCCAGCGGCCTCCATGACGGTCCTAACCTCGGCGCTCGACATCCGCATCTGTGCGGGGGGTCCCGGCGCGTCCTCTGGGTTGTCCTTGCGGAAATCGACGATGACCACCCGCCCTCCGGGCTCGAGTTGGGTCGCTACCGCCTCGAAGTAGGCCCGCGGATCCGCGAGGTGATGGAACACGTCACACATGAACGCCAGGTCGACCGCCTCGGGCAATCCGGGCTCACCGCTGTGCCCCTGCACCGCCTCGAGGTTGGCGATGCCCCCTTCGTCCGCCCGGGTCGCCAGCCACTCGACCATGTTCGGCTCGATGTCCACGGCGTACACCCGGCCCTCGGGGACCGCCGCGGCGAGACGCACGGCGAAGTACCCCGTGCCCGCGCCGAGGTCCGCGATCTTGGCGTCGGCGGGGAGCGCCAGGCTGTCGACGACGGCGTCCGGGCGCTGCCAAGCGGTGCGCTCGGGAGACTCGAAGTGCTCGGCCCACTCGCGCGGATCGTCGAAGCGGTGGCCCTTGTAGCCGTGGCCGTTGTCGCCGTGTTGCCCATGACCTGCGCCGTGGCCTGCTCCATGACCAGCTCCATGAGCTCCGTGTCCATCGTCCTTCGCGTGGTCCGTGTGTGTGTCCCCGTCTGGAGCGACGCCCGACCCCGAACCTGAAGAGGAGGCCCCGGCGCAGGCGCCCGCAGAGGCGAGCGAGACAGCAGAGACGAGTACCGTCGAGACCAATGAAAAGCGGATCACGGCCGCAGCCTAGAAAATTGTCGGCCCGCCTTCGAGACTCTGGAGACCGCAAAAAGGGCGCTCGGGGTGGCGACCCCGTCGACGGCGCGTCGAGCGAGGGGGCGGTCCCAGATATCCCGGGCGACCCGGCTTCAGACCGACCGCCGCTCTAGTTGCTCGCCGGGCGTCGCACGATACGCACGGTCCGGAGGACCTCGTCGTCGACTGGCTTGTCGTTCGCGCCGACCGCAGCGCCCGCGACCGCGTTGCCCACATCGACGCCGGCGGCCGTGCACCGCCCAAACACCGAGTGCAGGCCGTTGAGGTGACCCACGGGCTCGAGCACGATGAAGAACTGGGCGCTGCCCGTGCCCGCCCCCTTGTTGGCCATGCTCAGCGCGCCGCCGTCGTGGCCGAGTTCGGCGCGGATCTCATCGGGGATCACGTAGCCCGGGTTTCCGCGACCGGTGCCCGTGGGGTCGCCACCTTGGATCATGAAGCTGGGGATCACCCTATGGAAGGTGGTGTCGTCGTAGTAGGGCTCTCCGCTGACCCACTCGGCCCGATCTTGGTCGTACCAAGGCCGCAGCCCCCGGGCCAAACCCACGAAGTTGGCGACGGTCGTGGGTGCGAGATCCTCGAACAACTTGCAGTCGATGACCCCCCGCCCGGTCACGAACTCGACCCACAGCTCCCCCTCCTCGGGCAGCCCAGCGAGCGCCTGATCGAGCTCGAAGAAGCCATCCACGGGATCCCCCTGGGCTCGGTTGAAGGCCAGAATGTCGGCGAGACTCATGCCCACAGGGGGCTCCTGGCCACGCTCGAAGCGGTCGTCGGCGGGGCCCCCCGTCGGCTCAGGCGCGATCTCCGAGTCGCCCTCTTCCCCCACAGGGGACTCATGGGTCCCCATGTTGTGCCCACTGGGTTCCCCACTGAGAGCGAGCTCGCCGTCGAGGGGCGCAGGTGGCATGAACACACAGCCAGTCGTGAGCGCGAGCACGGCCGCGACGGTGCTCGCACGCAGTGGTAGAAGTGCGGCGTAGGGGCCGGGGCGCGAGACTTCGCAGGTCATGCGAGCGCGAGGTTGACCGGCCCGTGGCGCCTTGACAAGCCCTGGCGGACGGGCCACAACAGGCGCCCCTCAGGGCCCCTCGCGGGTCTGCGGGGAGCGAGCACGAGAACACACTTATGGCGAACCACAAACAGGCAGAGAAGCGCAACCGTCAACGGCTCAAGCGGCGCGCCCGTAACTTGATGTACCTGAGCACGATGCGTACCTACATCAAGCGTGTGCGCTACGCGCTCGAGAGCGGCGACGTCGAGACTGCCAAGAGCGGCCTCCCCATCGCTCTCAACGCCATCGGCAAGGCCCACTCGAAGGGTGTCCTGCACCGCAAGACGGCCTCCCGTTACACCTCCCGTCTGACCCTCGCCGTCAACAAGGCGACCGCCGCCTAGAACCACCGCTCGCTCCCACGCAGAGAAACCCATCCGCAATGCGGATGGGTTTTTTCGTGGTTGGGGTCGGTTGGGTTGGGTTTCGAGATTGGTTCTGACACACGCAAATGGTGCGTCGGTCGTCGGCCACGATTGCAGCGCGGGCAGACGTGGGCAGGTTGTCGATGCGATGAACACCGAGAGCGAGAATCAATGGGTGCTGGGGCTCGACCTGCGGGCGGATGCAGACGGAGCGATCACCTTCGCCAAGTGGCTGCGGGACCACCTCGAGCCGCAGATCCAGCTGACCGGGCTCCACGTCATCGAAGAAGATGTGCATGGAATCCTGACCCAGATCGATCCCCACGCCGAGGTCCTGACCCTGGCCGAGTCGGCGGTCGCCACGGCCCTCGCCCGTGCAGGTGCAGAACAGACCCTCGACAGCCTCCGCCTGGTCGAGTCGGAGCCCCCGGAGGAGGCCCTGGCGCAGGCGGCCGCGGACGCCGAAGGGTTGATCATCGGGCGTCTCGCCCCCCGCGGGAAAGTCCGCTTGGTCCGCCTCGGGCGGGTCGCCAGGCGGCTGCTCAGGCAGCTGCCTGCACCGACCATCGTGGTCCCCCCCGACCTCCAGCCCACCGACGTCGGTGCGGGGCCGATCATCGTCGCCACAAACGCGCACGACGACGCCCTCGAGGCGATCCACTTCGCGGCCCGGATGGCCGCCCGCCTCGAGCGCGAGTTGGTCCTGGCCCTGGTCGTGTCCACCCCCCACGGCTGGCCGGACACCTACCTCCCCCGAGCAGCCATCGAGCAGATCCACAGCGGCATCCTCGCGGGTGGCGAGCGAAAGCTCGCACACTGGGCGCAGACCCACGATCTGACCCAACACCGCCAAGTCGTCCGCGCGGGCGCCGTCGCCCATCAGCTCCTCGATCTGGCCGAGCACGAGGATGCGCTGATGCTGGTCACGGGCTCGCGCCAGCTCGGGGCGCTCGGAAGGGTATTCTCGACCTCCGTGGGGACGCTCCTGTGCGGGAGTGCCCGCTGTCCCGTCGCTGTCGTCGCCGGCCCTTGAGCGATCCTGTGCGACGCTCTCCCTGGCCATCCGATCGCCCCGATCGCCGATCCCGATCCCCACCCCTCTGAAAGCAGACACCGTGACGCCCAACTGGACCCTCGGACTCGATCTTCGTGAACATGCAGAGGGGCCGCTCGTGTTCGCCCGCTGGCTGCTCGCCGCGCTCCGCAAACACGGCGCCGCGACCTTGGTGCCGATTCACGTGATCGAAGACGGACAGCTCGCGGCGCTCGCCGATGACGACATCGACATCGACATCGACATCGACATCGACATGCAGAGCCTGGCCCAGGAGGCGCTGGCCCAGGCGCTCGAGCGCACTGGGGACCCCACGCCCCTCCCGGAGCTGCGCCTGGTCGAGGAGGGGGCCCCCGAGCAGGTCCTCGCCGAGGCGGCCGAGGGCGGCGCAGGCCTGATCATCGGCCGCCTCGCCCCGCGCGGGCAAGACCAGGTCTTTCGGCTCGGCAGCGTCGCGCGCCGCCTCGCCCGTCGCCTCCCCGCACCGGTGATCATCGTCCCCCCGGACCTGAACACCATGGACCTCGGCGAGGGACCGGTGATCTTCGCCTGCAGTGCCGAACCCAACGCCGAGGGTGCGCTCAGCTTCGCCATGGACATGGCCGACAAGCTCGGGCGAGAGCTGCTCTTGGCTCACGTCGTGCACGAGCACTACGGCTGGGCAGAGGCCTACCTGCCCGCCGACACCACGCGCCGGCTGCACGCCAAACTCAACGACCAAGGCCGCGAGCGGCTCGATCACTGGGCGACCGAGCACGGGGTCGCGGGCCGACAGGGGGTCGTCATCGAGGGCCGGGTCACCGACCAGCTGCGCCGGCTCGCCCGCCGTCACGACGCGCTCATGATCGTCTGCGGGTCCCGCAAGTTCGATGCGCTGCGCCGCTTGTTCGTGACCTCGGTCGGGGTCGAGCTCTCGGCCAGCGCCCGCTGCCCCGTGGCGCTCGTGCCCTCGGACTACCGAGCTTCATGAGCGGCGGGCCGCGCTCGCCAGCACACACTCTGGGAGGCTCGAGCCGCGCGCGCCTGGCCCTGCTCGGGGCTGCCCTGGCCGCGGGGGCTCCCCTGGGCCTGCTGCTCACCATCAAAGTGATCGCTCCGGCCACCCCCGAGGCCCTCGAGACCCTGTGCCTGGTCTACTCGGCCGTGGGCACGACCTGTGTGTTCACCATGTTCGGCCTCTACGCCGGCAAGCTCATGGATGCCCTGCGCTCGACTGCGCTCCACGATGGACTCACCGGGCTCCTCAACCGGCGCTTCCTGCTCGAGTCCATGCCCAAGCTCCAGGCCGCCGCGCAGCGTCGGGGCCAGCCCCTGACCTTGCTGATGCTCGACCTCGACCACTTCAAGCGTGTCAACGACCGCCATGGCCACCCGATCGGCGACCAGACCCTGCGCGCGGTCGCCAAAACTCTGGGCGACCAGGTCCGGAGCGGCGACCTCGCGGCCCGATTCGGCGGCGAGGAGTTCGCAGTGTTGTGCCCCGACACGGACCGGGAGGCCGGCTTCGAGCTCGCCGAGCGGCTCCGTCGGGCGATCGCCGCCCTGCCCTCCGACGTGCTGGGCCACCCGGGCCCGGTCACCGTGTCGATCGGTGTGGGTGTGCACCCTGCCGGCGCGGGCGTGGACACACGGGGGCTGCTCGCCCGAGCGGACGCCGCCTTGTACCGCGCCAAGGCGGAGGGCCGAGACCGAAGCGTGATCGAGGCGCCGACTCCCGAATCACCTTCCTGAGGGGTTTTGCTGTGGGCTGGAACCCCGCTGTACCGGGCGTACTGCGAGTTTCGGCAACGCGGCCCTCGGTGGAAGGACCGAGCGAGGTGTCGTGAGGGGTTTTTCCGCGCGCTGCTAGGCTCGAGGATCGACGCCCGGGAGGGCCCGACAGGTGTCGAGGATCCACCGCTGCATCGCCATATAAGGGGACGCATAGGCGAGCTTGGAGCCCCCCTTTAGATCCGAGTCGAGACGCGCGAGCCCGGCGTAGGCGGCCCGGAGCCGGCGCTCGTCGAAGTGCCTAGCCTGCTGCTGGAGCTTGCGAACGGCGAACGGCTTGACGCCCAGGGCCGACGCCGGGTCGTTGGCGAAGGCGACCACACACAGCCGCCGCATCTGCCACAAGAGCATGCCCAACAGGCGCATGGCCTGGCCGGTGTCCCTCTCCGAGATCCGAAACATGCGCGCCAAGATGACCAGCGCACGGCGGTGGTCGCCAGCCCCGATCGCGTCGGTGAGGTCGAAGATGTTGGCCTCTCGGGTGTCGGCCACGACCGCCTCCACGTGGGCACGTTCGACCCGGGCTCCACCGGCGTAGGCGCTCGCCCGCTCGAGGGCCGGGAGCAGCTCCGACATGCTCGCCCCGACCGCCTCGACCAGGGCCGAGGCTCCAGCCGGCGACAGGGCCAGGTCCTTCACCCGAGCCTCGGCCATGAGCACGTCGGCCGCCTCCTCCTCGCTCGGTGGGGAGAGCTTGCGCTCGACCACCCCTCTGGCCTTCTTGGCCGCTTTGACCAGCTTCGAGGTGCCTTTGAGCCCGGCGCTGGTGACCACCAAGACGGTGGTCGGGTTGGGCTCGGCGAAGTAGGCGATCAGGGCCTCGATGGCGTCGTCTCGCTTGGACTCGAGGGCCCTGGCCTCGCCGTCGAGATCCTCGGATCGCTTGTGACGACCGAAGTCCTCAGGCGAGCTGAGCTCGACCAGCCGCCGGCTGGACATCATGGGCACCTGGGCGCAGGCGTTGAGCACCGATGCGGCTGCGCCCACGTAGGGCGCGTCGAACTGCTCGTGGTTGAAGGCCTCCATCCCATTGGAGACCCCGTCGGGACGCAGCACGGCCTCGCGGATCGACTCGAGCGTACCCTTGATCGCCGCCGAGTCGTCACCCCACAGCAGGTACACGGGCGCGAGCTCACCCAGGCCCTGGCTGCCCTCCACCGGGCTGCTCACCACCGGGCTCCGCCGCTGGCCGCCACCTTTCGACCCAGCGTGACCACGACCTCGACCTCGGCGGTCATCGGCATCATGTCGAAGACCCGGATATCGAGGAGCTCGAAGCCCGAGTTCTCGCCCAGCAACACCGCGAGGTCCCGAGCCAGGGTCGCCGGGTCACAAGAGACATAGACGATGCGCTCTCGGGCGACGTTGAGCAGGTCTCGGGCCGTCTGTACGCCGACCCCGGCGCGGGGCGGGTCGAGGACGACCACGTCGTACTGACGGTCGCCCGCCGCCAACTTGGCGATCATCTTCTCGGCTTGGCCGCGCTTGGCGTTGACGTCCAGACCCCAGCGCTCGGCCGTGCGCTGAAGGTTGGCGACCGCCTCCCGATCGTCGTCGACGGTCCACACCCGCTTGCTGACCCGTGCCAGCAGACGCGTGAAGTTGCCGACCCCCGCGTGGAGCTCGAGCACCTTGGGCTCATGCTCACCACCGCCACGGGCCATCTTGGCGACGTGGGCGACCAGGGCCCGATTTTGGGCGGACTGGGCCTGGCTAAAGGTATAGGGGCCCTGGATCACGGGCGGCGTGGGGCCATCGCCGTCGAGCTCGAGCCAGGTCTGACCCACACCCACGCGCTCGCGACCGCCGCGCAGCTGGACCCCCAGCAAGATCGGTGTGTCCCCATCTTCACCGGCCGCTTTGGCGGCCGCCTGGGACGCCTCGATGACCTCGCGGATCGCCGCCTCGAGCTCGGGGCGAGCGCGGACACCGGGCAGCCCCAAGACCACCTCGCGACCGTTGCTCAGGCCCACGACCTCCCCCGATTCGGGCATCCACTGGGCCCACCCCCGGACCCGCTGCACGGCCCAGTCGAGGGCCGGGTCGAGCACCACGCAGGTCTGAGCATCGACGATCTCGCGCGAGCGCTTGCCGTAGAACCCGAGCTGCATGTCGCCCTCGGAGTTTCGCGCGTAGTGGACCCGGGCCCGGCGGCGGTAGGCGAGCGACTCGGGGCTGGGCACGGCGAGGTCGACGGTGACCGGCAGGCGGCGGAGCTGACCTGCGACGATCTGGCGCTTGAGCTCGGCCTGGGCCTCGGGCGCGACGTGCTGCCAGCTGCAGCCACCGCAGAGATCGGCGATCCCACACGGCGGTTCGCGGCGCTCCAGCGCCGGCTCCAACACCTCGATCACGTGTCCCCTGACCCAGCGCTTGTGGGCGGCCGTCTGCACCGCCCGGACCCGCTCGCCAGGAAGAGCCCCCTCGACGAACCACACCCGGGTGTGGTTCGGGTCGAGCTCTCCGGCCGCGTTCTCGACTCGGCCCACGCCCTCGCCGCCATGGGCGAGGTCGCGGATCTTCAAAGTGACGGCCTCCGAGCCTGGCGTTGAATCACTCACCGCCGCCTTCTAGCAGGCGGGGCCACCGAGCACCACGGCCCCGATCGAGCCCGGGCGCAGACGGATAGGCGCCAGGCCCGACCTCGACAGGCTGGACCCGGAGCGCGACCGGGTCCAGCCCCAGCCAAGGACCGCTAGCGCAGCGTCCCCAGACCCGCCTGACGACCCACCTTCAAACCAAGCGCCACTCTAGCCAGCTTCTCGACGACCTGGACGACATGGACGACTTTGACCACCTGGACCTGAGCTGGGAGGAGTTCGCCCGGGGTCTGTCCACCCCGGACCCGCCCTTGCCCACGAGGCCGCGTGCTGGGAGACCGCCCCCGTGTGCGCCGCGACGAGGGACTCGCGCTTCGAGCAGATGCTCACGCCGTCGCGGCAGCTCGCCCTCGTGACTCTCGATCCCACCCCCTTCGCAGCTCAGCTGCGCGATGCCGAGTTCACCGCGACCTTCCTCAAGCGCGACCGGTGACGACCCGCACCTGTGTGCATTTTTGAGAATCGCACCCAAAATCCAGATCGAGGCGGTGGCGGGCCGTTGGCGCGGCTATCCAAAGCTGGTGGGAGACCTCCGATAGGCCCCTGTGGCTCAGCACGGCGTGGCTAGGGGGTCCACTGGCTGCACCTGCGCCTCGTTCGCAGCCTGGCCAGGCCGATCGGCCTGAGGGAGCCCGGACGATAGACCGCAACCGTCCCGCCTGCCGTTCATCCGATTCCACACTCTGCTCAGGGTTTCACGCCTCGTCTCCCTGCTCCCGACTTCACGCTATGGCCTCCGCTCCCATCTCCCCTTTCTCCCCCCTCTCCCCTTTCTCCCCCCTCTCTCCCATCTCCCCC
>CAYVJQ010000026.1:0-6275 GCA_964451725.1 uncultured Nannocystaceae bacterium | reverse complement strand
TCTCCCCCCTCTCTCCCATCTCCCCCATCTCTCCCATCTCTCCCATCTCTCCCATCTCTCCCCTCTCTCCCCTCCCCGTCCTGGCCCTGGTCGGCCTCAGCGCGCTGCTCACCGGTTGCCGCCCTGACCGCGGCCAGAGCTCGAGCGCCCCCACCGAGGCCCGAGCGCCGGATCCCACCCAGGGTCGAGACCCCGACACACAGGCGCCGGCCTCGGCAGACCACGGGGAGCCCAGCCTCGCGGTCCTCGTCGCGCCCCGGAGAACCCGGGTCGTCGAGGTCTCCGTTCGGGCGTCCGGGTCCGCCGAAGACCTCTCGACCTGGTCCCTCTCGGGGCCGGTAGGAGCTCTGACAGCGCTCGAGGTCCGTGATGCGACCGGGCCGGTGGCCGCCGCTCTCACGCGCGCTGGCCAGGGGTGGACGTTGAGCTTCGAGTCGGCCCCCACACCCCCGCTCACGCTTCACTACACACTCGCGCCCGCAGCTCCCGTTCCCAAACCAGCCACGGACGACGGTCGGATCGGCTTGGCCATGGACGACGAGGGCCAGCTCTTTGCCGCGGGGGAGGCCCTGGTGTTCCTGCCCGACGCGCTCTTGGATCGGCGTATGCCCATCACCCTGGTCGTCGACCCTGCAGGTCTCGATCCCGACCCCGCCGCGGCCGACTCGGACCCGTCGAGCGCTCCCGAGCCCGCGCTGATCGGCCTGAGCACCCTCAACGCTGCCGAGGCTCCCGATCGCACGATCATGGGCCGCCCCCGAGAGCTCGGGCGCGCGGGCATCATCGCGGGCCGAGTCGAGAGCAGCCGCTTCGAGAGCCACGCGGGCCGCGACCGGGTCGCCACCTTCGGCGCCCCACGCTACGACCCACGCTGGGTGGCCGCCGAGCTCGCGGGCATCCGCAGCGCCGCGGACCGCTACTTCGGGGTCGCCACCAGTACACCGTTCACGACCTTGGTGAGCGCCACCTCCCGAACCCCCGGCGCCCCGACCTTCCAAGCCCAGCTGCGCGGCCGCGGGCTCGTGATCCTGGCGGACCAGAGCGCCGCTTGGGACCGCGAGGCGCGCATGGGCGCGACCACGGCCCTGGTTCAGCGCTGGCTCGGGGGCAGGATGCGGATCAAGCCCAGCGCCGACCTGCCCTTCGATCCCGGCTGGGCGCTGTGGTTTCACGGTGGCATCTCGCGCTTCATCGCCCGTGAGGTCCTGTTCGAACTCGGGATCCTCGACACGGCAGACTACATCTCGGAGCTCAACGCGATCGAGCTCGAGCTCGCCACCTCTCCGGTGCGAGACCTCGATCTCGCTGCGCTGCTCGAGCTTCTCGAGCACGGTCGGCCCGCGGAGGTCGGCGCAGCTCGAGCCCAGCTCATCGCCCGCGGAGTCATCTATGCGACGGCCCTCGAAGCCCGCTATAGCGCCCACCCGGACAATCTGACCTTCTCTGGGGCGATCCAGGTCTTGGTGATGCAAGCCGTCTCCGAGGACGTCCACGACCTCCCGCTCGAGGCCTGGCTCGAGATCGTGGACATGGACCTGCTCCCGCTCGGGGGCGGCGTCCCGATCGGCACCGGCGGCAGGGTCGATCCGATGGCAGAGATCGAGGCCATCGTCGACCTCGGACAGCGACCCGAGCTGGGGCGCGGCGTGCTCGGCCCCTGCTTTCGCTCGAGTCGGAGCTCGCTGCGCCGCTTCGAACTCGGCTTTGTGCTCGCCGCCGACCCGAGCACCGCGGACCCGAACCCCGGCCCCACTCGCGGCTTGGTCACGGCCCTCGATCCCAGCGGCCCCGCGGCCAAGGCAGGTCTGCACGAGGGCGACCGGGTCACCGATATCGCGCTCGATTGGGGCGACGCAGGAACCCCCGTCACCCTCGACTTCGAGCGCGACGGAGCAGCCGACAGCACGCGCTACCTACCGGCCGGACCCAAGCTCACCGGGGTCCGCTGGCGGCGGGTCGCGGGCGTCCTCCGGGAAGCGTGTCGCTGAGCCTCGACGATGACCTCAGGGCAGCGCCGCGCGCTCGCGGGGTTCATCGACGCTGGCTCCAAGCGCGAGCAACCAGGCATCGGGAACCGCCGCTTCGATCACGGCGGCCGCGAGATCGACGTGCCGCGCCGTGTTGTCCAAGATCCAGGCGTCGCCGGTGGCGACCACCACCTGCCCCGGGTCGCCATGTTCATCCCCACTCTCATCCCCACTCTCATCCCCACTCTCATCCCCACTCTCATCCTGGGGTGCGAGCGCGACCAGGCGCCGATCCGGGTTGAAGTCCAGCTCCGCTGACCACGGCCAGCCCCGGGCCTGGGCGAGCTCGACGATCGCGGTTTTGAGGCGCCCACTGTTCGAGACTGGGCGATCCAGGAACCACCGGACGACCCGGGGGCCGAACACCTCGAGGCGCTCACCGATCGCCTCGAGCGCGGCCAGAGTCTGATCGCTGCGCCGGTAGCTGCCGTGCACGCTGGCCAGGTCGCGGATCGCCCCGTCGCGGCCCCGCAGGATGACTCCGCCGGCCATCGCCGACTCGACAGCGATGAGCACGTTGAAGCCGTCGACGGCGAGCTCACGCCCGCGCAGGCCATCCGGGTCGGCCCGAAGGTCGATGCGCCGATCCACGCGGGCGTGGGCTTGGGCGTCGGTGCAGGTGCAGCGCAGCACCGCCGTCCGCTGGCGGGTGCGCAGGGCGTAGCGATCGCCGACGAGCTTGAGGGCCGAGGTCTCGGCGTAGCCCCGGGAGAGCAGCCAGGCGAAGTCGCCGACCGCCCGGTTCAGACCCGCGACCTGGCCGGGGCCGAACAGGCGTGTGTCCTCCTGTGCTGGCCCCCGCCCCATCGCCCCAGGCTACAGAAAAATCTCCAGCCCAGCGACCGCCGTGGGCGCGAAGCCGCGGGTGTGGAGGTAGGTGACCGACTCGACGACCTCGCTGTCGCGGGTGTAGACGAGCGCGTAGTCCCGGCGGATCACGGCCACCCGCAGACCCGCGGCCAGAAACACGGCGACGTGGGGCGAGGCGATCCACTCGAGCGCGAGCCGGGGCTCCACGGCCAGGCCGACGGTCGACGGGGCCCCGGTGGTCAGGGTCGGATCGGCGAAGTCGCGCAGCGACCGGGTCACGAGCTCGGTGATCAGGCGCAGCTGCGGACCCACGGTCAACCGACTGGCGAAGCGCCCGGTCTTGAAGCGGTGGCGATAGCCGGCGTAGGCCGCGAAAGGGTGACGGCGCAGGTCGACGGCGACGCCCCCCGAGATGGTCCCCGGGTACTGGACCAGGTCGGCGTAACGCCCAACGATCTGGTACCCGAGGCCGAAATCGACGCCCGAGGGCAGGCGCCAGCCGACGCCGAGCTCCGCGGTGTTCGACCAGGCCCGCTCCCGAGCCCAGGTCTGCCCGAGGTAGGCGACCTGGAGCTCGAGTGTCCCCCGATCATGACCGAGGCCGAGCGCGGGGTCGGGACCTTCAGGGCTCCCAGGATCCCCGACCCCGCGATCATCATCGTCCCCCGACGAGACCCCCGTAACCGCCCCCTCTCCCTCGCCGCCGGTGCCCGCGGCCACCGAGCTCGCTCCGCTCTCCCCCCCACCCTCGACCTCGCGTCCCTCGGAGAGATCGTCCTCGACCTCTCGCGCCGACGGTCCCAGGCCGATCGTACGCCCACCGACCAAGTCGGCGATGAAGTAGCGCAAGACCACGGCCGCCGTCTCCACGGCCACGCCCCGCTCGCCCTCGGGCTCACCGATCGAGCGCCTCACCATGCCGCCCTCGGCGACCAGGTAGACCTCGAGTCGGCCGGGGCCTTCGCCGACCTCGACCCAGACCACCGCCAGCGCCCCCTGGTCCTCCAGCGTCTCTTCTGCCTCGAGAACCCGAGACTCGAGATCGTCGCGCGGAGCCAGCGAGACCTGCTCGAGTTCGACGTCCACATCGTTGAGCTCGGTCCGCAGCGCGCGGGCGAGGTCCCGATCCAGCGACGACCCGGACTCGGGGCTCGCCTCGGAGACGCTGAACAGGACCAGGGGTCGCGCGCTGTCGTCGGTCGATGCCGGTGCACAGTCGCCCGCCGGTCCTGGCCCCGCGAGGGCGAGCGCCGGCGACCCCCCGATCAGGCCACACAGCCCAATCAGACCCGCCGGCCTGATGAACCTGGTCAGACCAATCAGGAACCCCGCTGACGAAGCGCCGGCGACTACACGCGAGGCTGCAGGAAGGACAGTCACAAGATGGGCCGCCCACAAGCATGCACGTCCATGAACCCGGCCGCTGTGTGCAGCTTCGAGCATGGCTCGGCCCATACCCGATAGCTCGGCCCAGATGGCCGTCTCTAGGTCCTGCAGCGCCCCTGGCTCGGTCGTCGAGGTCGACTGCCCGGCCCGCGCCTGCTCCGACTCGAGCGTGGTCATCGCGGGATCGACGATATCGACCCCCTGTAAGCCAGAAGTGAGCCAGAAGTGAGCCAGAACCTCAGGCTGCCCGGTGGTCCGCCCGGGCCACGAAGTGGGGCAGGTTGACGAGGTTCGCCGCGAGCAGCCCGGCGACCAGGGCCACGGCGACCACGAGCATCTGAAAGCCGGCTTCGATGCCGGCGCTCGGGTCGTGGGCCAAGAGCAGGGTGACGCTCTGGAACCCGACCGCCCCGGGGACCAAGAGCAAGAGGGAGGGCAGCACGACCACCGCCGCCGGCACCCGCCGCCAGGCCGCGTAGGTGTTGGCGGCCAGACCGACCACCGCGGCGCCCACAAACGCGCCGAGTTCCGGACCCGCCGCGCCCCCGACCACAGCGGCGAGTTCGGCCGCGACTCCCCCGGTGAAAGCGATCGCCGGGAGGTCGGTCCACCGGGCCTGAAACAGAATACAAAACCCGATCGGTGCGGTGACCAGGGCGAGCAAGCGGCTGGCCTCGCCCAGGGGCGCCGTCCACAGCTCGGGGAGGACCAGCGTCTGATCGGGGAACACGAGCGCCCCGACATCGACCTGAGCGGCGATCGCCCTCGCTACCCCGACCCCGAACGCGATGGTCATGAACACGGTCATGGCTCCGGCCAGTCGTGCCGTGCCCGAGACCAGGTGCCGGGTGGCGAGCTCGGTCAGGGCCAAGGTCAAGCTCAGCCCAGGCACGAGCACGATCAGCGCCGACAAGGTCGTGATGTGATCGTGGACCCCAGGGCACGCCGCGGCCCCCACGAGCGAGAGGCTCGCAGCCAAGAAGGCCGCCAGCGGGACGAAGAGCCGGCCCAAGCCCGCGCTCCGGCCCGCGGCCAGTGAGACCAACCCGAGGATCAGCCCGAGCACAAAGCTGACCCCGATGTCGGCGAGGTTGCCATCGAACACCCGCGCGGCTCCCCCCGAGGCCAGGCCGAAGGCGAGCACAGTCGCCGCCGGGCCATAGAGGGCACCCGCCCGGGCGACCGCCCCGAGCTCGCGCCGGCCCTGCGCCGGATCGAGGTCACCGTCTGCGACCTGGGCGATGACCTCCCCGAGCGCCACCAAGCGGCCGAGCTCAGCCTCGCCCACGTCGCCCCGAATCATGTATGCCCGCTGGCGCCGGCCCCCAAAGGCGAGCTCCACCGAGGTCGGCGTGGCGAACACCTGGAGACGCATACCGAGCGCCCGCGCGGTCGCCGTGAGCGTGTCTTCGAGGCGGTGAGCCGGGGTCCCGTGGCGATGCAGGAGCCGGGCCGCCGTGGTCAGGAAGGCACGCGCGATTTCACGCTCTCGGCGGTGGGCCGTCCGAGCGTCGTCCGAGGATGTCCCTTCGGCCACCTTTTGCTTGGGAATGCGCATTTTGCAAAATTATCCAAGGAAGTGATTGAGCTAACCCGAATTTGATCGAATAACAGAGGAAGTCCATCGAATTGAACTCGGATGCAAGACGAAACTCGAGCCCTCGACCGAATCGATCACCAGATCCTGGCCGCCCTGCAAAACAATGCTCGGCTGAGTAATAAGGAGCTCGCCGCGCAGGTCATGTTGGCACCCTCGAGCTGTCTGGCGCGGGTCCAACGGCTGACCAGCGAGGGGGTGTTGACGGGCTTCCACGCCCGGGTCGATCCCAAGGCGATGGGCATCGGACTCCAGGCCCTCGTGTTCATTCGCGTGGCCAGGCACCAGCGCGAGAGCATGCGTCGGTTTTGGGACCACCTCGCGGCCCTGCCCGAGGTCCGCGACCTCTACGACGTGGCCGGTTCCCACGATCTCGTCGTGCATGTGGCCGTCCGCGACGTCGAGCACCTGCGCACCCTGGTCGCCGATCAGATCGCCAGCCGAGAGGAGATCGG
>CAYVJQ010000025.1:54925-64707 GCA_964451725.1 uncultured Nannocystaceae bacterium | reverse complement strand
GTACGAAGCAGCGGCGGGTTGAACTGCATCATTCAGACCAACTGAGTCCGTACGAAGCAGCGGCGGATTGAACTGCATCATTCAGACCAACTGAGTCCGTACGAAGCAGCGGCGGATTGAACTGCATCATTCAGACCAACTGAGTCCGTACGAAGCAGCGGCAGATTGAAAGCCCGACAGCGTGTACTGCGCTGTCGGGTTTCCTAATTGATGCTTGGCAGCCCCGTGGTGCAATCTCGCGCGAGCCGGCGCGATCGGTTTTGCCACGGTCTGCAAGGAGCGTTTGTGATCCCTGCTGGTCGACGTTGGTGCATGCAAGTGGCACCGAGCGGCCGGCTTGCTCAAAGCTCAGATGATCGAATGATCAAATGATCGATCCACGATCTCTGGGGTACGAGCACTTAGCGAGAAGGAATCCACGGTCGCCGGACATGGATGCAGCGCGGGTGCGGGCTTCACTCGGGCCTGAGTTGGGCACCCCGATTCCGGCTGCTATGCTCTGAACTTAGTTTGTGTCTCGGCCTCCCGCGGGCTCAAAACCGTCCAAATCTGCCTCGCACATGTCCGGTCCATCCAGCTACAAGGTCCTCCGCGTCGCGGTCATCGTTGATGGCGAGTCCTGCGAGGAGTTGCACCAGACCGAGCCGGGCGACATCGTCATCGGGCGGGCTGGAGAGACTGGGCTCGGGGTCGGGCCGAGTACGGCCCTCGAATATGGGGCGGCGGCAGATGGCAGCAAGAAGGTCCGCAACGCCGCGCTCGCCCTGATCATGTTCGGGCTCCTGCTGGTGTTGAGCGCGGGCGGCCTGTTTGTCCGTGACGTCCAACAGCACATCACTGAAAACGCTGTTCTAGAGGCCAAACCCGAGGCCGAGGACGCCGGGGAGAACACCACCGACTACTCGAGCACGATCGCCCTGGGTGTGGCGCTCCTCGGGGTCGTGCCCTGTGTGACGGGTCTGACCATGCTCCGAGGCCGCCGCCGACGGCGGAAACGTGTGCTCCGGGTCTACGACGGCCACGCCAGGAAGAAGAACTACCGCCAGCGCGCACCGGTCTGGCTTGGGTTGGGTCTGCTGATGACCCTCGGTGGGGGCGGCCTGTTTGCCTACGAGGTCGCACGACACTCGCAGCCGTCTTCCTCTGAAGAGGCGGCGGCCGAGTCCAGCGGACGCGGGGACATGAGCGTCTACAAGACCGGCGAGCGAGAGGGCTCGGGAGGTCTGGGCCTGGCGCTGAGCTTGCTCGGTTTGGTCCCGCTCGTGGCCGGTGTCATGGGCATGCAGGAGGTCGCGCCCAGGCCCCCCAAGCGCGAGCCCAAAGGCAGCGAGGCACCCCGCAACCACACCCTCTTCGAGTGGGTTGGTGGCGAGGCTGCCTACTACATCAATGTCCCGGCCGGGGCCCGCGGCAAGCTCGCGCTCGGGAAAAACAAGGCCAGCATCAAGGCCCTGCGCAAGCGCTTCTCCCAACCGGACGGAAACTTACGGGTCAAACTCGGGAGCCAGGCCAAGGGCAAACTGCTGATCGGCCACACGCGGATCATCTTTCGAACCACGAAGCCCGCGCGCGTGACCCCGCTCGCCGTGTTCCCGCAGGGCCTGACCGATCCGCTCACGCACCTGCGTATGTCGGGTCTGGACCTGGCGTCGCTCGGCGCCGTGGTGATGATGGCGCTGCTCATGTGGACGTGGTTCTGGAACTTCGCCGACAAGACGCCTGGTCCACCCCCCGAGCGCTTTGTGAACGTGATGGGCACTGCCTCCTTCTACGAGGACGAGGAGGAGCCTCCGCCCGAGGAAGAATCGGAAGAGGACACGCTCGAGCAAGAGGACAAAGACGAGAAAAAGGAGCAGGACAAAGAGATCGAGAAAAAGCTCGTCAAGCCTGAGAACGTCTCGCAAAAGGCCTTCGAGGAGGCGCGAGGTGTGGGCGTAGCGCGGGTGCTCGGAACCTACGGTGGCGTGGGTGAGGGCACGGTCCTCGATGTGATCGAGTCGACCGAGAACAATCTCGGCAGTCTCTTTGCTCAGGGCATGACCTCGACCGACGAGTACCGGGGCGGGGCGATCGGTGACTTCGTCGCTGGCGGCGGTGGCATCGATGCCACCGGCACGGTCGCATCGAACGAGGCCCTGGCGACCGGCGACGGTCCGGCCGAGGTCGGGAAGACCGCCAAGAAGGAGCGCAAGGTCAAAGGTAAGGCCAAGAGCCAGACCGGCGATGTGTTTGGTGACGTGGACAAAAAAGCGGTGTCGGCCACGATTCGACGCCGCATGCCAGGCCTCCAAGCTTGCTATGAAAAGGCGCTGGGCGTGAATCCGGGGCTCAAGGGCAAGATGAGCTACACGATCACGATCAATCCCCAAGGACGGGTGACGAAGGTCGATATCGAGGCAGATACGATCGACAACAGCGCCGTTCGAACGTGCACGACCGCCAAGATCAAAGGTTGGCGGTTCTTCGCAGAGGGCGCGAAAGATTCGTCCGAAGTCAGTTTCTCTGTCAGCTTTACGGGTGCCTGAACAGGTTTGAACAGGTTTGAACAGGTTTGAACAGGTGTTTGAACAGGTACTCAGGCGCAGGGACCGCGAGGTCCTTGATAAGGGCCCCTGCCCCGGGCAAGCTCAACTGTGACACCGGACGAGATTCTGCAAAGGATCTCGGTCCAGCGGCCATCGACCCTCGGAGGACTCATGCGTGATCCAAAAAGCCCCCGCTCGCTTCGCCCTAGCACCACCTTGGTGGTTGGAGCATCGCTGGCCCTGTTTGCCGGATTGGGTCTCGCGCGCACCGTCTGGGGCGCGCCGCCGACCGAGGACGAGGTCGTCGCACCTGGTACCGAGGAGCTCGGCACCGAACAGCCCGATGCCAAACCATCCGGCACCGAGTTGGCCGCCCTCACCGGTGAGGACCCCACGGCGACCGCCGACCCAGGTGGGCTGGAGTCCGACCTGACCGGGGGAACCGAGCTCGAGGAGCCGGAACCCGCGCCCGCGCCGACGCCCGCGGCCGGTGAATTTCGCACCCAGATGGAGTCGGGTATGGCTGAGCTCGGTGGCCTCGCCGTCGATGCCCGAGCCGACGAAGATCTGGTGCGCGCGACCTGTGTGCTCGACAAGCAAGACCGGGCCAACGACGTGATGGACCTCGGAACCAGCGAGATGCTGGTCATCCGCGACCCCAATACGAGTGATCAGGCCCGAGGCTTTGCGACCGAGAAGCTCGAGGCTGCCGCAGGCCGCATCGAGGCTCTCGTCAAAGAGGCCGAGGGGTGCTCGGGGCGCGAGGGCCCCGAGGAGGAGGTCGATATCACTCGCAACGACTCCGAGGAGCCGCGCACGGTCCCGCTGTGGGATCCGACCGCAGGCCTTGGAGACAACCCTGTCCCACCCCCCGTCGACGGCGGTTGGCCGCCGGCGGCGAGCCCCATCGAGTGAGCGCGGTACCCGGGTGCGCTGCGCCACGCGCTGCCCTGTCCCTTCGCCGAGGCTAGGCTAGGCTCCTTCGGACCACGACTAGGCTCCGGACCACGACTCCGTCCCCGCCTCGCATTTGCACTCGCCTCTCTCTGGGGGCGTGAATCGAGATCTTGCACCCGACCCCCGTCATCGCTGCTCTGCCACCTGTGGGTGGCCCGCGCCCAACTCGTGTTGGGCGTTCTCAGCTGGGCTCGGCTGGGCTCGGGGGCAGGTCGCGGGTATCGGTGGGTTCACGGTGCCTGCTCGGTCTGCTCGCTCTGCTCGGATTTGTAGTCGCCCTGGCCCTGCCCGCGCGCGCGCAGGCGGGAGCGCCGTCGGGATCCGTGGGCAACCCGGCGACTCAAGTGCCCCGGGTCGCGGACGGCCCCGGTCGCAAGGTTGGAAAAAACTCGACCTTCCACGGGGGGGCCGCGCTGTCGATCGGCTTCGACTCCAACGTGTTCTCGGAGTCTCGGGGTGCGTCACCCAAGCGGGCGGCCTACGCCCTGCCCTCGGCTTGGCTGACGATCGGAAACCGAGCGCTGCGCAACGGGGTGCTCGATTCACCGGCCAAGGCCAGCGGTCGCAAGCTCGACTACCACCTCGGAGTGTTGACGGGTTGGCGGCTCTACATGAGCGGTCAACCCACGGTCTGGCAGGCCAGCAAATTCAACATCGGTGTGAATCTGCGGACCATGTTCGCCCCCGGCCGGCGTTTCTCCTTTGGGATCGAGGAAGATCTCTATCGCCTCGGTGAACCCTCCAACTTCGAGGCCGCGCGGGCCTTCAATTTCAACCGCATCGATCACTCGGGGGCGCTGCGGTTCATCATTCGGCCTTCAGGCGGGCGTTTCTCCTTCAACGTAGCGGCCCGCAACCAGCTGCTCTCGTTTCAGAACACCGAGTTCATCCGTTCGAACAGGATGGTCATCGGCGCCGAGACCGAGACCAAGTACCGGTTTCGAGATCGCAGCGCGTTCGCTATTCGCTACGACTACCACTACAGCTACTACTTCTGTTGCACGGACACGGGCACGGGTCGCAACGAGGACTCGCACGCGCATCGCCTGCTGGGTGGTTTTGTCGGCCAACTCGGCAAGAAGGTCGCGCTCGACGTGTTCGGGGGCTGGGGTTGGGGTCTGTACAAGCAGGATTCCAACGGCCCCAGCCACCGCAAGTTCATCGGCTATGCGGCCCTAGGCTGGTTCCCGACCGCACGCACACAGATCGGTCTGCGCGTCGGTCGGGAGTTTCACGACTCCCTGTGGGGCAACTACTACTCGGACACGGGGGGCTCGATCGCGGCCAGCCACGTATTCGGGTGGGACATGCGCCTCGACGCGGGATTTGGGGTCTACCGCCGCCGCTACGCAGGCCTGCCGATCCCCGGTCAAGATACGCAGGACATCGTCGCCTACGAAAATGCCCCGGGTTTTGTCCGCAGTGACACGCTGCTGAGCCTCAACCTCCAGCTCGAGCAGCCCTTCGGCAAGTACTTCGTGCTCGGGGGACGCTACGCCCTCGGAGCCGACATGACGGACTTTCGGGTGACCTATGAAAACGGCTTCGAGCAGTCGGGTCGTTTCACACGTCACTTGCTGATGCTGTTCGTGGCGGTGAGGTACTGAAGTGGTGCGCGCGAAGTTCGAGCGGTGCGCGAAGTTCGAGTGGTGCGCGAAACTCGGATGGCTCGGAGCCATGGCTATGGTCATGGTCATGGTCGGGGCCTGTTTCGAGCCTGACCACAGCCTGATCCCCCCGGCTCAGCCGGTCGAGGTGACCTCAGGCCTGAACTCCGGGGACAGTTTCGAGGTCCGGGTATTCGACGAGCCCGAGATCGGCGGCGGGTTTCAGATCCAGGAGGACGGGACCATCGACTTCCCACTGATCGGTCGGATCACGGTGGCGGGCAAGACCCAGGGCGAACTGGCGATGGCGCTCGAGGCGGCGCTCGCCGACGGTTACCTGCGGGAGCCCCAGGTGACCGTCATCCTGACCGCGCGCGAGAACCTCGAGGTCAGCGTATTGGGCGAGGTCGAGAAGCCGGGGACCTTCCCCTACGTCGAGGCCCTGACCCTGGTCCAGGCGATCTCCGATGCGGGTGGCCTGACCCAGATCGCCCACAAGCGGCGGATTCGCCTGACCCGAAAGACGGACTTGGGTCCCGTGACCTACGAAGTCTCGGTCAAGGCGATCACCGAGGGCCGGGAGCCCGACTTGCTGCTCCAGCCCGGCGACATCTTGTTTGTGCCCGAGAGCCCGATTTAGCAGCCCGTTGCGAGCGGGGGCCGAACTCGCGTCGATGGCGGGGTCGAATTGGTCAAGTTATTCGAGCTCTTCGCGAGGTCGGATACACTGGTCCTGCATGGGTGAACCGACCATCGTGTTGGGCATCGACCTCGGCACGACCAACTCGGCCTGCGCGGTCGTTCAAGACGGTCGTGCCTCGGTCGTGAGACGTGGCGAAGACAGGATCGTGCCCTCGGTGGTGGCGGCCCTCTCCAACGGTACGTTTGCGGTCGGCCAAGAGGCGAAACGGCAGCGCTCCATCGATCCGACCCAGGTGATCTACAGCGCCAAACGTCTGATCGGTCGGCGCTTCTCGTCGCCCGAGGTCCAGAGGATGCAGCGCTCGGTGCCCTACCGGATCGTGGAGGGGGAGAACGAGGCCGTGATGCTGGAGATCGGAGGCCGGCGGATGAGCGTCGTCGAGCTGTCCTCCCAGATCCTCCGCTACCTCCGCGACATGGCCGAGGAGGCCCTGGGCCGGCGCGTGAAGAAGGCGGTGCTCAGCGTACCGGCGAACTTCAACGACTCGCAGCGCTCGGCGACTCGGATCGCCGCCCGGCTCGCGGGCCTCGACGTCATTCGTGTGATCAATGAGCCCACAGCCGCGGCCTTGGCCTATGGCTACATCGAGGACATGGATCGGCGGATCGCCGTCTACGACTTCGGTGGGGGGACCTTCGACGTCACCATCTTGCAGATCACGCGCAATGTCTTCGAGGTGCTCTCGACCTCCGGAGAGATGTTCTTGGGCGGCGACGACCTCGATACGGCGATCCTCGAACGCATGGCCGCGGCCTACCAGACCCAGCACGGCGTGGATATTCGGGGTGACGCCCTGGCCATGGAGCAGCTGCGTGTGGTTGCCGAGCAGATCAAGATTCAGCTCTCCGAGACCTCCCAATCGTCGATCCGCGTGGCCGATGTGCCCGTGGGCAGCAATCGCGATCTCGACTTTTCTCTGAGCGAGCACGACATGCGGCAGATCATCGATCCGATCGTGCGTCGGACGATCCCCGTGTGCCAAGACGCCATGCGGGTCGCCGGGATCGGGCCGCGACAGATCGACGAGATCGTCTTGGTGGGGGGCACGACGCGCCTGCCACAGGTCCGGGAGGTGGTCCGCGAGATCTTCGGGAAGCCGCCCCAGACCTCCATCAACCCCATGAGCGTCGTGGCCGTGGGCGCGGCGATCCAGGGGGCTGCCCTGCTCGGCTCCCTGGTCCCGATGGCGACCGGAGGGGTGTCGATGCCGACCATGGCGCAGAGCGCCGTGCTCCTCGACGTGACCCCGCGGAGCCTCGGGGTGGGCACGATCGGTGGCAACGTCGATTTCATCATCGAGCGCAACTCGGTGATCCCCGTGGAGCAGACCCGCCAGTTCACGACCACGGCCCACCGCCAGCGCTACGTGCGAATCCAGGTCTGTCAGGGGGAGAGCGACCGCTTCGAGGAGAACACCAAGCTCGGCGAGATCATGCTGACGAACCTGCGCGAGTCTCCTCGGGGCGCGGTGACGGTTGCGGTGACCTTCGAGATCAACACCGATGGCCTGTTGGAAGTCCGGGCCCTCGACCAGGAGACGGGCGAAGAGCAGGTCGCGACCATGCGTGTGCTCGGCGGCCTGCCCCAAGAGGAGATCGACGCGATCATGGCCCGTAGCGAGGGCTTTCAAGGCGACGGCTCGGTGGCCAGCGTGACCTGAGTCGGTGACCGATTCCTGCCGAGATCGACATGTCCGAGCCCATGCCCACGCAAGAGAACCCGACGCGAGAGAGCGCCGCGCCGCGCCGCGCCGCGATCACCCGAGAGACCCGAGAGACCTGGATCCGTGTCGCCCTGACGCTCCCGGGTGATGCACCCGCGGCCCCGCGTATAGCGACCCCGGTGCCATTTTTGTCTCACATGCTCGAGGCCCTGGGTCGGCACGGGGCCATGGACTTGGAGGTCGAGGCCCGTGGGGACGTCGAGATCGACGATCACCACACGGTCGAAGATGTGGGCTTGGTGTTGGGGGCGGCCTTCGACGAGGCCCTGGGTGACCGCAAGGGGATCTTCCGTTACGGTCACTTCTCGCTGGCCATGGACGAGACCCTCGTCGATGTGGCCCTCGATCTGGGTGGCCGGCCCTACCTGGTCTGCGAGCTGCCGGCCATCTCCGGCAAGTGGATCGGTCGTTTCGACTGTGACCTGGTCCGCGAGTTTTTTGGTGCCTTTGTCGTCCAGGCGCGGATGAACCTGCACATTCATCTGCGCGCCGGCGGCAACGCCCACCACGTCGTCGAGGCGACCTTCAAGGGTCTGGCCCGGGCGCTGCGGATGGCCTGTGCTCGAGACGCGGCGCTGGCCGGGGCCGTGCCCTCGACCAAGGGCGTAATCTGATCTGATCTGATCTGATCTGATCTTGGGTTTGGGGTTCTCTCAGCGCCCGGCCATTGCACGCACGACACTGACGTGAAGGTTGCGCAGGGGCGGGGTCTCCTCGAGGGAGAGGCCGAGCTCACAGTCGATCCATGCGCCGTTGAGGTCGCCGGCGTCGAACTTCTGTTGGCCCGAGCGCAGGTAGATGCGGGCGAAGGGATTGGAGACTTGGCGCTCGTCGGCGTCGAGTCGGCGCGAGCGGGCCTCGGAGGAGAGACGGGCATGGCCCTCGGCCAGGACGGCGTCGTAGGTCGCGCGCAGCTGAGGGTCGGTGAGCACCTTGTAGGCCTCGGTCATACGCTTGTAGACGGCGTAGACGGCCTTCTTGACGGTCGCGGCCTCCATGGCCACGAAGCGGTCGGGGTGGAAGCGCTGGGCTCGCTCGTAAAACGCGTCGCGGATCGCGATGTAGTCGGTGGTCGGGGGGATGGCGAGGAAATCGTAGTAGGACAGCCGATCGATCCCGTCGCAGAGGCGCGCAACCTCGGAGACGAGCTCCCCCATGCCGGACTTGGACGTCATCGCGGGTCAGCTTAGCAGGAGTCGGGAGGCGAAGGCCGGGCTCAAAAAGCGAACCCGATGCCACCCCCGTCGACGCGAATACGCGCGGCGGCGGCGTCGAGCTTCGCCTTTTTGCGGGGGTTCTTGGCGGTGGTGAGCAAGATCGCCACGCCGAGGGTGGTCAGGGCTCCACCCACGATTCCGGCGGGCAAGCTGATCGGCAGCGTGTCCCAGAGCAGGGGGCACTGACCAGCCTCATCCGGGTCGGGGCAGGAACCATTCAGGGTGTACTGCCCCTGCTTGTGCAGCACGGCCGCGACGACTACGGAGCCGGTGAGGCTCACGAGCCCGACGCCCAGGGTGGCCCAACCCCAGGGGCGCTTGGGCAGGCGCGAGGCGACCTTCTCGAGCTCGTAGTCGAGGTTCTCGCGGGTTCCCTCGACGAAGGTGCGCTTCTCTTGGACGGCGATGTAGCCCTCTTTCGAGACCCGAATGACGTGCTCACCCGGGAGGATCGGCTTGTCGATGGGGGTGGTGCCGAAGAGCTCGCCGTCGAGGGTCACGGTGGCGTCGTTCGGGGTCGAACGGACGACGATCGAGGCCGGGCCGCTGGCCAGCGCGTCGAGCTTGGTCCGCAAGGTCGCGGCCTGAGTCTGGATCAGCTCGCCGACGTCGGCGACGCCACAGATCTCGCAGCCGTCGCTGGTCGTGACCAGCGTCGAGCCGTCGCTGCCGTCGTAGAGTTCGACCGAGACCTGGTAGTCGCGATCGATGACCTCGACCGTCATCCGAACGATGTGCGAGGCGTGGGTCAGGCCGGCGATCTTGGTCATGCACCTGGGCTTGGCACAGTCGCCGTCGCCCGCCGATGCGAGCACCTCTTCGGGCGTGACGACCTCGAAGCTGCCACGCTCGAGGCCCTCGACCAGCTGTTTGCTCAGGGCCTCTCGGTCCGTGTCGGGGAGCTCGCCGACGACGACCAGTGGCAAGATGGCCGTCTTGGGCCCGGCTGTTCCGTCGAGTACGACGCTCGGGTCGACGCTCGGGGCTGGGGGAGCCTCGGAGGCCAGCTCGGAGGGTGGCTCAGTGGCGAGGGCCGGGACCGTCGTGAGG
>CAYVJQ010000025.1:36896-54825 GCA_964451725.1 uncultured Nannocystaceae bacterium | reverse complement strand
CTCGGAGGCCAGCTCGGAGGGTGGCTCAGTGGCGAGGGCCGGGACCGTCGTGAGGGCGAAGGTCAGCGCCGTGACGACTGCGGCGAACAGACGACGCCGACCGGATCGAGCCGCGAAGGAGCGCATGAGGGCGACGGTATCACGGCGGCGATAGGCACAGTTTCGGCTCGAGCGCGGGCGGTTTTTTTCGGCCTACTTTTGGACGCTTCCGTCGCCCTTGGCTCCACCTAAAATATATTTTTGGACCGCGGCCTCGTGCTCTTTCCGAGATTTTGAAAAATGGTGGGTGCCGTCGTTGCGGGCGACAAAATACAGATAGCGGGTGGTGTCCGGGGCGAGGACGGCCTCGAGCGCGTCGCGCCCTGGATTGCAGATCGGACCAGGGGGCAGACCCTCGTGGGTGTAGGTGTTGTATGGATTGTCTGGATCGCGCAGATGAATACGGCGAATCCGACCCTCGAATTGGCGACAGGCCTTCGATTTGTGCTCGGGCACCGTGCACCCATAGACGATGGTCGGGTCGGTCTGGAGCAGCTTGGGCTTGAATGAAGTGAAGCGCAGGCGGTTGATGAACACGCTGGCGATGCGCGGTCGCTCCGCAGCTCGGCCGGTCTCTCTCTCGATCAGGGAGGCCATGATCAGGACCTCTGGATCCCGCCATCCGAGTTTGTCTTCGAGCTGTTCCGCGCCGTCGACGTGGGCTCGGCGGACCTCGGCGTAGACTTGACGGTGGCGACGGACCAGGCGGGTGACGATGTCCTCGGCGCTGGCGGTGGTCGAGAACTCGTAGGTGTCTGGGAACAGGTAGCCCTCGGCGGAGAGGGCATCGATCTCCAAGCTGGCGAGCAGGTCCGGGTTGCGCATGGCCGCGACCAGCTCGGCCTCGCTGCCACCGAGGCCGGCACCAGCGAGGATCTCGGCGATCTGGAGGCTGTGTTTGCCCTCTGGGATCGTCACCCGGCGCTGGGCGATGGGCTGGGCGCGCATGAGCTCCTCGAGGATCTCGGTGGGCGTCATGTCGCCGCGAAAGCTGTGTTTTCCGGCGGTGACCTTCCCCGCTGCGCCGCGGTGAAGCACAAAGAGCTTGAAGGCGGTGGCCTCGTCCTCACCGATCACGGCGTGTCGCTGGAGCAGGTCGAGGACCTGGGGAAAGCTGGCGCCCGCGGGGACCGTGAGGGCGATGTTGTCGGCGTCGCCGGTGCCGGGGCGCTCGGGGTACTCCGTGATCCGTCGCCACCCGGCGCTCGCGCTGACGATCGCGAGCGCGAGCACGGCGATGATGACGGCCAGGGCCCAACGTTGGGGTCGCCGTGACTTGCGGGGCTGGTACCAGCGGCGTGGGGCTCGGGTGCTCACGGCAGGTCGCGGTCCGGGTTTGGGTCCGGGTTCTGCTCCCGAGCCCGAAGCTGGGCGTCGAGCCAACCCTGAAGGATGAACTGGGCCGCGAGCGCGTCGATCCTCCGCTTGCGCTTGGCCCGGGAGACGTCCGCCTCGAGCATGGTCCGCTCGGCCGCGGCGGTGGAGAAGCGCTCGTCCCAGGTGTAGACGGGCAGGTCGCGGCCGGCATCTCCGATCTGGGCCTCGAGCACGGTCAGGAAGCGCCGGACGAGGCGGGCCCTGTGGCCCTCGCTGCCGTCGAGCTCGAGGGGCAGGCCGAGGACGATGGCCCGAGCTTGGAGCGCATCGACCTGCTCCAAGACCGCCGCGGCGTCGAGCTTGTGGCCTTTGCGGGAGAGGACCTCACGGGCGAGGGCCATGACACCGGCCTCGTCGCTCACTGCGAGGCCAATGGTCTTGGAACCGACGTCGAGGGCGAGGGCGCGCATGGCTGTGGTGGCGTTCTAGCACGCGGGCAGGGGCCCGTGCGAAAGCGGCGACCCGCTTTGAGCGCACGAGGGCTGCGCTTGATTCCCACGGACGAAGACGCTCGATCGGAGGGCGCAGTTGCGGGAGGCCCGGGCCTTCGCCGCCCTCAGGCCTCGGCCTTTTTCCGACGTTTGCGACGCCCGGAGCTCTTCTTGGCGCCCCTGTCGACCTTCATGTTCTCGAGGGCCTGGGCCTGAGCCTTTTTGATGGTGTCGTCGACGCTGGGGGCCGTGCTGGCGGCCCGGCGCATGTCGGCGAGCGCAGCTGAGGCCGCGCTGCTCGGGGTGACCCCCGAGGCCTTGAGCTTGGCGACCGCGTCCTTGGCCGCCCGGTCGAGCTTGGCCAGGGAGCCGTCTTTGCGCCGGCTGGCGCTGGCCCGCTCGCGCCGACGCGAGGCCTTGGTGAGGGTCGACTCGTACTCGGCCCCCTCCTCGGCGCGGCGCCGCTCGGCCTCGGACAGGCGCATCTGCAAGACGTTGTCGAGCACGGTTCGGGCGATGCTCTCCCACATCTCCCGGAACAGGCGGAAGCCCTCGAGCTTGTAGCTGTTCTTGGGGTCGCGGTTGGCGTAGCTGAGCAGGCCGATCCCCGAGCGCAGCTGCTCGATGTTCTTGAGGTGGGCGATCCACTGCTCGTCGATCTCGCGCAGGTAGATGCGGCGGATCTGGTAGAGGAAGGTGTAGAGCCCGAACTCGCGCTCCCGGGCGACCAGGGAGGCCTCGACCTGCTCCCAGCAGCCGTCGACCATCGCATCGATGTCGTCATCGACCTCCGAGAGATCGATGTCGAGGTAGAAGTGGGCCTTCATGTCGGCCTCGAGGCCGTCGAGGTCCCACTCGTCGGGGTGGACCGCGTTGGGGCACAGCTCGCCGACGGTGCGCTCGACGTGCTCGTAGCAGAGGTCGTGGATGCGCTCGCGCTGCTGGATGAGCGAGGCGGCGATGACCTCGAGGCTGCGATCGATCACCGCCTTGCGATCGTTGCGCACGTCCTCGAGCTTCACCAGGGAGCCGTAGTGGCGGTAGAGGTCGTGGGTGAGGTCGTGGGTGTCGATGCCGTCGGGGGGGAAGGGCTCGTCGCCATCCGCGTCGAGGCCGGCCTCGGCGAGGCGCCCGCGGCAGTGATGGTCGACGATCGCCACGGTCCGCTCACGCATGCTCTCGCGTAGGGAGGCGAGGGTGTGGGGCCCAGACTTCTCGGGTGGGGGCGGGAGCTTGCTCTGCTGCTCCTTGCGGGCCTCTTCGTCGAGGATCTCGGGCTGGTAGCGGCCCTCGAGGATCTGGCGGCGCAGGGCGTAGATCGCCTTGCGCTGCTCGTTCATGACGTTGTCGTACTCGAACAGGTTCTTGCGGGTGTCGAAGTGCATGGCCTCGACCTTGGTCTGCGCGTTCTCGACGGCCTTGTTGACCATGGGGGCCTCGATCGGCACGTCCTCCTCCATGCCCAGGCGCTCCATCAAAGCGGTGATTCGGTCGGCGCCGAAGATGCGCATGAGATCGTCCTCGAGCGAGAGGAAGAAGCGGGACGCCCCCGGGTCCCCCTGGCGACCGGCGCGGCCCCGGAGCTGGTTGTCGATGCGCCGGCTCTCGTGGCGCTCGGTCCCCAAGATCAACAGGCCACCGATGGCGAGCACGTCCTTCTTTTCGGCCGCGCACTGCTCTTTGAGCCCCTCGTGGAGCTTGGCGAAACCCTCGGGATCCTTGTCGGGATCGAAGTGTTTGCGGGCCATCATCTCCGGGTTGCCGCCCAGGATGATGTCGGTGCCGCGGCCGGCCATGTTGGTGGCCACGGTGACCGCATGTTTGCGGCCGGCCTGGGCGACGACGTAGGCCTCGGCGCCGTGCTGCTTGGCGTTGAGGACCGAGTGGGGGATCTTGGCGCGATCGAGGAGCTGGTGGATGACCTGTGATTTCTCGACGCTGGTGGTGCCCACGAGCACGGGCTGGCCGAGCTCGTAGGACTTGCGGATCTGCTCGACCACGGCCTTGAACTTGCCGCGCTCGTTTTTGTAGACCACGTCGTCCATGTCGTCGCGCACGATCGTGCGGTGCGTGGGGACGACGATGCACTCGAGGTTGTAGATCTTGTGGAATTCCTCGGCCTCCGTGTCGGCCGTGCCCGTCATGCCGGCGAGCTTGTCGTACATGCGGAAGTAGTTCTGATAGGTGATCGTGGCCAGGGTCTGCGACTCCGACTGGATCGGGACGTTCTCCTTGGCCTCGATGGCCTGATGCAGGCCGTCGCTCCAGCGCCGCCCCTCCATGGGTCGGCCCGTGAACTCGTCGACGATGATGACCTCGCCGCCCCTGACCAGGTAGCTGACGTCGCGCTTGTAGAGCACGTGCGCGCGCAGGCCTTGGTCGACGTGGTGCTTGAGCTCGACGTTGTCCTGGGCGTAGAGGTTGGCGCAGCCGAGCAGCTTCTCGACCCGATCGACGCCGGCGTCGGTGAGCTGGACGCTGTTGGCCTTCTCGTCGACGATGAAGTCGAGGTCGCGGCGCAGGGAGGGGATCGCCCGGTTGACCGTCTTGTAGGCCTCGGCCGGCTGGGCGCTCTCGCCCGAGATGATCAGTGGGGTCCGAGCCTCATCGATCAAGATCGAGTCGACCTCATCGACGATCGCGTAGTTCAGCTCGCGCTGGACATACTTCTCGATCGTCTCTTTCATGTTGTCGCGCAGATAGTCGAAGCCGAACTCGTTGTTGGTTCCGTAGGTGATGTCTGCGCGGTAGGCTTTTTGGCGGTCGTGGTGGTAGAGGCCGTGGACGATCGAGCCGACCGAGAGGCCGAGGAAGTTGTAGATGTTGCCCATCCACTCGGCGTCGCGGGACGCCAGGTAGTCGTTGACCGTGATCAGGTGAGCGCCGTGGCCGCTGAGGGTGTTGAGATACAGGGACGAGGTCGCGGTGAGGGTCTTGCCCTCGCCGGTGCGCATCTCCAAGATCATGCCCCGGTGCATGGCGACGGCGCCGATCATCTGGACGTCGTAGTGACGCAAGCCCAGGGAGCGCTTGCTGGCCTCGCGGACGGTGGCGTAGGCCTCGGGCAGGATGTCGTCGAGGCTCGCCCCATTGTCGAGCTGCTCTCGGAACAGGTTGGTCCGGGCTTTGAGGTCGTCGTTGCTCAGGGCCTCGAGGCCCTTCTCGAGGCTATTGATGCGCTCGACGATCGGCTGGATCTTCTTGACCTGGCGCTGGTGTTTGGTGCCGAAGACCTTCTTGATGACGCGTTGGAACATGAGCGTGGGCTTGGGGCCGAGGTCCGAGGTCCGGTCCAGGCGGCGGGGCCAGGGTAATTGCGTGTACTTGCGCTGTCTACGCGAGCATGCGAGCCGGGATTGGTATCATCCGCGGTGGCGATGGGTAGTCACCACGACGGTACAGGCGGACCGACGACATCTGACCGGGCGAGGGGACTGCGGCCGGAGCAGGTGCAGATCGTGGCGCCCTCGGGCCCGGTCGACATGGGGCGGGTTCAGCGTGGGCTCGCGCACGTACGCGCTCACTTTGGTCCAGGTGCGCCTCAGCTGGCGCCAAACTTGGCCCAGCGCAGCGGCTATTTTGCCGGTGACGACGCGACCAGGTTCGAGGCATTGAGCGCGGCCCTCCAGGATCCGGATCTGCGTGTGCTGTGGGCCGCACGGGGGGGCTACGGCGCGACTCGTCTGCTGCGCCGCCTCGATCCGGCCTGGGCCCGGGGCAAGCTCATCGTCGGTTTCTCCGATATCACGGCGCTCATGTGTTGGGCCTGGACGGCGGCGGGGCAGCCCTCGATCCACGGGCCCGTGGTCGCGCAGCTCGACGCGCTCGACCCGGGCGATCGGGAGCGGCTCTGGGACCTGTTGGCGGGCGAGCTCCCCGTGCCGCTGGTGGCGGAGGGAGAGGGCGCGGGCAGCCTCTGCGGCGGGCGGGTCGAGGGCACGCTCATGCCGGCGAACCTCGAGGTCCTGCGCAGCTTGGTCGGGACACCGTTTCTGCCGTCGATGCGCGGTGCGATCGTGGCCCTGGAGGAGGTCGGTGAGCGCCCCTATCGCCTGGACCGAGCCCTGACCCAGCTCCTCGACAGCGGTGCCCTGCGCGGGGTCGCCGGGTTCGCCATTGGTCAGCTTCACGCCTGCAACGAGCCCGCAGCGGGAGGGAGCCAGGGCTGGTCTGCCCGCGAGGTCGTGGAGGACCGCCTGGCTCGGCTCGGGGTGCCTGTGGTCACGGGTTTGCCCTTCGGTCATGCCCCCGGGCGCAACGCGGCGATCCCCTTTGGGGTCCGCGGGCGCCTGGACGCAGACCAGGGCTCGCTGGAGGTCCTCGAGCCCCTGCCGGGCTTCGCCTAGGTCGCCGGAACTGCCAGGACTGCCGGAATTGCCAGGGCATTGGGGAGAGTTGGAACAGTTGGAACAGGGCGAGGCCCGGCTTCGTCGGTACTGTACGCACTTTCCGCTGCTCTTTTGGAGGGGCGCGGGAGGTTGGCTACAACGCTGAAGAGATGACCAGGCGAGCGACACAGGACGAGCGTGGAGATCGGGCGGGGTCGATCGGTCTGTCGAGGAGTTGGGCGGGCAAGGTCACGGTCGGGGTGTGGATCTGCGCCGGGTCGCTCCTGGGCTGCCGCGATGCTCCGCCGTCGCTGTCGATGGCGGAGACCAACAGCGTCGGTGGCGACGAGCTGCCGACCCTGGACGAGGGCGAGATCGAAGCGGGTGAGCCGGGAGATGCGGCGGCAGGTGCCCGCCAGCTGTGGTTCGACGATGGCCCGGGCCGGGAGGCGATCTTGGCCCACGAGCGTCGGGACTATGGGCGGGCGGCTTCACGTTTGGACGCGCTGTTGGCAGATCGGAGCCTGTCCGCGGGCGACCGCGCGGCGGCGGAGCTCCTGCGTGGGCTCGAAGATCTGCGGCAAAAGAATTGGCTCGCAGGGGCCGAGAGGATCGCCCGTGCCCGTGAGGCCGAGGTGCTCGGGCCCATCGAGGGCAGCTTGCGGGTGCTCGAGGCCCAGGCTCGCCTCGACGCTCAGGACAGCGCTGCGGCCTTGAAGTTGGTGCTCGACCTCGAGCCCGACGCGGCCGCTGGGGTGCCGGCACGTGTGCTCTTGGTCCGGGCCGACGCGCAGGCACGGGCGGCCTCGAAGAGCGACGCGATCGCCTCGTACCGGGCCTATATCGAGCTGGCCGACGGACGGGGGGTTCACGAGGCGCGCCGAAAGCTGGCCGTGTTGTTGGTCGAGGGAGATGCGGCCGATCAGGTCGAGGCTGCGGGTCTGTTCGAGCGCCTGTTCGTCGACGTCCCGCTGTCGAGCTACGCGAGCGAGGCCGAGGTCGAGCTCGCCAAGCTCGAGCGCGCCAAGGTGATCTCGCCCACCAAGGCCGAGCGCCGCGATCGCTCGCGCCGGAGGGCCGTCGCCGAGGTCGAGGGCCAGCTCGATCGCAGCGCCTACGCCTCGGCCATCAAGGCCGCAGACCGATTCGTGAGGCAAGCCAGGGCCCTGGGTGCGGAGGATGCCGATCGCTGCCGGGTGCTCTACGTCAAGGGCTCGGCCCTGTTCAAGCAGCGCAAGCGCTCCGCGGCGCAGCCGGCTTTTGATGTCGCGACCAAGCACTGCGCGCGGGCCGGCGACGACACTCGAGAGGTCAAGTCGCGCTACCAGGCGGCCCGCGGGGTCTATGCGGCGGGCAAGTACAGGGAAGCGGCGGGCCGCTTCGAGGCCCTGGCGGCCGATCACGCGGGCCACAGTTACGCCGATGACGCGTGGATCAAGGCTGGCGAGTCGTGGGAGAGCGCGGGCGATCCAGGCCGCGCGCGGGCGGCCTACGAGTCTGCGCTGGCCAAACATCCAGACGGAGACATGTCGGACGAGGCCCTGCGCCGCCTGCTCTTGCAGGCCTTCGCCGAGGGGCGGACCGGCGACGCGCTGGACCTCATCGACGCTGCCCTCGAGGCCGGGCGCAGCCACGGTGACGCGCTCGCCAAGCTCCACTACTTCCGAGGCAAGGCCCTCGATCGCCTCGGTGAGGGAGAGGGGGCCGAGGCCGCCTGGCTCGACGCGATCGAGACCCGGCCGCTGAGTTATCCGAGTTTGCAGGCCCTGTCCCGGCTTCGAGACCGGGGGGCCGAGGCCGAGGCGGCGGGGCTCGAGGTGCTCGAGGCCGCCAGCGCGCAGCCGCTCCCCGAGTTGGCGCTGCCCGATACACCCGCGGCCGCGCGGGTGGAGATCTGGGCGCGCCTGGGTCAGGGAGAGCGCGCCCGTGGGGAGCTCGCCGTCGGAGGCATCAAGGGCTGGCCCGCGGTCGCAGCGTTGGCTCGCGCGGGGCTCTACAGCGAGGCCCAAAAGACCCTCGCCAACCTCGGGAGCAGCTGGCGTAGGGGCGGCCCCGCGGGCGCTCGCCGGGCGCTGTGGGAGCTGGCTCATCCCTTGCCCTTCGGCGTCCTGGTCGGGCCCGGGGAGCTCGAACATGGGGTGCCCGAGCTGTTGACCTACGCGATCATGCAGACCGAGAGTCGCTTCAATCCCGGGGCGACGTCCTGGGCCGGAGCCCGCGGCCTGATCCAGCTCATGCCGGGTACGGCCCAGACCGTGGCCAAGCGCGTGGGTATGGAGGTCGAGGCCGCCGACCTCTACGACCCGGCCACCAACTTGACCCTCGGACAAAATTATCTCGGCGGCCTGACCGCACGCTGGGGGAACGTCGATGGGGCGCCGGCGCTGGCGATCCCCAGCTACAACGCGGGCCCGGGTCGGACCGACGACTGGCTGAAGCTACGGGGAAGCTGGGACCTCGACCTGTTTGTGGAGGCCATCCCCTTCGACGAGACCCGTCGCTATACCCAGTCGGTGCTCGGTCGTTGGGCCGCGTATCGCTGGATCTATGGCTCGGGCCCGGCCAAAGATCGCATGCCCTATATCCCGCTGAAGATCCCCGCTCGGGCGGGGGGCTGAGAGAGGGGGGGGCTGAGAGAGAGGGGGGCTGAGAGAGGAGAGCGCTCAGGCGCTCAGGCGCCCGACCGGTTCGTCGCCCCCGGTCCCAGGCCCGGTTTCGAGGGCGAGCTTGCGCTCCATGCCGCGGACCTTGGCGGTAAAAAACGCCTCGGCGCCGGCGTAGAGCATGACGAAGATCCAGATCGGATAGAGGTTGGTGAGCAGGGCGAGGCTCCAGACCGCGAACACGAGTGAGGCCCGACCGACGTCGCCGTTGAGGAGCTGGCCCGTGCCGGGCAGGAACAGGCTGAGCAAGCCCGCGGTCACCGGCAGGCGGGGCTCCTCGTCTTCCTCGAATTGGGTGACATCGTGGGCCTCGCGCAAGACCAGGGCTCGGGTTTCGCCCAGTTCGTGGGCGGACTCGCGGAACATGGCCTCGAGTTGGGCCTTGCGCTCGGGTTGGAGGGTGTAGCGGAGGCTGCCCTCGGCGACCGAGTAGAGCTCTCCAGCTTGGACCAGGGCTGCGATCGCGGTCTCGACATCGACCCGGGGTCGGCCCAGGGCGCGGGCCGCCGTGATCGTGGTGACGGTCGTGACCGTGGGCTCGGAGAACAGGCTGAGGATCTGGGCCGGGAGGGGGCTGTCCGGCTCGGCGTCGAGGTCGCCAGGCTCGGCCTGGGCGTCGTGATCCCAACCGACTTCTCCACGCGCGCTCAGCCGATCGGCGGACTGGGGCGTGTCGCCGCTGCGGCGACGCCGAATCCGGTCGAGAGACCGGCGGACTTTGGACTTGCCATCAGACATGAAGCGCACCCAGAGCATGCCAACGATTGTTGGCCGGGGGTATCCGGGCGCAAGAATCACGCGTGGGGGTCTGGCCGTTGCCCACGCAACACAAGGTGGGCACGAGGCTGGGCCCCATGCGTGTTAGGCGCCCAACGCAGACCTACACAGAGACACCAAAATCGCGCAGGGCGTCGTTGAGGCTGGTCCGCATGTCGGTGCTCTGCCTGCGCTGGCCGATGATCAGGGCACAGGCGAGCTGGTACTCGCCCGCGGGGAAGCGCTTGGCGCGGGTTCCAGGGACGACCACGCTCCGGGCGGGGACCCGGCCGCGGTGCTCGACCGGCTGCTCGCCGCTGACGTCGATGATCGGGGTGGACGCGGTAATGACCACATTTGCGCCCAGGACGACCTGCTCTTCGAGGTGGACCCCCTCGACGACGATCGACCGAGAGCCGAGGAAACAGCCGTCCTCGACGATCACCGGGGTCGCGCTGGCGGGCTCGAGCACGCCGCCGATCCCGACCCCGCCCGAGAGGTGGACGTTGCGACCGATCTGGGCGCAGCTGCCGACGGTGGCCCAGGTGTCGACCATGGTCCCGCTGCCCACGCGGGCGCCGATATTGACGTAGCTGGGCATGAGCACGGCCCCACGCTCGATGAAGGCGCCGTGGCGGGCGGTCGCCGGGGGCACCACCCGGACCCCCGCTTCGGCCCAGCCGGTCTTGAGCGGGATCTTGTCGAAGTACTCGTAGGGGCCGACCTCGATGGTCTCGAGCTGGCGGGTGCCGAAGTAGAGCAAGATGGCCTGCTTGACCCATGTGTGGACCACCCAGGGGCCGCCGGCCTCCCCGGGCGAGGCGACCCTGAGCTCGCCCCGGTCGAGGCGCGCGAGGGTCTCGTCCACGGCCTCGGCGTACTCGGTCTCGGCGAGCAGACTCCGGTCCTCAAAGGCGGCGCAGATCAACGACTCGAGCTTCTCACTCATGTCGCCGGCTTCGCACGGGACGCAGCCGAGGTCCAGGGAAGGCCGTCTCCGGTGGCCCATCCCCAGAGTGGGACGAACCAAATACAAAGGGCGCCGAAGGGCGCCCTCAGGGTCTGGACCGAGTTCAGCTCAGCACTTTTTGAGCTCGTCCATCGACTCGGCATCGATGGCGCAAGAGATGCTGCTTTTGAGCGGCGGATCGGCCTTGCATTGCTTGATGACCTCTTCCTTGCCGGCGTCGGCGGCCGACTTGAGGATCTCTTCGCTCAGGGCGTTGTCCTCGGGCTGCTCGGCGAGGAACAACTCGACGAACTTGTCTCCGAGTTTGGTGCAGTCCTCTTCGGAGGCGGTGCAACCAGAGAGGGCACCGAGGGCAAAGCAGAGGGTCAGGGTGGCGGTGAAGTACTTTTTCATGTTGGTCCTTGTCCCGATCTCGGTGTGGGGCGAACCCTAGCCGGGTCTGTGGGAGAAAGCGATCTGTGCCTTGGGCTCGGCGCCGGTTCCGCGCCGGTCCCGCGCCGACCACGAGGGTGGGGATGAAACGCTGGGAAAGCGGAACCCGGCGGTAAATGCGGAGGTCATTGCGAAATGATAAGTGATAAAAATCACTATGGAAACAGGCGGCAAAGGCAAATCAGCGTGATCATCGCGATGGGTCTTCGACACAGCCTATTTGGAGCCCCTCGCTGATGCCGAACGAACGCCTGCCCTCCTCTCGCCCCTTGTCGCTCTCTAGTTTTGGTGCCGTTGCCCAGCAGCCGGGTGAGACCGTCGCCGAGCGCCGGCTTCAGCTTCCCGCGCCGGTCTACGTCGGCCACAGTGCCGCGGCACGTCGGGTCCAAGCTCAGATTCAACGAGCTGTCCGCAGCAACCAACCCGTGTTGCTCGTGGGCGCGTCGGGGACGGGCAAGGCCGTGGTCGCTCAGATCTTGCACCACTTTGGAGGTGGCGAGGTATCGAAGGTCGAGACCGTCGAGATCGACGGGCAGGGTCGCTTGGTCAGGATCGGCGACTTCGCCTACCTGCCCAACCTCGAGGCCCTCTCGCTCGAGGAGCAGATGCGAATTCCAGCGTTGACGGGTCTGGGCAGGCTCATCATCGGCACCCGTCTCGACCCGGACAGCCCCGAGGGTCGGGCTCGCCTGCACCCCCAGATCTTGCGCTGGTGTGGTGTGCGTGTCGATCTTCCGGGTCTCACCGAGCGCGTCGAGGACCTGGAGGCGCTGGTCGTCAAACAGATCTACGAGACGGCTGCGCGCCGACCCCTCGGCGGGATCACCGATGCAGCCCTCGACTGCCTGCGCAGCTACAGCTGGCCCGGCAACGTGACCGAGCTCGAGGCGGTCATCCGTGAGGCCATCGCGGTCGGCGTCACCGAACAGATCGAGCTTCGAGATCTTCCGGCGCACCTGCGTCTGCGCGATATGGGAGACAGCCACCCCCAGGTCTCTCCCGAAGAGCAGCTGACCCTCGAGTTCGCCGAGCGCAACGCGATCAAGCGTGCCCTCGACTACGCCCGCGGGAACAAGCGCAAAGCGGCCCGGCTGCTCCGGATCGGCAAGACCACTCTGTACCGCAAGCTCAAGACCTACGATCTCGAGTAGGCGGCTTCGGCCAGCGGGCTTCGGTTAGTATGTCGGGGTGTCCGGCACAGCCCAGCAGGCGCGTTCGAGGCGGCGCGCTGCTCACCCACAGCCCTCTGGGGCCGTGGTCTGGCGGTTGCTCGGGCTGGGTGTGGCGTTGGGTCTCGGCTTCGGGTCGGGCTGCCTGACCAAACTCGAGCGTGGGGTGTCCTGCGGCGACGGTTGGCGGGACCCGATGTTCGAAGAGTGCGATCCGAGGGACCCTGACGAGTCCTACAAAGACCAATGTCGCGAGCGCTTCGACCTCAATGTCGACGCGATCTGTGATCCGGTGGAGTGTACGGTGCTGGCGAGCGAGGATGATTGCTCGGTCTGCGGCGACGGCCGGCGCAGCGGTGACGAGGCCTGCGACGGCAGCGACGTCCCGGCCGAGGCGACCTGCGTGGGCAGCAAGGGCCCCCTGACTTGTCTGCCCGACTGCACGCTGAATTTCGAAGACTGCCCAGCTCAGTGTGGTGACGGCCTGGTGACGGGGACCGAGGAGTGTGAACCATCCTTGGGCTGCAAGGACGACGACGAGTGCGAGGAGGGCAAGGTGTGCTCCGAGCTCTTGCACGACTGCGTCGTCGCGGGCGATGGCTTCGCCCCCAATCTGGCTTGCGGGTTCTACGACTCGATCTCGACTCTCGTAGGCGACGACAATTTCTACACCTCAGGGACGATCAGCCAGTGCACAAACGCGTGTTTCTTCGGCCGCAACGACTGTGGGTATTGTGGGAACGGGGTCCGGGAGCCGGAGTACACCGACTTCATCTGGCCCGGAGCCGCGGGCGTGATCTTCGAAGCGGAGATCTGTGATGGAGACGAGCGCGATCTCGAGGCGCTCGCCGACCACTGCCGGCCCCTGTGTGTCGACGACCCGGGCTCGGTCGATCCGAACCTCCCGGTCTACTGTGACTACAAATGCAGCGAGACCTGCGACGGCTTTGAGTTGCCGGGTGACATCGCCCCGGGTGACATGACCCCAGAGGCGCTGGGCTGCTGTCTGGCTCCGGGGACCCTGTGCCCGACGGACAACGAGAACGTGCCGCAGCTCAAGTGCTGCCACTGGCTCAACAATCCGGATATCGAGGAGAACTGCGTGTACTCGGCGACGCCGCCCCTGGCCCTGGTCTGTCCAGGTTGATTTTTGGGGCCCGAGTCCACCCGTGGGGGCTGGGGCATAGGGCTGGGTTCAGCCGACGAAGGCCCGGTTGGGCGTCCACAGCACCCGCGTGCGCGCGGGCTCGGCCGTGGTCGCCGCAGCGCCGGTCGAACTCGCGCGTCGCAGGTCGATGGCCATGACCTGCTCGGCGGCGGCGATGATCTTCGCGGGCGAGACCACTAGCTTGTGCTCCAGGGCGATGTTCTGGGGGATCCCCGGGACGTTGTCCTGGCCCAGCACGCGGGTGGCGACAGGCTCGCTGCCCATCTCCTCGATGACCTGGCCCTGGATCTCGCGGCCGAGGCTCGAGAACACCCGATCCTCGTGGACGACCAGCAGGCGCTTGGTCTTGTCCACCGAGTTCATGACCGTGTCCATGTCCGGGGGCACGATCGTGCGCAGGTCGATCATTTCGACGTCGATCCCGCGGTCGCTCAAGGTCGCGATCGCCTCGCGCACAAACAGGGTGCAGCGACCCCAGGTCACGATGCTCAGGTCACGACCCTCACGGCGGACGGCGGCCTTGCCCAGGGGGACGCGGAAGTCTTTGGGCAGATCGGGGATCATGCCCTGCATGCCGATCGCCCGCTTGAGGCGCTTGATCTCGTCGGGGTCCTGGGGCTCGTCGGGGAAGGCGTCGCCCAGAGCCATGCGATAGAGGCCCTTGGACTCGAACAAGACCACCGGGCCGCTGTACTCGGCGGCCGAGCGCAGCAGGCCGTAGAAGTCGCGGGAGGTCGAGGGGGCGAGGATGGTGAGGCCGGGAATAGCGGCGTAGAAGCCCTCCATGCACATGGAGTGGTAGATGGCGCCGCCGTGGAGGGGCTCGACCGGGAGCCTGGTGATGATGTTGTTGCGGACCGTGCCGTTGCTGGTCCACAGCATGTTGCCCATGTGCACGAGCCAGTGCAGCGTGTTGAGGCTGTAGTCGGAGAACTGGATCTCGGGCAGGGCCGTGGCGCCCTCGTGGAGGGCGAAGCCCACCGCGGCACCCAAGATCAGGGGCTCGTTGATGGGCGCGTTGCGTACCTGATCCGGGAACCGCTCCCACAGGCCCTTGGTGGCCTGCATCACGCCGCCGCGCTCGGCCACGTCCTGGCCGTAGATCCAGGTCATAGGGTTGGCCTCGAGGATGTCGCGCATAGCCGCACGGATCGCGCCGTTGAGCGAGATGATCGTGTCTCGACCGACCGGGGCGGCCTCGACCGGTGTGGCGTAGGGATCGCGGATGTGCTCGAAGATCTTGTCGTAGGTCGGCTCGGGTTCCGACTCGGCCACACGCATGGTCTCGAGGATGTAGTCGTCGGCCTGCTTGGCGATGTGCCCGAAGTCGTTGCGTTTGTAGTAGTCGCCGCGGGTCTCGTCGTTGCGGCGGACGATGTCGTCTGCGCCCACGATGTCGCGCTCGACCAGGGCCTGCCCGAAGTCGTCGAGGCAGTCGTGAGCGTCGAAGGTGAAGTTGTAGATGCCCGCGTTCGAGTGGCCGTTGAGGCGCGAGAGGTTGCGGATCCAAAACAGGGCCGGGCGCTGACGGTCCCGGCAGTAGATGGCCGCGGCCTTGCTCTGCTCGTAGACCGAGATGAAGTCGTTGCCGTCGGCCTCGAAGAAGGCGAAGTCGAAGGCCTTGGCGTAGGCCTCGAGATCCCGGAGGCCGCGCCCGTCTTCCGGGGTCACGGAGATGGCGACATCGTTGTCGGTGACGACCAGGAGCAGGGGGGTGTCGAGGATCGAGGCCCCGGTCGCGCCCTCGTGGAAGTCGCTCTCGGCCATGGTCCCGTCGCCGACGATGGCCACGACCACGCCGTCGTCTTGGCCCTTGCGGCGCATGCCGTGGGCGTAGCCGATGGACTTGCCCAGTTGCATGCCCAGCGCGCTCTGAACCGGGAGCATGTTCAACTCGATGTTGTTGAAGTGCGAGGTCATCTGGCGGCCGCCGCTCCAGGGATCGGTGACCCGCGAGAGCTGCTGGCGCATGTGGTCGAGGTGGAAGTCTTCGTAGCCGTGCAGCCGGGCCCAGGTAGCGAGCAAGCTGGCGGAGCGGTAGTGGGCGCAGATCCCAAACGCGTCGCGGTTGACGACCTCTTTGTAGGCGAGGGCCTGGGCGGCGCCGTGGACCTCCTCGCCGGGGCCCCAGATAGCGAACTTGATGTTGCCCTTGGAGCACTCCTGGACGACCCGCTCGACGTGGCAGCGAGACATGCACATCTCCCTGTAGGCCAGACGCAGGAGATCGGGGGTCAGCGTCGGGTGCTCGTCGAGCCTCGTCAGGGGGTACTTGGCGGCCATGCTTTTTACCTCGCCCGGCGCTCGTGAGGAGCGGCCGCGGGCGCCCGGAAAATAAGCGATCGTCGTGGGTGGGTAAACCGTGAGGAGCGCGCTCGTGAGACAGATGCGCGAAGCGAACTTCGCAGGTTCACCCAAACAGCCACAAGAGCGCGCGCGACAGGGCCATGTCCGGGTGGCGCCCACCCACGTGCACACCCGCGAGGAACAGGGCGAAGAGCAGCGAGCCGGGCGCGAGCACCCACCCGAGCACCCAGCGGAGTTTGGAGCGGGGCCGGTCGGTGTCCGAGCTGGAGGTCGGGCTGGCGGCGGCGCGTTCGACAGGCATGCTCAGGGCTCCCCCCGGAAGCGGCGGTGCTTGGTGGTGATCACCCGAGTTCGGTTTTGGGCGTCGAGCCAAGGTGCCGCAGCTTGGTCGCGGGAGCCTGGGTTCGGGGGTGCGTCTCGCATGAAGCTCCCGCGCAGCCAAGCCTCGGAGCTCGGGTCGGTCACGGGTGTGGCGCCCAGCAGCCCGGCGAGTGTACGCATGAAGCTCTGGTAGTAGCGCTCGTTGCGAGCGAGGTCGGCGAACACGAGGGCCGAGCTTCCACCAATGCGATCCGAGTCTCGACCGACGAGAGCGGGATCTTTGGGCTCGGTCTCGGGCGCCCAGTCGTCGGGGCGGGAGCGGGCGAGGAGACCGATGACCAGGTCGGCCCCGTGGCGCTCGCGGGCCTCGAGGTCGGCGAGCAAGCTGGCCGGGTCGGCCGTCGGATCGGGTGTCCAGACGAGGGCGCCCTGGAGGCGCAGCTCGACACCAAAGAGGACCTCGAAGCTGTCGCTCGCACCCACGACGAGGCGCTGGGTCTCCATCAGCCAGTTGTCCTGGGTGGCCACCAAGGCCGGGTCGACGAGAATCAACACGGCGAGGCTGCGGCGCTGGGCCAGGGCCTCACCCAGCTCGGTCGTCAGGGGGTCGGCCGTGGCGAGGGGCAAGGTCGCTAGCGCGCCGTCTGGCGGCGAGGTCTGGGGCGTCTGGCGAGGGGACAAAAGGGTGGTGTCCGAGCTCGGGACAGTGGGCTCGGTGGGGGGGGCCAGTCCCGGCTTGCCAGTCGGCTTGCCAGTCGGCTTGCCGGCTGTTTTGGCAGTGGGTCTGTCGGCCGCTTTGTCTGAGGACCCCGGTTCATCATCGCCGGCTTGGGGATCGCCCGAGTTCGGCTCGTCGGAGCCCGACTCGTCGCCGGCGTCCGACTCACCCTCGACCTTCGCGGCGAGAGCCGACGGTGGATCGACACCTAATTTTTCCTCGAACCCGACGACCGCGCTCGAGTGGGCGGCGCCGCAGTACACCCCGGAGGAGAAGATCGAGAACAAGACCAGGAGCGGTCCACCCACGAGCATGACGAGGCGCAAGATGGCGCGTCCGCGGGAGCGGCCGCTCGGCGAGTCACTCCCGCGGGCTTGAGGATCCTCGGGCATGGCCGGTGAACCGATTCTAACACTCCCCTATTCGTGTCGACAGCCCCCGCAGCGTGCACAACCTGACACCCGTGTCGGTGCTTCAGCCGTTGCCCTGGCCCCGAGCGGTGACAGGTTGGGGCTCGGGAGTTCGACTTCGATGAGTACGACCAGCCGACTGTTGATGCGTCTGTTGAGTGAGCCTGACTTTGTTCCTGCGGTCCGGGCCCTGACCCCGGACACGCTGGGTGCGCTGGTGTCTGCGGTGGGGGTGGAGGACTCGGCGGAGCTGCTCGCGGTCGCGACGGCAGAGCAGTTTGTGCACCTGGTCGATACGTCGCTGTGGAAGCGAGCGGGCGCCGAGGGAAGACTCGAGTCCTTCGAGCACTTTGATCATCGTCGTTTCGTGACCTGGCTAGAGGTGATGTTCGAAGGTGGTGAAGACTTGGTGATCGAGCGGCTCGCCGCGCTGCCGGAGGAGACGGTCGTGCTGGCGTTCTCTGGACAGCTGATCGTGCTGGACGTGGAGACGCTGGGGATCGGGATGGCCGGGGCGTCGCGGCACGAGGCCGAGCTCGTCGAGAAAGCCCTCGATGCGTGTCTGTACCTGACCTTGGCGGACTACACTTTGGTTGCTCGGAACAGCCTGGGTTGGGATGCGGTGATCGCTGCGCTGACGGCGATCGATCAGGCCGACCACGAGTGGGCGAGCCGGATCCTCGCCGACTGCTGTCGAGCGTCGACCGAGCTGGTGGACGATTGTGGTGGGCTCTACGAGGTGCTGTCCGCCGATCAGATGTTGGCCGAGGACGCGCTGGGTGAACGGGATGACCGTCGTGCTCGGCGGGGCTACGTGAGCGTGGCCGATGCGACGGCCTT
>CAYVJQ010000025.1:33733-36796 GCA_964451725.1 uncultured Nannocystaceae bacterium | reverse complement strand
CTCGCGACGCGATCACGCGGGCCTATTTTCGCAACCTCGAGGTCAGCCCACTGGCGGCCGCGGCGGAGCCCTCGACACTCATGCCCCTGCTCGAGGAGTATGGGATCGCGCCTTCGGCGGTCCGAGCCCTGCCCGCGGCGAGCTCGACCTTGCTCTCCGGTGCCCTCGCTAGCTTGGACGAGGAGCGACGGGCGACCCGGCGGGCCGAGCTGGCCTATCTGGCCAACGTGCTCGTGACCGCGGGTGAGGGCCTGGGGCCCGTGGAGGCCGCTCAGCAGGCACTCGAGATCTGTACTGCCGGGCTGCGATCGATGACCCAGGGAGGGGTGAGCGCGGCGGCCGTGGTCCGAGAGACGGGCTGCGATCAGCTGTTCCGGCTGGGGAGTTCACTCTAGTCATGAACCCGATCGAGCGGCGACCAAGCCGGGACAGCTGACCGAGCTGGCGACCAAGCCGGCACAGGGCTCGTTCGGGAGCCGGAGTTCAGTCGAGATCGTCGGTCGTGAACACGCAGCTGTCCGCGGTGCCGAAGTTGTAGCCGGGGACCTCGGCAGCATAGAGCTCGCTGAGTTCGCGCCAGCTCAGGTAACCCTGGCCGTCGAAACACTCTTCGAGGGCCAGGTCGCCGTGGAGCATGTCGCCCCCCTCCTCGCCCGCCTCGATCGTGCCGCGGGCCCGACCACGGCCATCGCTGTCCCAGATCATGTCGAGCTGCATACGTTCGCGCTCCGGTCCACTCCAGCCGTGGGGGTAGGTGTCCCACTCGCCGTCGAGGGCCAGGAAGAAGCTGCCTGAACCGTCGCCCTCGCGAGTGTATCGATAGCTCTCGTCGCTCTCGAAACGGTCGTCGTCGAGGTAGCCCTTATGCTCGGCGACGAAACCATCGAAGTTCAGATCGATGTGCTTGTCACCGCTGTCGACGTTGCGCTGAAATTCGATGGTGATGTCGCCCGCGTAGTCCCACGCCAGGGTCTCGTCGAGGTCGTCGTGGGCCTCGATGGTGTCGAAGTCGATGTGCATGGAGCCGGAGCGAAGGTCGCCCTCGATGGTCAGGCCCCCCTCGACCATGGAGACGAAGGCGTCGGGCTCCGTGGTGCCTTTGTCGGCGACCAGGAACTCGAAGTTCGTGTCGGTATCGCCGCCGCTGATCCGCACGATCCATGCGAGGTCCCGACCGCGCTCGTCGTCGAAGGGACCATAGACTCGCCAGGCGCCGTCGCGGGTGGTCGCCGGGTGGTCGTCGAGAAACTCGACGATGTAGGCGCTGGTCTCGACCACGGTGGTGACCCAGCTGTCGACGTCGGTGGCCGTGTGGGTGATGAGCCACCAGGCGTCGCCGCGGATATCGCCCTCGGCGCGGAACTCCGAGGCGCGCGTGGGCATGTCGAGGCTGACGTCCTCAGCCTCGAGGAACACCCCTTCGCCACCGCCAAAGCAGGCGCTCATCGAGGCGGAGGTAGCGAGCAGGAGTGCGCCACCAGCGAGGTGAGTCAGAAGGCGGGTGTGGGTGGAGGCGGCGTCCGAGCGCATATGTGGCCCCATTGCGAAGATCGATTCAGGGTCACCAAAAATTGAATTTCCAAGTGAAATTAGATCGTTGATGGCCCGCCCGAAGGCGGGCAGACAAGCTGCTCTCGCCCGTGGTCGTAGAACGCAACGTCGCTGCGTGCCACATGTGGCCAGGTTCAGGTGTACTCGCCGGCGGCAGACGATTTGGCGGAGCTGTGTTTTCCCGGGGTCATCATGCCTTGCTCGGCCATGGACACGAAGCCGCGATCACTGATCACGATGTGGTCGAGCACGGGGATCCCGAGGAATCGACCGACCTCGACGATGCGCTCGGTGAGCTCGATATCGGCCTCGCTCGGGCTGGGGTCACCACTAGGGTGATTGTGAACGATGAGGCAGCTGTGCATGCCCGCGCGCACGAGCGGACGGAAGACCTCGCGGGGGTGGACCTCGACTCGGCTGAGGGTCCCGACCCCGACCGTGCGAACCAGACGGACCCGCTGGCGGACGTCGAGGCCGATGACGAGGAAGTGCTCCTGGGTCGCCGAACCCAGCATGGCTCGCAGGAAGGTCTCGGCTTCGCGCGGGGTCTTGAGCTGGCGGTCCCAGGGGAGCTCCAGACGATCGAGGCGGCGGCGGAGCTCGATGGCGGCCGCCAACGCGGTGGCGCCCGCGTCTCCGATACCTGGGAGTTCGCGCAGCTCGTGCGGGCAGGCGCGGCTGAGTCCGCTGATGCCACCGACATGGCTGAGCACCGCGCTCGCTCGTTTCAGGGCTCGCCCGCCCCCGAGCAGGAGGGCGACGAGCTCGGTCTCTGACAGCTCGCTGGGGCCGTAGAGCATCATGCGTTCGCGGGGGCGCTCGTTGGGGTCGGGAGGGGAGTGCGGGGGGGAGAGGGCGAGATCGAGAGGCATGGGTGGCGTACCTTCGAACACTATGCCAGCGGGGAGGTGCCAGATCCCGCGGACTTCCGGGATCTGAGGGGTCCAGAGCGTCCGGGTTGCGGGCCACCCGGTTCAGTTCTCGGGTGTCGGCGCGTGTCTGTTCGTTTCAGGATGCCGTCGAGTCGCGGGTCACAAAGGCCTGCCGTCCGCAGGGATCGGTGACCAGCATCTCGACGCGGCGGTTCTCGGTGGTGACCCAGCCGAACACGGTGACGAGCATGCGGGTCTGTTGCAGCCAGCCCTCGGGGGTGAGGGTCATGGTGGTCTCATCGGCGACGAGATCGCGGATGATGTCCGTCTCCCAGGCGCCCGGGTCGCTGCAGTCGGCGGCCGTGCAGAACTTCAACTCGAGGCGGATCTTGAGCTGGCGCCGGTCGAGGTCGGGGTTGTGGACCTGCACGGCCATCCACACGTGTTGCCCTCCCTGGAGGCCCCACTGCAGCTCTGGGAGTTCGCTGGGCCCGAGCGCGCTGAAGGTGGTCTCACCCTGGCCCATGACGATCTCGAGGTCGCCGTCGAGGGTGCAGCTCGGATCTTCCTCGAAGGTGGTGGTGTTCTCCGCGCAGCCGTTGAAGTCGTTCTCGCAGGGGTCGGTGGTCGCGTCCTCGCC
>CAYVJQ010000025.1:24472-33633 GCA_964451725.1 uncultured Nannocystaceae bacterium | reverse complement strand
TCTCCGCGCAGCCGTTGAAGTCGTTCTCGCAGGGGTCGGTGGTCGCGTCCTCGCCCCCACCGGGCTGACAGGCCACGCCCAAAACCGAGGCCAAAACCGAGGCCAAAACCGAGGCCAGAACCGAGGCCGAAGCCAGAGGGACGGTGAGCGGGAGGGATCGACGCGCGTCTGAGCCGTTCACGCGCTCAGCATAGCGCACGTTCAAAGGAGCAAATCCCCAACTCAGGGTTTAGTGCGAGGCAGTCAGGTTCGCCGACGAACCCGTCAGGGTTCGCCGACGATACCGTCGATGGTCCCGCGCGAGATCGAATGGTAGCCGGGGCGGGCCTTGGCGTAGATCCGGATCGCCTGGGTCTCGCCCTCTTCGGTGTTCGCCAGCGCCCGGTAGATCGGGGTCAGGAACTTGCGACGGCCGACCTCGATCAGGAAGGTCTCCATGCGCGGGAACGCGGGCTCGTAGCGCGCGGTGGCGGCGAGCACCAGCCACTGGCCAACGATCTCGGCGTTGCTCGACTCGGTCAGGTGGTGGGCGTCGTCGAGCGCCGTCATCTGCTCGACGCTGAGCGAGTCGGGGAGCGAGCGCAGGAAGTGGAGCCACAGCCAGGGCGACCACTTCTTGCTGGTGATGGCCTTGGCCTTGCGCTCGCCCGAGGCGAAGGCCTGGGCCTGGGCCTCGACCTCGGCGAGGATCTCGGCGGTGGGTTCGGGGGCGTCCTCGGGCAGACCCGGGGTCCGCAGCCAGATCTCGAAGTCGGGGGCCGTCCTGCCCTCGGGAAGTTGGTGCTTGGCGCGGAGTTCGGTCTCGGCGTAGGTGATGAAATCCTCGGTCGAGACCGAGCCGAAACGGTTGCCCTCGAACCACCCGAGCAAGAACGCGTCGAAGACCGGGCGGCCGTAGGCCTCCTCCAACCCGCGCAGGAACAGGTATCCCTTCTCGTAGGGAACCCCCGAGAAGTAGTCGTCCGGGTCGACCCCGACCAGGTCGGCATCGAGGATCTGAAAGTCGGGTCGGTCGCCGAGCTGCTCTGGATCGGAGATTTCTTCGATCAGTTCGCGCTTGCCGATGGTGGCTTCGATCTCCGATTGTGCCCGGCCGTAGATGGCCTCGACGATGCGTCGCTCGAAGTAGACGGTGAAGCCCTCGTTGAGCCACATGTCGCCCCAGGTCGCGTTGGTGACCAAGTTGCCGGACCAGGAGTGGGCGAGCTCGTGGGCGATCAGCGAGACCAGGGAGCGGTCGCCCGCCAAGATCGTGGGGGTGGCGAAGGTCAGGCGTGGGTTCTCCATGCCGCCGAAGGGGAAGGCGGGGGGGAGCACGAGCACGTCGTAGCGACCCCAGGCGTAGTCACCGTAGAGCTCCTCGGCCGAGCTCAGCATGGCCTCCATGTCGGCGAACTCGTCGGCCGCGGCCGCGACCACGGTGGGGTCGGCCCACACGGCCGTGCGCGCGCCGATCTGTGCGCGCTCGAGGTCACCGACACCCAGGGCGATCAGGTAGGCGGGGACCGCCTGGGGCATGACGAAGCGGAAGCTGCGGGTGCGCTCGACCGGGGCGCCCTGCTCGGGGGCGACCTGCTCGGGGGCGACCGGGCCGAGCTGCTCCGCGGCCATGACCGCGGTCAGGGGCGTGTCGACGATGACCTCGGCATCCCAGGAGGTGCGCACGCCAGGGCTGTCTTGGCTGGGGATCCACGAGCGGGCGTGGATGGCCTGGGACTGGCTGTACAGGAAGGGTTGAGCCTTGCCGGCGGTCTGTGCCGGGGACAGCCACTGGAGGCCGGTCGCGTCGGGGCGCGTCGCGTAGGTGATCTTGACCGTGTCGGCCTCGGGCGGGAGCGAGATGATCAAGGCGGTGCCGAGATCGAGGTCGCCCGTCTCCCCTGTTTTCTCGTTGGTCTCGCTGCGCCACTCGACCTCGGCGAAGCTCGGGTGCTCGCGGGTGGCCTTGGACGCGAGCTCGGGGACCCCGTGCTCGCCGGCTTTGGCCGCGTCGCCCAAGTTCGCTGCGTAGACCTGCTTGATGTCGAGGTCGCGGCTGTCGAGGATCAGTGGAGCCTTCGGGTCGACACGATCGAGGAGCAAGATGGCGTCGCCGGTGAGGGTCTTGGCGTCGAAGTCGACCACCCAAGACAGGCCCACGTGGGTGACGCGGACCTGGTCGGGGCGGCTGAAAGAGTGCGGGTCGGGTCGCTCGCGGGCGGGATCGGACATCGGCTCTCCTGAATCTACGGGGTCGGCGGCAGGGGTGAGATCAGGGTCTGCCTTCGCCCGAGGGGCGAACTTGGAGTCGGCACCCGAGTCGGTGCTGGAGCAGGCGCTGAGGGCGAACAGACACGTCAACGCGAGCGTGAGGGGCGAGAGCTGGCGATCGCGGGCAGACACGTCGGCGCAAGATAGCCGGTTTTTCCGCGCGGTGGTCTGGTTTTGCCACGGGCTGCCAGGGCCGCGGGGCGTATACTGGGGGCCAGCAGCCCGTGGCAAAATCCCTCACCACACCTCGGTGTGGCTCGGCCCTTTCGTCGCCGGGTTTCACCACAGGCCGCTAGCCACGTCATGCCCACGATCTTGGTGTTTCTGATCGACCTGGTGCTCGCGGCCTTCGCCGTCGAGGGGGCAGGGATGATCGAGAGGCAGCTGCCTGGGCACGCCGAGGCGACACTCGGGCTGTCGGGCACCACGGTCGCGGCCTCAGCCGCGATGATGAGCGCGTCCTTGGGTGCCTATCTGACCGGCCTGCACGCGCCCAGCTTGCTGCTCCAGTCCAAACAGATCGTCGCTCGGGTGGCCTTGGTCAGCCTGATGACCGGGCTAGCGACCCTCGTGGTCGCCTACTTCGTCTGGTACCAGCCCATCGGTCGCACGGTGCTGCTGTTTGTGAGTGTGTTGACCTTTGTGCTGCTGACGAGCTGGCGCCTGATCTACGGCCGCTTCATCGCCAAAGGCCCACGCCTCGGGGTGCTCGTGCTCGGCACGGGGGCGGTCGAGCGTCGGTTTGCAGCTCGCCTGAACAATCTGGCGCACACCCGCTACGTGGTCCGGGGTTTTTTGCACGATGGGCGCGGCGCGGCGGACACAGAGAGCGCCGCCCAAAGCACGACAGCAGGGGAGTCTGGGGTCGCCCTCGCGCCGCCGGTGCTGGGCGAGATCGGCGAAGCCAGCGAGGTGTGTACACGCGAGGGGCTGAGCCACGTGGTCGTGGTCGGAGTCTCGGGCATCAGCGACGCCCAGGTTCGCGCCATGTCTCAGCTTCAGGCCCAGGGGGTCCGCGTGCACACGGCGGGCGCGGTGTGGATGAACGTCGCCCTCCAGGTGCCCATCGACCTGGTCGATGCGCGCTGGGTGCTCAACACCTTCGAGCAGCTCGATCGCCCGGTTTCACTGGCCGCCAAGCGGCTGATCGACATCACTGTTTCGGTGGTCGGGCTGGTCCTGTTCGGGCTCATGTTGCCGCTGCTGTGGCCGCTGCAAAAACTCTTGGATCCAGGGCCGTTTTTCTACAGCCAGGGCCGAGTCGGGGCTGCCGGGCGCGTGTTTCGGGTCCACAAGATCCGGACCATGCGGGTCGCCGAGCGCGAGGTCCAGCGCTGGGCCGCGGCCGACGACGACCGGACGACGGGGCTGGGGCGCCTGCTCCGACGCACGCGCCTGGACGAGTTCCCCCAGTTTTGGAACGTGCTGCGCGGTGAGATGTCGCTGGTCGGTCCGCGCCCAGAGCAGCCCGAGATCGTCGAGCAACTCGAGCGCGAGATCCCCTACTTCGGCTATCGCCACCTGGTCAAGCCGGGGATCACTGGGTGGGCCCAGATCCATCAGGGCTACGCGGCGTCCGTCGACGAGTCGGCGATCAAGCTGGCCTACGATCTGTACTATGTCGGTCGGCTCAACACGCTGATGGACCTGGACATCATGTTGCGCACGGCCTTTGTGATGGTCGCGCGTATCGGCAGCCGCTGAGTTTCAGTAGTCGAGCCCGCCGCTGAGCTTCAGTAGTCGAGCCCGCTGCTCAGTAGCGCGGGACCTCGGGGTCGATCCGCTGGGACCAGGCGTCGATGCCCCCGGTGACATTGTAGACCTCGCAAAATCCCTGACCGATGAAGTACTGGGCGGCCTGCATGCTGCGTCCGCCGTGGTGGCAGTGGAGGTACAAGCTGGTGGTTTTCGACAGGGCCTCGACCGTGGCGACTCGGCTCTCGTCGAGGAGCACGGCGCCCTCGATCTTGGCGCGGGTGTGCTCCTCGGCGCTGCGCACGTCGAAGAGCTGCAGGGGCGCGCCGTCTTCGATGGCGGCGGCCATGCGCGCGGCCAGGTCCTCGACCGTGATCTCGCGGACGCTGGGCGGGGCGTTGGGGTTCTCGATCTTGAAGCCGGCGCCCTCGGGGCCCTCGACGAAGTCGATGCTCAACCCCGGGGCTCGGCGGGCGCTGCGGCGATCGAAGAGCACACACAGGCCCTGGACCTGGACCTCGACGTCACCCGGGCGGCGGGGCCCGATGGCGAGGTCGTTGCGGAACTGGGCGTCGATGCTCAGGCGCAGCATGTCGACGCCCTCATGGACCTCTGGATCGGAGAACGCGGCCTTGATCTGGGCTGCGGCGAGTTCACTGACGATGATCTTCGGGGGCTCGGGGGGCTGGTCCGGGACCTTGAGGGCTGCGGCGAGCTCGCCGCTCTCGTCGAGTTCACGCACGATGTCGGCGCCGCCGATGAACTCACCCTCGACGTAGAGCTGAGGGATGGTCGGCCACTCGGAGAAGTGCTTGATGTCCTCGCGCAGCAGGGGATCGGCGAACATGTCCAAGGTCGCGTAGTCGCTGAGCCAGGCGTCGAGGGTCTCGACCACGGCGGCCGAGAACCCGCACTGAGGCGAGCGCCGGTCCCCTTTCATGAACAGGACCACCCGGTTGTTCGAGAGCGTGGTCTCGATGTCGGCGCGGGCTTTGTCGCTCAGAGCGTTGGCCATGGGCGGACGATAGCGCTGGGGTTCCTGTCCGTCGACCAGCGGGCGCGCCGTATGTCGACCGGCGGGCGCGCTGTAGCCCGTCAGCGGCGCGCTGTAGTCGATCGGCGAGTGCGCCGGGTCGGTCGCTCGAATTGAGAGAGACCCAGCCGGCGGTGCCGGGCTGGGTCTCTCCGTCGGGGAGTCTGGGGATCGCTAGCAGGCGCTGCCCATGTTGCCTGCCTGATCACAGGCGTCGGGGATCTGGCCGTAGCGGCAGTTGATGCCGGCTTGATCCCAGGCGTTGCAGGCCTCGAGACAGAGGTCGTTGGTCTCGAACTCTTCCGACATCTGGCCCTGGATGCACTGGGTCACGTAGGCCTCGCAAAACACGATACACTCGATGTCGAGGTTGCTGTCGTCGCTCGTATCGGTATCGGCATCGGCATCGGTTGCGGCTTCGTCGTCCGAGCTGGTGCTGGTGTCGGTGTCGTCGTCTCCGTCACAGCCGGCCATGGGGAGTGAGAGGGCGAGCGCGAAGAGGCAGGTCGAAAAAATGTTGCGGATGTTCATGGTGGTTTGGGGGAGGTGGGCTGGGGGCTGGGGCGAACCCAACGCCAGAGCCGGGAGCATACGCATGGGAGCGCAAGCACGCGACCGCAGACCCACCTACATCAGCGCACGCGCAGCTGCTGATGCTGTTGCCAATTATTGTAGGCGAGCATCCCGAACATGGCTGCGAGGAACACGCTGTCCCAGACCACGAGCCCGAGCACCGCGATCCCGGCTCCGGTTGCGATCCCGACCTTCAGTGCCAGGGCCCAGCCGTCGTGGGGTCGGTATTTCTCGAGGATCGCTCGGGCGATGTGGCCACCATCGAGGGGCTGGATTGGGAGTAGATTGAGCAGTCCCCAAAAGATGTTCACATAGAGCATGAACATCGTGAACAGCTCGAGTCGCCCACCGCCCGCAGCGAAGGGTGTACCGGAGCCCAAAGTGACACCCAGGCCCGGCAGCACGACGCTGTGTCCGGTCGCCAGGACCACACCCAAGATTGCGGCACCAAGGACAAATCCGGCACCTGGACCGGCGAAGTCGATGGCAATTCCTGCACGGCGAGACTTGCCGGTGGGGCTGTAGATGGCGAGACCGCCCATGCTGTAGAGCACGATGCGCGGCGGCCAGCCGTAGGCCTTGGCGACCAGGGCGTGGCCGAGCTCATGGACCAGGATCGAGATGAAGATGGCCGCGGTCCAAAGGGCGACGCCGACAAAAAAGTCGGCCCCCGAGCTGCTGATGGCGAGCATGCCCAGGACGATCGACAGCGCCCAAAACAGGGGGTGCACACGAACCGGGATCTTCCCGATTCGAAAGTGCACATCCATCTTGGTGGTCTGCGGCTCGGCGAGGAACACACCTACACGGTAGCACCTCCGACCCGGGTGTCTCTCGGGCTCCGTGCGCGCTGTCTGTGGTTCGGCCCGGAGCGCTGCGGGCGACAGGCGATTATGTCGTGGCCTTGGGGGGCTTTCGCTTCGAGCTGCGCTTCTTCGCCGCGGCCCTGAGGCGCTCGCCCGCAGCGCTCCGGGCCTCGTCGTTGGTCCGGCGCTCGGCAAGAACTCGCTTCTTTGTGGCTGCCCAGCCGCAGATCGGGCAGTCGGCGAGCTCGTGATACTGGGCTGGGCAGTGTTCCCGGCCAAAATAGATGATCGCCAGGTGAGCGTCGGCCCAGCGTGACTCGGGGAACACTTTCTTGAGGTCGGCCTCCGTGTGCTCGACGGTCTTGCCTGCGGAGAGGCCCCAGCGCGAGGCGAGCCTGTGAATGTGGGTGTCCACGGGGAACGCGGGCTGGCCGAAGGCCTGAGCCAGGACGACCCCGGCGGTCTTGTGGCCGACGCCGGGCAGAGACTCGAGGTCTGCGAAGGTCGACGGCACCTCGCCCGCGTAGACATCGAGGAGCCGCTGGGCGAGGGCTTTGACACGCTTGGCCTTGGTCGGCGCGAGCCCCAAGGTTTTGATGTAGCGCAGGATCGTGGTCACGGGGAGGGTGGCCATGGCCGCGGGGGTAGGCCCGTCGGAGAACAGGGCAGGGGTGACCTCGTTGACGCGGGCGTCGGTGGTCTGGGCCGAGAGCAGCACGGCGACCAGGAGGGTGAAGGGGCTGTCGTGCTGAAGAGGGATCGGAGGATCGGGGTACAGCGCATCCAAGATCCCGAGGATCTTTTGGGCTTTGTCTGCGCGCTTCACCGGGGCGAGCCTACACGTCGGGCGGTGCCCACGGCAGCCCGTGCGAGTTAGGGATCGCCGTCGAGATCGCCGCAGACGACCACCTCCCTTTCGCTGAGCCAGGTGGGACCCGCGGGGTCCCAAAACCGAGCCGCCTCACGGGAGGCGCAGCATGAAAGCGCAGCTCAGGCTGCCTCCGGGAGCAGGCGCAGACGGGCGGCCAGGGCCACGGCGGCCTTGGGTACGGGCGCACAGGGATCGAGGTCGGGGCGGGGATCGAGGTCGGCGATGGTCCGGGCGACGCGACGCATGCGGTGGAAGCTGCGCATGCTGGCGCCTCGGCGCTGGGCGATGGCCACGAGCAGGCGCTCGGCCTCGGGGGTCAGGACACACCAGCGCTCGATGGCCTCACCCGCGGCGGGGATCTCGGCGTTGCGGGACCAGGGGGTGGAGGCGAGGCGCTCGGCCTGGCGGGCTCGGGCCTGGGCGATACGCAGGCGGATCGGAGCGCTGCCCTCCCCGGCTTTGGCGAGCGCGAACTCGGCTCGGGACAGGGGGGTGAGCGGGACGACCAGGTCCATGCGGTCCATGAACGGGCCCGAGACCCGGCCCTGGTAGCGGCGGACGGCGGCCGGGCTGTCGGTGCACACGCGCTGAGGGTGGCCGAGCCAGCCGCAGGGGCAGGGGTTCATGGTCGCCATGAGCTGGAAGTCCGCGGGGAAGCGCAGGGCGTAGCGGGCCCGGACGATGGTCACGGAACCCTCCTCCAGGGGCTCGCGCAGGCCCTCGATGCAGGCCCGCGGGAACTCGGGCAGCTCGTCGAGGAACAGGATGCCGCGGTGGGCCAGGCTGACCTCGCCCGGGCGGGGGGGTCCGCCGCCGCCGAGCAGACCGGCGACGCTGACGGTGTGGTGAGGGTTGCGCACGGGGGGGCGGCGAATGAGCTCGCGCAGCTCTTCGATGTAGCCTCCCGTTCGCCGGCCGGCGACGCCGTGGATCTTGGTGACCGCGAGCGCCTCCTCGGTGGGCAGGTCCGGGAGCAGGCCGGCGACCCGCCGCGCGAGCATGGTCTTGCCGACGCCAGGCGGACCGTGCAGGAGCAGGTTGTGACCTCCGGCGACCATGATCTCGATCGCCCGGCGAGCCAGGGTCGAGCCGCGGACGTCGGCCATGTCTGGGAGCATGTCGGGGCACGGGCTCAGGCATGGATCTGGGGGCGGGTCTGGGCGGAGTGTGTCCGGGGCTGGAGCAGGTGAGTGGGGTGGGGAGGAGTGGGGTGGGGAGGAGTGGCGTGGGGCGGAGTGGCGTGGGGAGTCGAATGGGGCGGACTGGAGCGGCGCGGGAGGGAGCGGAGGCAGGGGCTTTTCACTCCGCAGGTGGGCGATCAGAGCCGGCAAGTCGGCCGCCGGGAGGATCTCGAGGCCCGGGATCAGACCGGCCTCGCGGGCGCAGGCCCGGGCGACGATCATGCGTCGAAACCCGGCTCGCCTGGCCGTGTCCGCTATGATCAGGGTCCCGCTCGCCGCTCGCAGGGCCCCGTCCAAGGCCAGCTCACCCCACAGCAGGGTATCGGCCAAGCTCCCCGCCGGGAGCACCCCGTGGCTCAGGAGCAGGGCACAGGCGATACCGAGGTCGAGGCCGGGGCTGTCCTTGCGGACCTCGGCGGGAGCCAGGTTGACGATTTGCTTGCGCGGCGGGATCGGGTGTCCACAGTGGGCCAGGGCGCTGCGGACCCGCTCCCGGGCCTCGTGCAGGGCGCCGCTGACCTGGCCGACGATGGTCAGACAGGGCAGGCCGAGGCCGACGTCCGCCTCGACGGTGATCAGGTACCCGTCGACGCCGAGCAGCCCGGCGGAGTAGGTGCGGGTGAGCATGCCCGCCAATGATGCGAGCCGCGTGCCAAGAGCCGATGCAGTGATCTTCGGGCGTTCACCCGGTTCCGGGAGAGGGCTGTGTCCCGGCTGGGAGACCCCGGCCCAGCTGCGAGCCGCCAGCCGTG
>CAYVJQ010000025.1:686-24372 GCA_964451725.1 uncultured Nannocystaceae bacterium | reverse complement strand
ACCAGCCATGACCAGCCATGACCAGCCATGACCAGCCATGACCAGCCATGACCAGCCATGACCAGGTAGGGCCTGGGTCGTCGAATGTCGCCTGGTCGCGCCTCACCGCCGCCCGACGATGCCGCGTAGCTCGCCTGTTTTGGCGTCGTGCACCGCGAAGCCGTATTCGTACTCGACGACCACCGACGAGGGGGTGATCTGCAGCCACGTCGGGCGCCAGCGGCTCTGGGTCCGTTCCGACTCCCAAAGATGCGCGCCCGTCCGGGCGTCGAAGGTCGTCAAGTGGATCTTGTCGTGCGTGGATGCATAGACCCCGACGAAGCGCCCACCGGCGAGCGCCCCTAGAAGATTGGATCCGCCGATGACGTCGAGGCGGTTCACGCTCGACATCTCGACTTGAAATAGTAGTTTGCCGTCGCGGGGATCAAACCCCACGAGCAGCGGCACGGCGGTCCCGGGGGACTTCACCCCCGAGAGCACAGCGTGGTCTTCTTCGAGGAACACCGAGGTCGCTTCGAAACCACTCATCTTCGGTGCGGCTTTGATCTGTTTTTGGCTCTGCTCGTAGTCGATCTGATAACGCTCCCAGGGTGGAGGGCAGGTGTCGGGGCGCTCGGAGGGCGTCGCCTCACCGGACTCGAGGTCCACCATCACATCGCGTTCGTCGATGATGGACACCCAGACCTGGGGCGCCTCGCCGGGGAGAGTCGCGCACAGTTGATAGGTACGGTCGGTCAGCAAGAGTGAGCGTTGCTCCTCCCCCGACTCGAGGTCGATGACGTGGAAGGTCCCGCGATAGTCTGCGAGTGCGATGAACTTCCCGCGGACCACAAGCCGGTTCTCGCCCCTCGCCTGACCGGCGGTCCCCAAGGGCCCGATCTCGTAGAGAACGTCGAGCGTCTCGGCGTCGTACGCAATCACGTATTGTTCTTCCGTGTCGTAGACTTCGACCCGGGTCAGCAGTGCCTCCCGGCCTCGGACCTCGGCGGCGATGGGGGGCGTTGGCCTGCGCACGCCGCTGGCCTCCGTCGCCGGTGGCGGAGGTACAGGAGGCGTAGGTGGTAGCTCGGCGGCCTCGGTCGTTTCCGACTGCTGCGCCGGCTCGGGCCAGGGGAGTCTGGCCAGGAGGCTCAGGGCTGAGCTCATGGACGAGCTCATGTCTGGGGTGAACCAGGCCCAGACCGTCTTGCCTTCCGCGCGACGGTCCGCCCGCTCGAACACCTGGTTCGCGGCCCAGTGTCCGTGGAAAGGATTGACCGTCCCGGGACTCGCGCTTCGGTATCCCGCCTGAGCAAGGGTGCCGACCATGAACAGCCCGAGGAGCAACCCGAGGAGCGCCCCAAATGCCTTCAAAGCAGCATGTTTGTTCGGCTCGACCGTGTCGAAGGGGCGTCGATTGGCGCCGGTTTTGCCGGCCTGGGACCGAAGTTGCTTGCGTACCGCCTCGATCGAAGGGTTGCCGAGGCTGCGTACCGAGTCGGGTTGCCCCGGCAGGTAGCGGACCGGAAAGGAGATCCCTGGTGCGAGCGGGTATGCCTTCTTGGCCCGGTACGGGAACAGCAGCTCCGCCCGGAACACCTCGTCGCCCTTGTCGCCGCGCACGTCCGCGAGGATGCGCGCAACGTGCAGACCCTGGAGGTCGGTCGCTGCGTGGGCCCACCGGACGACCGTCGCTGTCCCCTTCTTCCCGGTCGCCAGATAGCGGGCCGAGCGGAGCGCGGGCTGGACTCCATAGACCAAGACCAGTCCACACAGCACAGCTCCGAGCAGCAACAACACGCTCAAGTTTTGGGTGTTGTCGTACGCGAAGTGTATGAGAACCGCCACCCCGGAGGAGAGGAACAGGAGGAAGAGAAGGGCGACCACGCCCACGATGACCAGGTGTCGCGGGCTCACGGTCTGGGCGTCCGTCACCACCGTTTTGGCACACGCTTCGACGACCGCGTCCACCTCGGCGCGAGGGCGGCCGGTCTGTCGCTCGAGCAGCTGGGCGGCGTGTTCACTGCGGCCCTTAGCGATCAGGGTTTCGACCTGTCGCAGTGTGGTTGCGTCGACCGCGTCGTCTCGTCCGAGCACGGTCCCTTCGGGTGACGCGGTCGCGACCAAGAGCGAGTCGCAGTACACGCAGACGGTGACCTTGGTGGGGCGGACAGGGCCGCCGCACTTTGGGCACTCGGGGCTCACGATCTGCATCGTGGGCATCATACTCGGGTTGGCCATGGCCCCTTTTGGACCCCCAGACCCACTCGCGCCGGCCGAGTATGGGGGCGCGAGCGCCCCCGTACTCGTGGTTCAAAGTCGGTCGGTCCTCGACGCGGCCCGGCGCTACAGGAAGCTGTGCTCGGTGCTGAACTCGAGCATCTGGCCGGCGAAGTCGCTCGGGTATTCCACGAGCACGTCGACGATCTGCTCGCCCTCGAACACGGGCACGAGCTTGGGCTGGATGAAACCCGCGTAGGGGGCGATGTCGAGGCTGTCGTTGCGACGCAGGACCTCCCGGTGGAGGTCGGGATCGACCTTCACGCCGTAGGTCTCGACCAGGGCCTTGCCGGCCTCGTAGTCGCCGGTCGATTTGATGCGCTGAAGCTCGCGCAGGAGCTGGCCGAAGAGCACGCGCAGCTTGTCGTAGTCGCGGATCACGAAGTAGGTCCGATCGTCGCCCTCGCCGGGGACGAGCACGCGCTCGATGACCTTCTCGGCCTTGCCCTGCTCGTAGGCCCAGGCGGCGACCAGCTGGCGGTTGCGCATGTGGGACTCCTCGATCTGCTCGCCGGGCTCGAGGCGGGTCAGCTGGACCATGAGCCCACCGCGGATGTAGCTGTCGTAGGCGGCCTTGCCGACGTCGAGGGAGGGCATGAGGTCGAGCTCGACGAGCTTCGGATCCATGATGTAGTAGAGGCCCACGAGGTCGGCGCGGCCCTCCTCGAGGGTGCTGGCGTAGCTCTTGAGCGTCTCTTTGGGCGTGCCCACGCCGTCCTCGAGCTGACCGGAGGCGTGGCCGATGACCTCGTGCATGTCGACGTGGAGCTTGTGGGCGAGGGCGCCGTGGGCCTCGGCCCGGGCGAGCTCGGCGTCGTCGTAGGTGAACTCCTCGAGCTGGCCGTTGCCGGCGCTGGCGTGGTCGTAGGCCTCCACGATGTTGCCGAGGTTGACCGACTTGCTGCCGTGTTTGGCCCGGATCCAGTTGGCGTTGGGGAGGTTGATGCCGATGGGGGTGGTGGGCGCGGCGTCGCCCCCCTCCATGACCACGGTGATGACCTTGGCCGAGACCCCGACCACGTTCTTCTTTTTGTGCTCGGGGATCAGCGGCGAGTTGTCCTCGAACCACTGGGCCTGGCTGGAGATCGCGGCGATCCGGGTGCTGGCCTCCCGGTCTTTGATCGAGACCACGGCCTCCCAGTTGGCGCGAAAGCCCAGGGCGTCGTCGTAGGTCTCGATGAAGCCGTTGACCGTGTCGATCTGAGACTCGGTGTCGCCGACCCAGGCGATGTTGTAGGCGTCGAAGGTCGCCAGGTCGCCGGACTGGTAGTAGGCGATGAGGCGCTCGAAGATCTCACGCTGGGCGTCGTTCTCGGCCACCGTCCGGGCCTTCATGAGCCAGCCGACGATCTCCTTGATCGCCGGTCCGTACATGCCGTCGACGTGCCAGACGATCTCGCGCAGCTCACCCTCGGGTCCGACGACGAGCTTGGAGTTGAGGCCCCAGCTGATCGGGGTCGGATTTTTTTTGTCGATCTTGGCTTGGTAGAAGGCCTCGACGGCCTCGGCGGTCACGCCTTCGCCATAAAAATTGTTGGCCGAATCGGCGACCGGGTCGGCGTCGGCGTCTCGGTTGGTGCGGCGCACGGCCACGCTGGGGTCGAAGAGCACCGGGCCGAGGTAGGTGAGCAGGGCGTCGGTGTCGGCGAGGGTCCCGAGTCCGCCGAGCTCGACGGGGGCGCCGGCCAGGGGCAGCTGCTCGGCGCCGAGGCTGCGCACGGTGGCCTCGAACCACGCTCGGCTGAAGGCGGGGCTGAACTTCTTGCCCGAGTAGTGGTGATGGATGCCGTTGCTGAACCACACCCGCTTGGCGTAGACGAGCAAGGCCTGATACTCGGCGCCCTCCCGGTCCCCCTCCCAGTGCTGAATGACCGCCTCGAGGGTCTTGCGCACACGCAGGTTACCGGCAAATTTTTGGTCGTAGGCGATGTCTCGGCCGGCGAGCGCGGCCTGGCTCAGATAGTAGAGCAGCTGCTTGCGCTGAAGGTCGAGGTCTTCGAAGCCGGGGACCTGGTAGCGCAGGACCTGGGCGTCGGCGAAACGATCGGCGATCCACACGAAGTCGCTCGCCTCGGTGCTGGATGCGTCGGCCGAGGGATCGGGCGTCGAGGTCTCGACGGCCGGGCTGGGCTTGCAGGCGAGCGAGGGCAGGAGCAGCAGCGAGAGCAGGGCCAAGCGACGGATCACGGCGGCGGACATGAGCGACATGGGGCCACCGCCAGCGGTCGAGGTCAACGCTCGGGCTGGTCCTGGGGTGCTGGGGCCGACCGGGTTCGCTCACATGTGGGTCCAGCGAAGCCACAGTGAACGTGGAATCATGTCGGGGGCGCCCAGTTGAGGGCAGCCAGGCCGCGATGACCCACCTACCGTCCACACCGTCTCCCGTTTTCCCCTCGTCCGCTCCCCCCCACCGCGGCGTTCGCTTCGGTGCGGGGCTCGGGGCTGCGCTGCTCGCCCTGACCCTCGCCGGTTGTGGTCTGCGGGGCAGCGGTGACCCGCGCACCGAGACCCGGGAGGTCGACGGGTTTCAGGCCTTGGCCCTGGGCGGGAGCTTCGAGCTGGTCGTCCACGTGGACGAGGACCACGACCAGCGCGTGGTCCTCAGCGGCGACGACAACATCGTTCCCAAGGTCGTCATGGCGGTCGAAGACGGCACGCTCGAGGTCAGCCTCGAAGCGATGATGATCCGCCCTTCGCTCCCGCTCAAAGTCGAGATTTGGGTCCCCTACCTCGACGCCCTCGAGATCTCGGGGGCGGCCGACGTCGACATCGAGGGGCTGCAGGGAGAGCTGTTTGTGCTCGAGGTCTCGGGCGCGGCCGAGCTGAGGTTGAGCGGCGCGGTCGAGCGTTTCGAGGTCGAGGTCTCCGGGGCCTCCGAGATCGAGGCCAGGGGCCTCGAGGCCAAGGCGGTCGAGCTCGATCTCTCGGGCGCCGGATCGGCCGAGGTGTTCGCCGCCGACAGCCTCTCGGTCGAGGTCTCCGGCGCGGGCTCGGTGCGCTACTGGGGGGAGCCGGGCGAGGTCGACAAAGAGATCTCGGGGGCGGGCTCGGTGGCGCCCGGCTGAGGCGGGACACCACGGTCGGTCGGGCGCCCGAGCGGGCGCCACCGAGTCCTGGGCTTCAGGCGCTGACCCGGACCACGGCGTGGGGGACCCGACCCCAGAGGCCTCGGACCGCGCGCTCGCGGTCCATCCGCGCGGTGCCGGCGGTCGCAAACACGACCCGGGGCTCCCAGAGTTCGTCGCGGGTCCGCAGCCAGGCGTAGGCGGCGCTGCGGCGCTGAAGGTCTCGGTCGAGGCGGGCTGCGATGTCGACACCCACCATCGGCCCGGGCTGGCCCTGGACCTCGAGGCGAACCACGAGCGCGCGCGGGCGCGGTCCCTTGCGGCGCAGACCGGCCCGGCTCGCGCCGAGCTCCGTGTCGGCGAAGGGATCGAGGCCGGTCCTCGAGGCTCGGGCGTCGGGGTCGATGGCGCCGGGATCGGCGGCGATCAACGCCGAGATCAGGGCCGGATCTTCGGGCAGGAAGGCCTGTCGGACCGCGGCGGTCAGGCAGGCCCCGCTCATGGTCACACCCTCGAGCGCGACCGAGGGCGGGGGCGGGGGCAGCCGGACCACGCGGGGGATCGGGAGTGGGCGGGCGAGGCTGTGTGCGGGCGGCGGGACGAAGCCGACCACGCGCACATGCAGGCCGCTGCGCAGGCGCAGGAAGCCCAGGGCCGAGCTCAGTACGAGCTCGTAGCGCTCCCCCAAGATCGCGGCCTCGGGCAGGACAGTGCGCTCGCTGGGGCCGCTGTGAGGATCGAGCTCCGGGTCTCCATGGGCCAGGAGCTCGATCAGGGTGCTGTGGGTGGCGAGCTCGAAGCCCCACCAGGGGCTGCGCCGGGCGGGCAGCCCGATCCGTCCGGCGGCGTGCAGCCAGCCCGTGTTGACGACGGGCAGGCGGCTGCGCACACGCGTACTCAGGTTGTACTCGGCGAACAGCCAGCGCAGGCTCGGGATCCGCCGCTCCAGGGGCGCGCGAAGCTTGGCCTCGAGCCAGGCGCAGGTCGCGAGGCTGGGCATCACCAGGGCGTCCGGGGCGAACTCGTGGAGCCTGGCCAGGGTGGCCTCCGGGTCGCTGGCGATGCTGGTGATCCGAAGCAGCGGCCGGTCGCCCCCGGCGAGGGCCTGGAGATCGTCGACCCGGAGCTGGTCGATGAGCGGGTCGTCGGCCTGGGCCTGCAACAGGGCGATCCGCTCTGGTCGCCCACCGGCCAGGTGCCGACGCCCACCGGCCAGGTGCTGACGCCAGGTAGCGACGGTCCCAGCGCGTTGGCGAGATGCGGCGCTGAGGACTTCGGGGTCGAGGGTTTCGGCGCTGAATCCGAGCCGCGCGGTGACCTGGCGGGTGTGGGCGGCGAGGTCGTGCATGGGCACGAAGGCCCGAAAATCATCGAGGGTCTGGACCTGGCGCAGGCCCAGCTCTCGGCCGGCGCCGGTCTCGGTCAAGGCGGCGAGCAGGGCGGCCAGGCGCTCGCGTCGCTCCGGGTCGCGGATCGTGGGTTTGGGTCCCGCGCTCGGCCTGGGATCGGGGCTCATGGCTGCCCGCGGGTCCGGCTCTCGTTCACTCACCCTTTTTCTTTGCGAATATCGCGAAAGTACAGGGCGTATTGGTGGCCCTGCGAGTGGACCCGCAGCCACGCGTCGAGGCAGGGCTGGCCGCGGGGATCGGCGACCAGGTCGAGGCCCTCCCGGACCTGGGTGTAGAGGTCGGGGGAGGACAGGCTGGACTCGATCACCGGGATCAGCTCGGAGGCGCGCTCGAGGATCGCCTGACCGAGGGCGAACCAGCGCTGCTCGGAGAACTCGATCGAGCCCTCGCAGTGGTCCGTGGCCAGGCGCGCGGCGGCGGCGTGGTCCTGGGCCTCGAGCAGGCGTCGCATATGGGGCTCGATCATCGCGTAGACCTCGGGTCGGATGGCGACGATCTCGTGGCTGTTCTCGCTCCACAGCCAGTCCTCGTCCTCCTCGAGAAATACGAGCCCGACGAGGTCGACGCCGACGGGGAGGGCGTCGACGAGCTCGGCGACGCCGAAGCTGATCGGTTGCCAGGCCTCGCGCCGGGCCGGGTCGCGCAGCAGCTCGACAAAACCCGCGATCTCGTCGGGGGACACGGCCATGCGCGCGCGGCGTGACTCCGGGTCGAGGCTGACCACCTGGTAATAGTCGTCCTCGGTGTCCCCAAACAGGACCCGCCACTCTCCGCTGAGCAGCTCGATCTTGAGGTCGTACTCGCTCAGGAGGTAGGACAGCTGCTCCCTGTCGGCGCTGCCGAGGGCCTCGAGGATCTGAGCCTCGAGCTCCCGGTACACCTCTGAGGGCAGCTGGTAGGCGTGACAGCGCACGGCGGGCAGGCTACCGCAAAGCGGGCGTCGGCGCCTGTGCCCGCGAATTGCGCGTTCCCTCGAGGGGGCCCTGGCCAGGGGTATGATCTGCCAGGCCGCGGGTCTGGGCACCGTGCACTGGCGCGTCTCGAACCCTGCCCTATAGGCCGGTCAACGATCTTGGGTCCCTCGGCTTGGGTCCCTAGGCCCGGGTCCCTCGGCTCGGGTCCCTAGGCTCGGGTCCCTCGGCTCGGGTCCCCCGCCCTGGCCCTCCCCCCGACCAGACGAACACCACATGCTCAAGCTCTCCCCCGATCCCCAAGTCGCCGAGCAGCAGATCGAAGCTGTGATCTTCTATCTGACCACCTGCGGCTACATCGACAGCGAGTTCGACCTCAGCGAAAAGGCCTTCGTCCGCGCCTACCTGCGCAAGGTCGTGACCGCACGCATCGATGGCCGGGAGGGAGACGCGCTCTCGGCAGAGGCGCGCTTCGAGGCGATCGAGCGCGAGCACGAGCACTACGTCGAGGTTTTTCAGCAGATCGATCGAGAGGTCAAAGAGCTGTTCACCGAGGCGGTCGCCGACGGCGAGGAGGTCGGTGGGTTCGTCAAGAGCAAGCTCAAGCTGCGCTGCTTCGAGATGTTCCATGACCTCGATGCGGGCAACCGGGAGGCCCTGCTCGGGATCGTCGACGAGTTCATCAACGCCGACGGGGTGGTCCACCCCGAGGAGGTCAAATTTCGCAACGAGCTGGCCGCGCTCCTGGATCAAGCGCCGCTGATCGGCGACGAAGACATGATCGGTGACGAAGTGGTTCTGGGGGCCCCGGCCAAGCTCGAGCCCCGGGTCGAGAACCACCCGTTTTTCACGAGCTTCGAGCACCACTACTCGGCCGACCCCGAGAAGATCCGCCGGCAGATCGACGCCGACGTGGCGGTGCTCGAGCAGGCTCAGGCCAAGTGGCGGGAGCAGCAGGAGGCGGGCGCGGGCCGGCTCGCCGGTCACGCCAGCGTCGACGATTTCGAGCGCGGGAGCGCCGGCTTCCTCGACCAACACATCTATGTCGAGCCTCCCAGCGACGAGGACTTCGAGCTCATCGTTCTAGGTGACCTGCACGGCTGCTACTCCTGCCTCAAGGGCGCGCTCATGCAGGCCGACTTCATGGACAAGGTCAAGCGCTACCGGGCCGACCCGGTCAACAATCCCAACGTGAAGTTGGTGCTCCTGGGCGACTACATCGACCGGGGGCGCTTCTCCTACAACGGCATCCTGCGCACCGTCCTCAAGCTGTTCCTGACCGTCCCCGAGCACGTCTACGTGCTGCGCGGAAACCACGAGTATTACATCGAGTACCAGGGCCGGGTCTACGGCGGCGTGCGTCCGGCCGAGGCCATCAACTCGCTGGTCAAGCACGTCCCCGACGAGGTCTTCGAGCGCTACCTGAGCTTCTTCGACTCCATGCCCAACATGCTGATCCACGATCGCATGGTGTTTGTGCACGCCGGGATCCCCCGTGACGCCCTGATCCGCGAGCGCTGGCAGGACATGTCGACCCTCAACGATCCCGACATCCGCTTTCAGATGTTGTGGAGCGACCCCAGCCGCGCCGACGTGATCCCCGAGGACCTCCAGGCCGCGAGCGCCCGCTTCCCCTTCGGGCGCAAGCAGTTCCGGGCGTTCATGAGCAAGATCGGCTGCAACCTGATGGTCCGGGGGCACGAGAAGGTCAACGCCGGCTTCAAGAACAGCTACCGCGACGAGGACATCCGGCTGCTGACAGTGTTCTCGGCCGGGGGCATCGACAACGACGACATCCCCGCCGACAGCAACTATCGGGACGTCCGGCCCATGGCCCTGACCATCACCCGAAAAGCCGGGGAGATCACGGCCACACCCTGGGAGATCGATTACTCCCGCTATCAAAACCCGGAGCTCAACGCCTTCAAGCAGCGCGAGCCCGAGATCGATATCAGCGCGGGCTGAGCCGGGGGACGCAGGTTGTACGTGGACATCGAGCCGGGCTCGAGCGGGTCATTCGAGCGCTCGAGGTCGACCTGATCGCCTGGGTCGACGACGACTCGCTGCGTCTGGTGTGGGCCGATCTCCTGCAGATGCAGGGCGATCCGCTGGGCGAGCTGATCCTCCTCGAGGATCAGCTCGCTGGCCAGGGAAAAGGTGGGAGGGGTGATCGGGGGTGGGGCGGCGCAGCTCGAGGGTCGGCGGATTGCTGTCTCGTTGTTGTCGCCTGCGCTGGCTCACCGGTCGCGGCGTCATGGTCCGCCTGCCCTGCCGGGAGGGCGGCGCTGACACCAAGGCTCACTTTCTGGGTGGGTGGCCTCCCCCTGACCAGCCTCAACCGGGCGGGCCCTGTGCAGGGGGTCTGTGGGATGTGAGTACCAAGATTCATGGCGCGGTCTTCGAGTCGAGCTCGGCTCGCGTGCCGACTTCGCCCTCGACGACTTGGGGTGGCTGCTGCGGCCATCCCTGGCCGTCAAAGATCCACGGCCCTCGCTGTGCTCACGGCGATCGGTCCTGCCAGCGTCGACCTTTTGGACGAGGCGCTCGAGAACATCGAGGCCCTGAGCTGGCCGCCGGCGCGCGCTGTCGCAATGATGGAGTGGCTCGGCGCGCTCGGGCCTTGGCATAGACGGGCCCTTCACGTACAGCTGTTGTCCAACACCACGGAGAGTTCTTCTTTACAGAGAAACGAAGCTGGGCCTTGACCCGTGAACGCGGCGTTCTCGAAATCTACGAAATCTTCGCAGGCCTGGATTCTTCCGCCGCAGTTCCATAGATCGATGTATGGATCGACGCAGTCTGGTCGCTCAAGGTCGTCGCGGTAGGACTCGGTGTAACTGATGCAATCGGCGAGGCACTCCGAATGAGTCTCAAACTCCCATTGAGTCTGCGCAATCTCTATCGAGCACTCTACGGCGCGGTTGCAAAACTCTTCGCAGGCGACGATCAACTCTTCCTCTTGAGACGCGGTGTCATGTTCTCCATTTCCATCCTCGCCTATCGGCGGGGGCCGACAGCCGAGCAGAAAAAGGGCAACCAGGCCCGAATAGATGATGTTGGGAGTGCTCATGGATCGAGTTCTTTCTATCGGCTGAAACCCAGCGCGGTGTCTTGGCCTTCACGGCCGACCCAAACCAGTCGGTTCCACCACCCGGTTGTGCCCCCATTGTGTTTGCCCAACACAAGCTCTCCGGGAATCGCTAGGCTATTGAGGGCGGTCACTTGTGGTGGAACGTCGCTGATGTAGGTCTCGTTGGGGGCCAGGAGTCGGATGAGTCGACGAGAATTGAGGACGTAGAGGGCGGACTTTGCGGGCCACCAAAACAGGCCGTCGATCGCTGAAAGGCTGGGCTTGCCGACACCGTTAATGTCCCAGTCCAGAGTGTGGTTGTTTGGGGTGATCGATTCAAACCCATCACCGGGGTTGCAGTAGGATGCAATCCTGTCGGCCCAAGCCACGGTGATGTCATCAAGAGTCGTGGTGCAGTAGAGATCCTCGGTGCTGAGGTGGGCGCTTCGGGTGTCCGTGACGCAGCCCGCCTCTTCACCGCAAGATATCCCGACATGAACGAATGCTTCATGGGTTTGAACGGAATCCACCCCGCTGTCGCACCCTGATTGCTCGAGGATCGTCACCGTCCCGTTGTCGTTGACCGTCACGATGTCCATCGCCCCCTCACCATCGAAGTCTCCCAGAGCCACATCCGCAGGTCCTCCGTTCAGGTTGTCGTCGATGTTGTGCTCGTAGGGCGTCTCCACGAAGCTCGGAGCCCCGAAGACCCCCGCCCCAGTCTGTGCCACCAGCACCACTCCTGGCCCCGCCGGGGCGGTGAGCACCACATCCAGCAGGTCGTCGCAGGTCAGTCGGCCGACAACCATGTGCTGGGGGGTGCCCGAGCCTCCCGTGGACACGGGGTAGCGCTGGACCGGCTCGAAGTAGAGCTGGTCCTCCCCTGGGGCTCTGCCCAAGCGCACCGCGAGCTCGGCTCCCGAGGTCAGGGCGAGCAGATCGTTTCGTCCATCGGCGTTCAGGTCCGCCAGCGCCACATCCAGCAGGCCTTCCCCGGGTCTGGCCATGGCGTAGGCCTGCGGGCTGCGGTCTTCCAAAAAAGTCAGGCCCTGTTCTGTGCTCCCGCCGCCAAATCGGAGCTCCACGTCGGGGTCGAGACTGCCCGCCAGCACGATGTCCTCGCAGCAGGCCAGATCCCCCACTATTCGCGCCACATGTCCAACGGCGAGCTGGTCGTAGCCCGCACCCTCGAGCCACAGACCCGAGTGAGTGTGGTGGAGCTCGGGGTTGAGGACCACAGGCACGCTTGGCTCTCCCCCGGTTTCGTCGCCGAGCTCGTCGTCCCCGGATCCTCCCCCGTCGTCCGAGCAGCCGCTCGACATCAGCGCAGATCCGCAGAGCAACATGGACCCAAGGATACGAGAGCGACGACGACTCTGAACACCCCCCAAAAAGAGCAACCCCAAAAGCCCCAGCAGGCCCATGGCTCCAGGCTGTGGCGTGGTTGAGCATCCTGCCTGCTCGGGCTCAGGCCCTTGGAGCGGAGGCAGCGGTTGTTGTGCGGGGCCGGTTGCTTGCGGCGTGTCGGGAGACCCGGGGTCGAGTCTGCCCGGGGGCAAGGGGGAGCCGCCGAAGGGCTCTCCACAGCTGGCCTCGAGGCCGCCCACATCCGGGGTGAAGCAGGCGAGCGGCGCCTGTGACCACTCACCGGCACCACTGCCGGGGTTCAGGGGAAACCCGGCGCAGGCGGCGGTAGGATTCCAGGTTCCGTCCACGTCATGGCAGGGGAGGATCTTCGAGGCCACGACCTCCGGATCCTGATGCATCCACTCCAGGTGTGGCCAGTGGGGGACCACGACGGTGCTCTTCACCACCACACCCAAGATCCTCCAGGTGTTGTGTGGGGGAGGGAGCTTGATCAGCAGGGGACTGCCGGAGTCCCCCTTCGCCGCGGGGCCGGGGGTGAAGTCGGTGAAGGATGCCGTAAATATCGGGGTCGCCTGACCGGAGAGGGTCACCCCGTTGGTCTGGGCGGTGGCCCAGCGTTTGCGCCCCGAGGCTCCATCGAGACCGCCATCACCAAACCCTACCTGGGCCAGCTCGAGGTCGTGATCGGCGTTGATGAAGGCTTCCACCTCACAGGGCATGATCATCGGGATGGGCTGAAGATCCGGCTCTTCCGCCAAGATGCAGTAGGCGAAATCGACCAAGTTATTCTCACTCCCCGAGACCCACTCGGGGTGAACGCGGCAATAGGAGATCTTGACAGAGCGCTGAGGGTGTTCTCTGCCCTCGGGTTCGTAAGATTCGCCGAAGGTGGCGACCGTGAAGCGATTGCTCAGGCCTTTGTCTGGGTCGTCACAGCTACCTCCAAAGTTGCACTGCAGCGGGTGCTCTTCACCGCCGATGTTCACCGTGGGGCAGTCTGCATCGGACTGACAGGAGCTGTGGGTCGGAGTCTCCCCGGTGAGCTCGTAGAGGTCCTCCAGCTCGATGCGATAGCCCACGATGTCGAAACAGTGGGCGGCGGTGATCAACACTCTACCGCCGACATAGGAGGCCGTGCAGAGGTTTCCCGGATCCCGGAAGCTCCGCAGGCGCAGCACTGAGGGGTAGTCGCAGTCTTGGGCGTGATTACCGTTGAGCACCGCGAGGCCCGTCGAAGGCAGGAGCATCCCGGCGCAGAGGATCCCAGCGGGGAGAACGATGTGGAGGGGGGAGCCGAGCGTAGACATGATTTTGGACCGAGGTGACTGGAACGAGGACTGAGGTCTTGCCCGAGCATTGTAACCCGATCGGCTCACAAGGGGGGATGCAGCCGGACGCTCGTCCGAATTTGCATGGAGGGCTCACGCGCAGATCGCGGAATTGCATCAACGACTGTGCCAACACATGTGCCAACGAGTATCGCGGCGCAGACATGTGTGTTGGCACCTGACCTAAAGAACACAAGTAGCAGAATTCTCTAATTGAATGGCCGGGGTGCCGTGTCTGACTTTCTCACGAGTTCGGCAGCCAGCCCCGGCTTCAAGCGCAGGGTCCACCAGCCAAGAAGCTCTTCCTTAGGTTATCGTCGAGCGTCTTGGGGTGCCTCCAGCGCTTGAAGCCGGGGCTCCGCCCCAGCACCCCGGCCATGGGAAATCGGAGCGGGCAAGCCCGCGAGATCGATTAACCCTGCGGGTGAGCGTTCAAAGACCGTCGTCAGACACGCGTGCTCCAAACCAGATCATCCCGTATAGGAACACTTGCAATAGTGAGGCAGGAGGGAGATCATGGGCCGATGGCACAGTTCGATGATGATAGGGTGATGGGATACGTGTTCAACGATAGGCGAGGGGATCCTCTGCACTGTGGTATCTCCAACGATCCCGAACGCCGAGAGCGCGAGCACCAACGGTCCCGGGATCCCGGGGGGGTTCTCGAGGTGAAGACCGGGTGGATGCGCCGGGATGAAGGGCGAGCCTGGGAACGCCAAAATGGCTGCTCGCCCTACGGTTCAGGCCCTGCGCGAACCCCGGAGGTCGGTTCAGCGAGCTCCCCCTGGGGAACCGTGGCGGGGATCCTCGGGGTAGGAGCGCTCCTACTTATCGGGAGCCTCTTGTTCCAGGAGGACTAAAGTCCGCGCGGTTACAAGCCGTTAATGCAGCGCACAGGTCCTGCGCAAGGGGGGCATCAAATACCGGTCCCACCAACAGGTTCCCTGGGCGCTGTCTCCAACGGACAGACACTTGTCGGTCCACTGGCCGGCGAAGGCGCTCGAGTCCACGATGTGCCAGCGTACGTCCAGAACTTGGCCATCTTCGAACCCCGTGTCGTGGTCCAGCTCGACGAACTCGGTACACAGGCTTCCATTCGCCGGGACGGCTTGGTCGAGCATCAAATCCCCCGCAACACTCACTACCTTGGCATACAAGGGCTCTTGAAAGGGAACCGGGGGATCTTGGGCATCACAGACTCGGAAGGTCAGTTGTTCCCCTTGCAAAATCATGATCTCCACACGCAGTGGCACGGCGATGCCATAAAGATCCTGATTGTCATAGCGACTGGCATTCTCTTTCACCTCCACGGTTAGCGTAGGATCCCAGGCCGCGGTTATCTGACACTCGCAACTGGGCTGATCCAACACGCAACCTTCGTAGGTGAAGCAACTGTCGGACTTTTCCCAAAGTTCCCACTCCCCCAAGTCGCCCTCGCAGCCACCGTGGCGTCCGTCGCAATAGCGTTTGCGAGATCGGCTGTACACATCACTTCCTGGGCCGGCCCCATCAGGACAACCATACTCTTGCTCGGCCAGAGGGTCACAGGCGTACTCGCTGGGCAGAAGCTGGCAAGCCGTGCAGCAAGGGCCTCCGTCACATTCTTCTCCGGGCTCGAGGTCACCATTTCCACATGCTCCAGAAGCCTGGCAGCTCGCTTCGAGGGCTCCCAACGTGGTGCATGCGAACGGGCATGCCTCCACAGAAACCAACAACCCTGTTTCACAGCGTAGCAAGTCTTCGGAGGGGCCTGGGTAGCCGGAAACCAGGGGGTTGTGTCCACAGTACAAGCCATCCTCGAGCGCTCCACAAAGGCCCGGGCAGCCCAGGAGCGTCTCAGGGTCACAGTTCTCATCTTCCGAAGACCCCTGTCCTTCAAGAGGAAGCCCAACATCAAGGAGTCCCGGCTCGCTGGTACAACCCAGTATCCAAAGGCCAAGGAGGCTCAGGGTGTGGAGTCGTTTGGGCACCGGCACCTTATGTTGATGTTAGCAGGCCAAGCTTGCGTGGGAAAACCTGGCGATGCGACCGTGAGTATGCTCGCGCCCGACTGGCTTCCATACACCGCTCGAGGTCTGCGATTAAGCAGAGCTTGGTGCGAAGGCATGCTCGTTGCTCTACTCGGTTTGTCATTGTCTGGGCCCGTCCTTCCTCTGGACTGGGACGCGCCCGAAGGCTGTCCTCAGCTCGATGTGGTGGAGGAAGAGTTTCAGCGACTCATGCTGGACCCCGACACAAAGTACCCCCCGGGATTTTGGGCAAAGGGGGAGCTGCGGTGGGAGGGGAGCCAGTGGGTACTGGAGATGAACTATCACAGCCAAGGTTCCCCCGACTCCTGGGACTGGGTCTCTAGTCCAGACTGCCACGAGATGGGCACTCTCGCGGCGGGCAGTCTCGCGTTTCAGGTGGACCCCCTCATTTCTGGTTGGGGCCCCAAGATCCTGCCCAAGCCCTCTGTTCAGCAACCCGAGCACCCGTCCAAGCCTTCTGAACCCGAGGAGGCGGAGGCTGGCCCCCTGCCTGGCCCCGAACCTTCGGTTCCTAGATCACCGCCGGCCGACGGTTCCGGTTCGGCCTCGAGGCTTGGAGGCGTGATGGCCTTGGCGGGCGGGGCAGCCTTCAACCTCTTCCCATCGATCCCCGGCGGGGTGGATCTGCGGGGGGGTATTTCCTTGGCGTGGGCTCGGGTGTTGGCCGTCTCTAAATATTGGGCAGGAGGGCGTTTTTTCTCTTCCGACCGGCAAGTCGGGGCAGAGCTTCAGGCCTGGAGCCTGGGCATTGAAGGTTGTGGGGCTCCTCTCCAACGACGTCTTGAGGTCCAGCTTTGCCTCGAAGTGTCTGCGGGGGGCGTTCGGGCTCGGGGCTTTGGGAGTCTGGTCTCGCCTCGGCCCGTGCACCGTGCTTGGGTCTGGACCGGGGCGCGCAGTCAGGTGGCCTGGGCCCTGAGTCCTCGGGTTTCTGTTTTTGGGACCCTGGGCCTTGGCGTGTCGGTCTACAGTCCACGCTTCGAGTTTGAACAGGTCCAAAACACCACCCTCGAGTACTCTGTTCCACGAGTACAGGGGGTGGCCTTGGCAGGCCTCGAGCTCAAGTTCGGGCCTTCGCTACGAGCCAAGCTGGATCTAAAGACCCGCGCAGCTTCGGGTAAGGGGCCCCAAGCTCGTCCCTCCCCAACAGGTTCCCGGTGACACGCTTGGAACCACGGGCTCACAGCCCGCTTGCCATGCTGTGCCCACAGAACTCGGCGAGACCAGTTGCCATCGCACTTGGAGCTCGGCCCCGGCGGTGTAGAGCTCCTCCCCGAGGAGTTCGCCCCATACGCTGCAGAGCTCTCCTGTGCCTGGGAGAGGGCCATCAAAGAGGATGCTCCCAAAGGCGTCTGTCAGCTGGACATGAACCTCGTTCTCAAAGTTCGGACTTTCTTCGTCGAGTTTGCAGGCCCGCACCTGGAGATGACCCAATACTTGCGAGGGCGACAGTTCCAAGCGAATCCCCGCGTCCAGGGGAGCGGGAGTGCTCCCCTCAGGGTCGGTCTCTGCGACCAAATCGGGGGTCCATGCCGACTCGTTTTGGCATTGGCAGGAGGACGACCCCTCCAGACAGGCCTCCTCTAACCCGCAGGTCTGATGGAGCGCCCAGGCGCCCCAAGGACCCAGCTCCCCCTCACAGCTCGCACTCAGTCCTGAGCAGAGGCGCTCACGTCTACGTAGGCCTAGGTCTTGACCCAGCCCTGTGCCCCAAGGGCAGCCATACTGGGCCTGGCCCAGAGCCTTACAGGACTCCTGGGGTGGGGAGAACAGGCAGTCTTGAGCACAACAAGCCCCTGTGTCGCAGCGCTCTCCCGGGTCCAGGAATCCATCCCCGCAGCGCTCCAGCGTGTGGCAGGCGTCGCTGATCTCCTGTCCCATGTCCAGACAATCCAGGGGACAGGGGACCTGCTCGGTGACCACCTGGTTGACGCAGGTGATCAGATCATTCGGGCTCCCCGCGTAGCCGTTCATCGCAGCGGAGGAGCCACAGTAGTGCCCGTCCGTAAGGCTTTGGCAAAGCCCCTCGCACAGATCTTCGCCTGTCTCTGTGCACGCGATCTCCCAAGTCCCTTCGATCCCCACATCGAGCAAGCCCGGTTCGCTGCTGCAGGCCAGCGTGAGGAGCAGGCAGGGCGGGGAGAAGAACGAAAGCTTCATGTTGTTTTCGCCATATGGAGATGGCCATGGGTTCGGGAGGGGGCCACCGATAAGCTCAGCGGTCGCACGGGTGTTGCAACTGCTCCTGTGTAAATACTCCAGGGTGGCTGGCCGACCAACCTTGGATGAGCGCCTCGGCCTCGTGTGTTTGGCCGAGTTGGCAGAGCGCCGACACCCGTGTGGCCAGATGGTTTCGTTGTGTGCGTGGGTTGCTCGAGCCGGCCGCGGGGCCCAAGCGATCCAGGGCCGCCTGGGCCTCACCCTGAACCAGCAAGGCGCGGGCCTCCACAACGGCCTGCGTCGCTTTGGTCTCTGGTGATTCGAGACGCGCGGTTTGCTTCGCAGGGCTGATCGGCTTCTTGGGCGCCTTGCTTGGCGTGATCACCAGGGGCTCGAGGTCTGGGTCGAGCTCCGCATCCTGCCCGGGCTCCGAGGCCAGTGTTGCCTCGCCTTGCCGAGGGGTCGACTTGGCTCGAACGCGGGTGGGTGTTGGAGGGGCGAGGTCGAGCTCTGCTCGACCTTGAGCTCGCTGGTGTTCGAAGACCACCACAGAACCCAGCACTCCAACCCCCAGAGCCCCTCCCAAAGCGAGCTTGGCCCAGCCGATCTTCAATAGGGAGCTGAGCTTACCTGCGCCCACACCGGCCACGGGGACAGCAGTTTCCAAGGGAGCCAGAGCCACAAGTAGCGCCCAGCTTCGTTGCTCGAAGTCCTTCGAGGTCCCCGCGTTGGCCACAGCGATGAGCTTTTGCTGATCGAAGAAGCTTCGGCAGTCCGCCTTCATCGTGTTGATGCGGGAGCGAATCGTGGCCCGGCTCACGTCTTGGGTTCTACCGATCTCCGCCGCGCTTATGCCCAAGGCCTGGCTGCAAAGAAAGGCTGCTCGCCAGGAGGCGGGGTACTGCGCCAGAAAGCCGATGAGCCGGTCCAGGAAGATCAGGTCGATCTCCGGATCCTGTCCTTCGGCCCGAGAGATGGGAGCCAAATCCCGCAGCCACTCACGTACTTCCCGGGCTTTGGCCTCTTTCCTGTGCTCATTGGCGAGTTTCTTGCGAACGATGTCCCGAAGCCAGGACCGCTCGGGATTCCCTCCCCCTTTGGCCCGGGTAGGGTCGAAGTCGGGAAACCTGCGAAGTGCGGTGAGAAGCACCTTCTGGGCGATGTCTTCCGGTTCCTTTGCTCCTAGCACCCTGGCCGTACGGACAACGTAGGCGCTATTCCTCTTGAAGAAAGCGGTGAAATCAGAGTCGATGAGGATCGGAGTCTTGCGCATGCAGGTCCCTTGCACGATATGTCGGCTCGGGGCGGGGTGCGTGATTTTTTCTGAGTGTCGGCCGAGTTTTCTGAGATGACAAGGGGGAGATGGTGGGCTTGGGGCCTGGGGCATGTCGGATGAGAGGGGGATGCGTGATGGTTTTGAGGTGGTTACGGGTGAGGTTGCATGATTGGACGTGCCCCTAATGTGGATTGTTATCGAGTTTGATCATTGCTAGCATGTGAGGAGGTGGCAATGTGAATTGCCCCCCCCCCTTCGAGTAGAACTGTACTGAAGGGGGGGGTCTGTAACCACTGTCCCGTCCTCATGGCGGCAATCCTGGTTCCACCGGGAGTGGGCTGCTTCATTGAATGCGGGTCGGCGAATTGTGCGAACCGTCAACAGTAGGAAATTCATGTCAGGCCAATCCGATCCAATTTTACGTCCCCTCATGTTTGTGGGCATCTCGTGTCTGTTCATACTCGCCGGTTGCGGCGCTGATGACGAGATAGCGAACTTCGAAGCTGCACCCGAGAAATACTCCGAGCCCCCAGAGGACGGCCCTGTCGATCTCAGCATTCCACCGGACGCGATCCTCACCGAGGAGATCTGGGTCGAGGTTCCAGTCGGAGAGAGCCTCCGCAAAGTGTTTCCGAAAGAGGCCGGAAAGCACTACACAATTGGCCTCTCTGAACTCACCGCGGACCTGGACATGTTCGGCCATTGGCTCCCGGATGTGTCCCGATCATTCTACCAGTTCCCGTCTTGGGCCTGGGGCACGACCGACGAGCAGATCGACTTCACTGCGACCGAAGATGGGGAGTACTACCTCGCCATTCACGGCTTCGAAGCCGGAGGTGGTCGGCTACAGATCTACGCCAGTGATCCTGCCGAGAGCGACGGGGACGAGGTTGGGTGGCCGGTCGAGTGGGGCTACGACGAGATCGACGAGAAGGAGTTGCTAGGAGGCGGACTGAGCTACCTTGAGTCCTACGACTACGGGCCCGGCTGTGGGAAAACGCCTCACCCGGGCCTCGACATGAACCACGGCAGCGGCGCCTACGGCGACCTCGGCCTCCCGGTCATGGCGGTCGCCGACGGCGTGGTCAGCGGGGCAGGTTACAGCGCACGCGGCTGGGGCAACGTCGTGACGATCGAGCACACGCTCACGGACCAGACTCGCTTCGAGTCGCTCTATGGCCATCTCGAGCAGTTCGACGTCAGCGTTGGCGAGACGGTAAGCAAGGGGCAGGTGATCGCCACAATCGGAAAACCTCCGAACTCGACGCCACACCTGCATTTTGAGATTCGCAGCAACCTCGGGCTCACGACCTTTCAATTCCCCTGTAGCTGGGCGAAGTACTCCGTGGAGGAAGCGTATGATAACCCGGCTGACTTCATTCGCTATCACTAGCGTCGCGTGCGGGCTGGCGGCTTGCTCATCGGGGCTTGAGCCCTCGCTCGACATCGAGGAGCCCGCGCCGGCCAGCTTCGCCCATGATCTGAGGACGGCGGGCGGCGAGGGCAGCGCGGAGAAGCGGTTGGTGCCCTGGCCCGGCGGAACGATCTCCTACGCCGTCGAGGACATCCCGGCGCACATCGACGAGGGCGCGTTCCGGACCGAGGTTCTCGCTGCGTTCGATGAGTGGGAGCGGGTCACGCAAGGACACGTCGTGTTCGACCGGCAAGAAGACACGCCTGGCGCGCAGATCCTCATTGGGTTTCGCCGCGGTACCCATGTGGGAAACGCCTCGTGCGCGGACGAATTCACCAACCCGGTCGGAACCATAGCGCACGTGTTTACCTACGAACAGGATTGCCTCGCAGGTGTCATTCACCTCAACCAAGACCTTGACTGGGTCATGAACGGAAACAATGAAAGGGGGAAATATGATGTTCGCTATGCGATCTTGCATGAGGTAGGGCACCTGCTCGGGCTCGGGCACATACCCGAGCCCGGGCACATCATGTACCCCGAGTACGTCGGCGTGGTTCGCAAGCTGACTGAGGCGGAAGGTCTCGATGCGATCGCGGCGATCGAAGGAGAATAAAGTGATCAAACCAAACAAGATGCCAAAAATGTACAAGCATGCCTTGCTCTTCACGTCCATGTTCATCGCTGGCGTGTCGGTGCAATGCTCTGCCTCGGATGAGACTCCCTACTGTGGTGATGGTATCGTCAACGATCAGACGGAGCTATGCGACGGAAACGCGTTTCAGGGCGAGGCGACCTGCCGATATCATGGCTACGTTCGCGGTGTTCTGAATTGTGATGATAGCTGTCGCATCAACTTCTCGGCGTGCGAGTCAGACACGAACGCAGTCTGTGGAAACGGCGTGATCGAGATTGGCGAGGAGTGCGACATCGAGCCGGCGCCCGGGCTCGACTGTGAGCGCCTCGGTCTCGGCGAAGGCGAGATCACGTGTAGTTCGAGTTGCACCCTCGACACGAGTAAATGTACGGACCATGGTGAGTGCGGTGACGGGCAGTGCTCGGCCATCGAGAGTTGCGCGGTGTGTCCACAAGATTGCGGCGCCTGTCCATCGGATTGCGGCGACCTGCAGTGTGATGCCGGTGAGAACTGTGAGACCTGCCCTGGAGACTGCGGCGCCTGCCCGCCCGGCTGCGGCGACGGGCAGTGCAGTCCACCGGAGGAGACTTGCAATGTGTGTCCGCAGGACTGCAGCGCCTGTCCACCCGAGTGCGGTGACGGGCAGTGCAATGGGACCGAGACCTGCAACAGCTGCCCCGGCGACTGCGGTATTTGTGACCCGTTTTGCGGTGATGACACATGCAACGGGACCGAGACCTGTGATTCCTGCGAGCAGGACTGCGGGTCTTGCGGTCCCGCCTGCGGAGACAACTCGTGCAACGGCAATGAGACCTGCAACTCGTGTGAGCAGGACTGTGGTCCGTGCGCTCCGTTTTGCGGGGACAACGCGTGCAACGGGAACGAGACCTGCAACTCGTGTGAGCAGGACTGCGGCGAGTGTCCGTGCCAGGCCGCGAACTACTGGAGCCCGACCTCGGACTCCCAGACCGACCCAACGGGGCAGCAGGCGGACCAGACCATCAATGTCTCGATCGAAGTCGAGGTTCGCCAGTCAGGCGAGGGCCTCGAGGTGCGCGTGTGCAAGCCCGGTGACACGTTCATGGAGAACGTCGCGTTTCACATATATGACGATATCTCGAACAATGGTTTCATCGAGATACCGAACTTGGGGACGGCCAATAGTCAATGTTCGGCTTGGGTCGGGTTGTCCAACGATACCGGCTACCTCGAAGGGGAGCAGTTCAGCGGCGTCTGGCAGATGATCTCGCCAGCGTGGGTCAAAGGCGATTGGAACTGGCCAGCGGATAATTGCACCAGTAATGGCGACCCCTGGGGCACATGTTGGAGTGGTTCGAATATCACCATGACCCGGACGTGCAAGGGGCTGTGACAGCTGAGCACCTCGCTCAACACCCTCAACGCGAACTGGGTATTGATGGTGATGGCGAGGCTGGCGTGGTGGTCGCTAGAGGCCTGGCTCGCCAGGGGGGTTCCGAGCCACGATACCATCGGTCGGGTCCTGGGTCTGCTCGACCCCAGCCGCGCCGACGTGATCCCCGAGGACCTCCAGGCCGCGAGCGCCCGCTTCCCCTTCGGGCGCAAGCAGTTCCGGGCGTTCATGAGCAAGATCGGCTGCAACCTGATGGTCCGGGGGCACGAGAAGGTCAACGCCGGCTTCAAGAACAGCTACCGCGACGAGGACATCCGGCTGCTGACAGTGTTCTCGGCCGGGGGCATCGACAACGACGACATCCCCGCCGACAGCAACTATCGGGACGTCCGGCCCATGGCCCTGACCATCGCCCGCAAGGCCGGGGAGATCACGGCCACACCCTGGGAGATCGACTACTCCCGCTATCAAAATCCAGAGCTCAACGCCTTTAAACAGCACGGGAGCGCTCGCGCAGCTCGAGGCCGAGGCGGCGGCGGCCCGGAGGCGACTCGCAGGCAGGTTGTGGAGCACGGGCAAAGCCCCCGAGGAAGCGTGGCTGCACCTGCGTTGGCACCAGGGCTTCGTCCTCGAGATCGAGGTCGAGATCGACCTCGAGGCCCTGGGGCTGTCCGGTCTCGACCAGCAGAGCCGGCGCTGGGTCGACGAGGTCGAGGAGGTCAACGAGGTCAACGACGTCCTCGTCAGTCTGTTCACCCAGCCGGCCCTGCGCTTCGTCGAGAGCGTGCGCTTCGAGGTCGACGACCCCTATCTCGGGCGTGGTTGCGCTGGCTGTGGGGAGGCCCGCGCGCGGGCAGGGAGGGCAGCTACGCGTGGACCTCCCGGGGTCTGCAACACCCGACCCTGAGGGAGGTCCACGCCGGCAGACCAACACGGATCGCCGCCCGGCCGGAGGGACCTTGGGAGCGCGCTTCGTCGAGGGGCGTGGCCCGTGGGGGGCTCGGCCCAGGTGATCTCCGCGAGTTGTTGTCCCGCTGTCGTCGCCTGCGCTGGCTCAGCGGTGGCGGCGTCATGCTCCGCCTGCCCTGCCGTGAGGGGTGCCGCGACACCAAGGCTCACTTTCTGCGCGCCCTGGCTTCGTGTCCCCTGACCAGTCTCAACCGGGCGGCCCTGTGCAGAGGCCTGTGGGACGTGAGCACCAAGGTTCATGGGGCGGCCTTCGAGGCGGTCATCGAGCTCGGGCCGCGGGCCGACTTCACCCTCGACGATCTGGCGTGGCTGTTGCGGCGCCCCTGGTCGTCAAAGATCCACGGCCGGCCCAGGCCTTCGCCGCGCTCGCCGCGCTCGCCGCGCTCGCCGCGCTCGCCGCGCTCGCCGCGCTCGCCGCGCT
>CAYVJQ010000025.1:0-586 GCA_964451725.1 uncultured Nannocystaceae bacterium | reverse complement strand
CGGTCCTGCCAGCTTCGAGGTGTTGGACGAGGTGCTCGAGAACATCGAAGCCCTGAGCTGGCCGCCAGCGCGCGCCGTAGCGATGACGGCGTGGCTCGGTGCGCTCGGGCTTTGCCGTGGCAGCGAGCCTCACCCGAGCAGGTGAAGAGCCTGCGCAAGGCCGCGAAGGCGGCCCGCAAGTCGATCCTTCGCTGAATCGGCCGAGCTTCCAAGCTCACCCGCTCAGGCCCAGATCAGCCAGACCACATGCCCCATCAGGGAGACCATGGTCCACATCCCGATCTGAAACGCAATATTGCGCAGTGGTTGGGTGGGGCGCAGATAAGCCAATGTGTGTGCCGCCCGGGCGACACAATAAATCGTCGCGTGAAGGGTGAGTCGGAGGCTATCGCCGTCGAGCAGGGCGAAGGCAAACAGCACGAAGAGGAACATGGGGATATTCTCGACGTCATTGCGCAGCGCGAGCTGACCGAGGACGGCCAGGGGATCGTCACCCGCGGGCGGTTCCGTGCTGGAGCGGCTGCGACCGGGGGTGGAGCGGCTGCGACCGAAGAAGGCTTGGTCCTCGGGTCGAGCGAAGCGTTTG
>CAYVJQ010000024.1:62576-65314 GCA_964451725.1 uncultured Nannocystaceae bacterium | reverse complement strand
CGAGGTCGGCTGGCCCGCGTTGGAGCCCGTCGTCCGGTCAGCGGGTGACCAAGGTGGCAGTCGTGACCCGCTGACACTGGAGCGCGATCCCGGTCAAGATCCCGGACTTGGTGTGGAACTCCAAGCCCGTCGCAACCTGGTTGGTGGGGCACATCTTCCTGGGGTGCCAAGGGCTCGTGCAATTCGGCCGCTGGAATCCACCGTTGAACTCGGACCCGCGGGTCACGGCCCCCGAAGGATCGATGCTGGCCCCGTACACCTTGATCCCTTTGACCCGGGTCCGCTTTTTGTTCATGCACACGCGCACGCCCGCGATGACCCGCATGGTGCCGTTGTCCAGGCGCGCCAACGCCGAGGGGACTTTGGCGAACTTCCTCGACCGACTCGAGTCCGGTTTTTTACCCACGATCACTTGCCCACTGTTGAAGACACGATCGGGAACTCGCGGAGAGAGCGCGCGTTCATGACCCAAAGCTGCGATCATGTAGACGGGCTTGTCCTTGGTCTCCGAAAGCCCGATCGCAGCCAGAAAATCGTGGCGTGTTCGCCGGGCAATATTGACGCTCCCCGCCTTGCCGCTGACGCCTGTCGTGGTGATCGTGCCTGTGGGTCGAAACACGATCCGGTCCCACTCGGGCACAGGGTCGGCAGCCGGCGCCATGGCGCTGAACTGATCGACGACCTTCATCCAACTGGACTCGGCGTTCTTGGCCTGAGCATTTTGGGCTGGGGCGAGGACGACTGCGGCGGCGAGAGCGAGGGCGACTGCGAGTTTTTTGGGCATCCTGTCTACCAAGAGTCGGCAGGCCGGCCGAAGGATCCCAATTTTCGATCACGCTGGCTCACACAGGGCGCCCAGCGAACGATTGAATAGCGACGAACCGGGGCACCGGCCTCGTCAGCTCTCGGAGGGCGCCGCCATCTCGGCGCGCATGAGCTCCCGCGTCCGCTCCGAGACCACCGCGCCACCGGGGCCCTCGAGGGTGATGAAAAACGCCGAGGGCTCTCCGACCAGCAGCTTGGCGTCGACGATGAGGACCTCCTCGAGGCTCTCCACGTTGAACACCCCCCCGTCCACGGGTGGGCCGTCCCGGCGCTGGTCGACGATCCACAGCTGGTACTGGTGCTCACGCGGATCGTTCGCCGGCAGCCCCCTCACGGTCGCCACCCCGGCCTGCTGTTCGCCGCTCCACACCACCGAGCCCCCGGCCCCCTCACCGTTGATCGGGTCCTCGCTGGCGACCAGGGTCCAGCGCTGGACATCGCCCGCGGCCTCGACTTGGGCCTGAAGCTCGAGGGGCTCGGGCTCACCGTTGCTGTTGCGCACCATCCACACTGCGAGGGCCAGGGCGGCGACCGCCGCGACCGCGCTGACGTAGGCCGCGAGCCGCACCCAGGGGCCATCCAAGCGCGCGCGCCCACCGAAGGGCGAGCCACCCGAACCGAACTCGCCCGTGTCGTCGAGACCGTCGTCCTCGTCGTCACCCTCGAAATCGTCGCCACCCTCGAAATCGTCGTCACCCTCGAAATCGTCGTCCTCGCTGGCGGCATCCCAGTCGCCCAGCCCATCGTCGAGGCTCGGATCGTCGTCGACGTCTGGCTGATCTGGGGGCAGCTCGCTCGCGCCCACGCTGTCCCGATGCCGGCGCTCGCTCGACCCACGCTCCCGTCTCGACGCAGGTGAGCGCTCGCTCGACCCACGCTCCTGTCTCGACGCAGGTGAGCGCTCGCTCGACCCACGCTCCCGCCCTGAAGTCTCCTCGACGGCGTCGGCCCGCGCCTCGCTCGGCGTGGGCTCTCGGCGCGCCCGGACCCGACCGGGACCCCGGGTCTGCGTGAACCCGAACAATCGCGACGCCTGTTCGAACACGGCCCGCTCGAGCCGGGCGGGCACGGCTTCGCCGTGGGGGAGCAGGGCCAGCTCCATGGCCGCCGCCGCCGCCTCGTAGCTCGAGTCGATCTCCTGGATCCGCAGCTCACCCAGCAACATATCGAGTTCGCCCTCGGCGTGCCTATCCAGACCTCCCGTGGCCCGGTCGGTGAGCAGAGTGTGCAGGCGCTTGTGGGGATCGCTCATCCCAGGGCCTCCCGGCGCGCGAGCATGCGCTTGCGAACCGCGACCACGGCCCGCCGGACCAAAGAGCGGACCTCGGCCTCGGGTGTACCCAGGGCCGCAGCGATCTCGGCGGGGCGCATGCCCTGTCCGACCGCCAGAGTCAGGACCCGGCGCTGACGTGGGTCGAGGGCCGCCAACGCCCCCGCCGCGAGCGAGGCCTCGGCACAGCGCGCGACGGTGCTGCTGCTGAACGCCTCGCCGACCAGGGTCTCGGGCACGGGCCGAAGCGGTCTGTGCTGCGGGTCTGCACGCCGCACCATCATGGACCGACGCGCATGCTGGGCGATGAACGCCGGCTCCGACTCGCGCAGTGGATCAAAGTCCAGGGCTCGCCGCCACAAGCTCGCGAAGATCTCGAGCAGGGCCGCCTCGGAGGCCCCCTCGAGGCTGTCCGGACCCGAGAAGCGGCGCACGATCGACCACACCAGGGGCCCATACTCGGCGATGCACTCACGCACGGCGGCGGGCTCCCCTTGGGCGGCCCGGATCAGGGGGGTCTGGACTCTCGCGGTCAGAACCCTGGAGTAGCACCTTCGCACGCGGGGACGCCACTATCTGGATATCAGCCTGGATATCAGCCTGGATATCAGCCTGGATATCAGCCTGGATATCAGCCTGGATA
>CAYVJQ010000024.1:4029-62476 GCA_964451725.1 uncultured Nannocystaceae bacterium | reverse complement strand
CTGGATATCAGCCTGGATATCAGCCTGGATATCAGCCTGGATATCAGCCTGGATATCGGCCTGGACTCTCAGCGCCGCCTGGCGCCCACGCGCCTGAATCCAGGCTCCTCGATCTGTGTGTCGAGGCCCTGGCGCACGGCCCCGGCCTCGACCCGACACAGGGCGCTGAACTCGACCACGGTCGCGTCCACAGCCTCGTTCAGGGTCGCCTCCCGACCCTGAGCGCGCAGGGCCAAACCCAGCCAGCGGGCGATCTCGCGGACATAAAACTCGCGCAGTCCAACCTCGCCCCGGGGTCTGCCGGTGGGCGCGTCGAGGCACACGGCCTCGACGAAGGCCCTCGCTCCCCGCGTATCGAGGGCCAGGCGCCTGGCCGCCGGCAGCCCGATCAGGCACCACTCGGACAGCGCCGGGTCGATCCCCGACTCGCCGAGTTCAACCGGACAGCGGCGCATGACCAGGGCGTAGTCCCCCTCCAAAAACCCGTTGACGAGGCCCTCGAACCCCGGCGGCTCGGCTGACTCCGAAGGTCGGCAACCCAGGGCCAGGGCCGTCAACACGAGGGAACGAAGGAGCAAGCGCGACCTCTCCACACTGAGTGTTGTCCCGCGCGGGGGCCCCGCTCGCAAGTCTGACAGCGATGTCAGGGCCGGCTCCCTATCCATCCAGGGCCAGGTAGGCCGCCCTCGTGTCGTCCCAACGCAAGGTCCCCAGATCCTCCTCGCTGTGATCCTCGGGATCGAGGCCCTCGGCCCGCAGGGGGGTCTTGAGCGGGCGGTAGCCATCGGTCAACGCGACCGCGCTGCGCAGGCGAACAAAGCGAGGGCGCTGCTCCGGCCGGAGCCGGGCGACCTGCCTGCTCAGGGGCCGGGAGTCGAAGCCATCGGAGTCCGCGAGCACCAAAGTCGCGACCACCACCGACTCGGGCAGGCCGTCACGCAGGACCTCGGGCAGGGTCTCCCGCTCGAGGGCGTAGACCACGACCATCTTCACCCGCGAGTTCAACCCGGCGTAGAGCGCGTCTTCGATCCCGCGGCTGGCGACCCAACCGTGGGGACCTTGGATGAGGTGGCTGGTGCGATCGACGTACCAAAAATCACCGTCGCCATCGCGGCGGACCAGGTCACCGGTCACGAACCAGGTCTCGCGGCCTCCAAACACGTCGCGCTGAAAGGCCTCGCCCTTGAGCGAGCGGCGCCCGCTTCCCTCGCCCGCCAACCCGGCTGCGCGGGCGTCGGGATGGGTCGCGTCGATCTTGGCGATCAGCAGGCCGGCCTCCTCCCCGCGACAGCGCCGGGCGTGGCCGCTGCCGTCGCGCACAAAATCGTCGGCCTCGAAGTCGTAGGCGACCACAGCCAGCTCGTTGCTGCCCGGGAGCGGCCGGCCCAGCGCCCCGGGCTTCCCGTCGATGTTGGCGAGCACCAGGTTGCCCTCTGTGCTCGCGTAGAATTCACGGATCGAGATCGGCCCAAAGCGAGCATGGATGCGCGCCCACATGTCCGCGCGCATGCCCGAGCCCGCGATCAAACGCAGCGGGTGGTTGCCCTCGGCCGGCGAGGGCGGGGCCGCGATCAGCTCGCGCCACATCTCTCCGGCGTAGAACACGACGGTGACCCCGTAGCGCCTGACCTCGGGCCAAAACCGCGCCACCCACTCGCCCTGCGTATCGAAACCCCGGCTCAGGGCGATGCGCGAGCGCCCGACCAGGGCACCGCCCACGGCTACCAACATGCCGGCGGGGTGGTGCAGGGGCAGCACACAGTAGACCGTGTCTTTGCTCGAGAGCAGGCAGGTCGCCGCCGCGCCGTAGGCCGAGACCGCCCAGCGAGCGTTGCTGATCCGGGCCTCCCGGGCCGGCGCCCAGGGCCTCGAGGTCACGATGCTCACGGCCGGGTCGCGGGCGCGCCCAGGGTTGGGCTCGTACCAGGCCGGCAGCTCGACCGAGTCCGGATCGACACTCTCGAGGTCGAAGGCCGCCGCCGGCAGGGGCCGCTCCAAGCCCGCGCGTGGACCTCCACCGAGCACCAGCACGAGCCCCTCACCGGTTGTTTTGTCCCCCTCTGCCCGCCCCCCCGTCTCCGCCCTCACTCCGGTCCCTGCGCCCGCTCCCGCCCACACGTGAACGGCTGCCGCCGCATTTGGAGGATCGGCGATCAGGGCGTCGAGGCGGCCATGGGCGATCGCCTGAACACCGCTGTGCTCGGGCTTGTAGAGCACCGCGATCGCCCCGAGCCGGTTGATCGCCGCGACCACCGAGAGGTAGCTCGGCCGCCCCTCCATCAACACCCCCACGCGCTGTCCGGGCCGCACCCCTCGGCTGATCAGCCCACGCACGATCGCGTCGACCCGGCGGTCGGCGTCGGCAAAGGAGAAGGCCCGCCCCTTCCACAGGAAGAAGGTCCGGTCCGGGTGCTTGGCCGCCCGATCGGCGAGCTCCCGACCCATGCTGATCAGCGTGTCCGGGCCCAGCTGCTCGAGGGTGCGCAGGCGCGGCAGCTGATAGCGCAGATCGTCGAAGGTCTCGCCGAGCTCCCGGGTCGCGTCCTCGACTCGACCGACGACCGCCTTGGCCATCGAGCCGACCAGGTCGACGATCGGCTCGAACTCGACCTCGACGTCGAGGGCCTCGATGTCGTCCCACTCCCGGCGCAGCTTCTCGGCCCGCGCTCGGGCGATCTCTGGGTCGGGTAACGCTGCGGGCCGAGGCCCGGCCTGTTCGCGCCAGCGCACCCACTGGGCGACCGTCGGCCAGCTCTTGGCCATCGCCGTCGAGCCGACCACGAGCCCGAAGTGCCCCGCCGGGAGCGCGACCTCGTAGGTCTCGGCCTGGGCCGCCGCCTTGGCGATCGCGCGCACCGAGGCCGGCCGAGCGATATCGTCGCGCTCGCCTACGAAGTAGAGGATCGGCACGTCGAGGTCGGCCAAGCTGGCCGTCCGCCCGGCGATCACGAAGCCGCCGGCGCTCATCCGGTTGTTGACGATGAACTCGTCGACGAAGGTCCGCAGCGCCGGCCCGGGCCAGGCCACGAAGCCCTCGCCGCCCAGGAAACGGCGCCGGCTCTCCCTCTTGATCAGCGCTTCCCTATCGTGGAGTTTGTTCAGGAAGTCGGCGATCTGCTCGAGCTCTTTGCGAAGCGAGAGCGCCTTGAACCCGATCGAGGTCAAAAACCCCGGGAGCGCCTCGATCTGGGCGAGGGGCACCGCCAGAGCGCGCCGCGCCGCGCCGATGACCCGTCCCCCGAGCTCCGCGTCGACGGCCGGCAGGTTGCGGTGGATGTCGACCGGGCTGCCGAAGGTGATCAGCGAGGCGATGCCCCTGCAGTTACGGTAGGCCGCGGTCTGGTAGCAGAACATGCCGCCTTGGGAGTAGCCGACCAGGTGCACGTCGTGCCCGGTCGCCTCCCACACATGGTCGACGGCCTCGTCGACCGCGAGCACGTGGTCGTCCAAGGTTCGATCGAGGCCGCCCTCCTCGCGCTCGGGAGCACCGAAATCCACCACCCACACGTCGAGGCCCGCGCCGGTCAGCGAGGCCACCGCCGAGATCTCGGGCGCGACGTCGTAGACCTCCGAGGTCACCATCAGCGGCGGCACCAACAACACGGCCGCGCGCAGACGCTGGCCGCCGCTGGTGTCCCCCTGCTCCTCGGTCCCCGCGCTGTGAACGCTCGCGTAGCGGCGCAGACGGTAGTGCCGAGCCTCGACCACCACCTCGTAGGCCGAGCCCCAAGGGTCGCCGAGCCGCCCGAGTTCGATGATGTCCTTGGCGTTTTGAACCGACGCTCGAAGCCGGCCGAGGGCCCGAAACGCACGGCCGCGACGGCGAGGACGGGGCTTGGATTCGGAGCGGGCCATGGGCAGGCCGAGCCTATCAGTCGAGACCGCCGAGGCAGCCGTTCGCCGTCGCGCCGCGCGCTGGCCGACCCAAACACGGCGGGGCGTCCTCGCGCCAGAAACGCATAGTGTAATTCGCCCGTCGCCCCGGCCCGCTCTCAGCGCGTCGACGCTGGTCTTCAGGTCGGTCCCTCGATCGACGCTGTCCTACACAGACGCCCGCGAGGTCGCCCTCTCGCCGACGAGCCCGGGGTTCTCCCGGCGCCCGGTCGGGACGCGGCAGGTCGACGCGAGAGCGAGGTACTTTTCAGTATTCGCGAAATCCATTTTTTGCGCTGCCACTGAGCTCGCCCCCGGCCCCCTCGACCCTATGCTCAATGCATGCCCGCGAAGCCCAGGTACCAAGGTGAGCGCGCGCTCCGGTGGATCCAGATCGACACCTGCCTGGTGGCCTACCTCGAGGCCGAGGTCGATTTCGACGACGACCTGTGGACCCGATGGCTCGCGGCCCTGGAGCAGCCCTCCGTGCAAACCCTGTTGCTCTGCTCCTGGGGGCCGACGCAGCCCTCTCACCAGCAGTGGCGGGCGGCCACCCGAGCCATGCGCGACCAGAAGCTCGAGGTCAGCGTCGTCACGGACGCACGCCACAACATGGCCCTGGCCAAGGCGGCCCTGTGGCTGGGGACCAACATCGAGTCGTTCCGCTGGGACTCGCTCCCCCAGGCCTGCCGACGCATCGGCCTCAGCGGAGGGGCCGCCTCGGCGGCGCGCGCCGAGATCGTCGCCCTCCGAGACGCCTTTGGCAGGGTGACCACAGACGTGACCTTGGGCGACGCCTCGATCACGGCCCACACCAACTACAACGTCTCGAGCAAGGTCACCTTCGACACCCACAACGAGATCCAAGCGACCTTGGAGGCACTGCAAAAGCGACTCCAGGCACGCAAGCGCGTCCAGACCGACTCCAGCACCGACACCCGCCCCGACTGAGGTCGGGCCGGCCCGAGTCCCGAGCCGAAGCCGAACCAAAGACCGCCCCAAAGTCGACAACGACAAAAGGCCACCCGCGAGGGTGGCCTTTGGCGTGTCGGGAGTCCCCGGGCTCAGCCTTTGGACTCGACCCGGCGATAGGGGTGCAAGAAGGCGGCGAGCGCCCCTGCGTTGCGGGTCTGGAGGTAGATCTTCCCCTGGCCGGAGAAGTCACAGACCAGGCCCTCACCCGAGAAGAACAGCCCCCGGATGCCGCCGAACTTGCGGACGTTGTACTGCAGTCCCTCGGTGAAGCCGACGAGGTGATCGTTGTCGATCGTGTAGCCCTCGGGGGGCACGTCGATCTCGTGGAGGGCCCCGTAGGAGCCGTAGTAGACCGTTCCGGGCCCGATGACCTTGAGCATGAAGAAGCCCGCGCCGCCGAAGAAGCCCTTGACCCCGCCGAACTTGGTGTCGAGCACGAGCTCGTCACCGACGTGCGCCACGTAGGCGCCGCTCTGCAGGAAAAAGGTCTCGCCGGCAGCCAGGTTCATGGCGCGGAGATCACCCTCGGGCGCGGGCGCCAGGTACAGGCGCTGGCCCGCGGCCGTGGAGTGAAAAGTGTTTTGAAACAGAGACTCGCCGCCGAGCAGCTTGCGCTTGGCCGCAGCAAGCAGGCCGCCCCGCATGCTGGTCTCCATCTTGATCGCGGTGTCCATTGCGACCATGGCCCCCGACTCCGAAACGATCTTCTCGTTTGGTTCGTCGAAGGTGATTTGGAGCATCCCGAAGTCGGGCGTATCGATGAGCTGATGTTGCATGGCTCGTGATTCCTTTCAGTCCGTCAGCGTGGCGGGAGCTTGGGACCGACCGTGGCTCCGTACTCACTGGGGTTGCGGCTTTGGACGTACAGACGACCGCGGCCCTGCATCCTCAGGACCAGGCCTTCGCCCGAGAGGTAGCTGGAAATGAAGCCCTTGGAGGCCTTGACGATCGTGTATTCGATGCCCGAGGTGAAGGCCACGAGGTGACCCGTGTCGACGATCATCTCGCCGTCGAGGTCGATGGTCTCGATGCCACCAAAGGCGTTCAAGAGCACGGGGCCGCTGCCGGTCGCCGTGATGAAGAACAGGGACTCTCCGGAGAAGAAGCCCTTGAAGCCCTGGAACTTGGTGTCGATGGTGACGCTGTCCGGGGCCGCGACGTAGCTGCTGCCCTGGATGACCAGCGGCTCGCCCTGGCACTGATGGACCACCATGTCACCGGTCAAGGACGGCGCGAAGGTCACGTGTCCCGGCTGGTTCATGGCCGTGTAGGTGTTGGTGAAGAACGACTCGCCCCCGAGCGCCATGCGCTTGAGGCCCTTGAGCATCCGCTTGCCGAGGCCGCCGTCGGCCGGGTTTTTGGCGGCCGCCTCGACCGCGATGTTGCGGGTCATCGAGACCATCGCGCCAGACTCGGCGCGGATCATCTCGTTGGGGTTGAGGTTGCACATCGCCAGCGTGTGAGCCGGCCGGTACATGATTTCGATTTCCATTTTGGATGGCTCCGATCAACGCAGGTGAGGGGTGAGCCACCCGACCAGGGCGCCGAGGTTACGGGACTGAATCCAGACCCGACCTTTGCCTGTGAATTCACAGACTAGGCCTTCGCCGGAGAACAGGAAGGCCTTCAGGTTGAAGCCGCCGCCGCTGCCCGCGGCCCGGACCTTGAAGTTGACGTCGCCGTCGAAGGCCACGATGTGACCGGTGTCGACCACGAAGGTCCCGTCGATCGGGACCTCGGTGATGCCACCGTAGCTGTTGATGAACACGTCGCCTTGGCCCGTGCACTCTTGGAGGACCAGGCCCTCACCGCCGAGCATCGACTTGAGACCACCGAACTTGAGTTTGGTGTCGACCGAGCCGGTGCTCGCCAAGTAGGCGCTGGCTTGGATGAACAGCTTGCGCTGCCCGTCGAGTTGCTGGTGCATGATGTGCCCAGCGAGGCTGGGCGCGAGCACGACTTCACCGCCCTGGGGGCCGTGGAAGTCGTTGACGAACATGGTCTCACCGCCGAGGAACTTCCGGGCGATGGCCGCGAAGAAGGACTTGAACTTGGTGAAAAAGCCGGCGTTACGCCCGGCGTTGAGGCGAGTGTCCATGGTCAGACCGGGAGTCTGGCGAACCATCGCCCCGGCTTCTGCCTGAATCATCTCGTTAGGGGCGAGTTGGACCTTCAACCAGGCGAAGGCCGGCCCGAATTCAATTTGGTGCTGCATTGCTCTCCGTGCGCAGGCCGCCGCGTGCAAGTGCGGGTGCGCGAACTTGATCCGTGATGAGCGGAGGTGTCGTGGTGGAATGAGGAGTGAACCGAAACGGCGAGTCGCTGAAGCAAAGCGCCGCTTGCGGGACGGGGGAAACAATCGGATATTCGCTGGGTCAATCGCAAGTGGTCTCACCAAGCAATTCGAGTGACCCTACGCGCCTCGATCGGGGCGATCCCAGCGCGGGGGCCAAAAATCCAGCGAGCCCGTTCCCCAGCGGACCCGCGTCAGCGCACCCTCCGGCCACCAACTACCCGGAGGGACCTGCGTCTGGCCCCCCTGTGACCCGTTACGCTCCCCGCCCCGCGCCTGATTTCGGTCGGGCCCCGGGCCCCCGGCAGGCGAGCTTTGGCGGGCCCCCATCTCCCTATGGAGTGCCTCCAGGACAACCTCCAGAGCCATTCCCAGGTTCTGGGGGACAACCTTTTGGTGGGTCTTCGTCCCCTTATGGAGCACCCCCAGAGCCGGGTCACCCCTACGGCACTCCGAGCCCCCCGGACGTCTATGGCCGTGGGGCGCCATCGCCCCAAGGCCCGAGCAGGGGCGACGGCGGAGGGAGTGACTACGTCGTCCCTCCCCCTCCGACTCCGACCACTCCGATTGATCACGAAGGTGGGTTTGGGGACAAACGCAACACCTCGAAGCTGTGGCGTAATCTGGGCATCGCTCTGGTCGCGATCCTAGTCGTCGGATGGTTGGCTTTGCAGCTCTTGGGAGCCATCGCGGCCAAGCTGGTCGACTGGGTACCCACCGAGGTCGATGTCGCCCTCGGTGAGCAAAACTGGGCCGAGCTGGCACCCCCAGAAGATCAGTGTACCGACCCCGGGCCGCTCGCCTACGTCGAGAGCCTCACCGGGCCCCTGATCGCCGAGACCGACGGCGAGTTCGTGTTTCAGTTCGTCGTCGTCGAGTCCGAGGAGGTCAACGCGTTTGCGCTCCCCGGTGGGTTCGTGACCGTGAACATGGGCCTGCTCGAGGCCGCCGAGAGTGGGGAGGAGGTCGCCGCCGTGCTCGCGCATGAGATGACCCACGTGACCAACCGACACGGGATGCGGGCCGTGCTCCGCCGCGTCGGCGGGCTCGCCCTGGTCTCCATGGTGTTCGGGGGCACGGACCTCGAGGCCATCGCCTTCGCCGCGGACGGCCTGGCCTCCCAGTCGCACAGCCGCGACCAGGAGCGGGACGCAGACGAGGGGGGCCGCCGCATTCTCATGGCCGCCGGGGTCGACCCGACCGGGATGGCCACCTTCTTCGAGCGCCTCGAGGAGATGCAGGGATCCATGCCCGGCGCGGCGATCTTGCTGTCGACCCACCCCAACCCGGGTGAGCGCGCGGAAACTACCCGTGAGATAGCGATGGACTTCACGGCGACACGAGATCTCCCCGATCCGCCCGCCGACCTGCGCTGTCACGCGGACTGAGCCGACTCGCCCGGCACGACCCGCGTGCTCACTCTCGCGCGTCGAGCAGGCGGTGCAGCTCACCCACGGCCTGGTCTGGGTCGCCGGTCATGGCGATCGGCTGGTTCGCGTGGGCGCTGGGGAAGCCCAAGGTCTGGGCGTGATAGCCGGCCTTGAACTCGGTGAACTTGAGCCCGTGGGCGGTCGAGACCACCACGACTTTGTCGGTGGGCAAGATGGTCTGGGCGGCGACCAGCTGCTCGAGACAAGCCAGGGCCACCCCCGTGTGTGGACAGGTGAACAGCCCCGTTCGATCCGCCCGGGCGCTGGCATCGGCGAGTTCGGCCTCGCTGGCTTGGAGGACCACCCCGCGGGTCGCCGCGATCGCCTGGACCGCCTTGCCGAGGCTGACCGGATCGCCGATCTGGATCGCCGAGGCCAAGGTCGGCCCGGCCTGCACGGCCTCGAAGTCGTCCTGGGTCATGTCTCGCCCGGCCGCGCGCGCGCGCTCGTAGGCCCGAAACAGGGGGTTGGCCTGGGCCGACTGACAACAGGCCAGGCGTGGGAGGGCGGTGATCAGACCGCCGCGCTGCATCTCCAGGAAGCCCTTGGCGATCGCCGAGACGTTGCCCAAATTCCCGCCGGGCACGAGCACCCAATCGGGGACCTCCCAGTCGAACTGCTGGACGATCTCGAAGGCGATGGTCTTTTGGCCCTCGACCCGCAGCGAGTTCATGGAGTTTGCGAGGTAGATGCCGCTGTCGCCCCGGTCCGTGTCCGTGAGCCGCTGGACGACCTTCATACAACCGTCGAAGTCCGTGTCGAGGCTGCAGACCATGGCCCCGTTGGCGATCGGCTGGATGAGCTGGGCCGCGCTGACCTTCTCGGCCGGCAAGAGCACGACCACGGGGATGCCCGCCGCCGCCCCGTAGGCCGCGAGCGCAGCCGAGGTGTCGCCCGTCGACGCGCAGGCCAGCGCGCGGATCGGCTTGCCCTCGGCCCGCATCTGCTTGACGGTCGAGACCAGCACGGTCATGCCCAGATCTTTGAAGGATCCGGTGTGGCTGGTCCCGCACTGCTTGATCCATAGATCGCCCAGGCCCAGCTGGGCACCGTAGCGCTCGGCCCAAAACAAGTTCGTGCCGCCCTCGAACAGAGACACCACGTTCTCGTCGGCGAGCTCCGGCTGGACCCACTCTTTTTTGCCCCACACGCCGCTGCCGTAGGGCCAGCGGGTCCGCAGGTAACGCTCGTCGAAGAGGCGCATCCAGGCCGCGGGTGCCCGGGCGCGCAGGGCTTGCTCGTCGTGGACGACCTCGAGCAGACCGCGGCAGCTCGGACAGCGATAGATGACCTCGGTGAGGCTGTGGCGCCCCGGGCAACCGGCGACACACGAGAACCAAGCGCGGAGCTCCATCGCGCGATGGTACCGGTTTGTCTATGCCCACGCGGCGCCCCGAGACCCACGCTGGAATCCCTCGACCCACCAACGAGGGGTCTCAGCGCGGGCTGTTAGGATCCCAGCGTCGATGCCACTCGATCCAGACGACGTCCGCACGCCCCCCGCGACCACCGACGAACCCACACCGGCAGACGAGCCGGGTGCACCGATCGAACCCGAGGCCGGGCTGCGATCAGCGACAGACGGCTCGCCTAGGGGGCAGGCCAACCACGCGCCGCCGTCCGCCGAGCTGCTCGAGCTGCACCGCGTCCCCATCGAAGGTCCGGCTCCCCACCCGCTCCAGGCCCGCCTCGACGCACCCGTGGACACGGGCATGCTCGAGCCCGACCGCGGCACCCAGACCGCGTGGATGCAGGCCGCCAGCGCCTTCACCCTCGAGCTGGTTCGTACGGCCGGCGAGCGTCCGGCCGCGGGCTTGATCGGTGCCCCCGGTCGACGCCTCGCCGCCCAGGCCAGCGTCCCCATCCCCGAGCGCCCACTCGAGGGCGGCGTGGAGGCGGCGATCGCCAAGATCGGCCTGGCCATGCAGGCCGGGCTCGAGACCACGGGCCCGGGCTACCTCGCCTACGTGCCCGGCGGGGGCCTGTACGCGACGGCCCTCGCCAATATGATCGCCGACGCGGGCAACCGCTACACGGGCCTGTCCATGGCCGCCCCCGGCTGTGTTCGCCTCGAGCAGGACGTGCTGCGCTGGCTCCTGGACGAGTTCGGCTACGGCCCCGAGGCTCGGGGCCTGCTGACCTCGGGGGGCTCGATGGCCAACCTCTCGGCGCTGATCAGCGCCCGCCACCACGCCTTCGCAGACAGCGGCGACTACTCGCGGGCGATCGTCTACACCTCGGCGCAGGCCCACCACAGCATCGCCAAGGCGGTCGCCATGCTCGGCATCCCCCGCGCCAACTTGCGCGCCGTGGCTGTCGACCCCCTGTTCCGCCTCGACCCTGCGGCCCTCCAGCGCCAGCTCGACGCCGATCGACACCAGGGCCTGCGCCCCTTTTGTGTGATCGCGTCGGCCGGGACCACAAACACGGGCGCCATCGATCCCCTGCCCGAGCTCGCCCAGATCTGCGCCGACGAAGATCTGTGGCTGCACGTCGACGGGGCCTACGGAGGCTGCTTCCAGCTGTGCGCATCGGGGCGCGCGCGCCTGCGGGGCATCGAGCTCGCCGACTCGATCTGCTTCGACCCCCACAAGGGCATGTTCCTGCCCTACGGGACCGGCTGCCTCATGGTTCGAGATGGGGCGCGCCTGGCCGCAGCGCACGCGGGCGAGGCCGAGTACCTGCGGGACTTCGACCCCAGCTCCGATCCCCTGCCCAGCCCCGCCGACCTGGGCCCGGAGCTCTCGCGCCCCTTTCGCGGGCTCCGCCTGTGGCTGCCGCTCATGCTCCACGGCGCCGAGGCCTTTCGATCCGCCCTCGAGGAGAAGCTCGCCCTGGCCCAGCTGTGCGCCGACGGCCTCGACACACGCGTCGACGCCGGCGCCCCCCTGGAGATCGTCGCCCGCGAGCAGCTCTCGACGCTCGCCTTTCGCCTGCGCAAGGCGCCCAAAGAGGCGCTCGAAGACTACAACCGGCGCAACACAGACCTGCTCGGGCGCATCAACGCGGGCGGCCGCACCTACCTCTCGAGCACCCTCTTGCCGACCGCCGATGGACCCGCCGTGACCCTGCGGGTGTGTATCTTGAGCTTTCGGACCCACCGAGCCCACATCGAGGCCCTGCTCGAGGATATCGACGCCGGGCTCGCGGCCGAATCGGGTCCGAATTGAGTCCGAATCGAGCGGGGATCGAACCGAACCCAGACGCCCCTGGCGAGAGCGGCCTGGGAGGGCTCTGAACTGGACTTGAGCGCGGTCCCGATCTCTCCGACAATCCGGCGGTGAGCGGCCCACCGATCTCGCGGCGTACGTGGCTCTGGACCAGCAGCACGGGGTTCGCCGCGTTCGCCTGCGCCCGGCCCAGCCCGACCCAGCTGCCCACCGGCGGACCCGAGCGCGCGCGTGTCTTGAGTGAGCGCGGCGCAGAGAACCTGACCGCGCTGGCCGAGTACAGCGCCGCCCTGCGCTGGCTGCACCCGAGCGACGCAGCCGCCAGCTCGGCCTGGGAGCCCACTCTGCTCGCGGGTGTGCGCAGCCTGGAACAGGCCCACAGCCCCCTCGAACTCGCCGAGGGCCTGCGCGGCCTGTTTGCCGAGGTCGCGCCCACGGCCGCTCTGTGGCGGGCCGCGGCGCCGTCCTCGGCAGACGCCGAGGACGGGAGCGGCCCCGCGTGTCCCGAACCGGGGACCACCCCCGACCGGGCCCGAGATCCAGAGGACGGGATCGAGACCCACGGCAAGTCCACGGGCGCCCGCCCCGGCCCGCCGGCGCGACGCCGCTCCGACGACGAGGACGGCGATCAGGACGCGCACGACGACGACGACCGAGACGACGACGACAACCAAGACGACGACCGAGACGACGACGACCGAGACGACGACCGAGACGACGACGACGACAACCGAGACGACAACCGAGACGACCAAGACGACCAAGACGACCAAGACGACAACCGAGACGACCAAGAAGAAGACGGCGACGACCAAGACGACGACCACCGGGATGACGACGGCGACCGGGACTCCGACGACCGGGACGACGATGATGATGATGATGATGATGATGATGATGACGATGGCGATGGCGACCGGGACTCCGACGACCGGGACGACGACCACCGGGACTCCAAACACAGCCCGACCGTCGACGGCGACCCTGGCGAGAATCCAAGCTCGAGCGAGACCTCAGAAACCCCAAGCTCGGCCGAATCCAGCGACCCCACCGAATCCAGCGACCCCACCGACCCCAAGCCCCCTCTGCACCCCGATCTGCTCACCGCCGCGGACGGGATGTACATCGTCCAGTGGCGGCGCCTGGGCTTCTCCGAGGGGCTGCGGGGCCAACCGGGCTGCGCCCGCAGGCACTGGCGAGATCCGGCCTCGGACCCGACCGACTGCGGGGCTGCAGCAACCGGGCGCGCGACCAGGCGCGCGTCCTCAGACCCGAGCCGGGGCTCGGGCGAGATCTGTCCCCCCTGCACCGACGCCGACCCCGACTTCGAGCCCCTGTCTCCGGCCCTGGTCTCGACCTTGGCGCTCACCCGGGGCCTGAGCGCCAGGGTCCCGCTCGCGCTGTGGACCCCCGCTCCCCCGCTCCGCCCTGCGCCCGAGCCCGCCCCGGCCTTCGACGACAGCGCCGCCCTCGACTACAGCCTCGACGATCGGGCGACTCGCCTGCTCACGGTCGTTCGCGCGTGGTCGGCCCTGCGCTACTTCTACCCGCACTTCAGCGCCGCCACGGCCACCAGCGGCGACCCCCGGGGCCACCAGCTCCTGCGCCGGGCGCTGTGTGGGGCGGCCGAATCTGCCTCTCCCGAGCGCTTCGCCGCGGTCCTGCGCGCCATGGTGGCCGAGCTCGGCGATGGCAACGCCGCCCTGCTCACCCACGCTGGCGCCCACCCTCCGAGGCGCTGGCAGCCGGCCGTGGGCCTGGCGTGGGTCCAAGACCGAGTCGTGATCGCGCCTCTCCCCGGTACCCACCGACGCTCCCATCGAGGGCGCCGAGCGGGTCCCGGCGAAGGTCCCCAGCCGGGCGACGTGGTCATCGCTATCGACGGTACGGCGATCGAAACCCTGCTCGCCGAGGTCGCGGCGGGCACGGCCGCGGCGACCCCCAGCGCCCGCCTGGGCCGAGGCCTCGACACCCTGCTCTCCCGCCCTGAGCGCGGCACCCTCGTCGAGATCGAGGTCCGCAGCGCCGACGGCGAGCGCCGCTTGGTCCACCGCCTCGGCGCCGGGCTACGCGACGATCGACGGCCGGCCGGCGCCGACTCCCGACCGGCCGAGGCGTTCACCATGCTCGGCGAAAATTCCCGGGAATCCGAATCCGAATCCGAATCCGAATCCGAATCCGCCTCGGTCGTCTACGCCGACCTCACCCGGATCTCCAACCTCGACGCCCTCGCCCGCCGTATCCGCACCCGCCGACCGGCCGCCGCGATCTTCGATCTTCGGGGGCCGCTCGCCGACCCACGCCGCTCCCTGCTCGCCCATTTTGTGCGCACCCCGAAGACGACCACGCACAGCCGAATGCTGGCCGGGCCGCACGCGGGCGAACACGCCCTGACCCTCTCTCTGGCCCGCGAACAGCGGGTCGAGCCGGCCGCGAACCCCCTCGCCCTGCCCGTGGCCCTGCTCGTCGATCACCGCACCCGAGGTCGGGCCGAGGCCGAGCTCGCCGGCTTCGACGGCCTCGGACTCTCCAATCTGGACATCGTCGGCAGCGCGAGCGCGGGCGACCTGGCCGGCCCCCCCACCTTCCTGTGGCTGCCCGGAGGCTGGCGACTGCGCTTCACCCACAGCGAAGTCCGACGCAGCGACGGCGCCCGACTGTGGGGCCGAGGTGTGCGCCCGACCCTCGCGGCCGCGCCCAATCTCGACGCCCTCACCCGGGGCGAGGACGCGGTCTTGAGCGCCGCGCTGGCCAGCCTACGGAGCCCCTGAAGCTGAGCAGACCGCAGGAGCAGACCGCAGGAGCAGACCGCAGGAGCAGACCGCCGAGCGACCCGGCCCGCCGTCGCTCACCCGGGACGCGGACGCGGACTCAAGAAGCCGCGATGGTCGCTAGCACCGCCGCGAGTTCGTCGGTCTTGGACAGCATGGGCGAGTGGCTCGAGCGCAGCCGATACACCCCCTCCATTATCCAGCGTTGGTGCATGCTCCGCTGCAGCGCCAGCGGGATGGCCCGGTCCTCGGTGCACTCGATGAAGTAGCGCGGGATCCGGCCCCAGCGAGGGCGACTGATGTCGAGGGGGGTCGTCAGGGGTCCGGTCGCTTCGAGCACCAACTTGGGCACGCTGGCCGCGAAGGCCTCGGCCGAGAGATCGTGGGCGAGCGCCTGGTGCAGCGCCGACTCGTGTACTCCCACCCGGCTCTGGTCGGGGCTGTAGGCCAGGTTGTCGGTCATCATCGATCCCTCGAGGCCCGCACACGCGGCGGAGAACGATGCGCCCTCGGGCAGCAGAAACGCGCTCACGTAGCTCAGCGACCGCACCAACTCGGGCGCGAGCTCAGCGGCTCGGCTGGCCACCAATCCACCGAGACTGTGGCCCACCAGCGCGACCGGCCGACCATGGGACGAGAGCGCTCGGACGACATCTTCGGCGTACACATCCAGGGAGTCGGGGGCAGCGACATCACTGCGAAGTCCGTGCCCGGCGAGCTCGACCGCGCTCGCTCGAATACCCCGCTCCGCGAGCGCCTCGATGACCCCGTCCCAACACCAGGCGCCCATCCACGCTCCGTGGACCAGCACGATATCGGCGGCGGCTTCGGTACAGTCGACCTGGTCGAGGATCTCGAAGTGGTCGTCGGCGAGCAGCCAGCGTCCCTCACACAGCTCCCAGCGCTCCTCGTGGATCATGCCCCGAGCCTTGTTCATGGCCCAGGGCGAGGTCAAAAACGCGACCTTCTCCGAGGCGAAGCGGACCTGAGGATCGAGGTAGCGGACGTTCCCGTAGCCCGAGTCGATCAGTTGGGCCCAAAACTCGGCGATCTCGGCTCGCCCCTGGACCTCCGCGAGCGGTCGAGCCGAGACCTTGGCGTCGTGGGTGTAGCAGGCCGCGCAGGCCTCGGCGTCCCGGTTGTTGAACGCGCGGGCCCAGCTGCGGGCGGCTGCGATGACGTCTGTGGATGTATGGCTGATGTGGCTGATGTGGCTGTTCATGTCTCGGCTCCGATTCGCTCTGTTGATTCAAGCTAGGGGATCAGGCAGGCTTCTCCCAGATGGCAAAATCGACAATAAAGAGACCGATTTTGCCAATGCTTCCGGTCCGAGTCTTGTGTCTCCCCAACGTCTTCGACGTCACCTTGCACATCGTGCTCGACACCTTGAGGGTGGCCTCCGACCTCGCGGGTGACCGGGTCAAGGCGAGCGTCGAGCTGGTGACCTTGGATGGACAGGCGGTGCGCAGCGCAGGCGGACATCAGCTGAGACCCACGAGTGGACCGACCGCGAAACGGTCCCACATCGTGGTCGTGCCGGGGTTCTACGCCCGCCACGACCCGGAGTCGGTCATCCATCATGTGGACGAGTGTGTGGCCGGGGGCAGCTCCAAATGGCTGCGGGCCCAGTACCGATCCGGGGCTCACATCGCAACCGCGTGCACCGGGACCTGGGTGGTCGCCGAGTCCGGGTTGCTCGACGGGCGACAGGCGACGACCACCTGGTACTTCGCCGAGTCCTTCGCAGCCCGCTACCCGGCCGTAAAACTCGACGCCCGCCGCATGATCACCGTGGACCAACGCATGCACTGCGCCGGGGCGGCCTTTGCCCATACCGACCTGGCGATGGCGCTGGTCACCTTGGTGTACGGGGTCGAGCTGTGTCGAGAAGTGGCGGCCCTGCTGCTGCTCGATGCTCGCCCCTCCCAGTCCCAATACATGATCCCCGGCTATCTCTCGGAGCCCCACGAGGACTTTCGAGAGCTCGACGCGTGGGTGCGCGAGCACCTTGCGGCGGGGTTCTCAGTAGACGAGATGGCCCGGGCCAAGGGCCTCTCCAAGCGGACCTTGGCCCGGCGTTTGGCGACCGCCACCGGGGAGACCCCAGTCGAATTCGTCCGCCGCATTCGGGTCGAACACGCCAGCCACCTGCTTCGCACCACCACCGAGCCCCTGTTGGAGATCGCCCTGCGGGTCGGCTATCGCGACACCTCTACGCTGCGACGACTGATCCGCGACAAGGTCGGGCTCAACCCCAACCAGATGCGGCCCCGCTGAGGCCCCGCTGAAGGTGGGCTCAGGAGCGGCTCAGGAGTGGCTCAGGCCTGGGTGAGGTAGGGGTAAGCGTCGAGCAAGCGCAGGGCCCAGGCGCAACCTTGCGAGGTCTGCCCCTCGCCGTGGCGCGCTCGCATCTGCGCCCGCAGACCCTCGGCGTCGAAGTCCATGGTCTCCAGCATCTCGCCCACGCTCGCGCCCCGGCGCAGCTCCAGCCACAGGCCGTCCCCGAGCTCGCCCGCCGTCGCCAGGCGCTCGCTGTCGGCATGGACGCCCTGGCTTTCATCGCTCTGGTCCGCGCGCCGAACGATGACCTCGTGGCAGCGACCAAACAGGTTGTGGGCGTTCGAGAGGCTGTCTTGATAGGCCCCGGTCATGAAGAAGCCCAAGAAGTAGGGCTCGTCGCTGCGGCTGGGCGGCGGGTGCAGGGGCAGGGACTTCAGGTTGTCTTCGGGGTGGGCGAAGGTCTTGACGCAGCCGTCGCTGTCGCAGGTGATGTCGACGACCTGGGCGTTGGTGGTCGGCACGGCCCCGTGCCCCGACAAGGGCGCGGCCGGGAACACCTGGTCGATGCTCCAGCTGTCGGGCAGGGACTGGAAGATCGAGAAGTTCGCCAGGTACTTCACGTGGGCGAGCTCCAGGTAGTCGACGATCTCCTCGGGGGGCCGGGGCATCTGCCTGATCAGGCGCGCGCACTCGAGGCGGATGCGGTGGAACAGGCCCTCGGCGCTGGCCCGGTCCTCGAGGCTCAGGTAGCCGCGCGAGAACAGCTGCAGGGCCTCATCCCGAAAGTCGAGGGCGTCGTGAAAGTACTCCTCGATGTTCTTGACCGTGATCCCGGCCAGGGTCTCGCGCAGGTCGGAGATCAGCCGGTTCTCGCGTTCGGAGGCCGCGGGGATCGGCAGGAGCTCCCCTTGGACCTCGCGCAGCTCGGCCACGGTCACGGCGTGCTGGGCGACCAACACCCGGCCGCTCTCGGTGATGATGGTCGGCGCGGGCAACTCGAGCTCCCGGGCGACCTCGGAGATCTCGAACACGACCTGGCTGGCGTACTCCTCGATCGAGTAGTTGGCGGAGCTTGGATAGGACGTCCGGCTGCCGTCGTAGTCCACGCCCACACCCCCACCCAGATCGATGTAGCGCAGCCCCGAACAGCGCGAGCGCAGTGAGGCCCACAGCCGGGCCCCCTCGCGCACAGCCGTCTTGATCCGCTTGATCTGGGTGATCTGGGAGCCGATGTGAAAGTGGAGCAGGGCCAGACGATCGAGGGCCCCGGCGGCGTCGAGCTGACGCACGACCTCCAGCATCTCGTTGGTGGTCAGCCCGAACTTGGCCCACTCTCCGCCGGAGCTCTGCCAGCGCCCGCTGCCGCGGCTGTAGAGTTTGGCCCGCATGCCGATGTAGGGCGTGGCCCGCCAGCCCCTAGTCTCGGATGGATCTGGGCGCTCCCCGAGCACGTCCAGGTAACGCCGGACCTCGAGCACACTCTCGAGCACGACCACCACCTCGTGGCCGAGCTCGGCCGCGTGGAAGGCCATACGCATGAACTCCCGATCTTTGTAGCCGTTGCAGATCAGCGGGGCCTCGACCACGGGCGCGAGCAGGGCCAAGAGCAGCTCCGGCTTGGAGCCGGCCTCGAGCCCGTAGCGGCAGCGCTCCCGGGCGGCGATCACCGTCTCGACCACGCTGCGCCGCTGGTTGACCTTGAGCGGGTACATGCCCATGTGATCACCCTTGAACCCGTGGCTGAGCGCGGCGGCCTCGAAGGCGGCGTGCAGCCTGTGCATGGCGGCGGCGATCATGGTCGGGAAGCGGAGCACGAAGGGTGCGTCCACGCCCTGGCCCCGGAGCAGCAGGGCGACGGCCTGAAGATCGAGCTCGGGCAGTTCGGGCGCCTTGAAGGTCAGCCGCCCCTGGACGTCGACCCCGACGAAGGCCCGACCCCACTCGCCGACCCCGTAGCGCTTGAGCGAGTTCTCCAGCGCCCAGGACTTGAAGGCCCGGCCGTTGCTCGCGGCCGGCGCCTCGTTGGGAGGCCGATGCTGGTCTGCCATCCGCCGGGATCTTGAGGGTGGACCGGCCCCGGGTAAAGCCCAAACGTGAGCTTGGACCCGCCCAGACGCGCTTTTCCCCCGCCGCGGCGGCGGTTAGACTCCCGCCGAAAATGGCCTCTCATCAGTACATCTACACGATGCAAGGCCTGGCCAAGGTCTACCCCGGCGGCAAGAAGGTGTTCGAGAACATCCACTTGTCCTTCCTCCCTGGCGCCAAGATCGGCGTGCTCGGCAACAACGGCTCCGGCAAGAGCACCCTGCTCCGGATCATGGCCGGCCGCGACAAGGAGTTCATCGGTGAGGCCTGGGCCGCCGAGGGCGTGAGCATCGGCTACCTGTCGCAAGAGCCGGAGCTCGACGAGAGCAAAGACGTGCTGGGCAACATCGAGGAGGCCGTCTCCGAGATGCGGGACACGCTCAAGCGCTTCGAGGAGATCTCGATGAAGTTCGGCGAGTCGATGACCGACGACGAGATGAACACCCTGCTCGAGGAGCAGGGCAACCTCCAGGACAAGATCGACGCCGGCGACGGCTGGCAGCTCGAGCACACCCTCGAGCTCGCCATGGACGCGCTGCGCTGCCCCCCCGGTGACGCCGACGTGAGCACCCTCAGCGGCGGTGAGCGGCGCCGCGTGGCCCTGACCCGACTCTTGCTCGAGCGCCCCGACATCCTCCTGCTCGACGAACCCACCAACCACCTCGACGCCGAGTCCGTGGCCTGGCTCGAGAACCACCTCCACGAGTACCCGGGCACGGTCGTCGCCGTCACCCACGATCGCTACTTCCTCGACAACGTGGCCGGCTGGATCCTCGAGCTCGACAACGGCAAGGGCATCCCCTGGGAAGGCAACTACTCGAGCTGGCTCGAGCAAAAGCAAAAGCGCCTCGCCCAGCAGGAGAAGAAGGCCAGCGCCCGCCAGCGCGAGCTCGCCAGCGAGCTCGAGTGGATCCGCATGACCCCCAAGGCCCGGCAGGCCAAGAGCAAGGCCCGGATCCGTGCCTACGACGAGCTCCTCAACAGCGCCGAGAACCGCAAGCGCGACACGACCTCGATCCACGTGCCCTTCACCCGGCGCCTGGGCAACATCGTGGTCGAGGCCAAGGGCCTGCGCAAAGCCTACGGCGACAAGCTCCTCTTCGAGGGGGTCGAGTTCACCCTCCCCCGCGGTGGCATCGTCGGCATCATCGGCCCCAACGGCGCCGGCAAGACCACCTTGTTCCGCATGATCTCGGGCCAGGTCGAGTCCGACGAGGGCACCCTCAAGATCGGCGAGACCGTCGACATCGCCTACGTCGACCAGAGCCGCGACGCCCTCGACCCGGAGAACTCGGTCTGGCAGGAGATCAGCGAAGGCCAGGACACCATCGATCTGGGTGGGGTCGAGATGAACTCCCGGGCCTACGTCGGCAAGTTCAACTTCAACGGCGCCTCCCAGCAGCAAAAGGTCGGCACCCTCTCGGGCGGCCAGCGCAACCGGGTCCACCTCGCCAAGCTCATCAAGGCCGGCGGCAACCTCCTGCTCTTGGATGAGCCCACCAACGACCTCGACGTCGACACGCTGCGCCACCTCGAGGACGCCCTGCTCGCCTTCCCCGGCTGCGCCGTCGTCATCAGCCACGATCGCTGGTTCCTCGATCGCATCGCCACCCACATCCTGGCCTTCGAGGGTGACTCGAGCGTGGTGTGGTTCGAGGGCAACTACGAGGACTACGAGCGCGACCGCAAGCGTCGCCTGGGCGACGACGCCATGGTCCCCAAGCGCATCAAGTACCGGAAGCTGACCCGCAGCTGACCCGGCCCGGCCTGGACCACAAATAAGAGCGCCCCCACCGTCTCCGGTGGGGGCGCTCTTGTTTCACCCTGTGTCGGCCGGTGGGCGACCGGGTGAGCCACTGGGTGGGCTACTGCGGGTTGATGTTGGCGACCAAGCCGCCGCCGGTCATGTCCGAGTAGGTGTAGTGGTTGCCGGCGATCATGACGATCTCCTTGGCGTAGGTCTCCGGGTCCATCTTCCAGGCCCAGCCGGCCTGGTCGACCATCCACACGAAGCCCTCGACGTCGATGCTGACGCCGACCGGGGTCGAGCATTGGTTTTCGAAGTCGGCCGCGGTGTGGAACTTGATGACCGTCTTGGTCTCCGCGTCGATCTGGACCAGGCCACAGGGGCCGTTGGAGGCGACCCAGATGTTGCCGATGCTGTCGGCCGCGACGCCGCGGTGACAAGCTTGGGTGTTGGGGATGGCCGTGAAGGTCTCGAGCTCCGAGTCGAACACGGTGACCGGGCCCGAGCAGCCGCCGAACCAGGCGTCGCCGTTGGGATCCACGGTCATGCCGTAGGCCTGGGCGCTGGCGGGCATGGCCCAGCGGTCCAGGCTCAGGTCGTCCGAGTTGATTCGGAACACCTCGCCGCGCAGGGCCGTGAACCACACGTCGCCGTCACCGTCGAGAGCGGCGCCGTAGGGCGGGTAGTTCGACCAGCCCATGGTCCAGTTGTCGATGTCGACGATCTCCTCGATCACGCCGTCGGCGGGGTTGAGGCGAGCCATGTGGGTCTGCGTGGCCTGGGTTCCGTGCCAGCCGACCCAGACCTTGGGGTTGTCGTAGGTGCAGCTCAGGTCGTTGAACTCACCGGGGTCGAAGGTCATGCCGCGGGGGCCGGACTGGGCGCCCGCGCCGACGTCCGGGAGGTCGGTCGACCACAGCACACACTCGTCGTCGCCCCAGTCGAGCAGATCGTTGGGCCCCAGGGAGGTCGTGATCTCGCCGTCGTTGTTGGTGTCGATGCAGTCGGCCTCGTCGGCGGCGACCAAGGTCACGCTGCCGGCGTTGCGGTTGCCGATGAGGGCGTAGTGTCCGTCGAAGCTGACCGTGGTCCGCGAGGGACTCAGCGAGACGTTGTTGGGGCCGGTGCGGTAGCGGGCCTCTTCGACCACGGTCTGGGTGTTGACCTTCGAGACGCTGCCCTCGTTGGTGTTGGCGACCCACAGGTAACTGAAGTCGAAGCCCTCACCGCCGCCCCCACAGGGCTCGCCGGTCTCGGAGCCCTCGGCGCTCTCGTCGTCGGCACTCTCGTCGTCGGCACTCTCGTCGTCGCTGGTGGTGGTGTCGTCGGCCGTCGTGTCCGCCGTGGTCGTGTCGTCGGCGGTCGTGTCTGCGGTGGTCGTCTCGTCGGCCGTCCCGTCGTCGGCGGTCGTGTCCGCCGTGGTCGTGTCCGCCGTGGTCGTGTCCGCGTCCATGTCACCGATCTCGTCCGCAGACTCGGCGTCGGATCCGGTCTTGGTGTCCGAGTCGGTGCCGGTGCCGACGCTCGCGTTGTCCTCCGAACTTCCGTCGTCACCACAGGCCGGAAGTGCAAACAGGCAGGGGAGTCCAAGGAGGATCAATCGCGAAGCTCGACGAAATTGCATGGCCGCAGTGTATCGGACGCAATTCACTTTTCACAGCAGCTGCAAGGGGGAGAACCCCTAAAATTTTCGGCCTGAAAACGGAGCATTACCCGCGATGCGAGGGGAACTACCCCTACTCAAAACGACACGGTTGCCCGCCCTTGTGCCAGCGGTTTGTGCCGCTGCGCCCGCATTTCGCGACCAAATGTGCGCACTCTGAATCCAGCGTGGCTCGACGCAGACCACTGCCCCCGAGAGCGAAGCCGGCTAAGATCGAGGCGTGACCCACGTGACGCGACCTCGGCACCCGCACGACTCACGCCGCAGAGATGCCGATCCGAACCCAGGCGCGGTACCGACCGCACTCTGGGCCACGATCAGGGCCGCAGCCGTCGGTGTCACGGCCTTCGGTGCCACGGCCTTTGGGTTGTCGTCGACCGCAGGGTGCATCGCGGGCGCCCACGCTACCCGAGCCCAGGCCCCGGTCTTGGCCGCCGCCGAGCCGATCCTGCGCCCGCGCCTCGTGGGGCTCCCCTTTCACCGGGCCGCGATCGTAGACCTCGCGCTCTTGCCCCCGCTCCCGGGCCAGGGCTGGCGGCTGGCCACGGCGGACGCCGAGGGCTGGGTTCGAGTCTGGGTCGACGGGGCGCTCGAGACCGCCGAGCTCGCCCACCCCGGCGGGGTCTCGGCCCTGCGCCTGAGCCCCGAGGGCACCCTGTTCACGGCCGGCTTCGACGGCCGGGTCTTGGCGTGGCGCGACAGCGGGACCGCCGGCGAGGACGAGCCCGGGGGCGGCCTCGAGCCGGACCGAGCGTGGGTCCTGGCTGTCCCCAGCTCGAAACCGCAGACCCCCGGCTCAGCGACCGTGACCACGAGGGCGCCGGTCACCGCGCTCGCTGTCGGCAGCGACGCGATCGCAATCAGCGACGGACAGCTGGTGCAGCTCTGGTCGCGCGAGCCGGATCCAACCCTGCGGTGGTCCAGGCGCGCGGCCCACTTCGTCACGGGTCTGACCCTCTCAGAGGGCGGTGGGGTCGTCGCCGCAGCCGAGCTCCGGGCCCAGGCCCTCGATGACGCGCTGGCCAACCACCCCCTGGCTCCCTTCACCCAAACCGGCGCCTACGCGCCGAGCGAGGCCGAGCAGGCGGCCCTGCGGGCGAGCGCGGAGCGGGATTTCCCCGGCGCGCGGGCCGACTTTGTCGAGGTCTGGCAGCCCCGCCGCCGGCGCCACCGCGATCTGCATCCGCGCGGGCCCATCGACTCGGACATCGCGATCCTCGACCGCGGGGTCGTCGCATATCGAGAGATCTGGGATCCCGCCCAAGCCTGGGTGATCGCCATTCGCCTCGAGGACATCGCCCACATCTGGGTGCCCCTGTTCAAGCCAGCCCCGTTTTTGAGCGTCGACGACCCGGCCCCCGGACTCGCCCCGGACCTGGGAGTGGGCGCCGACGGCTACGCCCGAGCCGGAGCCCCGGTGGGGGACTTCGTGGTCAACGACGCCGGCGGGCTGGTGATCATCGACCACTTCGACGATTGGGCCGCAGCGCCCCCCGAGCACGGCTGGTGGGTCGGTGGTGAGCGGGAGCTCGCGGTCGGCCAGGGCTACGCGGCGCTCGGAGACGCGCAGGGCAACCTCGCCGTGGCCGCCCTCTCGGATGAAACTCACCTCGGCTGGCGGGCCCCGGGAGAAGAGATCCCCATGCTGCTCGGGGCCAGCCCCAACGGTCCGCACCTGGTCACCGCGACCTTGGAGCCGCGCTCGCGCTACCGGGTCTTCGACCTCGACGCCGGTGTCCACCGCCTGCTCCGGGTCGAGGCCCCCTCCCAAGCCATGCCCCCGAGCACCGCGGGGGTCGACGGCCAGGAGGCCCCAGGCCGCCCCGTGCCCCGGACCCTGTTCCCGATCTCCGTGGCGATCGACGATCGGGCGCAGACCGTGGTCGCGAGCTTGTCGAGCTTCAGCGCCGAGAGCCACGCCGGTATCCGCACCCTGCCCCTGCCCGGCGGAGCACCCCGCTTGACCCTGGACAGGCCCACACCCACGGGCTTCGCCGTCGCCCTCGATCCCGCAGGCCGCGAGCTCGCGGCCTGGTCTGCCGGGGACTACGGCTTCTACTGGCGCGAACTCCTGCAGGGCCCGAGCACGGACGGACCCCGGGGCGCGCCCCTGTTCTCGGCGGACGGTCGCTGGATCGCCTTTGTGAGCGCCCAGAGCCGACAGATCGCGGCCCGCCCGGACCCGGCCCTGTCCCCCGCTCCAGCTCTGGCCGTACACCGGGTCGAGAACACGGGGGTGCCCGAGTTCAGCGAAGCCATCTCGGCGCTCGCCGACGACGGCACCCTGGCGGTCGTCCAGCCCTTCGGCGGCGGCCTGCTCGAGTGGATCCCCGCCGACCCCGACATCCCGCTCGCCCGGATCGAGCTCCCGGGCGCGGGTACGGCTTTGGCCTGGGTCGGCCAGAGCCTGGTGATCGGCTTCGAAGATGGATCGATCGCCCGCCTCGACCTCGCCCCCGGAGCGAGCCCAGACACACTCGACGCCGCGGCCCTGCAGATCGTCGACCCGGGTCGGGGCGGGCGTGTATGGGCGCTCGCCGGCCTCTCCCGCGCGGGCGCCCAGGTCTTCGCCGAGCTCGACGAGAGCGGCCTGAGCCTCCACCGCCTCGACGACCGCGCGACCTTGGCCCTGCACATCGCCGACTCGAGCGCCCTGAGCCGGCACGCGGACTCGAGCCCGCAGCCGGCCCGAGCCGGCGATCTGGTGGCGATCTGGTGGCCGGGCGCGGGCCTGCCCCCCTGTCGGATCCTCGACGGCTCCCGGGCGGGTGTGCTCGCGGGCCCGGAGGTCGAGCGCTGGGGACCCGAGCGCGCCACCGAGATGTTCGCGGCGTTTTTTAGCGGGGCGAGCTGCGGCGAGCTGCCACCGGAAGCTCCCCCAGATGTCCCCGAGCCCGGCGAGCCCAGCCCAGCACCCGGCGAACCGGGCCCCAAGCCCGAACCCGCCGACCCGGGAGCCTGACGCTTCACTCCCCAGTCGGGTGTTCGGACAGCTCGGACGGCTCGGGCTCGGGCAAGATCGTGACCAGACCCAGATCCCCGTCGACGCGGATCCACTGACCCGTGCTGATCTCCGTGGTCGCGTGGTCGACCCCGACCACGGCGGGGATCCCATACTCCCGGGCCACGACCGAGCCGTGGGTCATGAGCCCGCCGACCTCCATCACCAGGGCAGCGGCGTGGATGAACAGGGGCGTCCATCCGGGGTCCGTGAACGGGGCGATCAGGATCTCACCGGCTTCGAGGACCTCTCGCTGGGGATCCATGATCACCCGCGCACGGCCCTCGACGACCCCCGTCGAGGCCGACACGCCCCCGTAGGTCCCCGGCTCGAGCACCTCGCTTCGGACTGGGCGGGGAACCTCCCCCTCGCTGGTCACCACCCGTGGCGGCCGCAGGTTCGCGTAGCTGGCGTAGCGAACCCGGCGGGCCGCTGCGCGCCGGGACAAGGCCGGGACCGGATCCCCGTCACCGTCACCACCACCACCACCACCACTCGGGCTCCCCCCGAGCCCAGACTCGATCTCCCCGAGGTCGAGCCACCAGATGTCCTCGACCTGCGCCAAGCTCCCGTCCGCGACCATCTCCACAGCCAACTTTTGGAGCTCCCGCCGGGCCAGCAAGAGGCTCTGCATGACCATGAACTTCGGGTGCTCCCGCAGGCCCAAGAGCGCGCGCATGCGGACGATGAAGTGCCGCAGCAGGACCCGGCGCAGGGGACCCGCGTCCGCGAGCAGGCCCGCCGCCGCCGCCTCGGCATCGGCCCCGGCCTGGGTATGTCGACGCCGATGACCGCCCCTCTCCGGGTCTCGCAACATGCCCTCGAGCGACTGGAGCAGGCTGCTCGGGTCCTCGTCCCAGCGCACCCGACCAAGATCGATCTCGCCGATCCCCCGGTGGCCGTAGCGATCCAGGAACGCCTCCCAGCCCGCCCGAAGTTCGGCACCGCCCGCGAGAGCGACGATCTTCTCGGGGTCGCGGAGCAGGTCGACGTCGGCCAGCAGGGCCTCACGCAGCTCGGGCTCGGCCCGCGCCAGGTCGGCCAGGTCGCCGAGTTCGAGATCCATCTGCGTGGTCACGTTGCCCTCGAGACCCCGAGACAGATCCTGGACTCGCCGGTCGCCGCCGCTGACCTTGCTCAGCACCCGCCAGCTGAGCATCCCGGCGGCCATGACATAGAAGAAGTCGGCGAACAGGGTGGGCATGACCGCCCACAGGAGCTCACGCACGGCCTGGAGCCGGGCCTTGGGGTCGTCGCCCGCCGGATCTGCGGCCGCCAGCGATGCCCCCCACTCGCGGGTCACCTCCCCCATCCTCGACTCGACCCGGCCCTGCATGCGCTCGGGGTCCGCCCACAGCAGGTTGGGGATCACCCGCCGGAGTACGGGCCAGACCATTCGCCGCAGGAACACGCGGATATTGGCGGGCGGCCGACCCTCGCGCTCGGTGAAGCTCGATCCGGCGACGGCGACCTCCAGCATGACCGACATCTTGGGGTCCATCACACGCAGCATCGAGGGCAACAGTTTGCGCAGCGGTCGGCGCAGCAGGGCCGCGCTCGCGTCGATATAGATGCGCCCCCCGGCGACCCTGATCTCCGTGCAGGGCCCCCGATCCCGGCGCTTGCCGACCGGGAAGATCTGAACCATCGCGTCCATCCCCAGCGGCGTGATCGGATCGGTCATGACCTGGAGGTGGTTGAAGCTCAGGAACACATGCCGGGGCCCACGCAGGTCCTCACCGGCCTCCCAGCCCTCGAAATCGGGCGCATCGAGCATCTCCCCTACGCTCCCCGGCGCGCTCGGGGGGATCGGAAACAAGGTCGTGATCGGCCGGGTCTGGACCAGAAACAGGGCCTCCCCCTCGAAGCACCACTCCAGGTCTTGGGGCGCGCCGTAGTGGGCTTCGACCCGCTGCGCGAGCTCGACCAGGGCCCGGACCAGGGCCTCGCTCAGGGCCCGACGCGCCCGCCGATCTTCGTCGACCGGCAGGGTCTGCGTGCCCTGTTCACAGGCCACGATCTCGATCGCCTTGGCGCCCAGGCGAAACTCGATCGTGGCCCCGCTGCGCCGGTCGATCCGGTAGTTGTCGGCGTCGACGATCCCGGACACCAGGGCCTCGCCCAGGCCGTAGCTGGCGTCGATCGAGACCACACCCCGGTGCCCGCTGATCGGGTCGGCGCTGAACATGATGCCCGAGACCTCCGACTGGACCATGGCCTGGACGACCACGCTCAGGGCGACGGCCTGAGATCCGAACCCGCGCTGCTTTCGGTAGGCGATCGCCCGGTCCGTGAACAGGCTGGCCCAGCAGGCCCGGACCCGATCGAGCAACACCTCGAGACCGCAGACGTTGAGATAGGAGTCCTGCTGTCCGGCGAACGAGGCCTCGGCGAGGTCCTCCAAGGTCGCGCTGGAGCGCACGGCGTAGGCCCGCTGGCCGCTCCCGGCCCGGACCTCGAGGGCAGCGAAGGCCCGCGTGATCGACTCCTCGATCTCGGGGGGGATCGCCCTGCTCTCGATCGCGCTGCGCAGCGCGGCGCCCAGACGGCGGGCCTGCTCGAGCTGCGCGGGCGCCAGGGCGTCGATCTCCCGCATGAGCGCGCCGGCCTCCTCGCAGTCGGCCATGAACCGAGAGAAGGCCGCGGTGGTCACACAAAAGCCGGGTGGCACGGGCATGCCCGCGCCGACCATCTCGCCCAGGTTCGCGCCCTTGCCCCCAACCTGGGCGAGCGAGCCACGGCCGACCTGCTCGAAGTCCAGGGTCCAGGTCGACACCTCGAGGGTCATCGCCGGGCTCCGAACGCGGCCAGAAAATTGTCGACGACCCGGACCGCGATCGCATCGATTTCGGCCTCGCGCCCGCTGGTCCCGAGTTCGGGCTCGGGCTCGGGGGTCGAGACCCCGAGCTGGCGCGCGAGCACGGGCTCGGCGATGGTGTTCGCGACCCAGTAGGCCAACAGTCGCCGCGGCGGACTATCGAGGAGCTCCCCCCTCTCGATCGCGGTCTCGAAGTACGCGACCAACATGGCCCGCGTCGACGGGCCCTCGTCCTGCAGCGCCCGCATGGCGCGGCTGGCGGGTGTATCGAGCATGCCCACGAGCATCATCCCCGGGTTCTCCAGCGCGAAGCCGATCGTGGCCCGGGCGACCGCGCGCAGGACCTCGGCCACGGGACGCCGTGAATCGATCGCCCGGCGGGCGCCCCTGCGCGGGCTGATCTCTTGGATGACGGTCCGAAACAGGGCCTCACGATCACCAAAGATGCGATAGACCGACATCGCGCTGACCTCGGCCGCGGCCGCGATGTCCTCGATGGTGACCGTGAGATCCCCGCGTACGCCGATGCTCTGGCGCGCCGCCTCGAGGATCCGCGCGCGTGTCGAGGCGGGGGAAGGGCCGGCGTGAAAGCCCGCCTCGATCAGCGCCGTGGTCAGGGCCCGCTTGCTCGAGAAGCGCCGGTAGAGCGTGGCCCTCGAGATCCCCGCCGTCTCCGCCAGGCGCTCCATGGTCAGCGCTCTACCGCCCTCGGCCTCGGCCAGGTCCATCGCTACGGCTAGGATCTCGGATTCATCCATGTCTGAGACAAAAGTTATCCATATGTAACATTCGTGTCAAGCCGCGGGCTCGCGGCGAGCGCTGCTCCTGTCTCCGCGCGCCCTTGCCCCCTTCGCACGCAGGTGAAACGCTGACCCCTGCCCATGCCGGAGACCGCCGCCCACCCCAACTTCCGTGTCATCGATGACTTCTTGAGCGAGGCCGACTGGACCGCCCTGTGGAGCGAGTTTCAGTTCATGGAGCTGCGCCCCGTGACCCGCTCCCTGGGTGCCTGGAAACTCGACGATGGGGTCCCCCTGGGCGGGAACGAGGTCGTGACCCAGCGCCCCGAGCCGGGTTCGACTGCAGGGGAAACTTCAAGCGACGCCGACCCCGAGCCCAACCCCCTCGAGCGGGTGATCTCCGCCGTGCTCGAGCGTCCCGAGCACTACACCGAGCTCGTCGACGACAGCTGGGACCACGTCAGCGCCCGGGCCTACGTCTACCCCCAGGGCACGGGCCTGTCGTGGCACGTCGACGACAGCGAGCTCTACGCGGGCGCCTTCATCTACTACGCCCACCCCTACTGGAACGCCCACTGGGGCGGCGAGCTCCTGCTCGCCGAGACCGATCCGGACCTCGACGCCCAGGAGGGCCCGATGCCGATCATGGGCTACCGCTTCGAGACCGAATCCTACTCGGAGCGGCTCATGGACATGGGCTGCGGCAACTTCATCATGCCCAAACCCAACCGCCTGGTGCTGCTCTCGGGGGCCCCGCACATGATCGCCCGGATCAATCCGGCCGCCGGCGCCAGCGTCCGGGCGAGCGTCTCGGGCTTCTTCCTCCGCACCCGTGGTGAGGCTGACCCCGAATGACCGAGTCCCAGCCCCAGACCCCGCTCGCCAACTACAGGCTGACCTTGGCCTACGACGGGCGCGCCTACTACGGCTGGCAGCGCCACGGCGACAAACCCACGCTCCAGGGTCGACTCGAGCAGGCGATTCACGACTGCTTTGACGTCCAGAGCCTCGTCCAGGGGTCGGGGCGGACCGATCGGGGCGCCCACGCCCTGGGCCAGGTCGCCAGCGTGTCCCTGCCCGCCGACCTCGATCCGAGGGCCGCGCTCGCGGCCCTCGCCGCCCACATGCCCGACGATTTCCAGGTCCTGGCGCTGAGCCCAGCCGGCCCGGATTTCCACGCCCGGGAGGCGGCCGTCTCCAAGACCTACCGCTACCGGATCTGGAACCACGCCCGCTGCCCAGAGGCCGAGCGCGACCGGGTCTGGCATCTCCCGACCCGCCTCGATATCGAGGCCATGCGCGCGGCCTGCCTGGTCTTTGTCGGTCGACACGACTTTGGGTCGTTCGCCAAAAAGCCCAACTACGTCCGGGCCAGCACCACCCGCACGATCATGGCGATGACCCTCGCCCACGACGACGCGACCCCCGCGCTCATCGAGATCAGCATGCGCGCCGACGCTTTCCTCTACAAAATGGTCCGCAACATCGTCCGGGCGATCGTCAAAGTCGGCGAAGGTCGCACCCCTTTGGCCGAGCTCCCGGAGATCCTGGCGGCCTGCGACCGCCGAGCCGCGCCCGGGACCGCGCCCGCCTCGGGCCTCTACCTCGACAGCGTCGACTACGAGTAGGGCACAATTCGATCGATCGCTCGAAAAAGGATCCACAACGACGACAGTTTCCAACCACCAACATATGAATGTGTGGATTCGAGGGCGAGCAGATGCGCGATTGTGAATATTTCCGTACGGAATTGCCCCCGCGAGTGATACACAAATCCACCATTAAGAATCCTGTCCCCAATTGAACTCCCCCCCCATCAATCGAGGCGATCACGAAATTGGCGATGACGGGCAGCCCAAGACCTGGTCTCATCCTCCTATGCGACACCTAGGACTCTCCGTTGCGCTTCTTTCCCTGACCGCCCTGGCCTGTACGGACGACGCTCCCTCGACGACCGACGACGGCGACGTCGGCAGCGAAGACACCGATACCAGCACCGATACCAGCACCGATACCAGCACCGATACCGGCACTACCGAGACCGAGACCGAAACCGAAACCGGAATCGGAACTGAAGCCGTCTGTGGCAACGGAGAGGTCGAGGACGGCGAGGCCTGTGACGACGGTGGCGAATCCGTGAACTGCGACGCGGACTGTACGCTCGCAGAGTGCGGCGACGGCTACGTCAACATGGCCGCTCAAGAGGCCTGCGACGACGGCAACGACATCGACGACGACGGCTGCTCGAACACCTGCACGATCTCCACCTGTGGCGACGGCGTGGTCGACCCCATGGAGGAGTGCGACGACGGCAACGACGACGACACCGACGCCTGCCCCGGGACCTGCATCAACGCCACCTGTGGCGACGCCTTTGTCTACGCCGGCGTGGAAGCGTGCGACGAGGGCGGCGAGACCGAGGCCTGCAACGCAGACTGCACCCCGGCGGCCTGTGGTGACGGTGTCCTCAACATGGCTGCCGGAGAGGCCTGTGACGACGGCAACGACGACGACAGCGACGCCTGCGTCGACAGCTGTCAGGCCGCGAGCTGTGGCGACGGCCACGTCTACACGGACTTCGAGAGCTGCGACGGCGAGAACCTGGGCGGGCTGACCTGCGGCGACCTCGAGGACTTCAGCTCTGGCGACCTGGCCTGTGACGACGCCTGCGACTTCAACACCGACGCCTGCATCGACAACCCCTGCGGCGACTCGGGTTTCTACTACAACGACGTCTGCTGGATCATCGCAGACGATTGCAACGCCGTGACGGCCTGCTCCAACGTCGGACTCACCGGTACAGCGGGCAACCAACAGGGCGTCTTGTGGGACGCGGACATCATGCAGGCCGTGGCCGATGGGCTAGGTGTCGGCAATGGCGGTGACACCGGCTGCTGTGCCCCCTCGGCCTGGTACGTGGAGGCCGACGACGAGATCATCACCCACAACTTCGGGGACAACTACAACAACTACAGCTGCTTCAGCAACAACTTCCCGCTGACGGTCTGCGCTGCGCCCTGACCCGCCTGACCCGTCCTGACCCGTACAGCCCCCGAAAGCGGCCAGCCGACACCCGTCGGCTGGCCGTTTTTATGTTCGGGTCGGGCGTCTACAGCTCCATCGCAATCGTCTCGATCTGATTCTCACCGCCGAAGTAATTCAACACGCGAATGCTGCCTTCGGGCAGGAGCAGCAGGTAGTCCGGGCCCGCGCGCAGAGCCTGGAGATCCGCGATCCCGTAGCCGCCGATCCACAGCGTGTCCACGCCCCCGTCTTCAAAGTCGATCACATCGTCGCCATCGCCCGCGCGCCACACATAGGTGTCGTCGTCGGGGCCACCGCCGACGAGGTCGTCGCCCTCCCCACCGACGAGCAGATCCACGCCCGGCCCGCCCTCGACCGTGTCGTCGTCGCCCTGACCCCAGAGCGTGTCGTCCCCGCTCCCTCCGACGAGCGTGTCGTTCCCGCTCCCGCCGAGCAACAGGTCGTGACCGTCCTCGCCGCGCAGCAGATCGGCCTGGGCATCGCCGGTCAGGGCGTCGTCCCCATCCCCGCCGAGCAAGGTGTCGTCGCCGTCGCCACCGATCAAGAGATCGGCCCCGAGCTCGCCCCTGAGCGTGTCGATGCTCGCCCCACCCTCGAGGCGATCGTCTCCCTCGCCCCCGTCGATCGTGTCCCCGCCCGCGCCGCCACGCAGCAGATCGCTCCCGGCGAGACCCTGGATCCCGTCGTTTCCGGCCAGGGCGTCGATGCTGTCACCCAGCTCGGTACCGACGAGGTTCTCGCTCGCGGCGGTCCCCGTAATCAGCTCTCCGCCGGCGCTCGCCCACGGGGCCTCGTCGATGATCTCGGCCGGCAGCGGGGGCGCGCCGCGACCCTCCAAGATCGGGATCTCATCCGTGGATTCACAGGGCAGCGCGCCCCCACAGGGACCCTGGGTCTCGCCATCGTCGCTCTCGCCATCGCTGTCCGAGGCGTCGTCGCCAGCGCCGTGTTCGCCCGAGTCTGCACCCGAATCCGCGCCCGAATCCGAATCCGAATCCGAGTCCGAGCCCGAAGCGAACAGGCGCGAGTCGTCGGTGACCTCCCCCTGGCTGCACGCTCCGAGCAGCCCCAGCGCGAGCGCACCCCCACACAAACTCCGAGCCATGTCCCCCATGTCCCCCATGTCCCCCATGTCCCGACCGTGGCGGAACTCGGTGCGGGTGTCGAGTGGTACCCACACTTCACGGCCGCGGCATCTTCTAGACCGACAGTTCCACAACTCCCTCGGCGACGACCACGACGCCCACAGGGCACGGTAGAGTGACCTGTGAGCGATCTTCGAGCCCACGCCCTCGCCCTGCTTCGGGCCGGACGCTGCCCGGCCTGCGCCGAGCGGCTGTCCGCGCGCTCCTTGTTTCGCGCCGCGCCCTGTCCTCGCTGCGAGACCTCGGTCGACCCCGCCTGCGGTGGCGCGGCTCTCGCCCAGACCATCCAAAATCGCGGCCGCAGGCACCTCCTGGGCGTGGCTGTGGGGGTCGGCGTCGCCCACCTGCTGCTCGGCTGGATGCCCCTGGTCGGCGCCCTGGTCCTGCTCGCGGCGACCGCCTGGATCCGGGTCGGCATCCTCCAACCCGCGAGCCGCCTGCTCAGCCCCAAACGCCGGATCCTGACTCGGTGGACCGCCCGCCTGCTGATCGGAGTCACGCTCGCCCTGACCTTGATCGCCACCGAGGCCCTGACCTTGCTGCCGGGTCTCGGTCTTCCGATCAAGGCGGTGCTCAGCGCCGGAGAGGTCGCACTCAGCGCTTGGGCGGCGACCCGCTATGTCCATTGGCAGGTCGAGCGTGAGGCCCACGGCCAGGCGATCGAGACCTGGGAGTGGCTGGTCCTGGGGCTCGCCCTCGCCCTGCTGCTCGCGGCCGTCGTCGCGCTCGCGCTCGCGTTCATCGCCCTGATCTCGGCCTTCGACTCGCTCGCCGGGTGGCTGCGATGAGCGCGGTCGCCGAACTCGTCGCCAGGCTGCTCGCGACCAGCTCGCTCGCCGGCACCCGGGGCGGCCTGACCTTGCTGGCCCTGGCCATCGCCGCCCGCATGGGTGTCATGGAGGCGCCCCAAGAGTGGATGGTCTCCAACATCGGGCTCGGTATTTTGTTGGCCGTGGTCGTCATCGAGGAGCTCGCCGAGCAAGACGAAGATCTCCAGGCGCTCGTCGATCTCTGCGCCTACGCCCTGCGCGGCGGTGCGGGGGCGCTCGCCGCCGGCAGCATCCAGGCCACGGCCGCGAGCGCCGGGGTCGAGGGCCTGCCCGCCTGGGCCGCGGCGCTCGCAGGGGCGACCATCGCCGTCGCCACCCACCACCTGCGCGCGCGGCTGCACGAGCAGCTCGAGGGCATCGGCGAGGGCCTGCTCAGCCCCCGGACCTGGCTGGCCTGGCTCGAGCTCGGCGGCGTCATCGGGCTCATGGTCGCCGTCGTGCTCGCGCCCGCGATCGCGCTCGGCTTTGTGATCCTGGCGAGCGCCCTGAGCCTCTTGGCCCTCGGGCTCAGGCGGGCCGCCGAGGACAAGCTTCGCCGCCGCGGCTGTGAGGGCTGTACCCACCGGGCCCGGGTCGAGGCCTCGCGCTGCCCGAGCTGCAAGCGCCCGCTCGAGGTCGCCCGCTGGCTTCAGTGAGCGCGACCCTCTACTGACATTGAGTCCCGATCTTGAACTCGTAGTTGAACGAGCCTGCGCCCGTGCAGCCCGGGCCCACGTTGGGCAGGGGGTTGCACGACCCGGCCGCGTAGAACTGGCTGCCCGGGACGACCGCGGTCCCGGCTGGACAGGGCGAGCCCCAGCCCATGTCGTAGTCCCACACGTTGGTGATGTAGAGGTCCGTCATCGTCGCCGTCGCGGCCTCACACGCGGAGAGCATCTGTGCGGGTGTCCCCGCGCCGATGCAGGTCTTGAGGGTCAGCGCCGGGATCACCGTGAACAGGGTCGGCGTGAAATAGATGTTCCCGCCCAAGACGAACGCCGTCGACCCCTGCGGCGCCGAGCCGATGTAACAGTTGGCCCCGTCGTAGACCCCGATCGAGCAGCTGTTGCCCGGGCCGGGCTGGACATACCAGTTGTTGCTCCACACGAAGGCCTGGGCGCCGATGGGCAGGTTGGTGACGTAGCAGTTCGCGGTGTCGAACCAGGGCGTGGGCGGGTTGCCCTGGTACCACCAGCCCACGGGTCCACACTGGGAGGCGATGCTCTCCTGAGCGTGTTCGTCTCCGCCCTCGAAGAACCCGAGGCTCTCGAGTGCGTCCAGCTCTTCCAGCTCTTCCAGCTCTTCCAGCTCTTCCAGTTCTTCCAGTTCTTCCATGCTCAGCGACAGGCGCTCCTCGGGGCTGAGCGCGTCGAGCCGCAGCGAGGTGTCCCCCTCCGGGCCGGGGCCCTCTCCTTGTTGCGCACACCCGCTGAGGGTGCAGAGGGTGCAGAGGGTGCAGAGCGCGATGGTGGTGATGGCGTGGCGAGTATTCATTGCCCCAGCCCATTGCCGATCCCTGCGGAGATCGAACGCTCGAATCCACACCACGCTCGAATCCACACCACGCTCGAGTCGCCCAAAGGTCGCCCGGGGAGTCGGGCCCGACTCCCTCGACCCAAACGAGTATCATCCGTGTATGTCGGCCAAACCGTCGGCCAAACCAGCCCAGGGATCACAGGTGGCCCCCACGCCCAAGCCCGTCCACTACGCCTTCCCCAACACGGGCGAGGCCATCCGCCACGAGGACGCCACCTACCACATCGGCGAGACCATCGGTCAGGGCTACTACGGCATCGTCTACGACTGCGTCGACGATTGGGGCAACGAGCTGGTCGCCAAGGTCCTCAAGCCCATGGGCAGCTTCCGCGAGGTCGCCGATCGCTGGCAGCGAGAGGCCGCGGTGCTGACCACCATGCGGCACCCCAACATCACCTACATCCACGACGCCTTCGTGTTCCGGAACCTGTTTTATCTGGTCATGGAGAAGTGCCTCTACCCGCTCTCGGCCGAGCTCCACCTGGCCAGCGAGCTGTGGCTCCCACAGATGGCCCGCGACGTGCTCCAGGCCATCGCCTACATCCACCGCGCCGGCTGGGTTCACAAGGACATCCACATCGGCAACGTGTTTGTCAGCGCCACCAAAGACCGCTTCGACGAGACCCGCCAGCCGGTCATCGGCTTCAAGCTCGGCGACTTCGGGATCTCGCGCATGGAGGGCGGCATCCGCCCCCACGGCTCCGAGCTCGCAATGTGGACCCTGCCCCCCGAGGCCATCGACCCCGAGCGCTACGGCCCCATCGACCGGCGTGTGGACATCTATCACGCGGGCCTGCTGTTTCTCATGGTCCTCTATGGACGCATGCTCGAGTTCAGCCGCGAGCAGGTCATGGCCGGCGAGCCCCAGCGCATGGCCCTCGCCCACGGCTCGATCTACGGCCCGGCCCTGGCCCGGGCGCTCGCCCCCAAAGCCAGCGAGCGCTCGCAGACCGCGATCGCCGTCTGGCGGGACATCGCCGCAGCCATCCGCGACGCGGGCGGCCGCCCGCCCGCCTGAGCTTCCATCCAGCCCCTCCGCACCCGTAGACTCGAGCTCCTCATGATGTCCCCCCGCACGCAGAGCCTAGCGAAGGCCTCGGTCAACTTTGGGTTCCTGGCCCGCCACGAGCCCCGCCTGCTCGAGACCGCGGCGGCCGCCGAGAAGTTGGTGTTCGCCGACCCCGTGGCCGCCCTGGGTCGCCTGCGTCTGTTCGGCGAGTTCCTGGCCCAAGAGGCCGCGGCCGGCGTGGGTCTGTACACGGATCCGCGCGGCACCCAGCTCGAGCTGGTGCATAGACTCCGCGACCGGGGCGTGCTGACTCGCGACGTCGAGGCCATCTTTCACGACCTGCGGCGCAAGGGGAACGCGGCCAACCACGAGGGCGCGGGCACCCTGAGCGAGGCCCTGCACCGGCTGCGCATGGCCAGAACCCTCGCGGTGTGGTTTCACCGCAGCTACGGCAACGAGCCCAGATTTCGGGCCGGGGCCTTTGTGCCCCCACCAGACCCCAGTGAGGCCGACGAGCAGCTGCGCGCGACCTTGGAGCGCCAGCGGGCCGAGCTCATCGCCGCCCGGGCCCAGATCGGCGCCCTGAGCCAGAGCGCCGAGCGAGAGGCCGAGCTGCGCGCCAAGGCCGAGCGAGACTGTGCCACGGCCTACGCCGACCTCGACGCGGCCCTCGAGCTGGCCGAGGAGAGCGCCGAGCAGGCCGCCACCGCCGAGGCCGAGCACCAAGCTCGCCTGGCCGTGCACCAGGCCAAGGCCGTGGCCACTCCCCACGCGCAGCTCGCCGCTGTGCGCGACCGGGCCCTGGCTGCCGGCGAGCCCGAGCTGCTCGACCTCGACGAGGCCGCCACCCGCAAGCTCATCGACGCCCAGCTGCGCGCCGTGGGCTGGGAGGTCGACTCCGAGGTGCTCAGCTACAGCCGGGGTGTGCGCCCGACCAAGGGCCTCGACCTCGCCATCGCCGAGTGGCCGACCAAGACCGGCCCGGCCGACTACGTGCTCTTCGCCGGGCTCAGGCCCGTGGCCGTGGTCGAGGCCAAGCGCAAGCGAAAGGACGTGGTCGGGGCCATCGAGCAGGCCAAGCGCTACAGCCGGGGCTACGTGCTGCGCGAGGGCGAGCTCTCGCCCGGCGGGCCCTGGGGCGAGTTCCACGTGCCCTTCCTGTTCGCCACCAACGGCCGCCCCTTCCTGCGCCAGCTCGAGACCAAGTCCGGGATCTGGTTTTTGGACGCCCGGCGCAGCACCAACCATCCCCGGGCGCTCACGGGCTGGTACGCCGCCCAGGAGCTCACCGCCATCCTGGCCCGGGATCCGGTCCAGGCCGAGGCCAAGCTCGCGGCCGAGTCCACCGACTACCTGGGCCTGCGCGACTACCAGCTCGAGGCCATCCGCAAGGTCGAGGCCGGGATCGCCGAAGGCCGGCGCGAGCTCCTCCTGGCCATGGCCACGGGCACGGGCAAGACCCGCACGGCCCTGGGCCTCATCTACCGCCTGCTCAAGTCCGGGACCTTTCGCCGGGTCCTGTTCCTGGTCGACCGCACGGCCCTGGGCGAGCAGGCCCTCGGGGTGTTCAAGAACGTCAAGCTCGAGCAGCAGCAGAGCCTCAACGAGATCTACGACGTCATGGGCCTCGAGGACCCGACCCCCGAGCAGGACACACGCCTGCACGTGACCACGGTCCAGGGCATGGTCCGGCGCTTGCTCATGCGCGACGATATCGACGAGGCCCTCTCGGTCGGCCTCTACGACTGCATCATCGTCGACGAGTCTCACCGGGGCTACAACCTGGACAAAGAGATGGGCGAGACCGCCCTAGCCTATCGCTCGGAGCACGACTACATCAGCAAGTACCGCCAGGTCCTCGACCACTTCGACGCCGTACGCATCGGCTTGACCGCCACGCCGGCCCTGCACACCAAGGAGATCTTCGGCCCGCCGGTGTTCACCTACAGCTACCGCCAGGCGGTCATCGACGGCTACCTCGTCGACCACGAGCCACCCATCCGCATCCGCACCAAGCTCAACCAAGAGGGCATCCACTGGGCCGCGGGCGAGGAGGTCATGAGCTACCGCGCCGGCTCGGACCAGGTCGACCTCTTCGACACCCCCGACGAGATCGACATCGAGGTCGAGGGCTTCAACACCAAGGTCATCACCGAGGCCTTCAACGAGGTCGTCTGCGAGCGCGTCGCCCGGGACATCGACCCCCAGCTCCCGGGCAAGGTCATGATCTTCTGTGCCACCGACGCCCACGCCGACATCGTGGTCACCAAGCTCAAGGCCGCCCTCACAGAGCGCTACGGCGAGGTCGAGGACGACGCGGTCATGAAGATCACCGGCAAGGCCGACCGGCCCCTGCAACGCCTGCGCCGCTACAAGAACGAGCGCCTGCCCAAGGTCGCCGTGACCGTCGACCTGCTGACCACGGGCATCGACGTGCCCGCCATCGACACCCTGGTGTTCATCCGCCGGGTCCGCAGCCGCATCCTCTACGAGCAGATGCTGGGCCGGGCCACCCGCCTGTGCCCGGAGATCGGCAAGGAGTTCTTCCGCATCTACGACGCCGTCGAGCTCTACGCGGCCCTGGACAAGGTCTCGACCATGAAGCCCGTGGTCACCCGGCCCAGGCTCGACTTCGCCACCCTCGCCGAGGAGCTGCGCACCATCGACGACGAGGACCACGCCGCCGTCGTCGCCACCGAGATCCTGGTCAAGTTCCACCAGCGCAAGCGCTGGCTCGAGGGCGAGTCGCTCACCGCCTTCGAGACCCTCTCGGGCACGGACGCCGCCGGCTTCGTGGCCCTGCTCCGCCGCCAAGATCAGGCCGAACTCCAGACTTTCTTTGGCGCCCACCCCCAGCTGCCCACCTGGCTCGACAAGCTGCGCAACCCCGACGCCCAGCCCGTGCTGATCTCCGACGCCGAGGACGAGCTGCTCAGCGACGAGCGCGGCTACGGCGAGGGCCGGGTCAAGCCCGCCGACTACCTGGACGACTTCGGCCGGTATTTGGACGAGCACCAAAACGAGCTGCCTGCTCTGATCGTGGTCACGCAGCGGCCCCAAGAGCTCACCCGCAGGCAGCTGCGCGAGCTCAGCCTGGCCCTGGACGCGGCCGGCTACCCCCTCAGCGCCCTGCGCTCGGCCTGGGCCGAGACCCGCAACCAGGACGTGGCCGCGAGCATCGTGGGCTTCATCCGCCAGCGCGCCCTGGGCTCGCCCCTGGTCCCCTACGCCCAGCGCGTAGACCGGGCCCTGGCCGCGGTCTTGCGCGCCCATGACTTTGACCGCTCCCAGAAAATGTGGCTCGAGCGGATCGCCGCGCAGCTGCGCAGAGAGGTCATCGTCGACCGGGCGGCCCTCGACAACGGCCAGTTCAAGGTCAAGGCAGGGGGCTTTGGGCGGCTCGACAAACGCTTTGACGGCCAGCTCACCCAGGTCCTCGACGAGCTGCACACCCGGCTGTGGGAAGATGCCGCCGGCTGAGCCCCCCCCAGCTGAACCCCCGCCCCCCCATGAACGCCCCGACCACGAACCGCGACATCGTCCAGAAGCTGTGGAACCTGTGCCACGTCCTGCGCGACGACGGCATCACCTACCACCAGTACGTCACCGAGCTGACCTACCTGCTCTTCCTCAAGATGGCCGAGGAGACCGGGACCCAGGACCAGCTGCCCGAGGGCTCGCGCTGGCGGGACCTAGCGAAGCTCGACGGCACCGAGCAGCTCGAGTTCTACAAAAAACTGCTCATTGACCTGGGCAAGAGCCCCGACCTGCGTGTGCAGGCCATCTACGCCAACGCCCAGACCGCCCTGCGCCAGCCCCGAAACCTGGGCAAGCTGGTCGCCGACCTCGACGCCCTGGCCTGGTTCGAGGCCCGCGAGGAGGGCCTGGGTGACCTCTACGAGGGCCTGCTCGAGAAGAACGCCAACGAAAAGAAGTCGGGCGCGGGCCAGTACTTCACCCCCCGGGCGCTCATCGACTGCATGATCGAGCTGGTCCAGCCCCAGCCCGGCGAGGTGATCAGCGACCCGGCCGCGGGCACAGCCGGCTTCTTGACCCGGGCCAAAGCCTACATCGAGACACACCACGACGTCTTCAACGACATGAGTGCGGCCGAGTTCGCCTTTCACCGCAAGAGGGCCTTTTATGGCGTCGAGCTCGTCCCCGACACCCGCCGCCTGGCCCTCATGAGCGCCATGCTCAACGAGATGGACTGCGAGATTCACCTCGGCGACAGCCTCTCGCCCCTGGGCGCCGGCCTGCCCAAGAGCGACGTGATCCTGACCAACCCGCCCTTTGGCACTAAAAAAGGCGGCGGCAAGCCCACCCGCGACGACTTCACCTTCCCGACCAGCAACAAGCAGCTCGCGTTTTTGCAGCACATCTATCGCAACTTGAAGCCCGGTGGCCGCGCGGCCGTGGTCCTGCCGGACAACGTGCTCTTCGAGGACAACACGGGCCAGCAGATCCGTGTGGACCTCATGGAGAAGTGCAGGCTGCACACCATCTTGCGCCTGCCCACGGGGATTTTTTACGCCCAGGGGGTCAAGACCAACGTGCTCTTCTTCGAGCGTGGGAAGACCGACAAGGGCAACACCAAGGCCGTGTGGGTCTACGACCTGCGCACCAACATGCCCAACTTCGGCAAGCGTACGCCCTTTACACGAACGTCGCTCCAGCCCTTTGTGGATGTTTTTGGTGAGCAGGCCAACGGGCGCGGGAAACGGACCGACGAGGGCGAGGAGGGGCGCTTTCGGTGTTTTTCGCGGGCGGTGATTCGGGAGCGCGGGGACAACCTGGATATTACGTGGCTGCGGGATGCCTCGGCCGGGAGGGTGGAGGACCTCGCGGAGCCGGAGGTGATCGCGGCGGAGATCTTGGGGCATCTGCAGACAGCGATGGATGAAATGTCGGCGTTGGTGGACGTGTTAGCGGATAGCGCGGGAGAACAGACATGATTCACGTTCTCAAACATCCATCGGGCTGGATCGAAACAACCATTGGAGACACAGTGATGTCGGTATCGTACGGATACACTGCAACGGCTTCACATGATCGAGTTGGGCCTAGGTTTCTGCGGATTACTGATCTGCAGAACAACATAATTGAATGGGATAATGTACCATTCTGCACGTGTGATGAGACACGGAAATACCTCCTGAAAGGAGGAGACATTGTGGTGGCGCGGACCGGCGCCACTACTGGGAAAAGTTACCTGATCAAAATTCCGCCCGAGCCGTCGGTTTTTGCGTCGTACCTCATTAGGATTGAAACTTGTGCCACCTTCCCCCCCGAGTTCCTCGCGTGGTTCATGCAAAGCAATGCCTATTGGAGCCAGATTGCAACGGTAAGTAAAGGCACGGCCCAGCCTGGAGCGAACGCTTCAGCACTAAGAGCGCTGGAAGTGCCCGTCCCTCCCCTCAACGAACAACACCGCATCGTCGCCAAGATCGAGGCCCTCCAGGCCCGCAGCGACGCCGCGAAGCGGGCCCTCGACGCCATCGGGCCGCTGCTCGAGGCCTTCCGCCAGTCCGTGCTCGCGGCCGCCTTCCGGGGCGACCTGACCGAGGCCTGGCGCGAGCAAAACCCCGACGTCGAGCCCGCGAGCGCCCTGCTCGAGCGCATCCGGGTCGAGCGCAAGGCCCGATCGATCGCAGCCGCCGGGGACAAGGCCGAGGCCAAGGCCCGCGCCAAAGCCCTCGCCGCCGGCACGGCCTGGACCGAGGCCGACGCGGCCAAGGTGGTCGAGAAGGCGCGCGCGAAGGCGGAGGCCAAGTATGTCGAGCCGGCGCCGGTCGATGCGGAGGGGCTGCCGGAGTTGCCGGAGGGGTGGTGTTGGACGACACTGGACGAGCTCGGTGAGGTTCAAGGTGGGCTGTCCAAAGGTAAAAAACGGCGAGATGGCGAGGAGCTTTTCGAGACCCCATATTTACGAGTTGCAAATGTAAAGCGCGGCTACCTTGATCTCGGCGAAATCAAGAATATATGGGCATCTCCCTCCGAAATCCATCGGCTAGCGCTACATCCCGGCGACATACTTCTCAACGAGGGAGGCGATAGGGACAAACTCGGTCGCGGTTGGATCTGGAATGGTGAAATCGATACATGTATCCACCAAAACCACGTTTTTCGCCTTCGCCCGGCATCTGACCTAACGTCTGAATACTTATCGTACTATGGAAACTCCGAAGATGCCCGCCGGTACTTTATCCAATCTGGAAAGCAAACCACAAATCTTGCGTCGATAAGCATGTCTCAGCTCAAGATGCTGCCGGTGCCGCTTGCCCCAATGACTGAGCAACAAATCGTGGCACAAGTTCTTGGGCGCATGATACGAGCCGCTGATCGGAGTAGGCAACTCGCAGCAGGACTGGAAGTGAGTGTGGCCAAGCTCAACCAATCCATCCTCGCCAAGGCCTTCCGCGGCGAGCTCGTCCCTCAAGACCCCAACGACGAGCCCGCGAGCATCCTGCTCGAGCGCATCCGGGCCGAGCGGGCGGCGGCCGAGCCGGCCAAGAAGACCCGCCGCAAGAAGAAGACCACCGAGGCCAAGCCCGCCCCGGCGCCCCGCGAAGTCGCCCCTCCCAGCCCGACCCCGAGCCCCGAGCCCGCCGCCAAAGCGGCCCCATCCACGCCCCTCGACCTCCCGCAGGCCGACGCTGCCCCAGAGCACGCGCAGCCCGAGGACGAGGCGGCGCAGATCATGACCCTGCTCCGGGCTCAGCTGCGCGGACGCGGAGCCACCCCCCGGGAGGCCCTCGTCCGCGGCCTGGCCGAGGACCTGGGCTACCGGCGGGTCAGCGCTGCGCTGCGCGGGCGCCTCGACGGGCACCTGCGCGCGGCCGTGCGCCGGGGCGTGCTCGAGCGCGGGGGCGGCGAGGAGGTCCGCCTGGCCACCCGGCGCATGGAGGACTACGACCATGACGCGCTCGTGGGCGCCCTGCGCTCGGTCACCCGCCGGGGCTGCGTGTACACGCGCGAGGACCTGGCCCGGGAGGTCCTCGCCCACCTCGGCTTCGCCCGGCTGACCAAGGGCGCCAAGGAGGCGATCAAGTCGGCCCTGAACGCCGCCCTGCGCCGGGGGGTGTTCGAGCGCGTAGACGCGACCCAGCTGCGCCGCCTAGCGAGGTGACGGAGGTGACGGAGGGTAGTGGGGTGACGACATGACAGGCGCAGACTCCAGGACAATCACGCTGCTCTTCCTCGGCTCTGGGCCTCGGGACCATCCACAGCTCGATCTGACCGGAGAGTTCGACGAACTCGAAGCCGCGCTGGCGGCTTCTCGGATCGTCCCCCGGTCGCGCTGGAACAAGGCGGCGTCCGACCTTCCAGAGCTGCTCGACCAGTACACGCCCCAGATCCTTCACTTTAGCGGGCACGGTTCTGAGTCCGACGGACTGCTCTTTGTCGACGACAATGCTCGGGCCTACGCGGCCGCTCCCGAGGCGCTCGCCCGAGTCTTCGAGCAGCATGGCGAGCGGGTGTGCTGCGTGGTCCTCAACGCCTGCTATTCGCTGGAGCAGGCCCAGCACATAGCGAGACACGTCGACGCCGTGGTCGGCATCAGCGACGCGATCTTCGACGCAAAGGCGCGGGGGTTCACGGCGGCCTTTTACCGGGCGGTGAGCCGCGGGCTCGACATCCAGGCTGCCTTCGAGCGCGCCAAGCTGACCCTCGAGCTCAGCCCCCTCGGTGGACACGACGGCCTCCAGCTCCTGCGGGGCTCTGGGCCGGACCTGAGTGCGCTCGTCTTGCTGCCGAAGCTTTCAACGACGGGGGATCTCCCCGCCTCGCCCGCGACGCGTCCCTACGCACGCACCGCCGCTTGGTCGTCCCTCGCAGAACGACCCAACGATGGGCACGAGCTCCCCCGCAAGCGGCTGCGAGAAGGGCTCGAAGCTCTGCTCGAAGTCGGGGCGACCCTCGTGGGCGAGCCCGAGGACCTCGACCCCCTCTGGGAGCTCGTCGACCACGTCGCCGGCGACGCCCTCGAGCTCACCCCCTGCGAAGCCTACGTGCTCGGTGGCGCGCTGCTGACCCATGAGCTGTGCGCGGCCCTGGTCGCCTACCCGGGGGGCCGAGAGGAGCTGCGCAGACACACGCGCTGGCAGGACAGCGTCGCCCAGCTCATGCGCCGAGAGCGGCTCGACTCTCGCTCTGGTGCGGAGGTGCCCGAGGCCATCGCCGCTGAGGCGGACCGCCGGACTCTACGAGCCCTGCGGGAGCAGCGGGCTGGCGAGCTCCCCAAGCAGGAGGGTTTCTCGATCGACGAAGGCCTGCGGGCGTCTTTCGCGGAGTCGATCGCTCAGGTGGCGAGCAGCCTGTGGTGGCCGGCTGGAGCGCTGCGGGAGCGTCTGGGACGGCGCGGCCCCCCTGGGGGGTACCCCTCTGCCTGGACCGTCGATCTCCTGCGCCTCGCGGGCCTGCTCCAGGCCGTCGACGCCGCGCACATCCAAGGCTGGACCGTGGGTAGAGACGAGGGCTCTGGCTTGCTCGTCTCACGCATGCAGCAGGTGCTCCGCGAGGGAGACCAGCTCCAGTTCGGCGCGGCGGAGCCCTTCGCCGCCGACGAAGCACCCGCGTGGTGGGCCACAGTCGAGGCTCTGCGCCAGGTCGATGCCGAGCTGCGCTCCGTCGACGCCCTGTTCCAGGCGACAGAGCGCCCGCGCCTCGCGGCGCGGCGAGTCGCGGCCGTCGATGACCTCCGCGCGCTCCAGCGGCTCCTCCCCGTCCAAGGTTGGGAGCCCGTCGACACCCGCGTCCGGGTCAGCGACATCCCCCGGCTCATCGAGCGCCTGGGCGGCCGCGCACTCTACGGTCACAACTCCGACGCGCCCTTGCGCGAGCTGATCCAAAACGCCGCAGACGCGATCCGGGCGCGGCGCGTACACGAGGATCGCTCAGACAAGTGGGGCCGCATCGACGTCGCCCGTGGCCGCGACGAGCGGGGTCAGTGGCTCGAGGTGCGGGACGACGGCGTGGGCATGAGCCGTGCCTTGCTGACCGGGCCGCTGCTCGACTTTGGCGTGTCCTACTGGGCCTCAGAGCTGTCGTGTGAGGAGTTTCCTGGGCTGTACGCCGCAGGTTTTCGCTCCGTGGGCGAGTTTGGCATCGGCTTCTTCTCGATCTTCATGTTGGGGCCCAAGGTCGAGGTCAGAACACGCTCGTGTCGGGGGGCACAGACACTGGTGCTGGAGTTCGAGCGTGGACTGGCGAACCCACCGCTACTTCGGGAGGCGCGGGCGGAGGAGCGCTTGGTGGACCCAGGGACGAGCGTTCGGGTCTGGTTGGAGGCCAGCGAGAGCCCTCTGTTCTACGGTTCCCAATCTACGCTCGTGACAAAGTGCCAGCGGCTCTGTCCAACGCTCGACGTGGACCTCTACGTCCGCGAAGCAGACGACCTCGAATCCAGGCGAGTGCTCGCCGCGGGGGACTGGCTGGAGCTCCCACCTGGCACATTCCTACAGCGGCTCGCGGGGCCAGGAGAGGACCTCGAAGAGACGCTCACCAGGGGGAGCATACTCGACGACGACTTCGAGCTCGCGCGAGTCCTCGCGCTGATGGAGCCGCTCGAGGACCCGAGGACCGGGGAGATCGTGGGTCGAGCCTGCCTGCGTCCGCCCTGGTTCGAGAAGGCGGGGGGCCTGCTCGTCAATCGAGGCTTGCGTCTCGATTGGTCCGAAGCCGACGTTCCCTTCCTGGGCGTGCTCGAGGGGACACCGAGCAAAGCTGCTCGGGACGAGGGAAGGCTCTCAGTCGACCCTGCCCTCCTTCAAAGCTGGTACGAAGCGCAGGAGGCCAAGGTCGCCAGCTCCTTCGAAGGTCATGGACTGTTCGAGTTCGCAAGCGTGCTCGCGCCAGCGATGACCAAGCCGATCACGGAGCTCCCCATTTTGTGGGGGCGCCGGGGATGGACAGCGAGCCAACTCGCAGCGCACCGGGAGTTGCCGCCGGTCATCGTTCTCGTCTCACCAGACGCCTTCGAGGACATGTCGGACTCGACGATGATGGGCAGTCGGCGCAGGCGGCCCGTGGCAAACCTGCCAGAGCACACCTTCATGATGTGTGCGCCATGGGTGCTGCAGGTCGACGACGTCGAAGACAACGATCAGACCTTCATCTTGCTGCTCTCGGCCATCGCTGCGGCGTGGGGAGTCGAACTATCGGAGGTCGTTCGAAACTCGCTCTTCACCCGCGTCGTGGGTGGCACGCGCGAGGCCGCGCTACCGATGGACAAGATTTGGGGCTCGGAATTCCATATATTGAAGCATCCAAACAGCAGGGAATCGCTGCCCAAGCCCGCGCTGAGGAAGCTCTACAGGTTCATCGGCAGGCTGCCAAATCCCAGGCTTCGCCAGATGGCGGCCAACCAGGCCCTCGGGCGTGGGATCTTGGAATTGGCCAATAAGGCGAAGGAAGAGCGGCGCAAGAAGAAGCGCAAGCCGTAGCGGGCGCAGGTTCGGTCGGGCCCGGCAGAACCCCCACGTGCTGCGACGTAGCTTCGCGTTACACGCCGTGATGTTGGGATCCCCATGCGGGCTGATAGAGTCTCGCCATGCCTGGCGCGCTCGCACTGTGGGCCCTCGTCCTCGCCGGTCCCCCCGCGACGAGCGAGGCCACGGCCGCAGACCCCACAGGGGAGTCTTCCCTCTACGCGCCGAGTTCGGACCCCTCGCCGACCGAGGCGCCCCCGGAGCCCCCGAAGCCCAAAACAGCAACGCGAGAGGTGGGCGACCCAGGCCTGCCCGGTCCCACTCCCGCGCCGCAACCCATCCAGATCATCCCTGCGCCCACGCCCAAACCCATACCTGCGCCCAATCCCGCAGCCGCCCCCGGCCTGGTCCCGATCCAGCTCGCTCCGCCACCGCCGCCCCCATCGGGCACGGGCCGGCTCGTCGGCGGCAGCTTCTCGATCGCCCTCGGGCTCGGGGCCATCGCCGCCATCGGCATCGAGAGCGCCCGCGCCGGCGGCGATCCCCGGACCGCCGCCAGCACCCTCGTGCCCCTGAGTCTCGTGGGCCTGGGCATCGGTGGCTACCTGCTGGTCCGCGGCGCCAAGGCCCGGTCCAACCTGCTCGACTGGCGGGCCTTCAGCGGCGAGCGCGAGCGACCCTCGGGCAGCGGCCTGATCGTCGGGGGCATCCTCAGCACCGCGGTCGGGACGGTGTCCCTGGCCTCCGCCGCGGTCGGGACGGCGACCTCGACCACCCAGGCCGAGCGCAGCCGCGACCTCGGCCTGTGGATCGTGTCCGCCGCGACCTTGAGTTCGGGCGCGATCGAGCTCGGCTTCGGCGTGGTTCGGCGCCGGCGCTACCACCAGTGGCGCGCGCAGACCTACCTCGGCTCGGTCGGCGCCAGCCTCCAGCCCAGCCTCGCGCTCCTGCCCCGCGGGGCGGGCCTCGGCCTGCGCGGGAAGTTTTAGTACACCCGACCCATGCCCTACGCCCTCGGCCCCAGCGGCCACCGCACCCACTATCGCAGCGTGGGCTCGCCCGGGCGCCCGGCTCTGGTGTTGATCCAGGGCATCGGCCTCGACGGTCGGTTTTGGATGCAGGTCCCCGAGCGCCTGGCCGACGACCCCGAGCGCCCCTGGCGAGTCCTGGTCCCGGACAACCGGGGCGTGGGCCGCAGCGACATGCCGACCCGGCCGTGGACCATGGCCGACATGGCCGACGATCTCGCGGTCATGCTCGACGCCGAGGGCATCGGGCAGGCCGTCATCGTCGGCATCTCCATGGGCGGCATGATCGCCCAGCAGTTCGCGCTCCGGCACCCGCGGCGCGTCCGTGGCCTGGTCCTGATGGCGACCTGGCCCGGCCTGCCCCTGGCCAGGCTCCCCGCCCCCGACATGATCCGGGCGCTGCTGACCCCGACCTTGACCGGAAAGCGCTCCGTCGACGCCCTGGGTGCCCTGCTCCTGCCCCCGCCGCTGGTCGCCCAGGCCCACACCCTGCTCGCCGACTGGCTCGAGCTCATGCGTGTACAGGCCCCGAGCCGCAGCGCGTTTTTGGGCCAGCTCGGGGCCCTCGCCAGCCACTCCACCGGCCACCGACTCGGCCGGATCCGGGTGCCGACCCGGGTCGTGACCGGCGACGCAGATCGCCTGGTTCCGCCCGTGAACTCGGAGCGCCTGGCCGCGCGCATCCCCGACGCCCAACTCGAGATCTTGCCCGGGGTCGCCCACGCGATCCCCCTGCTCGACCGAGACGTGGTCCGCCGCAATGTCGCGACCATGTATGGCTAGATGGCTAGATAGCCCGAAGCCAGCAGGCCGAGCGCCTACTCCAGCGCGATGCCCAGCTTGTAGCGGCGCAGGATCTTGGTCTTCTCGGGGTCCTGCATGAAAGACGCCCGGCCCGGGTCGGTCACCGCCATGCCCTCGAGCTCGGCCAGACAGGCGACCAGCGACCCGAGCTCGAGCTGGGCCAGAGCCTCGCGCTCGTCGTCGCAGAGCCCGAACAGGCGCATGAACAAGACTGAGCCGTGGGGGGTTTGGATCTTGCCCAGGGCCGGATCCGGCAGGCACACGAGCCCGGTCAGGGCGCAGTCGCTGGGGCCGTCGCTGCCGGGCGGGACCAGGGGGGCGCCCAGGGCCAGCACGTGCCCCGAGTCGAAGCCGCCCCCCTGGGTCTGGGCGTGGGTCAGGGCGTGGTGGCCCAGGGATTGAAACAGGCGCAGGGGCCAGACTGGGGGCGACCCAGACCCGGCGGACCCAGACCCGCCCTCGACCTTGGGGATCCGGAGCGTCAGCTCGTAGCCGAAGCCGGAGACGTCCGGGTCGTTGGCGCTCTTCTCGAACAGCTCGGACAGGCCGTAGCTGACGTAGAGCCAGCCCGACGGGGCCCGGGTCTCGAACACGGTCACGGCCGGGAGCGGGCTGGGTGTGTCGAGGTCGTAGGCCGTGCGGCTGGTGAACTGGTGGGGCGTGTCGAAGGGGAAGTGGCGACTCACCCAGCGGTCGATGGCCGCCCAGCCGGGGGCCTCCTCGGGCCCGGGTGGCTCGGGGTTGGTCATGACTTGCGCTCGAACTCCCGCATGAACACACACAGGGCGTCGACGCCCGCGCGCGGGAAGGCGTTGTAGATCGAGGCCCGACAGCCGCCCACGCTGCGGTGGCCCTTGATGCCCGAGAACCCGGCCGCCGCCGCCTCGCTCAGGAAGCGCTCGGTGATCGCCGTGCGCTCGGCCTCGGGCGCACCGCCGAGGGTCCAGGTCACGTTCATGCGCGAGCGCGAGCTGGGCTGGGCGTGGCCCTCAAACAGGGTGCTCGCGTCGAGCAGGTCGTAGAGCGCGGCGGCCTTGGCCGCGTTGTCGGCTGCGATCGCAGCGACCCCGCCCTTGTCCCGCATCCACTCGAGCACGAGCTTGAGGACCAAGGTCCCGAAGGTGTTGGGGGTGTTGTAGAGGCTGCCCTTGGCCGCGTGGGTCTGGTAGCGAAAGATCGCCGGGACCCCGGCGGGGACCTCGCGCTCGAGCCAGCTGCGATCGATCCACACCAGGGTCACCCCCGAGGGGCCGAGGTTCTTCTGTGCGCCCGCGTAGCCGATGCTGGCCCGCTCGAGACCCAGGGCCCGGCTGCCGATGTTGCTGCTCGCGTCGAGGATCAAAGGCAGGCTGCCCTCTCCTCCCTTCGCCCTGGGCAGCAGTCCAGCCTCGGGCAGATCCTCGAGCTCGGTGCCGTAGATCGTGTTGTTGGTGGTCAGGTGCAGGTAGTCCGCGCCCTCGAGGCCCGCGAGCGCGGCTTTGTCGAGCACCGGCACCCGGTCGAAGCCCGTGGCTGCCGAGCTCGCTATGACAGCGGTCTCGTGGCCCCGGCCCGGGCCCGCCGCGACGACCTTGCTCTCTTTGATCGCCTTGCTCGCCCAGGCCCCCGTGTCGACATAGCCGACCCTGCCGCCCGGAGTCGCGAAGTTCAGGGGCAACATCGCGAACTGCTGGGAGGCCCCGCCTTGGAGGAGCAGCACCTGGTGGGTCTGGGGGATCCCCAACACGGCGTGGACCAGCTCGGTCGCGGCCTCGTGAATCGAGCCGAAATCGGGGCTCCGGTGGGAGATCTCGAGCAGCGACAGGCCGATGCCGGGGGCGTCCGAGGCGTGGCCTCGACCCTTGAGCTCGCGCACCGCCTCGGCCGCGCGCTCGAACACGGACGGCGGGAGGATCGCGGGGCCAGCCGAAAAATTGTACAGCGGGGTCGCAGCCATGGTCGGACCCTATCAGGGCCGCAAGCACATCCAAACCACGGCCAGTCCACCGCCACACCGAAAGTAGCTCGTGCGCAATCCCGGTGGTAGCGTCCCGCCCCGTGACTCATCGAAGCAGCTTTCCCCCCGTCGCCGAGTTCAGCCCTGGTGACGGTCCGCTGCGAGCGACCTTCGTCACCAGCATGGGCCGATTCACCGCGCGCCTGCTCGAACTCGAGGCCCCCAACACGGTCTCGAGCTTCGTCGGTCTGGCCACCGGCAAGGGCCAGTGGGTCGACCCCGCGACCGGCAACCCGGGCGAGGGCCGCTACTACGATCAGGTCGTCTTCCACCGGGTCATCGGCGACTTCATGCTCCAGGCCGGAGACCGGACCGGCACCGGTCGAGGCGGGCCCGGCTACACCTTCGACAACGAGTGCGACGCCGAGGCCCGACACGCCAAGGCGGGGGTCTTGTCCATGGCCAACGCCGGCGTGCGCGGCAACCGGGGCACCAACGGCAGCCAGTTCTTCGTGACCCTGCGCGCCACCCCTCACCTCGACGGCAAACACACCGTGTTCGGCGAGGTCATCGAGGGCATGGATGTCGTCGAGGCGATTGGCGCGGTCGCTACTCGGTCCGGCGATCGACCGATCCAAGACGTGATCATCGAGACCATCGAGATCGACCGGGGCTGAGCGCTCAGTCGCCTCACTCGCCGACCCTGGATCAGGGACGGGGCCGTTTCGGACCTCTCGAAAGACCCTGGGTCGGGGACGGGGGTCGTTTCGAACCTCTCGGATGACCCTGGGTCAGGGACGGGACCCTCGCCTCGCTCGCCGACCCTGGGTCAAGGGACCGGGCCGTTTCGGGCCTCTCGAAAGACCCTGGGTCAAGGGACCGGGCCGTTTTGGGACCCAAGGATGACCCTGGGTCGGGGAACGGGGGTCCTTTTGGGACCCAAGGATGACCCTGGGTCGGGGAACGGGGGTCCTAAGCGCTCGCCCGGGCCCCCCAGCCAGAGGTGGACGGTCGAGACCTCGATATCGAGGGAGTGTAGTGTCCACCCGTCCTCGACCGTGTCGCCGAGCGCATAGGGGCGAACCAGCGCGACGATCTCCGCCTCTTGGTCCGCGGCGATCACCGGTGGCCCGGCCCACGCGCTCCGCCCCGAGAACAGCGCGAGGCAGGCGACCCCAAACCAGCGTGGGGACCCAAAACGACCGGACGACGCCCGAGTCCCCCACCCGGACAGCCTATCACTCGAGCGCAGCGTCGATCACCCAGACCACGGTCGTCGCGGCCCGCTCGACGCTCGTGTTCAGCTTTTCACATTGGACCGGCCCATCCGACCGGCTCATCCGACCACAGCTCGTCCATCTCGATCGGAGTCGGACCGCCAGAGCCGACCCGCTCTGCGTCGGCCGCCCAAACTGTCTCGCTCGGCAGCCCAAGCCTGCTCCGGCAGCCCAGCGGACCCCTCGGCCCGAACCAGAGATTCTGCTCCGATTGGGACCCCTGGACGACCGAGCGCCGCCCGCTCCAGCCCCGCACCCATCGGAGGCCAGGACCGCGGCGCTGGGCCTACAGCGGCGGCGAGGACCCACTCGACGGGCTTCCGGCCGGCCCCGGCCAAGCCGCTTGCAAACCCGCGGCGTGGTGACCGATACCCATCTTGAGATGGCCAGCCCGCCCGACCCTTCACAGCTCGAGCCACCCGATTGGTTGGACTGGGGCGACGTCGACCTGACCGAACCCGGCCCCGGCCCGCAAGCTGGGGACTTCGACAGCGGGGGCTTCGACAGCGGGGGCTTCCAAGCGGGGGACATGGACGCTCGATCCGGCCGCCTGCGCCCGAGGGTCGCCGCCCCCCTGGTCCCGCCTCTGACCGAGGAAGGCTGCCCCGACCGTCCCGACCTCGACGGCGGCCTGGGCCTGTTTGGCCACCAGACCTTCCGGCCGGGCCAGCGCGAGGCCGTAGAGGCCCTGCTCGAGATCGGACGCCTGCTGCTCATCGCGCCCACCGGTGGGGGCAAGAGCCTGATCTACCAGCTCCCCGCGGCCCTGCTCCCGGGCACCACCTTGGTCATCTCCCCGCTCATCGCCCTGATGAACGACCAGGTCCGAGGCCTCGAGGCCTGCGGGATCCCAGCGACCTTCCTGGCCTCCACCCTGGGCGGCGAGGTCATGCGCCAGCGCATGCGAGAGATCGCCCAAGGTGCCTACAAGCTGGTCTACGTCGCCCCCGAGCGCCTCAACTACGCGGGTTTCCGCGGGCTCCTGAGCCGGCTAGAGATCCCCCTGGTCGCCGTCGACGAGGCCCACTGCATCTCCGAGTGGGGCCACGACTTTCGCCCTGAATACATGCAGATCGGGGACTTTCTCCAGGGCCTCCCGCCCGAGACCAAGGTCGTGGCCTGCACGGCCACGGCTACCCCCGTGGTCCGCGACGAGATCATGGCCAAGCTCGGCCTCGGCGGCGAGACCAAGCAGATCGTCCGGGGCTTCGCCCGCCCCAACCTGCGCCTGCGGGCCGTGGAGGCCGGTGGCCAGCGCGACCGCCAGGGCCACATCGACGCCCTCTTGTGTCAGGCCCTCGGCAAACCCAGCGAGCGCCCCGACGAGGGTGAGGCCGTGATCATCTACGCCCCCACCCGCAAGATCACCGAGCGCGAGGCCGAGCGCCTCCGGGGTCAGGGCTGGGCCTGCCAGCCCTACCACGCGGGCCTCGGCGGCAGCACCCGCGACGCCGTGCTCCGGGCCTTCTCCGAGCGTCGGCTCCAGGTCGTGGTCGCCACCAACGCCTTTGGCATGGGCATCGATCGAGGCGACGTCCGGGCCGTCGCCCACTGGGGCCCGCCGGGCTCGATCGAGGCCTACTACCAAGAGGTCGGCCGCGCGGGGCGAGACGGTGAACCCGCCTGGGGCATGATGCTCTTCTCCGGCCAGGATCTACCCCTGCGTCGGCGCCTGCTCGAGCTCGACATCGACGGCCGCAAGCCCGACCCCCAGGTCGTCGAGCACAAGTGGCAGATGTTCCTCGAGCTGATCCGCTGGGCCGAGGGCGGGACCTGCCGCCACGACGCGATCCTGCGCTACTTCAGCGACGAGGACGAGCTGCTCCAGGGCTGCGGACACTGCGACGTCTGCGAGGCCCTCGCCGCCCAGGGAGGCGACGAAGCCGAGCCCGAGTTCGACGACGAGCAGACCACCCTCATCATCCGCAAGGCGCTCTCGGGTGTGGCCCGCATCCACAACCGCTACGGCCTCACCGCCGCCGTCGCCCTGCTCGCCGGCGACAGCGACCCCCGGCTCCAGCGCTCGGGCCTCGACCAGACCAAGACCTTCGGTGTGCTCTCCGAGTTCCCCAGCGCCTGGCTCAAAAAGCTCATCCAGCGCTGCGTCGCCGCCGGGTGGATCGAGTACAGCCCCGGCGACCGCCCCGTAGCCCTGCTCTCCGAGGCCGGCCAGGCCGTCATGCAGGCCGAGCGACCCGCACGCTTGATCTTGCCCTCGACCACCCTGGCCAAGACCCGCGCGCCCCGGCCCGGTGGCAGCGGTGGCGGCGGTAGTGGGGGCAATGGCGGCAAGCGAGAGCGGGTCGAGCTCGTGCTCGACGCCCAGGCCCAGGCTCTGTTCGAGGCCCTGCGCAGCCACCGGCTCGAGGTCTCGCGCGAGCAGGGGGTGCCTCCTTATGTGGTCGCCAGCGACCGGACCCTGCGCGAGGTCGCCCTGTTGCGACCGCAGGATTTGGACACGCTGCTGCAGGCCCACGGTATCGGTCCGGGGAAGGCCGAGCGCTATGGTGAAGGGCTGCTCGAGGTCGTCCGCGGCGCGGGCTGAGTGCTGGCCCGACTACCGGCCGGTCTGCCCGCTCGACTCGCCATGGGAGGTCCAGCACACGAATACGTGCTATCACGGCTTCGATGGAGGCGAGAGACTTCTCCGAGTGGCTGGCGGACTCGGCGCTCGAGGAACCATCCGGCTCAGAAGCCTCGGTGGGGCCTCTGCTGGTCCATCTCCAGCTCGGCGCGTCCATCTCGGACCTCGACCCAGGGGCGGCCGCCGGGATCGAGTTTCTAGCCCAACGGATCCGTACAATATTCGTGACTCCGGCGCTGGCGACTCCGAGTTCCAAGGACCTGCTAGAGCTCTGGACCGACACATCCGGGCCCGTTCTTCGGCTCATGGATGCCGTCGCCGTGTTGCTCTTCGAGGCCAGCCAGGCAGACGCGAGTGAGCTCATCCTCCGCCGCCTACAGCACAGCGACCGGACTGTATCCACGTCGGCCGCGAGGGTATTCGACGAACATGGCCAGCAGTCGGAAGGGGAGCAGATCCGGCTCTCACTCTCGCTCGTCGAGAATGCCAGAGCCTCACTTCGTGAGAGCCTCGAGCAACACAGAGACGAAGACCCCAATCTTCAAGGCACCGTCAAGGCGTTTCATCACGGAATCCTCGTGTGGAGCATCGGGATGTTTCTCTGTCTGGAGATCGCCGAGCGACTCGACACATTGGTGCCCATCTCGCTCCGGCCAGACCTCATGAACGACGCAGCGGCCTTCGCCAGCGGTGGGGCGAGGCTGGCGGGATGGCTCACCGCCGTCGTCGCCGGTCTGGGCGTCGTCGAGTTCGCCCCGGAACCGGAAGTCCGCACAGCGCTCGAGCAGACAAGTTTTGTCGCGTTTTTGCTGCGAGTGACGACCGAAGTGCCACGTGTGTTCGGGCCAGATGCTCGCTACAGCCTGGCCTTGTTTCGTTATCCCGACGAGCCGGACGCGTTCGAATTTCACCTGGTCATCGACACCGATGTCCCACCCTCGACAGCCTGCGAGCAACTGGACGAGCTTTGTGACAGTTGGTTCGACGAGGCAGCCGCTCAGATCGATATCGATATCTTCCCCGTACTCGGTGGACTTGAATGACCGACACCCAGAGCGCCGAGGAGCCCTTCGACTGGACCGACCTGTTCGAGCTCGCTAAGGAACTCGCGCAGCGCGAAGATGAGGCCAGCTTGCGCTGCTCGGTGAGCCGCAGCTACTACGCCGTTTTCAACATCGCTAGAGAAGTGCTCGCGGATCTCGATCCCGACTATCGAGCCATGCGCTCCAAGGACTCGCACAAGCAAGTCTGGGACCGTATGCGGGCGCTGCCTCAACGCCAGGCCAGGACCGCAGAACGGAGTGGCCGCAGCTTGCTGGGCAAGCGCAAGACGGCCGACTACGTGCCCCATGCAGGCGACTGGACCAAACTGACGCAGCAGTCTCTGGAAGAGGCGAAGCGTGCGATTTCGGCGCTCAAAGATCTGACGGACTAGTTCTCTCCGCGGGTTCAGACTCGCAGCGAGGGGCGTGACGAACTGCTGCAGCTTGTTCCCGTCGGAAGCAACACAGCGAGCCCATTTTCTTCTGCGTGGCGAGGTCGACCAACGCTGGCTCGAGCCGGGCGGAGGCGGACGCTTGGGCATGTAGCGGGAGACAGTGGCCTGGGAGGCGTCGAAGCCCAGCTTCCTCAGCTCGCCGTGGATCATCGGTTCGCCCCAGCCGACGTTGGGCTTGGCCATCTCGACGATGAGCGACGGCGCAATCATCTGACCTCGCCTCTGAATCGGATCGATGTATCCGTGGAGCCGCGTCACAATTTCGTTCACCGGTAGACGCCACTTAGACCAACAATTTGGCGACCGACCGTATTGACCCATCGCTATGGCCCCCGTATGGTCCCGCCATGAACAACGTAGCTAGAGCGCTCTGCGCATGCCTCACCGTGACACTGGCAACAGTTCCGGTCGAAGCACGCGCAACCCCGCCCGCCACGGCCCAAGAGCCCGGCACGGCAGGGCAGCCGCTCCCGCCAATGCAGGGACAGCCGCAGCCCGCCGTCCAGCCGCAGCCCGCTTTCCAGCCCCAGCCCGCCGTTCAGCCCCAGCCACAGCCCGCCGTCCAACCGCAGCCCCAGCCCCAGCCGGCCGTCGACTTCATGGCACCGAGATCGTCGATCGCCATCGCTGCGGGCGACCCCCGGAAGCGAGTCGTCGGCGGCATCTTCCTCGGTGCCGGGGTGGCCTTCTCCGCCATCGCGGCGATCACCTTTGCGGGCAAGGCCGGGCAGACCGAGATCGGCAGTCAGGGCCTGATCACCTTCGACGGCGTCGGCTACAACCTGCAGCCCCGGATCCCGCGGGTCCTGTTGGGCGCGACCTTCACCGTGGCTGGCTCGCTCATGGCCGGGCTCGGCGGCAAACTCTTCGCCGCCAACGCTGGCGGCGCCAACGATCCAATCACGACCCTCAAACGGCAGCGTCGCGTCCGGAGCACGGGCGCCATCCTCACCGGCAGTGGTGGCGCCGCGGTGCTCACCGGCCTGTTTTTTCTCGTCTATGGCGCGGGCGAGTGGGGAAGCATCCCGGACGTCATCGTCGAGTTCCAACCGCAACACGCGCAGTCGGCTCACAACGCAGCGTCCTTCTTCAGCTACGGCGCAGGTTTGCTGGCCGTGGGCACTGGCTCACTTGCTGCCGGCCTCGGCCTGCTCAGCGGCAACAGCCAGGCCATCCGTACCGGCATAACAGCAGACCGCAACGGGGCCGGCGTGGCCGTGTCTGGTCGTTTTTGAGGGGAACCATAACCATGAACAGCTCGCACTATCTCATCCTCGGCTTCAGCCTCGTCTGCGCAACCGCGTGTGGCCTCGACCCCAACGCTCCGCAAGACCAGACCCAAGCCGCGACCAGCCAGCCCTCGACCACCCAGCCCTCGACCACCCAGCCCTCGACCACCCAGACATCGCTCGGGTCGGACGACGATCCGACCAGCGGCGACACCGGCTCCAACAACGCCGTAGAGGCGTGCCAGGAGCTCGAGGACACACTGGCGGCCTGTGTGCCCGCCATCGCAGGGACCTTGCAGTGCTCGACCTACGACGAATGGCCCTGTGATCTCAGCGCCTACTTCGACTGCATCAGCGGCGCCTACGGCTCGTGCTCGGGCGGGTCTTTCCCCAATGTCGATCCGCTGACCTTGCAGGACTGCGCGGCGCTGTCCGTCTGCAACTAGTCCGAAGCGGACCCTGATCAGAACCGCTCGCTGATCCGCGCGTTCGACAGCAGCGAGGCCAACTACGGCTTCGTCCGGTGCCACGCGAGCGTGCTCGTGCTCATGGTCACCGACGAGGCCGGGGCCGAGCTCGACGGCACCTCGACCTACGCCGATGTCGGCGCGACCGACCCTGCGTTCCAGAGCACCTTTGGCAGCGGGCCGGGCTGCCGAGCGGCCAGCCCACTCGAATCCAACGAGCCTATCCAGGCCGTCCCGCCCGTGCGCATGCGCGACGTCGCGGACCACAGTGGTCGTACACTGACCTCGATCTGCACGTCCGATCTCCGCGACAACCTCACTGCATCGGTCGCTACTTTCATCAGCGGCTGCGGCTGAGCGAGAAGATTCGCGCGAGCACGCCGATCCGGCGGCGCCTCGGGCTCGGCGACTTCCAGCGACGAAGAGTCTGAGCTCGACTGGAGTCACATCAGCGCGACGGCGCCAATGTGACCAGCCCTCGCGCAGCTGGAGTCGCTCGGTCTCCGCGCTGGCTCAACCGCAAGCGGTGGAGAATACCGTCAGGTCGCCGGTGCAGTACCAAAGATTGCCGCCGTCGCAACAACCCACCCCATCCAGGCCGGTATCGGCGCACAGCATGCCTTCGACGAGGCCGTCTGGACATTCGATCGGCGCCTCTGGGGGGCCTTCGCCCTCGAAACCGCAATCGTAGTAGAAGTTGTTTGGGTCCCACCCGCAGTTAGAGACCGGAGGGTCTCCATCGCCTTCGCCCGTCGTGGTCGTGGTCGTGGTCTCATCACCGTCACCCGTCGTGGGGTCGCCATC
>CAYVJQ010000024.1:0-3929 GCA_964451725.1 uncultured Nannocystaceae bacterium | reverse complement strand
CCGTCGTGGTCGTGGTCGTGGTCTCATCACCGTCACCCGTCGTGGGGTCGCCATCATCCGTCGTGGGGTCGCCATCGCCCGTCGTCGGGTCGCCATCGCCTTCGCCCGTCGTGGTCGTCGTCTCATCACCGTCACCCGTCGCCGGATCGCCCGTCGAGAACTCGTCACCGATCGTCTCGATCCCAAAGCTGAGCCCAGTGTCCGCGTCGATCACGACGACCTTGCTGCAAGCGCTCGAATACACGCCGACGAGTATGATCCCGACGATCGATAGAACTTTCCGCACCACGAACATGTGGGCACTGTACCCGGAGATCGGCACCGCAGCGCCAGCCGCGTCAGCGGACACAGGTGAGATGACGGCCGCCATCGATGGGGAAGGTCTAGCAGCCAGCGGCGGCGCCTAGCCCATTATTGTTTTGAACAAGGTCGACTTGTGTGGCGATGTAGACGCATTACTTGCGGGTTTGCGCGGCACTTGTCCGACGCTGACGGTGGTTCGTGTCAGTGCCCTGTGTGGTCTTGCTCCGGGTTCGGACTCTCGGTTAGCTCAGCCGACATGGCCGGGCGACCCGGGGTCATCCTAGCGACAAACTCGACTCGACAGATCACGGCTCCAAAACAAATTCGACGTCCGCGATCGCCCCCACCCGCAGGCCCACCAATCCACTCGGATCCCCAAGCAACTCCGCCTCCGCAAACACCAAGCGCGTCCCCGCATCGATCTCCGGCGCGATCGAGGACACCGTCCAAACCAGCTCATCCACCCCACTCGCGGGAAAGTTCACCCGCACGCCCACGCCCACCCGCAGCTTCCCGACCTGCGACTCGGGCACCGCGAAGCGGACCAGGCGGCGATCGGAGATCAACTGAACAATCGGATCTCCCGTGCTCGCCGTCGCGCCCACCGCCACAAAGCGCTGGGCGACCGAAGCGGCGAATGGCGCCCGGAGCTCGGCCTCGGCGATCCTCGCCTGGGCTTCGCTCATTCGGCTGCGCTGCTCGCTGGCCGAGGCCCCCGCGCTCCGGGTCTTCGCGCCCGCGAGTTTCTCCGCATAACGACGCTCCCGGAGCTCGGCCTCCGACACAAAATCCTCGATCTGCTCGACGTCGGAGCGGGTCTCCCGGGCCTGCTCGAGCTCGAGGTCCAGACGATCGAGCTCGGCCTTCGAGGCCCTCCACGCCGAGGTCGCCGCGCTGAGCTCCCCCCGGTCACCACGCACGTCCATCATCGCCACGAGCGCGTCCGCCTCGACGTGATCCCCCACCTCCACCTCAAGGCTGGCCAGACGGGCGAAGCCCGGAGACACGAGCGTGACCTCGGCACCCGGCACCAACACCCCCACCATGGGCTCGCCCGCCTCTTCGATCACAGGGCGGACTCGGCCATCCTCCGATGAGGCCACGGACTCTGCGCCTGCTGTCCCGCCCTCAGTCGAGGACTGCACACACCCCGAGGACCCCAAGACGAGCAACACCGCGAGCCACGCCCCCAAGCCCAAATCCCCCCAACCCCGACCCTGGGTCCGCCCTATACCCGGGTCCCGTCCCATATGGGTCCGCTCCAGCTGTCCCAGGGTCCGCCCTACATCCGAGTCCCGTCCCATATAGGTCCGCTCCAGCTGTCCCAGGGTCTCCCCATGCCGTTCCATCCTTCCCCGCTTCACTGACCCTGCCTCTCGTAGAGCCGCCGATACAGCGCCCCTTCGGCGAGCAGCTCCTCGTGGGTACCGGACTCGACCACCCGGCCGTCCTCCATCACCAAGATGAGATCCGCATCGAGCACCGTGCTCAGGCGATGCGCGATCACCACCCGGGTGCACTCGAGGGACGCCAACGACCGCTGGATCGCAGCCTCGGTCACGCTGTCCAGGTTGCTGGTCGCCTCGTCGAGCAGGAGGATCGCCGGATCCCCGACCAGCGCCCGGGCCAGCGCGATGCGCTGGCGTTGACCACCCGAGAGGGAGGCCCCACCGTCCGCCAGCAGCGTGTCGTAACCCATGGGCAGGGCGCTGATCTCACGGTGAATGGCCGCCCGCTCGGCCGCGTGGATCACCACGTCGAGCGAGGTCCCCGGCTGGGCCAGCGCGATGTTCTCGCGCACCGACATCCCGAACACATGCCCGTCTTGGGTGACGACCCCGAGCTGCTCACGGAGGCTGCGCAGCTCGAGGCCCGCGAGGTCCCGACCGTCGTAGAGGACCCGCCCCTGCTGCGGGCGGTAGAGCCCGACCAACAACTTGGCGAGGGTCGACTTCCCGGCCCCCGAGGGTCCGACTACAGCCACGAACTGCCCGGGCTCGATATCCACCGAGACCCCCTGGACCACGAAGGGCATCGACTCGGAGTAGCGAAAGCTCAGCTCCTGAGCGCAGATCGCCCCGCTCAGTCGAGGGGCACGCTCGAGCTCGGCGCTCGGATCTTGCTCCGGCTCGGCCTGGAGCACGTCCTCGATGCGCTCCAGATAGCTGCCCAAGACCTGAAGCTTGAGGCCCACACCGACCAGGGCGCCCACCGGCGTCACAAACCCGGCCCCGAGCGCCGACAGCCCCAACATGGCCCCCAGACTCATGGTCCCGTCGAGCACGAGCGAGGCCCCGACCGACAAGATCAGCAGCGGCGCCGCGAGGGCGAAGGCCCCCAACAACGAAGAGACCAGGGCGTCGAGGCGAGCCCGCTTCAACGACACGTTGAGCGAGTCCACAAACAGGTTCGACCAGCGATCGACGGCCCGGTACTCGGCGCCCATGCTCTTGAGGGTCTCGATCCCACTGAGCAGCTCGACCTCGTAGCTCGAGGTCTTGGCCTGGGCGGCGAGGCTCTCGGTCATCAGCTCGTGCTGGCGCTTACGCGTGGCCCAGTACAGAGAGAACTGGACCGCCGCGAGGCCCACGACCACCGCCCCCATGAGCGGGCTGATCCAGACGATCAGGACCAGATAAATGCTGACCAGGGCACCATCGAGGAGGGCCGACATGGCGCCAGAGGTCATGATCTCCCGGACCGTGGCGTTGCTCGCCAGGCGCATCATCAGGTCGCCCGTCGAGCGGCGCTGAAAAAACGCGTAGGGCAGATCGACGAGGTGATCCAAAAATCCCACGGTCAGCTTGGCGTCCAACAGGGTGCGCAGCTGAACCAACAAGTTGGCCCGCACCCAGGAGCTCACAAAAGAGAACACCACCGTCATCCCCAGACCACCGAGCAGGACCGCCATCAGGCTCAGGTCGTGGCGGGGGATGATCCGATCCACGAGCAGGGTGGTCATCACCGGCAGGCTCAGAGCGAGCAGCTGGACGATCACGGACATCAGCAGGGCCCGGCTCCACAGCGCGGGGAAACCGAGGATCTGGGAGAGGTAGCGCCGATAGAGGGGGCGGCGCTCCGACTTGGGTTCGAAGGTCTCGCTCGGCTCGAGCAGCAGGGCGACCCCGGTGCAGGCATCGTCGAACTCCACTCGCGAGATCCGGCGGCGCCCGGTCGCCGGATCGAGAATGACCAAGCTGTCCCGCTCGACCCGATCGAAGACCACGAAGTGGTCGAAGTTCCAGTGCAAGACCGCGGCCCGCGGCAACAGATCGAGATCGCCAAAGTCCTCGATCTGAACGCCCCGACCTCGGAGCCCATGCTGACGACCGGCGCGCAGGATGTCGAGCGCGCTGACCCCATTGTCACCAGCCCCACAGGCGTCGCGCAGCTCGTCGAGGGAGCAGCGGCGACCGTAGTACCCGAGCACCATCGCCAGGCAGGCGGCACCGCAGTCCGCATCCGTCATCTGCTGGATATGCTCGAGGCGTCGACCTTTGCGAACCTCGCCCAGACGCTCGAGGGCGGGGCGGCTCCGGGTGTGAGCCTCGGCTTGGGGGTTGTCGGCCATGACCACGCCGGGAGCGTGGCCAGAGCTACCCTTCGATCTTCGGAGGGTGCCAGGT
>CAYVJQ010000023.1:51374-66165 GCA_964451725.1 uncultured Nannocystaceae bacterium | reverse complement strand
CTCGCTAGTCTCCCTGATCGGGGACGAGCACCAGCCACGGTGTGCTGCTGGCATCGGCGACGACCCCGAGCCCCTCGGCCGAGTAGCCGATGTCGAAGCTGAGCTGACCCTCGAGCAAGGTCCCGGTCTTGTTGGGGAGGTCGCTCGGCCGGGGAAGGGCGCTGGGCTCCCTCAGCGAGGCCGCGCGTCGGTCTTGCCACTGGGCCCGCTCTGCGCCGCGAGTTCGCGCCGCGAGCCAGCGCATGGCGTGGCGACGCTGGCTCGCGTTGCCGCCCGCCTCCAAGGCGAAGCGCTCGAGCTCGGCCGTGGCCGCGGCCGAGGTGTCGAGGGCCAGCAGGTTGAGGTGGACGATCGCAGCGGTCTGTCCTGCCAGGTCTCGCGCGGCCTCGAAGGCCCGCCGGGCCTGGTCGCGGTCGCCCTGCTCCCACAGCAGGACGCCGAGGTTGTTGAGGGCGACCGGGCCTCCAGCCTGCTCAGAGAGGCCCAGATAGATCCCGATCGCCCGCTCCCTGGAGTCCACCGATCCGCTGAGTCGGGCGTGGATGGCGAACATGTCGGCGGCCGTTCGCAGGACCTCGAGCTCGGGGAGGCCGGCGGGGAGGGTGTCGATCAGCGCCGAGACCGTGTCCAGCAGCGCGGGATCCTCCCAGATCACAGCGAGATTCAAGACGGCTCGGGTGCGACGAAGATGGAGGCTCGGGGGCCCGTGGGTGGGTGGAGGCACGGCGGTGGCAGCCACGGCCCAGGCCCGGTCCGGGTGGAGCTCTGCGGCCGACATCAACAACCCATAGGCCAGGGGCTCGTCGGGGACCTTCGCCTGGACCAGGGGCGCCATCTCGAGGATCTCGATCAACAGGGCCCGCTGGCGCGTGGGGTCGCCGTCGACCAGCGAGGGCAGCGCTCGCTCGACCCCGTCGAGCATCGCGTGCAAGACCACGGCCCGGTCGTCGCCGAGGGCCTCGTAGGCCTCGATGTCCGCCCGTGCCAGGCTCAGGGGCTCGGCCAGCATGGCCTGGGCGGTGCTCGGCGCGGCCATGATCTGGGGGAGCAGAGACTGAAAAATGCGTAAAAATCGGAGCCCGACGGCGATCTCGTAGTAGGCGGCGTCCCTGTTCTCGAGCCCGCTCGAGTCGCGGACCAGGCTCTGGGCCCGGTCGAGGTCGAGCTTGTGGATCATGAGGCTCTGGGCCAGGCCCGCCCGGGCCCGGGCGTCGTTGGGCTGTTCGTCGTGCAGGGTCTGAAACAGGCGCTCGGCCGCGCCGAAGTTGTGGAGCGCAAACATGGCCCGGGCGTGGGCGAGGCGAGGATCGTAGCCCGGCTTCCCCCGGGTCTCGATGGCCCGCGTGACCACCTCGCGGGCAGTCTCGAGCGCAGCGAGGCGCTCGTCGAGGGATCTGTCGTCTGCCTTTAGGGTCGCCCGCGCGGCCTCGATAGCGGCGTCGCCCCGGTCGAGTTCGAGCACGAAGTAGGCCCTTCCGGCGACCTCTAGATCGTAGCTGGGACCGGGCGCAGGGTGGAGGGCCCGAGCGAGCTCGACCGCCCGCAGAGCGAGTCGAGGATCGGTCCTCGACAGCGTGTTCGCCAGCCCCACGACGGCCTCGGCCACAGCGGGGTGGGTCGGGTCGCGGCGCAGGAGCTCGGCGACGAGGTGGCACTGCAGCGCCCTCGTGCGAGCGAGGCGCTCGAACAAGGTCGCACCGAGGACCTCGACCTCGGCCCGGTGGGCATCCAAGCCCGCGGGCCCGAGCGCCTCGAGGATCGTGGGCATGAGCGGCGCGAACACGCTTCGGTCTTGCGAGGCCCAGGATTGGTCGAGGTTGAAGATCGGCTGGTCGAGGGCGCCGTAGAGGGCTGCGAGGGCGGCGAGCTCCTCGGTGCTGGCTGCCTCGACCGGGGAGTTCGGGCCGGCCTGAGCGGCCTCGAGCAGGGCGATGGTCCGTGTCAAACCCAGTACCGCACCGGGTTGGGCGAGCAGGATCATGGTCTGCTCCGGCGTGAACGCGGCGACCGCATCGCGGGCCATGTCCGCCCGAGCCGTGGCCGTCACCCCGCCGCGGAGTCCGGCGAGTTCCTCGAGCCAAGCGGGGAGCTCGGCCGACAGGGGCGTCTGAACACCAGGATCGATGGTGTCGGCGAAGTCGGCCGCGGATGCGGCGAGCTCGGTCTCCGCCTGGGGCTGCCCCGGGTTGGAGGTCTCCCCGCTCTGGCTCGGAGCGCAGGCCAGGGTCGAGACCAGGGGTGCGGACAACGCTGCGACCAGGAGCAGCGTCGACCCGAGGCTGGAGCGTGAAAGGGCGGGGCGGATCTCGGTATCGCTGGAGGCGAGGCGTGACACCAGCGCAGCCTATCGCGGGTCGGACACGTGGTGCTACCGTGCCCGAGCTCGCCGACCGGCCCCGGCCCCAGCGCATGTCTGCCCCGCTTCAGATCCTCACCCTCCTGTCGCCCTTGGCTCTGCTCTCGCTCTTGATTGGTCTGGGCCTGGTCGTGCACGTGCTCGCCAACGAGGGGCGTGGGCGCAGCGCCAGGATATCGACCGTGGTCGGTCTCTTGAACCTCCTGGCGATCGTGCCCATGGTGATCCTCGCGCTCGCGCAGGTCGGGGCGGCGCGCGGGATGTTTCTCTTGGTGGGGGCGGCCCTCTTGCTCGTGGGCGGGCTGGGCCTGGCCATACCTCGGCGCTACGCGGACAGCCATTGATAGTAGTTTCAGAACAATGTGATGTGAATGTACGTCTGCAACCGGGTCGCCTCTCCTGAGCTGTTCTCTTGTCTGCTCATACGATTGGTATGACAGTCGCCTCCACAGGGAGCCGCCCGCTGGTCGAATACAGGCAGGCGTCCGAGGAGTTCGACCAGCACCAGCACCAGGCCGAGACTGCGGCCGGATGGCGAGGAGCCCGGCCGCGGGACTTCAAGGGTCAAGGGCATGCCATGGGGCCCGACCCCCGCTCTGAGCCCTACTGCGGCTACTGCGGCTACTGCGGCTCGGGGAAGCAGTCGAACTCGATGTCGCCGTTGGCCTGGCCCCAGTCCAAGTTGGTGGCCTTGAAGTCGACCCCGAGCGGGTTGGCGATGGTGTTGATGGCGTCGACGTCACCCTGGTTCAAGAACCCCCAGTACTCGCTGGCCAGGTAGAGGCCGCCGCCCTCGACGGTGACGTAGTCGACGATGGTCTGGGCCTCGCCGGCCGAGGTCGAGGCGAGGGTGCAGTAGATGACGGCGTCGTAGTCGGCGGCCAGCTGGGCCGGGTTTCCGACGTACTGGGGAGGCAGGTGGTCGCCCGCGTAGGTGAGGTTGGGATAGTTGCCGAGGTTGTTGCCGACCCCATCGCACAGGTAGCGGCCGAAGCTCAGCACGTTGGGCAGCTCCTCGCCGCTTTGGCCCAGCCACTCCCACATGGGGCAGTCGGTGATCTCGGTGTAGAGCAGGTTGGTGTCGGCCGTGTAGATGACCCGGCCGGCGTCGACCTCGTCGAGGGCGTAGATGATCTGGTCGCCCTCCAAGGTCGCGTAGCCCATGAACTCGGTTCCGGGGAGGGCCTCGAAGCTCGACGATTGGGTCGAGTCGAGGGTCACCCCACACTGGAGGCAGTCGCCGGTGGTGCTGGAGTCCTCGTCTCCGCTGTCATCCTCGTTGTCGCTCTCGTCTTCAGAGCCGTCACTCTCGTCTTCGGAGCCCTGGTCTTCGCCGCTGTCGCTCTCGTCTTCACCGCTGTCGCTCTCGCCCTCGGAGTCCTCTGTCTGGGTCTCTGAGCTATCGGCCTCGCTCTCACCACTGTCGCTGTCCTCGCTCTCCCCGCTCTCTTCGGAGTCGGAGTCGGCGTCGGACGTTCCCGGGCCATCCGTCTCGACGGCTCCGATGTCGTCGTCGGAGCCGGTCGTTCCGTCGTCGGCGCAGGCCAGCGAGAAGGTCAGTGCGAGGGGGATCAGGCAGAGCTTGGTATGCATGTCGAGTTCCAGTCTGGCGAGAGCGATCGGAGAGAGCAGTCGGGATGTGTCGGTCAGAGCGCGGGCGGGAACAGGTTGGTGTCGATCTCCGGGCTGCTGGCGACGTCGCCCACGAGCGTCCAGCCTCCGCCCTGGAACTCGATCTGCAGGTCGACGTCTTTGATCTGCTCGGTGCAGCGGACCAAGATCGCTTGAATGGGCACGTCGCCTCCGGGCAGGTTCACGCTCGGCTCGTCGGAGGTCTCGTCGGCCCACACGAAGCCGTGGACCTCCAAGAACAGGTCGTTGACGTTGTCGCTGCCGACGTCTTGGTCGATGAACACCCACAGGGCATCCTCGACGCTGTCGTTCTCCTCGCGCAGGCCCAAGCTGCCACCGGGGTGGTCGATGGTGCCCGTGTAGGTCACGAAGAAGTTGAAGCTGTCGCTGAGTTCCGTGCCACCGTAGAGGTCGAAGCCGTCGACGTCGGTGATCGAGAACTGGTTGTTGTCGGTGGGGTCGGTCCAGGCCTGCAAGCTCGCGCCGGCGACCACGTCCGTGGCCACGATCTCGTTGCTGTTGCCGTTGGCGAAGTCGAACAGGGCCTTGTATTCGAAGCCGTTGAGGCCCGAATCACAAAACGCTTGATCGACGACCCCGCCGACCTCGAAGGTGCGGACGACGGCGGTGAGCCCGTCCTCGGGCGCGGGCCAGGGCCCCTCTTCAAACTCCTCGATGGTGTCGCCGTTGCGGGTGACCACCAAGGTCCTGGGGCTGGTCTCGACCAGCTCCAGAGCCCAGTCGTCGCTGCGTCCGTTCTCGGGGTGGATGGGCCAGCCCTGGGGCGAGATGACCGTGGAGCTGAGGGTCTGGTCGCCGTCGTAGGTGAACGAGCGCATCTCTCGGAGCCGGGCCGGGCCGAAGGGGTTGCGGATCTCCGACCACAGCAGGGAGTCGGTGTCGAAGCGCAGCTCGTAGGCCCGGTCGGTGCCCTCGCGGGTCTGCTCGCCGTGCCAGACCGTGCCGTCGAGGAGGCCGAGGAGCTCGCCGCCGCCGGTGGAGTCGGTCGTCGTCTCGGTCTCGGTGCTGGTCTCGGTTGTGCCGGTGTCGCTTGTGCCGCTGGTCTCACCCTCGGTGTCGCTCTCACCGTCATCGCTGGTGTCGCCGATCTCGTCTTCGCTCGTGGTCTCGCCGTCGTCTCCACAGGCGGTGGCACCGAGGCCTAGACCGAGGCCGAGGCAGAGGAGGAGGGGCGCGCCGGCCCCGAGTTTGGGGGCCGAAGCCCCGGAGCTGGAACTCGAACCGGAACCCGAACCCCGTCGACGCCTGCGCAGGCCGAGGGCCGCGAGCAGGCCCAGCGCCATCCATCCGCTACCGGGGGACGGCTCCTCGGCGGCGGAGCAGGAGCAGGGCCCGTCGCCGCCGTCGTCGTTTGCAGCGGGACCGGTCTCGCCCGCGTCGTCGCTGCCGATGTCGTCGTCACCCTCTTCATTGTCGCCACCGTCGTCACCTCCGTCGCCCGTGTCCTCCGGGGGCGAGGGCAGGCCGGGGATCTCGATCCCCTCACACTCGGCCGGCGTGGCCGACAGCGATGGCGGGTAGGCGCGGCTGAGCGAGCCCATCGGCTGGTTCAAGAGCGCCGCGAGCTCGACGAGCATGCACGCGGCGATGTCGGGCCCGTCGGCGAAGCTGGAGAGGGATCCGGCGTGGCATTCCACGGGGCTGTCCTCGCTCATCACGGCCGGGTACTCGACCCCGTCGATGGACACGGAGAGCGCCCCGGCGACGTCGAGGCCGAGGGGGAAGACGTCGCCGGCCAGGTACTCACAGACCCCGGCCTGCATCCACGTGGGTGTGTAGGAGGCGTCGAAGCTCGCCGGTCCGACGCCGCCCACGGGCAACACGGCGCCGTGGTTGGCCAAGGTCGCGGCCGTGATGTTGAAGGCGTGAATGAACAGACCGCTGTCGTAGAAGTGATCGAGGACGTCGCCGTCGAGGCCCTCGGGGGAGGCGGCGGCGAGGCGCCCGTCGTACTCGGCGTTGACGGCGTCCTTGCTGGCCTCGTAGAGATCGATGATCTGGCCGATCTGGGCTTCGGCGGCGGCGATGAACTGCTGCTCGATCGCGTCTTTGATAGGCGCGATCAGAGGCTGGAAGATCGCCGAGATGATGCCCGAGATGTCGACGTCGAGGCCGACCACCTGGAGCGCCGTGTCGAGGCTGATGATCCAGTCGGGAGCCACGGCATAGACCAGGGTGTCGTAGTCGATGGTCGTGATGTCGTCGGCCCAGTCGGTCATGGGCTCGAAGTAGATAGCGACTTCGGCCTTGGTCACCCCGAAGCCCGGGTCGACGCCCGTGAGCGGCTCGTTGAGCTTGGCCGAGAGGTTGCCCACCGTTTCGAGGTAGGCCGGGTGGAAGGCGAACAGTTCAGCCCGCAGCTCCTCGCTGATCTTTTCGAAGGCCGAGGGCAGGGGGTTGCCCATGGCGTCCTCGCGCGGGCGCAGCAGGCCCGTGTAGGTGAAGTAGGTCGCGTACAAGGTCGCGCAGGTCAGGGTGCAGTCGGTCTCGTCGTCCTCGGTCCCGAGCTCGCCGTCGGGGCCGGGGCTGACCAGGAGCTGCCCGCCCTCGGGGCTGCCCCAATCTTGCATGTTGGCGATGTCGGCCTCGAGGCTGGCCTGTTGCTCGCTGATGACATCGTCGACCTCGGCCAGGTACAGCGGTGAGAGCACGAGGTGGTCGGCGGCGGCGACGTCCAAGCCGGCGAGCAGGTCCGGCAGAGAGGCGTCGGGGTCCTCGGCCTTCGCGGCCTGGAACTTCGCGTTGGCGTGGCTGGCCATGAGCTGCCAGAGATCGCTGTCTTCGCTCAGGTAGGTCCGGAGCACGAAGCCCACCGGGATGGTGTGGAGCATCTTGCCGGTCGAGAAGGCGTCCGGGTCGAGCTCCCAGGCGGCGTTTTGGATCGCCGACTCGGCCAAAATATGGCGGACGACGTTGCTGAGGTTCTGCTCCCGGTCGGCGGTGATCGGGGTCAGCGTGAAGGTCTCCCCGGCCATGTAGTTGACGTAGTGGTGGGCGACCGCGTCGGTGGCTCCATGCAGGAAGCAGCCCAGGGCATAGGCCCGCTCCTCGCCGTTGACGGCCGCCTGGTAGAGGAGCTCACACTGGTCGTAGGGGCGCTGACCGAGGGCGTGGGAGGGGTCGGTCATGCCCGGGAAGACCATGTTGTCCGGGCCCACCGCGCCGGCTCGGAACGCCAGCGGATAGTCGCGCACGGCCTCGAAGTCCTGGGTCGGGAGCAACACCGAGGCGTCCCCGCCCATGAGCGGGATGCTGCCGTCGTCGGCCGCGATCATGGCCTCGCGCACGGCGTTGGCGATCATGATGTGGATCCGGGTGGAGAAAGCCTCGGCCCGACTCGGGATCAGGCAGGCCACCGCGGCGAGGGGCAGGGCGATCAGCTGGCGAGCGCGCATTCGCCGATGCTAACAGCCGGGCCGCATCAGGGGACAGGACGGAACAGGACGGAACCGGGCGCCCCCGGCGATCTACGGTGTGTCGGGCCTGGGCCCGGCGTCGGGCTGGGCCGGCGGCGGGTGTCGACCTCAGCCGGGGAGGGGGGTCTCAGCCGTCGGTGGCCGGCCAGTCCTGCCAGCTGTCTTGGCTGAACAGCTCTTTGGGGGCCTCGCCATTGACGATCTGGCTGACCCGCGTGACCAGGGCCTCGGCCCGGGCGGCCTCGGTGGGGACCGAGAACAGCCTGCCGTCGAGCTCGATGGTGTTGTGGGCCTTGGGGTCGCAGGCGTAGCTGTTGCCGGACAGGGAGGTGAAGTCGCTGTCGCTCTCGAAGGGGGTGCCAGGCTTGACCCGGAGCAGGGTGTCTTTGTCGTCGTAGTAGCGCAGGACGACGACGAAGCTGTCGGCGCGCTGATCACCGAAGTTGTAGAGGTGGAGCTCGACACCCCGGCCCTCACCCTTGCCGACAAAACCCTCGAAAGTCGCCGCAACCGGGGAACCGTTGAAAGGCTTGTCGGGGATGGTTTGCTCGACCGCGGGGGTGTCCTCTTTGGTGGCCTCGCCCTTGCCACAGGCGAGGAGCAGACAGGCGGAGAGAGCAACCAGGGTTGTGGTGCGTGCTGGACCTCGCATCGGCGGGACCTTAGCAGGAGAGACCTCGGAGTGGGTGGTGTCTGAGGTGTGTGACTGGGCGCACGTATTGCGCGTCGAATCGCTCCGAAGGATCCGCAGGGGCTCGCGTAACAAGGCGCAATTCGATGAGACGCCAGCGAATGAAAACCCCAAAAATCACCCTTCTCAGCCTCGTCACCCTCGCCTGTTGTTCTCTCGGGTGCCCAGCGCCCGCACCCGCGCCGGAGCCCGGTCCCGAGCGCGCCCTCGACTCGGGGGAGGGCGCCGACGCAGCCCCGAAGGTCGACGCGATCGTGATGCATACCTACGTGGTGCCCAACGGGCGGGCGGGCGAGCTCGCCTCGGTGTTGCGCACGGCGCTCTATGCCGGGAAGGACCAGCCTCCTCGGGGGACGGTGACGGCCCTCGACGATGGTCGGCTCGTGGTCGTGGCCCCGGGCTCCGTGCACGAGGGGGTGGTCCAGCTGTGTGAAGAACTGGCCGAAGGCACGGCCGCGACCCCAACCGCGACCTTGGCCTTCGACTATTGGATCGTTCAGGCCGAGCCCAGCGTCGAGTCGGCGCTCGATCTGCCCGGTGTGCTCGGCCCGGTCGCCGAGGAGATCCTCGCCGACGGGCCCGCGAAGCTGAGCTTGTTCGGGGCGCTCCAGCTGTCCTCGATGTCCAACGAGCACGCCAGGGTCGAGGGCGACCGGATCTCGATCGAGCACCGGGCTGCGCTCGTGGACGGGCAGATCGTCGCGGATCTCGGGATCGATCTCGAGGGCATCAAGGCATCGCTGGAGACCCGGATTCCCCTGACCCCGGGGCAGTTCGTGGTCCTCGGGCAGGTCGGTTACGACGAGCGCCTGCTGCCCGATCAGGCGCCCCGCGGTCGGAGTCTCTACTACGTGGTCCGGGCCGAGATCTTGGAGCGTTGAGTTGAACTCGTCTCGAAATATCGAAGCGGCCTCGTAGGATCGATATGGAGTTGAACAGGTCGAGCCTGTGAGCCCAGGATTGAGCAAGACCGAGTTCGAGCGATTCTTCGTCGAGCTCGAGAGGCCGCTGTACAACGTCGCCTATCGCTGGCTGTGGAGCCGCGAGGACGCGGCCGAGGTGGTCCAGGAGGCGTTTGTGCGGCTGTGGAAGATGCGCGCCCGGGTCGAGGCGCAGACCGCAAAGGCCCTCGTCTACAAGATCGCCCTCAACCTCGCGTCGAGTCGTCGGCGGCGGCGGGCGAGCCGTCGGCTTCGCTTGGTGGTGAGCGCGACCCCGCGAGAGTCGCCCGACGAGGCGCTGGTGGAGCGAGAGTCCGCCGCCCGGGTCCGGGCCGCCCTCGAGCGCCTGCCCGAAGCCCAGCGCAGGGTCGTCGTGCTGTGCGAGCTCGGTGGCCTCAGCTACGCAGAGGTCGCCGAGATCCTGGAGATCAAAGTGGGGACTGTGGGATCCCGGCGCAACTCGGCACTCGCCAAGCTGCGAGAACAACTAGAGTCGGAGCACCCGTGAGCGAACCTGAGCATGATCTCTTTCCTGTTCTCGATCCCCCCTCGGGAGGGCTCGAGGCCCTGCGCGCGCGGGTGAATGACCTGGATGATCTGGATGATCTGGAGGCGGGGCATCGCCGCCGCCGCCGTGCGATCGCCAGCTTGCCGGTGGTGGCTGCGGCCGCGGCCATGTGTGTGTGGGTCGTGCTCCGGCCTGGACCGCCCGGCCCCGAGCCGTGGGAGCCGTGGGAGCCGGACTCGGCGGCGGCGTTGCTGGACGGGGTCGAGCACCCGGCATTGGTCGCCTGGGGCCGAGCCGAGGCTCCCGGCCGCTCGACTGTGCGGGTCGGCGAAGGGATCGCCAGGCGGGTTCCCACGCGCTCGGACTCGGTGGTCAGGTACCGTTTCGAGCTGCCCAGCAGGTAGTCTCGTACTCGTTCCGGGACGGGTCTCTCGGACTCGGGCAGGCGTGGTGTGGGCGCTGGCCCCGCTTGGTCGAGCGCGGGACCCAACGGAGCGGAGGGGCTGGCCTTACACGCGCTGGGGACCCGTTCGGTGTGTGCTTCGGGGCGAACTCCACAGTCGAGCGAGCCTCGTTCGTGGACAAAAGTTCGATACATTGAAGGCATGCTCTCGCTCTTGGCCGGCACCTTGCTCGCGGTTTCTCCTCCGGTGTTGCCCGAGGAGCCCACTGGGCCGAGTATCGAAGTGGCCACCAGTATCGAAGCGGCTTCGCCTGTAGAATCGGCTTCGCCGGGCGAAGATCTGGGGGCGGCCTTTGTCGTCGCTCCCGCACCCGTGGCCCCGGTGGTGATCGCTCCTGTGGCGGTCGTGCCTGCACCCGCCGCAGTCGTGCCCGCACCGGTGGTGCTCGTGTCGGTGGCACCTCCGCCGGCGATGGCGACCAAGTTTCAGCGTCAGGTGATCGCAAGGCCGCCGTGGTCGGGCACGGGTCGCTTCGTCGGTGGTTCCGTGTTCATCGTCGCGGGGCTCGGTCTGCTGACCGCCGCGACCTTGGAGTTCGCGGACGGGTCCGACACCACGGCGCCCTTCGTCAGCCACGTGCCCGCGGGGGTGGCCGCAGTGATCGCCGGCAGCATCATGATCGCTACGGGCGTGCGCGACCAACATCGGCTCGGCGAGTGGGAGGCGGCGACGAAGATCGACGCCCGACCGAGCGGCAACGGTCTGATCATCGGGGGGGTGGCGACCGTGGCGCTCGGCACGATGGCGGCCGTGGCCACGTCGATCGCCTCCGAGCTCGACCTCGACGCGCCGCGCTCGATCCCCGCGGGGTGGGCGACGGCGGGAGTCGCTATCGGCGCAGGCACGGCGATGTTGATCGCGGGCTTGGTCCGTCGTGGCCGCTACGGGGCGTGGCGCGACCGGGTCACCGGAACACCGGTCATCGCTCCGATCCGCTCGGGCGCGACGATCGGCATGCACGCGAAGTTCTGAGCGCGGCTCGGGGCCGACACGGGCTGAACAGCTCTGAGCGCGGCTCGGGCCGACACGGGCTGGACAGTTCTGAGCCCGGTCAAGGTCGGGCGACCCAGACCTGACCCTGGGTCAACGCGAACTGCGGGTGTGCTGACTCTTGAGTAGGCCGTTAGTGCCTGCAGATCGTCACTAGTTCTAATTTTAACCGATCAGAGTTGCCAGCCTACCCACGGGTAGGTATAAGCCTACTCGTGAGTAGGCAAGTCTCTTCTGCGCCGATCTCGACGGCTGAAAAGATCGTCGCAGCGGCCGAGTCGGCGTTCGCGGCTCGCGGCTACGACCCAGCCCGGCTCGCAGACATCGCGGCCGAGGTCGGGATTCGTCGGCCCTCCCTGCTCTATCACTTCCCCTCGAAGGAGGTCCTCTATCGAACCGTAGTCGAGCGGGCCTTCGATGCACTCGGCGTCGCGCTGACCCGGTCGATGGGGGCCGGCGAGCATTTCGAGGCGCGGCTCGAGGCGGTCGTCCGGGCCTTCGCCCGGTTCCTGGATGAGCGCCCCAGCTTGGCGCCGATCGTGGTCCGCGAGCTGATCGGTGCTTCTCACAGCGAGACCGTGGGGGGGGGGCCGGGGGCCCTGGGGCAGGTGATCTTGCTCGAGCAGGCGGTGCCCTTGCTCGACGCGATCGAGGTCTTTGTTCGTGAGGGCGGCGCGGGGGTGGGCGGTCTCCGGCCGGGTCTGCCGATCCGCGCCGCGATCGTCGATGTCGCCGCGAGTCTGTTGTTGCGCAGCGCGTCGGGGCGGCTGCGCGCGCCGCTGTGGGGCCCCGGCGACCACGCCGTAGCCCTGGCCCGGGTCCTGTTTTTCACCACCGCCAGCTTGCAGTCCGACCCCGAGGAGAGCTCCCAATGAACCGCGTCGCCCCTTACTTCTTCATCTTTGTGCTCCCCCTGTTGACCCTCCTGGGTGTGGAGCTGCGGGGCTGGTGGCTGGCAGCCCCGATCGTGCTGGTGTTCGCGTTGATCCCTCTGCTCGACTCGGTGCTCAGGCTCGAGACCCGGAACCCGCCCGAGGAGCGCGGCCACCAGGCTCGCTTCGACCTGCCGGTGTTGGCCTGGGTCCCCGTACAGCTGGGCACGCTCGGCTTCGCCCTGTGGCGGGTGAGCACGGTCGACTTCTCGGGTCTGGAGACCGTGGCGGTCGCGCTCTCGCTGGGGCTCATGAGCGCCGGGGGGATCAACGTCGCCCACGAGCTCATGCACCGAAAGGGGCGCCTGCACCGGGCCTGCGCGGAGGCCCTGATGACCTCGGTGACCTACACCCATTTTTGTGTGGAGCACGTCTTGGGTCACCACCGCCGCGTGGCCACCGAGGCCGACGCCGCGAGCTCGCGCCTGGGCGAGAGCTTCTACCGCTTTTACCCGCGCGTGGTGCTGGGCAGCCTGGTCAGCGCCTGGGGCCTCGAGCGGGATCGCTGCGCCAAGCGAGGGATCCGCTGGACCAGCCTGCGCGATCGCAGGACCCGCTACGCCCTGGTCCTGGCGCTCGTCTACGTGGGTATCGGGCTCGCCTGGGGGCCGCTGGGGCTCGGCGTGTTCGCACTTCAGAGCGCCGTGGCCTTCACCCTGCTCGAGGCCATCAACTACATCGAGCACTACGGCCTGTCCCGGTCACAGCTCGCCAGCGGCCGCTTCGAGCGAGTCATGCCCGAGCACTCGTGGAACTCGGCCCACCGGATCTCGAACCTCTACCTCTTCAACCTCGCCCGCCACAGCGACCACCACTATTTGGCCAGCCGTGAGTACGACCGTCTGCGCCACTACGAGGACGTCCCCCAGCTGCCCGGGGGCTACCCGGCCATGGTGTTGCTGGGCCTGGTTCCCCCGCTCTGGTTTCGGGTGATGGATCCACGCGTGGCGGCCTGGAACCGGCGCGAGACGACGGGCGAGACGACGGGCGAGTCGCATCGGGCCGCGGCCTGAGTCCCGGGGGAGGACCCGAAGCGCGGCGATCGCGGTGAGACCCTATGCGGGAGCTGAATCGCCAGGTGAGGTGTGAGGTGTGAGGTGCGCGGTGCCCTCGCCCCCACTCGTGTTAGGAGTCGTCGTTCATGCCGGCCCCCAAAGAGCGGGTGTTCCTGGGTCTGGTGATCTGCCTGGCCTACGTTTTGATCGCCGCCCAGCTCCAGAATCTCTACCCCTTCTCGACCTTCCCCATGTACTCGAGCTCGGTGTTCACGAGCGGGGCCAGGTTGGTGGCGGTGGATGAGGCCGGGGTCGCGCACGAGATCACGGACTTCGAGGCCTGGAGCTGCCCCGAGCTCGGGACCGTCGACCGGGTGATGTGCCCCGACGGGGAGCTGACCCAGCCCACGGGCTACCTGGCCAAAGAGGCCATCGATTACATCTTCGCCCACCCGGCACCCCGAGCTGAACACGGTGCCCAGCCCGAGTCGCCGGCGGTCTCACTGGTCGTCCGAACCTGGCGCCTGGATACGCCGGAGGGGGAGACCCGGGTGCTCGATTGCCCGGTCAGCGCGTGCACGGCGGAGCGGCGATGAGCGAGCGAATCGAGGCTCCCGAGACCCGACGGGCTCGCTCCGAGATCCGAGCGCCGGAGACTCGACCAGGGGTCCGCTGGGTGCTCGCCGCCGTGTTGATCTTCGACGTTCTGTTCTTGGATTGGCACCACTTCATCGAGCCTGCGCCGCCGACTGTGACCCCCTGGAGCCCCGCCTTCTTGGCCGAACTCCACACCTACACGGGGCTGCTCATCGCCCTCTCCGCGCTCGCTGCCGCAGGGGTGCTGGGCTTCGCCAGTCGAGCCTGGAGGCGGGGCGGGAGCTGGGGGCCGCTCGGGTGTGGGCTGGTCGCGCTCGCGGCGATGGGCCTGCTCAACGAGTCCTACACCGCGTTCATCGGTGGGCCGCGGCGCATGTTCTTCAGCGCGGGAGCGACCTTGGCGGGGGCACTCGCGGCCCTGGCCTACGCCCAGCTGCGCGGGGCCAGCGAGGGCCGCCGGGATCGCCTGGTCGAGGTTGGGGCGCTCGCGGGCCTGGGGGCGACCTATACGAGCGCCGGGCTCCAAAAGCTCATCAACGGAGGCCTGCTCGAGGCCACCTCGCTGCGCTCGCATATCTACAGCCACCACCCGATCGGCGACGAGTCGATCGTGGGGACCGTCTCCTACTTCGTGGCCGAACACAGCGGCCTGTCCCAGGTCCTGTCGCTCGGGGTGATCGGCATCCAGCTCGGCGCCTGGCTGATCATCGTGGGGCCCCGCGTCCGGATGCTGTGGGGGAGCCTGCTGGTCGGATTCCACCTCGCGACCCTGTTTTTCTTGGACATTATTTATGTCGAGGCGACCTTTCTGCTGGTCGCGCTGTGTTTTCCCTGGCAGCGACTCTGGGCGGGGGCGCGCTCTCGAGCAGACTCCCGGTCTGAGGCCGACTCCGGGTCTGAGGCCGACTCCGGGTCTGAACTGGGAGTCGAGGATCCAGCGATCGATCGTTCGATTGTGGCCCCGCTGCTCGCAGGCGTGGCGGCGCTCGTGTTGCTCGCGGGGGTCGTTCCCGCACCCCACGAGGTCACACCCTTCGACGGGCAGGCGCCGCAGGCAGAGCCCGCGAATACACATATCGGGCCGGTCGCGGTCGGCGATGTGCTCGGCGGATGGTCGGTGGTCCACGTCGGGGTCAGCGGGGACGAGGCCGTGGTCGCGCTGGAGCGAGGGGAGGAGGGCGTTCAGCTCGGCTTTCGCTGCCTCGACGCTCGGGATCGACCCAGCCCCTTCGACCGAGACGGCCTGCG
>CAYVJQ010000023.1:0-51274 GCA_964451725.1 uncultured Nannocystaceae bacterium | reverse complement strand
TCAGTCCAGGTCGAGATCGCGGTGCAGGAAGGGTCGCTTGTCCGGGCCGTAGTCGGCGCTGACCTGGCCGGTGCCGCGCAGGAGCCAGCGATAGGTGAGTAGGCCCTCCACCCCCACCGGGCCGCGGGCGTGGAGCTTGCCGGTGGCGACCCCGACCTCGGCGCCGAGCCCAAAGCGGTAGCCGTCGGCGAAGCGGGTGCTGGCGTTGACGAATACGCAGGCCGCGTCGACGGCCGCGATGAAGCGCTCCCCCGCGTCCGCGTCGGCACAGACGATGGCCTCGGTGTGCCGCGACCCGTGGGCGGCGATGTGGGCGAGGGCGGCGTCGAGGCTCGGAACCCGGCGGATGGAGAGGGTCAGGTCGCCGTATTCTTCGTCGTCGTCGGCGTCACAAATTGCTTCGATCTGGCCAGCCTCGATCAGGCCAGCCTCGATCAGGCCTGCCTCGACTGGAGCGAGGCTCGACAACAGGGCGAGGGTGGCCGGGTCGACGCGCAGGCCGACCCCGCGCGCGAGCAGGCGGCGGGCGACGGCAGACAGGGCGAGCTCGGCGTCCGGGTGCCACAGCAGGGTCTCGATCGCGTTGCAGGCCGCGGGGTAGGAGCACTTCGCGTCCTCGGCGATCGCCGCGGCTTGGTCCGGGGCCGCGTCGGCGTGCAGATAGAGGTGACACAGGCCCTCGGCGTGACCCATGACGGGGATCGCCGTGTTGTCCATGACGTGCTGGACGAAGGCCCCCGAACCTCGGGCGACGATCAGATCGACGTGGCGCGTACAGTTCAGGAGGTGGGCGAAGGCGGCCCGGTCCTCGAGCAAGGTCACGCAGGCCGGGTCGAGGCCCTGGGTCCGGAGGACGGCGTGGATGATGGCGACCAGGGCTCGGTTGCTGCGCAGGGCCTCGCGGCCGCCCTTGAGCAGGACCGCGTTGCCGCTCTTGAACGCCAGGCCCGTGATCTGGGGGACCGCGTCGGGGCGGGCCTCGAACACGATCCCGAGCACGCCCAGAGGGCAGCTGACCCGCTCGAGCTCGAGCCCCTCGTCGAGGGCCCGACGCAGGCTGGCCCGACCCAGGAGCTCGGGCATGTGGGCGAGTCGACGGAGCCCATCGCTGAGCGCGGCGAGCTTGCTCGGGCCGATGGCGAGGCGGGCGACGAGGGCCTGGGAGAGGTCGCCCCGGGCCTGGGCGGCCTCGGCATCGGCCAGGTCCTCGGCGTTGCGGGCCGCGAGTTGTGCCCGGTTGTGGGGGTCTTCGAGGGCGGCCGCGAGGGCCTCGAGGAGGGCCGCGCGGGCCTCGGTGTCGAGGGCTGCGAGCGGCCGGGCGGCGACGCGGGCAGCTGCCGCCAGCGGCATGGTCGGGTTGCTGGACTCGGGGCCGTCGGGGGTTGTGGCGGTCACGGGTCGACCTCTCCGAGCACCAGGTTGTCGCGGGTGACCAGGGCATCGTAGCCCCGCCACCCCAAAATTCGGGTGATCTCGCGGCTGTGGTGGCCCGCGAGCGCCCGGCAGGCATCGCTGTCGTAGTTGACCAGGCCGCGGCCACGGACCAGCCCGCTGGCGTCGCGCAGCTCGATCAGACCACCGACCCCGAAGTTGCCCTCGACCGCGCTCACGCCGATCGGCAGGAGCGAGGCCTTGCGCTCGATGAGGGCGGCTACGGCCCCCGGATTGAGGATCAGGGCGCCGTCGCAGCGCGGGGTCAGGGCGATGCGGCGTCGCCGTGGGCTGCGGCGCTCGGCGCTGGGGATGAAGGTGCCCATGTCCTCCCCGGCCAGGGCCCGCTCGATCAGGCGCTCGCTCCGGCCGTCGAGGATCAGGACGTCGACCCCGGCCTCGCCCGCGAGCTTGGCGGCCTCGAGCTTCGAGCGCATGCCCCCGGTGCCGCCCGCCGATCCGCCCGCGGCCCGGGCCAGGGTTTGGGCGTCGATGTGGGCGAGCTCGGGGATCCGCTGGGCGCTGGGGTCGACCTGAGGGTTGGCGGTGAACAGGCCGTCGACGTCGGTCAGCAGCAACAGCAAGTCGGCGTCGATGGCGACGGCGACCCGGGCAGAGAGGCCGTCGTTGTCTCCAAACGATGCGGCGCGGGGACCCGGGTCCCCGGCGGTGCCCGGGTCGACACTCGCCCGGTACTCGAGCAGCTCGCGGACGCTGACCGAGTCGTTCTCGTTGAGGATCGGTACGGCGCCGAGCTCGAGCAGGCGCAGCAAGGTGGTGCGCAGACACAGGGCGCGGTCGGGGTCGGCGAGGTCGGCCTGGGTGAGCAATACCTGGGCGGCCTCGACCCCGAGCTGGGCGAAAGCCTGGGTGTAGAGGGCGATCAGCCGGCCCTGACCCGTCGCCGCACAGGCCTGACGCAGGCCCAGGGACAGGGGGGTGTCGCTCAGGCCGAGGGCGCGGCGACCCAGGCCGACGGCGCCGCTCGAGACCAGGATCACGTCGAAGCCGGCCCTGCGCAGCTTGGCCAGCGACTCGACCAGGGCGAACACGCGGCCCAGGGCGAACTCCCGACCGTGGTGCGTGACCACGTGGGTGCCGAGCTTGACCACGAGGCGACGGGCCTCGCCGAGGCGGGCCCGGGTCGCGGCGGGGTCGGTCGCGGCGGGGCTCGCTTCGGACATCGGGATCAGCCTACTGGGCCCGCGCCGGGCCTCCAAGACCCGCGCTGCCCGTGTTTGCAGCGCGGTCGGAGGTCGGCGAAGTGGGCCCGGACAGCGGTCCGCGCTCACGGGTCTTGACAGGGGCGGGCTTGGATCGCCTGATCGCCGTGATGGCGGAGGAACAACGTGGTGAATGGGGCTCCAAGATCGGCTTCATTCTGGCGGCGGCGGGCTCGGCGGTCGGGCTCGGCAACGTCTGGAAGTTCCCCTACATCACGGGGGAGAACGGGGGCGGCCTGTTCGTCGTCGTCTACCTGGTCTGCATCGCGTTTGTGGGCCTGCCGATCATGATCGGCGAGGTCATGCTCGGGCGCATGACCAAGCGCTCGGCGGTCGGGGCGTTTCGCAAGCTCAGTGGGGAGCGCTCGCTCTGGCAGGGGGTCGGCTGGATCGGCGTGGCCGCGGGTTTTGTGATCCTCTCCTACTACTCGGTGGTCGCCGGTTGGGCCCTCCAGTACGTGGTCATCGCGGCCAAGGGCGAGATGTCCTCGGGCGACCCGGCGGCCATGGCCGAGCGCTTCGCCGCGGTCGCCGGGAACGGCCCGGGAGCGATCGCCTGGCACGTCGCGTTCATGGCCGTGACCGTGGGGATCGTGATCGGCGGTGTGGCCAAGGGGGTGGAGGTCGCCGCCCGCGTGCTCATGCCCCTGCTCTTGATCATGTTCGTCGCCCTGCTCGGCTACGCCATGACCCTCGACGGTTTCGGCGAGGGCCTGAATTTCGTGTTCGGCCTGAACACCGACAAGTTCAGCGCCAGCAGCGTGCTCGAGGCCCTGGGCCACAGCTTCTTCACGCTCAGCGTGGGCATGGGGGCGATGCTCACCTACGGCTCGTACCTGCGCAAAGACGACGACATCGTCGGCGCGGCGGTGGCCATCACCGTGCTCGACACGGTGGTCGCGCTCATGGCCTGCCTGGTCTTGTTTCCGATCACCTTCACCTATGGGATGGAGCCCACGCAGGGCCCGAGCCTGGTGTTCACCAACATCCCCATGGCCTTCGCGCGCCTGCCCGGGAGCACGGTCTGGGCCCTGACCTTCTTCCTGCTGCTCGTGTTCGCGGCCCTGACTTCGGCGATCTCCCTGCTCGAGGTCACGGCCGCCTACTTCATCGACGAGCTCGGCTGGTCCCGCAAGCTCGCCGTGCCCCTGTGTGGCGCCGTGATCGTGTTGCTGGGGATCCCCTCGGCGCTCGCGGCCTCGAGCCATACCTTCGGCGCGGGCATGGAGGAGGCCATCGGCCTGAACTGGTTCGACCTCTTCGACTATGTGTCGAGCAACTGGATGCTGCCGCTTTGTGGGCTGGGGATCTCCGTGTTCGTAGCCTGGCGCCTGGGCGACGAGGCCCGTAGGGTCCAGTTCGAGATCGGCTCCACCCTCGGCAAGCTGGCGGGGGCCTACGTGGTCTGGCTGCAGGTCCTGCGCTGGCTCGTGCCCGCGGCGATCATCGTGATCATGCTGCACGCGCTGGGTGTGTTCGAGGCCCTCGCGGGCTGACTTCAGAGCAGGTGTCAGGGCACATCGGAGGTGCTCACGTTGGTCACCCCGGGGAGCACAGGTCCGGTCCCGACGTGTGTGTCGATCCGGGTTGGGTCGTCACTCGAGTTCTTCGAGCTCGCCGTCTTCACTCAAGATCAGGACCTTGCCCCGGGACCTGGGTTTGGGCTTGGGCTTGGATTCGGGCTCGGGCTTGGATTCGGGCTCGGGCTCGGGCTTGGATTCGGGCTCGGGCTTGGATTCGGGCTCGGGCGACAGGTCGGGGCTCGACCCAGGGTCACCCTCGAACTCGAGCGTCGGGCTGGGCTGGGCTGGGCCCAGGCGCAGCGGGACGCTCAGCTCGCCGGAGCGGGCCGGGAACAGCCAGGTATAGGCCTCGGCCCGCAGGCAGTCCTCGACGATGCTCGAGCTCGGCCCAGAGGCGCTCACGTCGACGGCGTCGACGTTCCCGTGTTCGTCGATGATCAGGTGGAGGGTCCACGCGGCCGCGCTGATCATCTGTCCGGGCGCCAGCAAGAGCGGGCGCAGGCACTCGCGGGTGCTGTGGTCGTGGCTGTTGAGGACCACGCGCAGGCTGTGTGAGTCCCAGCTCGACTCGCTGGAGTCGGGGTCGATCGGCTCGCCGTCCACATCGAGGGGCTGAGCCGGGCCGAGTTTGATGGAGCCGCCCAGTTCGAGCTCGCTGCGGGTGCTGAACACCTCTCCGGTGAGGGCCTGGAGGTCCCTGTCGTGGACGCAGATCAAGGGGGGCGTACCTATGGTCGAGAGCTCCGCGCCGACCGGGAGCGAGAAGCAGCGCCGGTTGTCCCAGGTCTGGCCGATACCGATCGACACCGACCATTCGCCTAGCAACTCCCCAGCGAGTTCGCCGTCGGGCCAGCGCAGCGGGGCGCCCTCGGCGATGCGAAAATCGGCGTCGACCTCGACCACCGGGAGAGGCTCGGCGGCGGGTGCCTGTTGGTAGAAGCGCTCGAGGGCGAGGTCGCGCAGGGCCTGGACCTCGCCCGGATCGCGGACCCGGCTCCAGTGCTCGGCGCAGTCGTTGCGCAAGGTCAGCTCGAGCTCGCTACCGCCCGAATCTCGCAGCCACGAGAGGGAGCCCTCGGCGTCGCGAAACAGGGGCTCTCCGGGGTCGGAGAGCGGGTCGAAGGCGGATCCCTCGGGGTCGCGGGGATCCCAGGCTTTTCCGATCGCGGTTTCTGGGACCGGCACGAGCGCGCGCACCCCATCGCCGTCCACCCATCGCCAGCGCGAGCCGGGGGCCGGCGTGGGCAGTCCGCCCGTGGGGAGAGGGGAGCCCACGCGTGTGCCCGCGCCCAGGCGGACCCGCTCGACCGGCTCGTCGCCGTTGGAGGCTCCGGGGAAGGGGACGAGATCGAGGCCCAGCGTGGTCACGTCGGCGAGGTGAAACTCGGGCACGAAGAAGATCATGCGCAGGTGCTCCATCCCCTTGATCACCGGGCCGCAGCCGCCCTCGAGGGCCTCGTCCTCGCCGCGCAGATCGTTGGTGACGACGAGGAAGTCGCCCACGCTGCTGGTGGCGCCGACGGGGGGATGGACGACCCCGATGACCCGCAGGACGCGAGCGCGTGCGGGGCCCTCGCCCGCACCCAGGGGCGGATCGGGGAGGGTGAGCGTGTAGCTGGGGCTGCTGTACATGGGTCGCATGTACAACCTCGCCCCGCTGCTCACCGCCACGCGACCGCGGAGGTGGGGAGGGGCGGGGGCCATCGTCGACAGGAGGTCCGGGTCGAGGGCGCCGCCGCGGTCCTTACCCACAGCTTCGTGTGCGCACCCGGGGGAGAGTAGGCCGCAGAACAGGGCGATGCTCGCCGCGAGGGTGAGCGCTCCAAGGGGGCTCCGGTCGGAAGAGACGCGCACGGTCTACAGGTGTAGCAAGGCTCGCGCCATCATGCTCGAAGCCGGGTTCGAGCGCGATGGTTGCCGGGACAGGCGAGAGCCCTCTGCGCGATCGCCGACGGAGGACGAAAGGTCTCGGCAGACCGATGGGTGTCGACAGTTCGTCACTCGGGCTCGTCGGTCGTGGGCCCCGCGGGGCCTGGGTCTGGGTCCGGGTCCGGGTCCGGCGTGTCGCTCGGGCTTGGGTTTGGGGTCGGCGGCTTGGATTCGGGGACGTTGGTGACCACCGTGATCTCTTCGTTGTCGAACGCCCGGCCGACCTGTGCGTAGCGAAAGCCCTCGCTGGCTTCGCTGCCCAGGGCATGGATGCCGTCGGCGCCCGGGTCGATGGTCCCCGCCAAGAACCCCGCGAGCTGAGCGTGGGCGACCGCGTAGTAGCCCGTGCTGTCGCGGCACTGGATCACCCGGCCGGTATGTTTACACTCGGCGCACCAGTTGAAGCTCGAGGTTTCGCCCGCGAGTGTGGACTCGACGATGTGGCGGAAGCCCCGGGCGTCACACACCGGACAGTCGACCAGGCCGACCTCCTCGCGCGTGCTTCTGGCGTGTTCGAGCTCCCGGGCGGCGGTCTGCTCTGCGACCCACTCGCTCACCGGGAGACCGCAGTCGGGGCAGGCCTTGGCGCGATCCGAAACCTTGCGCTCGCAGTCGGGGCACGAGATCAACATGGGTGGATTGTAGGGAGGGGCGGGCGTGGAGAACAGGGCTGATGATCTCCGCTCATGACCCCCGCTCGGCCATGAACTACGAAGACTTTCGTTGACATGTACGAAGTCCTTCGTATACATAGCTGAAGATGCCTCCGAGCTCCCCCACACCCGCCGAAATCGAGATCCTCGAGGCGCTCTGGGCGGCCGGTCCATGCACGGTCCGGCAGGTCCACGAGGCCATCGCTGGCCGCCGAAACACGGGCTACACGACCGTGCTCAAGCTGATGCAGATCATGGCCAAGAAGGGCCTGCTCCAGCGCGACGAGTCCCAGCGCAGCCACATCTACGCCCCCGTCGAGGCCAGGGAGGCGGTCCAGGGCTCGCTCGTCGGTGAGTTGATCGACCGGGCGTTCGCGGGCTCGACCTCGCAGCTGGTGTTGCGGGCCATGTCCACACGGCGCGCCTCGAGCGAGGAGCTGACCGAGATCCGTGAGCTCCTCGACGCGCTCGAGGACGGATCGCCAGAGTCGGGGGAGCGGACGTGAGCGCGCTGGCACCTCTGGTGCACGCGCTGGCGCCTCTGGTGCACGCTTTGGGTTGGGCGCTGGTGCACGCCCTGTGGCAGGCCGCCGTGGTCGCGGGCCTGGTCCGGCTCGCGCTGGTGGTCGCCCGCGATCCGAAGTGGCGCTTCGTCTGGGCCAGCGCCGGCTCGCTGGCGGTCGCCCTGGCGGTGCTCGCTACGGGCTGGCTGTCGTTCACCCACGCCGGTGTCCCGCCCAGCTCGCCCTCGTCTGTGGCCGTGGCAGCGGTCTCGGCGGGTCTCGGTGGGCAGGTGGTGGCGAAGATCTCGACCGTGCTCCCGATCCTGGTCCTGCTGTGGGCCTGCGGTGCGACCGGCTTCGGCCTCCGCCTGGGCGCGGGCTGGCTGGGCGTGCGCCGGCTCCGGGCCGAGGCGCTGCCCCTGAGTGCGGAGCTGAGCGCCCGCGCTTCGCAGCTCGCGGCTCGCTTTGGACTCCATCGAGAGGTCCGTTTCGTCGAGTCCGCAGCTGCGGTCACGCCCATGACCGTGGGCTGGCTCCGGCCCATGGTCCTCATCCCCCTGGGTCTGGCGCTGCGCCTGAGCCCGGCCCAACTCGACGCGGCCCTCGCCCACGAGCTCGCCCACGTCCGACGCTGCGACTACCTGCTCAACCTCGTCCAGGCGACGATCGAGACCGCGCTCTTCTATCACCCCTGTGTGTGGTGGCTGGGCCGGGTCGCTCGGCGCGAGCGCGAGTTGGCCTGCGACGACCTCGCCGTGGCCCGATCCGAGTCCCCCCTGACCTACGCCCGCACCTTGCTCGTCCTCGAGTCGCTCGCGGGCGCGCGCGATGGCGAGGTCGGCCTGGCCATGGCCGCCCGAGGAGCGAGTGGACACCCCGCGCTCCGAGAGCGCGTCCAACGACTGTTGAAGGAGACCCGACCCATGCACACGACCCGAACCCGAACCCGAACCCGAACCCGAACTCACACCTCAGCGAGTCGGCGACACTGGGCGCCCCTGCTGCTGATCACCGGGACCTTGGTCGCGCTGACCCTGAGCCCAGCGTGCTCCGTGGGCGAGCAGGACAGGGCAGACCTGCTCGAGGAGCTCGAGGCGTCGCCCGAGGGCACGGTGGCCGCGGGTGTGTCGAGCCCCGATCTGGACATCGCCTGGATGCCCGATCCCGTGCTCGCCCTGACCCCCCAGATCGAGGCTGCGGCGCAGCGCCACGGCCTCGACCCGGCCCTGGTAGCGATCGTGACCCTGCTCGAGTCGGGGGGCGACCCCGGGGCGCTCAGCTCCACGGGCGCCGTCGGCCTCATGCAGCTCATGCCCGCGACCGCCGACAAGATCGCCGCCGAGCGGGCGCTGGGCAGCCTCGACCATGCGCGCCTCTACGAGCCCGAGTTCAATCTCGACATGGGCAGCTGGTACCTGGCCCGCCAGCTCGAGCGCTGGGGAGACATCGAGCTGGCCGCGGCGGCCTACAACGGCGGGCCCACGGCGGTCGAGCGTTGGCTCGCCGGAGAGGGGGAGCTGAGCGAAGAGACCACGCGCTACAAAGATCGGGTGAGTGCCCTGTGGCGGGCCCGTGCCGAGGCCGAGCTCCGCGACGCCGACTGACCTCGTCGAGCTGAGCCCACGGGCTGCGCTCAGCCGGTGGGCTCGGCTCCCGTGTCGGGCGGGTTGTTGTCGTGGAGCAGGAGCACGGTGGCGGCCAGCTCCTCGTGCTGAAAAGCCTCGTAGCGGTGGGCCTCTCGCAGGGAGAAGATGGCGCCGATCCCCGTGATCACGCCGGGGATGTACCCGCCCGTCCCGAGCAGCACGCCGGCCCAGGTCAAGGTGGCGACGAACAGACCATCGAGGGTCGCCGCGCTGACCCAGTAGCGCCGCAACAGGCTGAACGAGGCCTGGAGCTCCTCGCGCTGGCGAACCTCCGCCCACATGCGGACATAGAGGGCAGCCTCTCTGTTCAGCTCCTTGGAGTCACAGTCCAGGTAGCGGTCGAGCCACTGGATGTGCGGGGTGTCGGGGGCGCGCTGCCAGCAACCGCCGTCGAGTTTGGAGATCACCCCGTGGCGCTCGAGCTCGTGGAGGATGCTGCGGCGTTTGTTTCTCCCGATCAGCCTTCGAAACCAGCGGCCGACGGCGAAGCAGGTCATGCCGGCGATGTACGCCGCGAGCACCAAGACGATGCTCCCGAGTGTGGGCACGCTCCCGTCCGAGCTCGCGCCTCCACGGATGTTGAGGAGCCTGTCGAGCCCGGGGGTCATGTCGGCCCAGGCGATGGCCGCGATGAAGGTCGCGCCGGCGACCACGAACGAGAGGTCGAAGACGTCGAAGAAATCGATGAACTTGTCGAAGAGGGGCTTGATGGCCTTGGCGACGTTGGTCATCTGGTTCACTTCGTGGCCAGGCTATCACTGGGCGACAGCGGTCACCAAGAGGTAGTGCTTGCCGGTGATGTAGACCCGGCGGCGGTGCTGCTGCAGGTAGCGGCGATAAAAGGCCAGGGTCTTGACCACCAGCCCGAGCTCGGGCTCTCGGAGGTTTCGGATCCGTGCGCCGTGGACCCGCTCGCCATCGATATAGCGGCAGTTGGGGACGCCGAGGAGCAGGGCGCCGGAGGGCCGAAGGTAGGTCTTGACCAGCGCCCGGAGCAGGGCGTCGGCGTCCACGCCCGGGCTGTGTAGCGTGCTCATGGACACGGCCAGGTCGAACTGGGGTTCGAGGGCCCGGCGCTGGTGGGGGGGCAGCTGGTCCAGGCGGTCGAGGTCGGCCGTGATGAAGTTGTGGCGTGGATCCGGGAACCGGGCTCGGGCCTGCTCGATCGCCGACCCGCTGTGGTCGATACCCACAAACGACGCACCTTCGGCCAACCCAGGGGTCAGGGCGCAAAGCAGCTCCAGCTCGTCGCCCCGGTTCACGCCCAGGGCGAGGATCCGCGGGGCCGGAAGCCGCGCCAAGCCGATGCGCTCGAGGGCCTCGGCGACGTCGATCACGAAGCCCGGGTCCTCGAGTTTGGAGATCCTAGAGAACTCGCTGTGCTGTCCGTAGCGCTCTCGCCTCGCGCGATCGGGCGTGTCTCCTGCTATGTCTCCGGATTGGGGCTGGGGGCGAGCCCGGTGCCAGCTGGCCTCCGGGTCGAGGGTCTCGAAGCGCAGCTCGACCAGGTCCGGCCGGCCCGAGACCCGACTTGAAATCCGGTTTGGGGTCATCAGCCGCAGGCCCAAGCGAGCGGCGAGTTCCACCCAGAGTTGGAGGGGCCGGTGGATCCAGGCGCGGCCCTCGGGGTCGAGCTTCGAGTCGAGGCGTTCGCCTGCGTAGCGCCCCCGGCCGAGGTCGGGATCGGGGACCCGCAGGCGGAGCTCGGTCGGGGCCGGGGCCGCGGCCAGGGCGAGCTCGATCGCTGCGATGATCTCGAGCAGAGAGGCGTCGGTGGGCAGGTCGAGCTCGGCCGCGCTCGGCGGGGCAGGCTCGGTCGTCGCGGGGTCTCGTGGCTCGGACATCTGTGGTGAGGTCGACGGAGAATCACCCGAGGGCGGTCGGTGGACCACCGTTTGGGTGGCTGCCCCCTTTTAGCGGGTCACTTCGTGACTCGGCAAACCCAAACACAATCGCCGGGGCAGCCCTGCTCTTGGCAGTTGAGGCCCCTGAAACCCTCGTCGGTGTCGGGCGTCGACTCCACCTTCCATAGGTCTGCGTGATGCGCGTCACCTTCCCAGGTGCCCATGAACCCCTCCATGGGGACCGGGGCGGCCATCGAGGGACATTGGAAGACGAAGTGAGAGAAGTCGAAGTCGGCCTCGGTCTGGTCGAACTCGACAATCGCCCCATCTCGGATGTCTGCAAAAAACACGAGGTCGGGGTTTTGGGCGATCTCTGCGTTGACCTCTGCTGCGTTGAAGTAGATGGTGCGAAGTTCGCTGTCCTCGCTGTCCTCGACGGCCTCGGAGTCAGCGCAACCAGCGACGAAGCTCGTTGCCGCAATGGCGAGAATGATTGTCCATGTCATATTCGAGATTTTCACGAGCCGGAACATAGGGTGTGCGACATTTACCGTCAACACATTAATCAGCGGAGGGGGCCGGTGTCGGGGGTTGCCAATTGGGCCAGGATAGCGGGTATTTTGAGAATGCAGTAACAAATTTTCGGCCTGGTTGTTTGTCAGTCAGGGCGCGCTGTCTGTCGTGCATTCCACGAGTTCAGCAATTATCGCTATCTTCGTTGTCACCATTATCTGTGAAAGAAAGAAACGGTAATGTATGTAGTCGAAGTGGCGTTCATCGGTGATTCGGAATCACGTCGGATGAACCCCGGCGCGAGCCTGTGAACTGGAGGATCGTGTCGAGTCATCTGCCTTGCTCGCCGAGTCGACATCGACCGAGCTGTCTTTGTCGAGCTGTCTTTGTCGAGCCGGGGAGCAGGTCGGCGCTCAGTCGTCCGAACAGAGGAAAGAGCCGTCTTCGATGCAGTTGGCCTCGATCCACACGTGGTTGCGGAGGAACACACAGTCGAACCAGTCGAGCTGGTGGGCGGGCTGGCCCTGACCCCAGAGCTCGAACTCGGGGGCGCTGCCGTCGATCCACCGGTAGTCGTTCTCTTCGCTGCGGTCGTTGAGACCGATGGCCCAGCGTCCCGGGTCGATGGCTTCGGCGGCCTCCCAGACCTCGTCGCTCTGCTCGGGGCTGTCGAAGTGGGCCAGGACGTGGCCCTGGTCCTCGCAAAAACTCCGGGCCTCGAGCCAGGAGATGTCGTTGAGGCACAGGTAGAAGGTCCGGCCCTCGACCTCGAGGCTGGGGCAGGGACAGGCGGGGACATCGTCGGCGAAGCCCGAGCAGTTGTTGTCGATCCCGTCGCAGAGCTCTTCGGCGTCGGGGTTGATCTCGGGGTCGGTCTCGTCGCAGTCCTGAAAACAGGGCCCGTAGTCGTCTTGGTCGAGGTCGGGCTGGACGCCGTCGACCAGACAGTCGAGCTGGGGTTCGAGCTCGTCGGCCCGACTCAAAATATAGTCGAGGGAGCGAGTCCGGCTCGACTCGACCTGGGCCTCTGTGTAGGGACGCCGTGGATCGGCGCGCATGGCCTCGTCGGTGAGCTCGATGACCCGGTCGACGTCGGCCTGGAGGTCGAGCTCGCGCAGCGCCCCCAACAGCTGCTGGGCCTGGGTCACGTAGTCGACGAGACACTCCTCCTCGTGCAGGCACTTGTAGGCCAGGTAGCCCTCGTGTTCATAGGGGGTCACGTGGCGGATCAGAGCTTGGTCGAGACTCCAGGGCTGGTAGGTCCAGAGGTCCAAAGTGGGCTCGTGATAGATCGAGAAATTGTGTCCGCCGATGTGGCCGTCGAAGTGACCGACGATGGTCTCGCCGGTCACGAAGGCGAAGAACTCGGGCAGGTCGACCAGGGCCTGATCGCCGTAGAACACGGCCGTGCCGGGCTCGAGCGCCAGGGCAGAAAAAAACGCGAGGTCGTCACGGCTCGTGTCTTTGCCCTCGTCTTGGTCCCAGGCCTCGATGCTCGAGTCTAGGTCGGCGCTCTTGTCCGATTCGTAGAGGTTGCCGGTGGCGTCGGCGTAGACCCGGCGCAGGAAGGGGTCGTCGTAGGGCTCGAGGTCGAGGTAGAGGCCGTAGAGCTCGTCGTTGACCCACACTTGGGCGTAGCCGGCCCGGGGCGCCGCGACACCCAGGGCCCGAAACACCCGGTAGGCGATCCACTCGCGGACCATGGACCGGTCGACGACCATGCTGTTGAGGGTCAGGGCTTCGAGGCCCAAAAACCGGCGCTCGCTGTGAAATTTGTTGAACTTGACCTTGAACGAGGCCTTTTCGCTCAAGGGTCGAAACGAGTGGTTGCCCTTGAGGCGGACGCCGACCTCGGCCCAGGTCTTGCCCGCGTACTCGAACTCGCCCATGACCCAATCTTTGGGCTCGTCCTCGAGTGAGGCTTTGGCGGCGGCATCGAGGGTGATGTGAAACTCGGGCAGGCGGTCGAGGGAGAAGAGTTCGTCCGATGTGGTCGCCGGACCGGGCTCGGGCTCGGGCTCCGGATCGGGGTCTGGATTGCCAGCCGGCGGGGGCAGACAGGCGAGGGTGGCAGCGACCGAGAACAGGAGCCCGGCGGCGACCGGGGACCCGCGGAGCCAGCGAGGGATGCCGAGGGTCATAGCTCTTGTGTACCCCTCGGTGGGAGCCGGCGCCACGCGTCGCGCTGAGCTCGAATTTTTTGCGCCCGGGCGTGGAAGTTTCTAGACCTGGAGCATGCCTGCTTCGTGCCCCCCCTCGCGCCGCCGGCAGCGATCCGCACGCGAGGCCGGGCTGCGGCCCAGCGCCCGATGGTGGTGGGCGGCGGCTTGGATCGGGGTGGTCGTGTGCACGGTCGAGCTCGCCCTGGCAGGGGCTGGCCTCGGCCCCGAAGGTGCGCTGGCCGGGATGTTGAAGTGGGCGCTGCGCCCGGGATCCGAGCCCACGCGGGCGTTTGCCGAGTTGGATTGGGGGCGCCTTCGCCAGGGCTCGCTCGCCCTGGCGGCCGGGTTGTCGGTGCTCGGGGGAGGAGCTGCGTTGGCCGCTCGAGCCCGCCAGCGGAGGGCACGGCGATCCTTGGGGCCGCTCGGAGAGTCCGGGGTGGGCATGGGGCTCGGGCGCGCGATCGACGAGCTCGATCCCGGCCTGGCCGCGCTCGGCACGGTCGTCGGGCTCGCCGTCGTGGCGCTGTGCCTGCGACCGGCGCTGGCGGGGGCCGCACGGTCCGTGGACTCGAGCGCCGAGGGGCTCGCCCTGTTGTGGGTGATGTGGGGCCGCAGGGCCCTGTGGACGGCGGCTGGGCTCGCCCTCGGGCTCGGCGGGCTCGAGCGGCTGGCCAGCGCGCGCCGACTGTGGCAGGGGTTGCACCTGACCCCGGCGCAGGTGCGTGAGCAGGCCCGGGTCCAAGGTCGTCGGTGAGCGCAGACAAGGGCAGGCCGGAGGGGAGCCCCGGCGACGGGCAGACCCTGGTCTCGGTGGCCGTGCCCGTGGTCCTCGACCGTGGCTTCAGCTACGCCGTGCCGCCCTCGCTGCGCGGGACGGTCCCCCCGGGCACGCGGGTCGTGGTGCCCTTTGGGCAGCGGGTGCTGGTGGGTGTGGTTCGACCGGTCTCGGGGGCGCTCGACGACCCTGCCGCGGCGAGCAAGATCCGCGACCTGCTCGAGGTCTTCGATCCACCCGGGCGCCCAGCCCTGGGCCCGGAGCTGGTCGCTCTGTGCGAGTGGATCGCGGACTACTACTGCGCGCCGATCGGTGAGGTCTACCGCCTGGCCCTGCCCGGTGCGGCCATGGGCAACGATGTCCGCCGGGCAGCGATCACAGCGCGCGGCCGGGCGGCGCTGGAGGGTTCCGACCAGGCGGAGCTCGAGGCCCACGATCTGCGTCTGCTGGCGGCCCTCGCCGAGGGTGGAAAGGCCGGCGCCGTGGCCGGTTTGACCAAGCTCGAGCCGCCGATCCCGGCCGTGCTCAAGCGCCTGTGCAAGCTGGTCGAGCGCGAGCTCGTGGAGGTCGACGCCGCGGGTGGCAAGGGCAAGCGGGCCCGCACCGAGGCCCACTATCGACGCACCGATCGCCTGCGGGGGAGCGGGGCCGACGAGGAGGCGATCAAGCGGGCGCTGGGCCGCAGCAAGCAGCGCCGGGGTCTGCTCGACTACCTCGATCTGCAGTTCGCGCGCACGGCCGGCGCGGGGGACCCGGAGGCGGGCGCGGGCTGGGTACCGATCTCCGAGCTGCGGGGTCCGTTTCCGCGGGCCCGGGTGCTCTTGCCTCCCCTGCTCGAGGCCGGGCTCGTGGTCACCAGCGAGCGCCTGCGTGGCCTCGATCCCTTCGCGGGCCTGGCCGAGGTCCCGAGTGCCCCGATCACGGCCCTGACCGACGATCAGGGCGAGGCTCTCGCGGGCTTGAGCGCCGCGCTCGAGGCCGGCCGCTACAGCGCGTCGCTGCTGCATGGGATCACCGGCAGCGGCAAGACCGAGGTCTATCTCCGGTTGATCGCGGCGGCCCGGGAGGGGGGCGGCGGGGCGATCGTCTTGGTCCCGGAGATCGCCCTGACGCCGCAGCTGGCCCAGCGATTTCGCCAGCGTTTCGGGGACCAGGTCACCGTGCTCCACAGTGGGCTCAGCGCGCAGCAGCGCCGCGATGCCTGGGAGCACATCCGCTCGGGTCGGCGGCCGATCGTGATCGGGGCCCGCTCGGCCGTGTTCGCGCCGGTGCCCGAGCTGCGCGTGATCGTGGTCGACGAGGAGCACGACGGCTCCTTCAAGCAGGAGGAGGGGGTCCGCTACAACGCCCGCGACGTGGCCCTGGTCCGGGCGCGGAGCTCGAGGGCGGTGGTCGTGCTGGGCTCGGCCACGCCCTCGCTCGAGAGCTGGAAAAACGTGCAAGACGGCCGCCTGGACCTGTGGTCTCTGACCACACGCCCGACTCCCCGGCCCCTGCCCTCGGTCGAGGTGGTCAACCTGCGCGAGCACATGCCCGACCCCGAGACCCTGCTCAGCGCGCGCTTGCGCCAGCGGGTGGTCGAGACGGTGGCCGCCGGAGAGCAGGTGATCTTGTTCCTCAATCGCCGCGGCTACACCACGGCCCTGTCGTGCAAGACCTGTGGCTCGTTCCAGCAGTGCCCCGACTGTTCGGCGCCATCCATGACCTACCACCTGGGTCGCAACCGGCTCATGTGTCACCTCTGTGGTCATATCGAGGCGGCCTCCAGCAGCTGCCTGGCCTGTGGTGGGACCGAACTCGAGCACGGAGCGGCGGGGACCGAGCGGGTCGAGGTCGCGATCGGCGCGGCCCTCGAAGGAATCCGGGTGTTGCGCCTCGATCGCGATACTTCGCGAGGCCGGGCGCTGCTCGAGACCCTATCGGCATTCCGCCGCCACGAGGCCGACGTGTTGATCGGCACCCAGATGCTCTCCAAGGGCCACGACTTTCCGGGTGTCACCCTGGTCGGGGTGCTGCGGGCGGACCACGGCCTGGGTCTGCCCGATTTCCGCGCCACCGAGCGCGTATTTCAACTCCTCACCCAGGTCGCGGGCCGAGCCGGTCGGGGAGAGCGGCCCGGCCGTGTGCTCATCCAGACTTGGGCCCCCGACCACCCCGCCATCGAGTACGCGCGCACCCACGACTTCGCGGGTTTTGCGGCCTACGAGCTCGAGGCCCGGGGCAAGGCCAACAACCCGCCCTGGACTCGCTTGGCACTGATTCGCATCACCGGGCTGCAGCGTGGGCGGGTCGAGGCTCGGGCCGCCGAGCTCGGTGGTTTCGCCAGGGATCTGGCCCGCCGGGTCAACGCGGCCGAGACCGACCTCCAGGCCGAACCCCCGATCATGGTCCTCGGCCCGGTCGACTCGCCCATCGAGCGGGTGAACCGAAAACACCGAATGCAGATCTTGATCCGCGCGCGGACGCGCCCGCCCCTGCGCTGGCTGCTCAAGCACCTTCGGCTACGTTTGGGTCAAACGGGGCGCGGACCCGCGCAGACCCAGGCCAGGGTCGATGTAGACCCATATGGGATGTTGTAGTTCTCCGAGCGCTATCGTAATTTGTGTATGCAAACTACGCGATTGAATGGCCTCCAGTAATAGGCACTGGTGAATTCAGGAGTGGTCGATTTGACCGGAAAGGGGACAGGACGCTCGATAATGTACCTAATTACACCTGCACTGGATAGAGTGGAGATGTGCGATGTAAAGAAGTTCATATGTCGATGATTAGATATAGTAAATTTGTCGTTCTACCTTATGTTGATATTCGACCGCAGACGCACAGTCACCAATGAAGTGGGGTGATGTGTGCATTTGAGCACCCTGACTCTCATGTCACACAATCAAGATTCGGTGTCCCGCCCTCGCGCTTTGATGTTCGCTCTCGCGGGTCTATGCCTCCTACCTGCGACCAGTTGGGCCTACCAGTTCGACGACGTCGAAGAGGCCTATCAAGACGCCTACCTGGCGACTCCCGTCGAGTTGATCGGGACCGTCGTCGATGCCGAGGGGCTCGCGCTCTCCGGGGTCCAGGTCGAGTTGATCGCCTGGGGCGACTCGCTGGTCAACGACGGGGAGGGGGCCAGCAGCTTCAGCGATGGAAGTTTCTCCATTCCCGGCTTGGCGCGGCGCTCGGCCATGCTCGAGGTCAGCTTGCCGGGCTACTACACCGAACTGGTGCCCGTCGATCTCCAGATCGACATGGGCGATCCGAGCGTCGATCTGGGCGAGTTGCGCCTGGTCGCCCGGCAGTTCGACCGGGTCCGGCTGAGCTTCGGGGGTGACACTATGTTCGGACGTCGGATGTTCGATCGGGATGGCGACGGGGTGATGGGCGAGAGTGGCGACCTGCTCCACCCGGAGACCATCGGTGAGGACACCCAGGCCCTGTTCCGCTTTATCGAGCCGATCCTGCACGCCGACGACCACACCAGCCTCAACCTCGAGACGCCGGTCACCGACGACCCGGCGACCCCGCACCCGAGCAAGAGCTACGTGTTCTACGCTCTCCCGGGCAGCACGGCGGTCCTCCCGGGGCTCGGGGTGGACTCGGTGAGCATGGGCAACAACCACCTCTACGATTTCCTCGAGGCGGGGGTCGCCGACACGGTCACCGCGCTCGCCGACGCGGGGCTCCCGGGCTTCGGTGGTGGGGTCAGCTACGCGGCGGCCATCGACTCGATATACCGGGACACGGTCAACGGCGTGCCCCTGTCCATGCAGGGGTTCTCGAACTTTATCGGCTACTCCTACGGAGGCGACGACCTCAAGGTCGTCGCCCTGACCTCCCCGGCCAAGGGCGGGGCCCTGCCTTCCTTCAACGCGCGCCTCGACGCCTTCGTCGACGCTGAGGTCGCGGCCGGTCGCTTCGCGGTGCCGATCATCCACGGGGGCTCCGAATACGCGTATCAGCAGAGCGGCGGCACCCGCAGCGACTTCGCTCGCACCGTCGAGCACGGGGCCGACCTGGTCATCGGACACCACCCGCACGTGGTCCACGGGGTCGCGACCTACGACGCTGGGGACGGTCCCGTGTTCGTGCTCGGCTCGCTCGGGAACCTGGTCTTCGACCAAGAGGTGTACGAGACCTTTCGCTCCTACCTCGCCGTGGTCGATGTGGTCGACGGCTTCGGGGGCCCGAGGGTCGAGAGCATGCGTTTGGTGCCCTATCGCATCGACGGCTACATGCCGCGCACCGTTGCGGGCGCGGCCCTGGCCAAGATGGGGCGCTACGTCGGCCACCTCTCGACCATGGAGGCCGAGGCCGAGCCCGAGAGCAGCAGCTTCGACAGGGCGGTGGTGTTCGCCCAGGGCGGTCGGCTGGTGGTCGTCGCCAGCGAGGCCGAGGTCCAGACCACGGACCTCCTCGATCAGCGCAGCGTGGACCTCAGCGGCGGCGAGACCGGGCTGCTCACGCTCGACCCCTACACGGACACGGACGCGCTGGCGGCTCTGCACACGGACGTCTCGGCGAACTGTGAACTCGGCCGCGACCTCCTGGTGATCGGTGACTTCGAGGAGCAGGACGTCGACGACGCCTACCGGGAGGGCGACCTCTGGGTCCAGTCGGGCAGCCGCTACCTCCAGGGCAGCGAGGTCCACGACGGCCAGGGAGCCGCCGTGCTGCTGCGAAAATCCACCTACAGCTCGCGCACGAGCTTGTGGATGGGGAGCAAGCTCGAGGTCACCGCGGGTCACAAAATGACCATCAGCGGCTGGCACAAGGGCGACAACGCGGGCGAGGTCCGGGTCTATGTACGCTGGATGAGCTCCGGGGGCAGCACGGTTTCGGCGAGCACCATGTACACCAAGCCCGAGGGCAGCTACGACTGGTCGCCCTTCACCATCGACGTGACCGTGCCCAGCAACGCCGACAAGCTCAAGGTCTACTTTCGGCACTACCCGCCGGCCTCCGGGGGAGATGGGGAGTTCTTCCTCGACGACGTTGCCTTCGTCGACTGGGAGCAGAGCGTGAGCGTCGACGCCGCTGGGGTCGACCTGCCGACCCCGAACGGCTGGGACTTCCTGCGCTGCGAGGCCGAAGGGGTCGAGCTCGAGCTCGAGCTCACCCACCGGGTCTACGCACTCTGAGGCGCCGACCTCCGGGCCTGACCCTCCTCGAGGGCCTGACCCTCGGGCCCAAGCTCAGGGCGGGGGCCTCTCGGGCACAACCAGCGACGAGCCGTGAAGGTCACCTTCACGGCTCGTCGCGTTGAATGGTTGGACGGATTGGATCGTGGGACAGCTCGTCGGTCGTGCCGAGCTCAGCCCTCCCAGGGGCTGTAGCCCTTGGGTCCCTCCTCCATCTCCATCTCCATCGAGCACTCGAGGACCTCGCCCTCTTCGCTTTCGTCGATGGAGCACGCCGGTGCGTCCTCGGGATCCTCGTCCAGCGAGTAGAACAGGTCGTCGATGCTGGCGGCGTTGGTCTCGTCGTCGTCCGTGGGCGCGACCATGCCGGTGCAGAACACGTGGCCGCCACCGGTGGTGACGACGCCCGAGAACTGCTGGCCGTCCGCGTTGGTGTAGGTACAGGGGATGGGGTCGCCGACGGGCGTGGGGGTGGAGCTGACGGTGGCGCGGTGGATCGGCACGGCCCAGGCGAGGGCGGTGGTGCTGAAGAGGAAGGTGGTGAGGGCGACGGCGATGCGGAGGTACATGGTGGTTTAGGGGGCCGGGTCGATGCGCCCGGTCGTAGGTTCATTTGCGAGCCGCCCTGAGAATCTGACGGTCGCCGCCGAGAAAACCGACGAATGTTCACCGGTCTGTCGGGGGTCGCCCTCGACCCGTGAAGTTCAAGGGTGCCGCCGGACTAAGCGGAGAGCTCCTCCATCGCTGTGGACGACCACCCGGAGGTCGCCGAGTGACGAGATAGAGGGTCTCGGTCTCGTCGAATCCGGGCGCGGCCGTGGTCGATCGCTACCCTAGCCGCGCTTGCGGGCCAGGATCATGGTCCACGGGAAGGCGCCGGGGCGCTCCACGATCTCGAAGTGGGCGCCGATGAACTGGGCGAAGCCCCGCCGGGTCCAGTGGTTGACGTGGTCCTCGTCGTTTCCCCAGCGGCGCAGGTTCTTGCCCCGCATGAAGTTGAGGGCGCAAAATACGGGCTCCCAGGGCACGCTCAGGAGCAGCCACTCGTTGCTGAGGCTCTCGATGATCGGGAGCATCTGTTCGGGCTCCGGGATGTGCTCGAGGACCTCGAGCATCATGACCATATCGAAGCTGCGGCCGTCGGCGGCGAGCTTGCGGGCGTCCTGCTTCTGGACATCGGCGTGGGTACCGAGGCGGGCCTGGGCCTTGGCGACCGCCTTGCCGTCGAGCTCGACCCCGTGGAGCTCGGCCCTGACACCCCCACTGTGCAGGGCCTCGAGCACGTAGCCCTCACCGCAGCCGAGCTCGAGGATCGAGCTGGGGTCGGCGAGGCCGACCATGCGCACGGCCTGGGCGTGGAAGTTGTCGATCAGCCGGCGCTGAATGGGGTTGGTGCTCTCGTGCTTTTTTTGGTTCGAGCTGCGCTCGTCGGCGGAGGTCATGGCTGGGGCTCGCGGTCTGAAGCGGGCTCAGCCGGGTTCGAGTCCGACTCCGGGTTCGAGTCCGGCTTCGAGTTCGAGTCCGGCTTCGAACCTTCGGCTTGGGCGCGGATCCGTTCGCGCTCCGTCTCGCTGTGGGCGGAGAAGATCTCGCGTGGGGTGATGGTGGTCCGGACCAGGAGCTCCCCCAGCAGGCCAAAACACAGAAACTGGAGCCCGGTGATGGTCAGCAGCACGCCCAAGGTCAGGAGCGGGCGGGTACCGATGGGGGTACCCAGGCCCCACAGCACGGTCAGGTAGACCAGCAGGCCGAGTCCGAGCCCACCGAGCACGAAACCCGGGAGACCAAAGAAATGCAGGGGGCGGGTCCGGTACTTGGTGACCAGCAGGACGGTCATCAGATCCAAGATGCCGTCGAAGAAGCGCTTGATGCCGAACTTGCTGACCCCGTGCTTGCGAGGTCGGTGGTTGACCACCAGCTGCTCGATGCGAAAGCCCTTGGCGCCGGCGAGCACGGGCAGGAAGCGGTGGAAGCCGCCGTATACGGACAGCTCGCGAATGCACTCGATGCGGTAGGCCTTGAAGCCGCAGTTGAAGTCGCGCAGGGGGATGCCGCTGAGGCGGCGAACCATGCCGTTGAAGACCTTCGAGGGCAGGGTCTTGCCGATCGGATCGTGGCGTCGCTTCTTCCAGCCTGAGACCAGGTCGGCGCCCGCGTCGATGCGGGCGACGAACTCGGGGATCATGGCAGGGTCGTCCTGGAGATCCGCGTCGAGGGTCATCACGATGTCGCCGCGGACCTTCTCGAAGGCCGCGGCGAGGGCCGGCGACTTGCCGAAGTTGCGGCGGAAGTGGATCACCCTGACCCGTCCGTCGCGCTCGGCCAGCTCGTCGAGCTTGCGGTCGGAGCCGTCCCGGCTGCCGTCGTTGATGAACAGGATCTCGTGGCCGCGGCCGATGCTCTCGCAGGCCTCGGTGATGCCGCTGTAGAGCTCCTCGAGGGAGTCGACCTCATCGAACACCGGGATGACCACGGAGATGCCCGGGCGGTCTTCGGTCGGGGCGGTCATGGGCAGGGTGGATAGCACGTCGAGGGCGGGGCGACCCGGTGGGGAGGCTGGGGAAGGAGTGTCGATACGCCGTGCGGGAACTCTCAGATTCGGCACCGGGGACCGTTTTCGAGTTTGGGTCCTGGAGTGCGGGTCGGGACTTCGGGCCTAGGCTCCGGCCTCGGGCCATGCGCGCTCTCGCTTGGACCGGGCGGATGGGCCCCTGTGGGGTGGTGACGTATGCTTCGCGCGGGTGCCCCGAATCATGAAGACCCTCGTGTGGAGGCGGTGGTGAGCCTTGCGCCCGCCGGACTGGCGATCCTTCTCGGGCTGGTCGGCCTCGTATTCGGGGCTGATCGCTTTGTCATGGGGGCCTCGAGTTTGGCCCGCCGCATGGGGGTCTCGCCGTTGTTGGTGGGCATGTTCATCGTCGGCCTGGGAACCTCGGCGCCCGAGATGTTGGTCTCGGCGACGGCGGCCCTCGACGGCAGCGGCGGTCTGGCGATCGGCAACGCCGTCGGCAGCAACATCACCAACGTCGGCCTCGTGCTCGGCGCGGCGGCCCTGATCCGCCCGCTCACGCTCGAGCCCGACATCGTACGCAGAGAGCTCCCCGTGATCTTGGGGATCACGGCGGTGGTCGGTCTGTTGCTCTACGACCTCGAGCTCTCGGTCTTCGACGGTTTGGTGTTGGTGGGGATGTTGATCCTGTTCCTGCTCCGGGCGTTCGTGACCGGCCGCGCGGCGAAGCGAAAGGACGCCGAGGCGGCGACGCAGCCCGAGGTGGCGACCGTGCCCGAGAAGGCGACCGTGCCCGAGAAAGCGACCGTCAGCGACGAGCTCGAGCCCAAGGGTGCCGAGATCCTCAGCTACCAGCGCGCCACCATGTGGCTGCTGATCGGCCTGGTTCTGCTCATGGCTGCATCTCAGGCGGTGGTCTGGGGTGCGTCGGAGATCGCATCGGCGCTCGGTGTCAGCGATCTGGTCATCGGTCTGACCGTGGTCGCCATGGGCACGAGCTTGCCGGAGCTCGCAGCCTCGGTCGCGTCGGCCCTCAAGGGCGAGCACGCCATGGCCATGGGCAACGTGCTGGGCTCGAACGCCTTCAACATGCTCGCCGTGTTGCCCTTCCCTGCGATCCTCGATCCGGGGCCGGTCGGTCGGGAGCTGCTGGTCCGCGACTATGGAGCCATGGCGGGGCTCTCGGTCTTGCTGTTCCTGTTTGCGATCAGTCGGCGCGGGCGCAACGAGTTGACCAGGATCGAGGGGGGCGTCCTGATCCTGGCCTACCTGAGTTACGTGACGGTGGTCGTGCTCTCGGCGATGGGAATCATCTCGATCTGAGTGAGGCCCCGGTTCCGAATCAGCCGCAGTTGACGCCCATCACCGGGATGTCGTCGGAGATCCACAGCTTGGAGGTCGGCGGCTCCGTGCTCATGTAGATCTCCATGTCGAAGCTGAGCGTGCAGGGGTAGGTACCCAGAGCATCGAAGGCTCCGAAGTCGAGGTTGCCCATGCCCCCTCCGGCGGTCGAGTCCGGCGGGACGTCGTCGGGACACACGGTGGTGTCGTCCCAAGAGCGCACGAGCTCGATGGCCCAGGTGCCCTCGACCTCGACGTCGAAGTCGTCGCCCATGACCGGGGAGAACAGGACCATCTCCGTGCAGGTGGTCTCGTTGAAGTTGACCCGGGTGATGACGATGCGGTCGAGGCCGCCCGGCATGATCACGGCCTCGTACTGAGAGAAATCCTCCGGGCCCGTGTCCTCTTCGCTCTCGTCCTCGCTCTCGTCGGTACTGCTCTCGTCGGTGGTCTCCGTGTCCCCGGTGCCCTCGTCCCCGGTTGTCTCGGTGGTCCCGGTGGTCCCGGTGGTCCCGGTGGTCTCCGTGCTGCCCTCACTCGTCCCGCTGGTGGTCGTGGTGTCGCTGGTGCTGCCCATGGTCTCGGCTGCAACCTCGTCGTCGCTGCCTCCATCGTCGCTGCAGGCGAGGGCGCTGGCGGCGAACAGGGGCAGCACCAGCAGGAGAGTCGAGGGGGTGGGACGCCCAAGCAGAAAAGTCATGCCGGGATCGTACCGCATGGGCGTGGGCGGGGGGCCCCGAAGCTGTCCTCCGAGGCGCCGCCAGAACCCGTATGCTGCGCGCGCGCAGCATACGCATGCTGCGCATGCTTAGGATTTTAACGCTGTAGGTGTCCGAATTCGCCATCCTCTGGAAAACTCGGCGCGCGGAGAGTACACAGCGCTGGTGAGCAGTACGGCCTTTACCTTCGACACCGAGGACGCCTTCTTCACCTTCTTCGATCAGTTGAAGATGCATGAGCACTTGAGCGAGTGCGAGCGCTACGCGGACTACGACCGCGACGTCTATACCGCGACGATCGAGGAGGCCTACAAGTTCGCGCGCGACACCCTCGGGCCCCTGAACCGGGCCGGCGATCAGCAGGGGTGCACGCTCGACGAGGAGGGCAACGTGACCTTGCCCGACGGCTACAAAGAAGCGTGGTCGATCATGCGTGAGGGAGGGTGGGTCGCGCCCCGGGCCGACCCGGAGCTCGGCGGTTCCGGCATGCCGGCGATCATCGGTGCCTACCTCAGCGAGGTCGAGTCGGGGGCCTGTATGGCCTTTGGCATGTACGTGGGTCTGTCGTCGGCGGCGGCCCGGGTGATCGCCGGATACGGGCCGGAGAAGCTGGCTCACCCCGTCGCCGAGATGCTGTTCTCGGGCGAGTGGGGCGGGACCATGTGCCTGACCGAGGCCGGTGCCGGGTCCTCGGTGGGCGACAGCCGGACCAAGGCCAAGCCCTGCGAGGGCGAGGAGGGGGTGTGGCTGATCGAGGGGGAGAAGATCTTCATCACCGGCGGCGACTCGGACCTGGGGACCAACATCTGTCACCTGCTCTTGGCGCGCACGCCCGGCTCCCCCGAGGGCACCAAGGGCTTGAGCTTGTTCATGGTCCCCAAATATTGGTTCGACACCGAGAGCCTCGAGCTCGGCGAGCGCAACGGCGCCCATGTCCTCAAGCTCGAGCACAAAATGGGGATCCAGGGCTCGGCGACCTGCGTGCTGGGCTTCGGCACCCGGGCCCCCTGTCGCGGGTGGATGGTCGGCGACGAGCGTCAGGGCATGCGACTCATGTTCGGGATGATGAACGAGGCCCGACTCGGGGTCGCCGTCCAGGGCCTCGCGGCCGGCTCGGCGGCGTTTCAGTACTCCCGCCACTATGTCCACGAGCGGGTCCAGGGCGTGCCCATCGACCGGATTCGTGATCCTGAGGCACGCTCGGTGCCGATCGTCCAGCACCCGGACGTCCGCCGCATGCTCATGACCCAAAAGGTGCTCGTCGAGACCATGCGCGCCATGGCCTATCGCCTCGCGCTCCAGTTCGACCTCAGCGAGAGCCACCCCGACGAGGACACCCGGGCCAAGTACCTGCGCCGGGCCGAGCTCGTGCTCCCGGTGTGCAAATCGATCTGCACGGACCTCGGCTTCGAGGTCGCCGTCACCGGTGTGCAGATCTACGGCGGCTACGGCTACACCCAGGAGTTTCCGGTCGAGCAGCTGGTCCGCGACGCCAAGATCCAATCGATCTACGAGGGCACCAACGGCATCCAGGCCCTGGACCTGCTCGGTCGCAAGATGCGGATGGAGGGCGGCCGCCTGTTCATGGAGTGGATGCAAGAGGCCAAGGGCCGGGTCGAAGAAGCCGAGACCGAGGGCTTCGTCGAACAGGCCAGGGCGCTCGGGAAGGCCATCGATGCCGTCGGCGCGGCCGCCATGCACATCGCGGGCGTGGGCCAGAAGAACCTCTCGGCGGCCATGCTCAACGCCGTGCCCTTCATGCACGCCTTCGGTTACACGGTGCTCGGTCAAGAGGCCCTCGACCAGGCCCGGGTCGCCAAGCGCAAGATCGAGGCGGAGGGCGAGAGCGACTTCCTCAAGGGCAAGCTGCTCAACCTCGACTTCTTCACCGCGACCTTCCTGCCCCAGGTGATAGCGACTTCGAAGTCGATCCGGATCGGCGACGAGAGCTGCCTCGACGCGGCGCTGTTCGGAGCTTGAGTCCCGCGCCGGAGTTCAGCAAACAAGAGGGAGAGCCACGCGGCTCTCCCTCTTGTTGTTGTGTAGGGGTCCGCAGCGGTGGAATCCCTTGATGGGTTTTTCTGAATTGGGTGGATCCACCCAAGGGTAATCTTGCGAGGGTAGATTCCCGTGAGGGTATTCCCGGGAGTGGGAATTGTTGTGGGGGTATTCCCGCGAGGGTATTCCTGGCGACTAAACTACAGCGACGCGCCGCAGATCTTTGCTTCGGCACCCACACAGATGTTGTCCAGACACCAGGCATCTGTGGGGCAGACGGTATTGGCAGCACAGGAATCGCCGACCTCGAAGCGGGCCTGACAAGTGAAGTCTTTGCCACCGTCGCAGTAGAAGCCCGGCGCGCATTGGGACCCAAAGGTGCAGGGCAGCCCCTCGCCAGGGGTGCTCTCGCAGACACCCCCATCCGGGCAGACCAGCTCGAATTTTTGGGGCCCGCAGCTCGAATTTTTGGTGGGGTCGCAGGTGTCTCCGAGTTGGGGATCCGGTACACAAATGCGCTCGTTCGCCGACCCAAACCTGCAGTAGCTTCCGGACTCGCAGGGCAGGTCCTGCCAGCTGAGGGTGCAGGGCTCACCGATGGACACGGGCAGGGTGGGGGGGGTGTTGCAGACTCCCCCGTAACAGGCCAGGTCCGGCCGGCAGGAGTCACCCAAGTGTTCCCAGGAGCAGGGTTGGCCGAAGGTGGCGCGGCCGCGGGTGAGCGGACACTCGGTGATATCCGGGATTTCCATGTTCGCTACAGCCTCCGGGCCGAGGCAGCCCCAGTCCGCCCGGGCCTGGAGGAGCTGCCCCGCACAGACTTCGTCCCACTGGCCGCCCTCGGCGACGCCCTCGTCGATCAGGACTTGGATTGCGGCGGTCTCGGCCGCGATGCAGGTGGCCTCGTCGTTGTACTGGAGGACCGAGCAGGCACATGAGAACTGCTGGTGACACAGCTGTTCGGCCAGGGCCGCAGCGGCGTCGGCTTCGGTGAGCGGCTCGGCCGCGGTTTCGGCACCGGTCTCGGCGTCGGCGTCGGCGTCGTCCTCTTCGGTGGTGAGGGCACAGCCGAGCGAGAGGCCGGCTGCAAGAGTCAGACATGACAGTGCGCGAGTAATGGACATGATGAGATAGGGGGTGACCCGGTCTTGGGTGTGCCCCGCGCGAGGGGATCGATCACGCGACTGCGATGTTCTCGGTACTCGCTCCGAGAACATCGCGCGCTGGCCGGACCCCACGCGATTTGGGCGGATATGCCCACTTCTGAAGTCGATAACCAGCATCGAGAAGTGTAATGCGAAGAACATCGACTTCGGGGTCACTCGATGTTTCGGCAGCTATCGACCATCGAGCGCCAGTTACGCGTCGTCGCGGGGACCGAGCCTGAAAAAAACGCCGGATACAAACAGACAACGGGGCCCGACTACCCGACAATCACCACATGACGCGACGCGATCTACGATTCACTGGACTCACTTTGCTCTCCGTCTCCCTGCTGGCCGGAGCCTGCACCGACGATGTCACGGGTAACGACGACGAGGCCGCCGGTACCGGAACTTCGACTGCGGACGACACCGATACGACCACCAACTCGGCCGGTACCGAAGTCGGCGAGACCAACTCGGACACGAGCGCCGACACGGACACGAGCGCCGACACGGGCACGGACACGAGCACCGACACGGGCACGGACACGAGCACCGACACGGGTACCGACGTCGATACGGATACGACGGGCTCCACCGAGACGACCCTGTTCTGTTCACCCGGAAGCACGATCTGCGCCGACTTGGACAACTACCAGGAGTGCGACGAGTCCGGCAGCATGTTCGGCGACCCCATTCCCTGTGACCCCACCGAGCAGTGCGACTCGGGCGAGTGTGTGCCGCTTTGTGACCTCGTGCAGGCGACGCCGAGCTCCATCGGTTGCTCCTTCTTCGCCAACCGCATGGACAACTTCAACCCCAGCGACAATGACTCGCTGGTGGTCGGCAACACCTATTCGAACAAGACCGTCAGCGCCCAGCTCTACTTCGTCCCCAACGGGACCAACGTGGAGCAGGCTGAAGGTGCGCCCGTCGACATCGCCCCCGAGGGAACCCACACCTTCACCCTGACCAACGCCCAAATCGAGAGCGTGACCACGATCCGCCAGGGCGGGGTCTACCGGGTCGAGACCAACCTCCCGGTCGTCGCCTACCAGCACTCGCCGATCGGCGCCGTGTTCACGAACGACGCGTCCATGCTGCTCCCGGAGCACGCCCTCACCGGCAACTACGTGGTCAGCTCCTTCCCCGCGACCGTCGGTGCGTACCCGAGCTACTTCACGGTCATCGCTGCGGTCGACGGCACGACCTTGGACTTCACCGTTCCGCAGGCCACGGCCGGCGGTGGCGGTGTGCCCGGGCTCGCGGCCGGCGGCAGCGCGCAGGTCATGCTCGATCGCTTCAGCACCCTCAACGTGGTGGTCCAGCAGCAAAACGGCGGTGACCTCTCGGGTACGGTGATCAGCGCGGACCAGCCCGTGTGGCTGATCGGTGCCACCGAGTGCGCCAACGTCCCCGACGGCGGCACCCTGTTCTGCGACCACATGGAGGAAGTGATGCTGCCCCTCGAGTACTGGGGCGAGGAGTACGTCGGCGCCCACGCGCCCTTCCGCTCGGGCAACGAGAACTTCCACTGGCGGATCTACGGCGGCGAGGACGGCGTGACCGTCGACACCGATCCGGCCCAGCCCGGCTTCCCGATCAACCTCGACAAGGGCCAGTACCACCAGTTCGCGACCACGGAGACCTTCGTGATCACGGGCGACGGTCCCTTTATGCCCGTCCAGTACCTCGAGGGCACCACCGGTGGCGCCAACGACGGTGATCCCTCGATGATCCAGGCCGTGCCCACGGCCCAGTTCCTCCGGGCCTACTCCTTCGTCACCGGCGAGGGATACCCCACTCACTACGCTCAGATCATCCGCCCGGCGGGTGGCTCGGACGTCAGCATCGACGGCAACGTCGTCGGTGGGTACTACGAGGCCGGCGGCTACGAGATCGCGGACGTCGACATCAGCGAGGGCTCCCACTTCGCGAACAGCGACCAGCCCTTCGGGATCATCTCGATCGGCTACTCGCCGGCGACCAGCTACGGCTACCCGGGCGGCCTCCGCCTCGAGGTCATCAACCCGCAGTAGGGTCTCGTTCGGCGCGCGATCAGGCGCCGAAAAAACCAGCGGCCAGCTCCGATGGGGCTGGCCGCTCGCTTTGGTTCGAGGGCTCGGCCGACCTGGTCGCCGAGCCCTCGAGCTACTTCCGGTTTTTGCGTCGGGCCTTGCGGTCCTTCTTGCGTTTGTCCTTGGTCTTGGTCTTGGACTTGAGCGCCTTGGTTGCCGAGGGTCCGCCGGCGTTGCCGAGCATGCTGGCGATGTCCGGCATGCCGCCTGGCATGCCCGGCATACCGCCGAGGCCTCCGGCGCTACCAGGCATGCCAGGCATGCCTGGTAGGCCACCACCGCCTCCCATGAGGGCCTGAAGGGCCTGGGGGTCTTTGGCGAGCTTGCGCATGGCCCCCATCTGCTTCATCTGCTTCATGCCCGGGATCTTGCCGAGCAGGCCGCCGCCCCCACCCATGAGGTCGCCGAGCATGCCGAACATGTCGCGCATGACCATGAAGCGCGAGACCAGGCCCATGACCTCGTCGTCCTGGCGCCCGGATCCGCGGGCGACCCGGGTCACCCTGCTACCTACGAAGTCGTCGGGGCCGAGGGCGGCCGGGTCCTTGGCCTTCCTCTTCTTGGGGCGCTTGCGGGTCAGCTTGGCGAGCGCCGGGGTGGTCGAGCGCGCGGCCTCGTCGAGGAAGAGCTCCGGGTCGCGGCGCTCCAGCTTGGTCATGGAGTTGATCATCGCCTCGATCTTGACCAGCTCGCCGTCGTCGGAGGCCTGCTCGAGGACCTCGTCCGGGAGGTCGCCGCCGAACAGGGCGCCCAGGGGCATCTTGTCGACCAGGTCCTTCATCGAGCCCATCGACTGGATGGTCTTGATCTGCTTGAGGAAGTCGTCCATCCCGAAGCCACCGCCGAGCATCTTCTCGGCGTCCGCGGCTGCCTCCTCCTCGTCGACGACGCCTTGGAAGTCGCTCATGAGCCCGACGAGGTCGCCCATGCCCAAGATGCGGCCGGCGAGGCCCTCAGGGCGGAACTCCTCGAGCTTGTCCAGGCCCTCGCCCATGCCCAGGAACTTGATGGGTTTGCCGGTGGTGGCCTTGATCGACAGGGCCGCGCCGCCGCGGGCGTCACCGTCGAGCTTGGTCAAGACCACGCCCGTGACGTCGAGGCGCTCGTCGAAGGCCTTGGCGGTCTGGACCGCGTCCTGGCCGATCATCGCGTCGATGACCAGGAAGATGTTGGCCGGGTGGACCGCGCTCTGGATGTTCTCCAGCTCGGCCATCAGCGCATCGTCGACCGTGAGTCGGCCTGCGGTGTCGTAGAGGATGAAGTCGCAGCCCTTGAGGGCGGCCTCTTCGGTGGCGTCACGGCAGATGTCGACCGGGTCGGCGCCGGGGCGTGCGAACACAGGCACACCGAGGCGATCACCGAGGACCTGGAGCTGGTGGATGGCGGCCGGCCGATAGACGTCGGCGGCGACCATCATGACCTTGTGGCCCTGGCTCTGGAGCTTGCGAGCGAGCTTGCCGGTGGTGGTGGTCTTACCCGAGCCCTGGAGCCCGACCATCATGACGCCGGTGATGCCCTTGCTGGCCCGGTTGAAGCTGGTGTCCACCGGACCCATCAAGTCGACGAGGGCCTCGTGGCAGATCTGGACGAAGTGATCTTCGGGGCGGACCCGGAGCTTCTTCTTGTCCTTGCCCTTGGCGACCAGCTGAACCTGCTCGCCGAGGGCCTGCGCTTTGACCGTGCGCAGGAATTTCTTGACCGTGCGGAACTCGACGTCGGCCTCGAGCAGGCTCAGGCGGACGTCTTTGAGGGCCGCGTCGACGACCTCTTCGGTCAGCTCGCCCTTGCCAGTCAGGCGCTCACGCGCGGCCCGAAAACCTTTGGAAATGGTCTCGAACACGGGGTGGAGATAGCACATCTGCGCTGGGCTGTGCCCAGCCCGCCTAAATGGATCGAGCCGCGCTGCTCACACGAATTCGTCGCGGCCGCCGCCGTGCCACCACTCGACCCATTTTTTGATCCCGATCTCCCGTTCTTGGCGGCTGCCCGCGGCCAGGAAGTTGATCCGCTGGCCGGTGATGCGGCGCAGCTCGTCCGCGGCCCAGCGCCGCACCGAGATGTCCTTGTGGGCCAGGCTCGAGATGATCCACTCGATCCGGTGGTGGTGAGCGTTGTCGGCGTACCAGCTGCGCCAGCGGTGCGGCTTGAGGCCGAGCTGTTGGCCGGTGATCGAGCACAGAGACTCGAGCGCGGCCTCTTGGATGTAGCGCTCCTTGCTGGCGAGCAGCTCGATCAGCTTGGCCACCGACTGAATGTCGCGGACCGTGCCCACCGCCCGGGCGGCGTGGAGCTGGCGAGTCCGGTTGGGACTGTCGAGTTCGCGGCGGATCGTCCCGATAGACTCGTTGAAGCCGGCCTCGCCCGAGTAGGTCTCGAGCACACGCATGGCGATCGCGCGGACGTCTGCGTCGGGGTCGAAGGCCCGCTCTCCGAGTACGGCGGGGGCTCGTTCGTGGCGCAGCTCCATGAAGGTGAAGGCCACATAAAAGCGCACCGCCGGGTTGGGGTGGCCGATGATGCCGACCAGGTGGGCACCCATCTCGTGACCGAGGTCGAGGGTCACCCGGATCAGGGGTCCGTGGGCGGGGAGCGGGGGCAGGGCGTCGAGGTCCCGGCGCTGGACGTCGAGATCGCCCGGGAACAGCTCGGCGATCCGGAGACGGGCAGGCTCGCCGAGATCACGCAGTTGCTGGAGCTCGGTGGCGCCGCCGTGGGTGGCTGCCGAGATCGCCGAGTCGAGGGTCGCGCGGGCGGCCGTGTCGGGGCGGGCGGCCTGGTCTTCCTCATCGAGCTGGATGCGGCCGCGCATGGAGCCCGAGTCGGCCGGGCCGGAGCTGGGACCGGAGCTGGGGCTGGTGCCCGTCCCCACCGACGTACCCGCGGTCCTGCGCAGGCGGACCGGTGGTTTGGCGCCGACGGGCGGCTGTCGAGACGGCGTTGGGGCGGGCCTGGGCTCGACGGCCCCAGCCCCCTGCGCCGGCAGTCGAGCGGTCGCGGTCGCGGTCGCGGTCGCGGTCGTGGCAGTCGTCGCTGGCGGCTGCGCGGGCTTGGCCGGGGCGCTCGCGCCCGGACGGCTCACCGGATGGGGCCTGGATCCCGGGGCCTGGAAGCTGGGCCGGGTCGTGGGTACGTCAGGAACCGAAGCTCGGGCCGCCGGCGCGGGCTTCGGGACCGCGGGCTTGGGGGCAGGGACGGCCGGGATCGAGGTCGAGCTCTGTCGCGCACGCATGCCCCGGAGCACACCCTCGAGGGTCTGACCCGCGATCTCGCACAGGTCGTAGGCGGCCTCGAGCTCCGCGGCGGAGAAGCGCTCGCCGTTGCGGTCGACGTAGAGCATGAGCACGGCCCGGCCGTGGACCTGGACCGGGAGAAACAGGCAGGGGACCGCGACCTCCTGGCTGACTGCGATGCGCAGGTCGAGGTCGTCGGCGCTCTCGATCGTGGTTTGGCCCTCGACCGCAGCCTCGATGGCGCGGCTGAGTCCGACCAGCTGATCTTCGACCCTGGGGATCTCGCCCGGGGTAGCGAGTCCACGCAGGCCTTCGTGTTTCACACCGAAGAGGGCGACGCGGGGGCTGAGGACCATGGCGGCGCGGGCCAGGGCTTCGGTCGCTTCATCCCGCCTGCTCGCGGCCTGGAGGATACGCAGCGGCTCCACGAGACGGCCGCGAATCGACGCGCTCGGGCGGGGCTCGGCGCCGCGTTCGTGGACCCGGCGAGGCGCGGGTGCGTCCTCCGACTCGGGGTCCGAATTCGGTACGGGAGGGTCGAGGGTGAGCCCAGGCTCGTCGTCGGTGATACCCCCGGGAAGCCCCGACGACGAAGAGGACAAAGCCGAGGCGGCAGGCGACGAAACTGATGGGGTCGCGGCAGGCGACGAAGTCGAGGGCGTCGCGGCAGCGGAGCTCGGGGCCGGATCCGGCGTCCCATCGTCATCCCCGAGCGGTGGGAGCTCGTCGTCGTCGTCGACGGGCAGGCCGTAGAGAAAAGTCTGGTTTCGGGACCCGGAGTTCGAGGCGCGGGGCTCGGCGGCGGGCTTGGGTTTGGCCGCGACGGGCAGGATGTTCGGCGACGGGACCGAAAAGGGCGCGGTCCCGGTGGCGGCGACCATCCACGGGGCGGCGGGCTCGGGCCCCCCGCTGGGCACGGGTCCCGAGCCGGGCGCGGACCCAGGGGACTCCGGCGTAGGCTCCGGCTCCCGCAGGGCCTGAATCCACCGTAGCGCCAAGATCGCATAACGCTGAGGCACGACAGAGCCCCTGCGTTCGGCCGCGAGTTTGGCGAGCCCGGCCTCGCAGCTCACCATGACCTGGACGTGGGCGACATCGGCCTCCACGCGGGCGCGCTGATCGGGGGTGATCTCTGGGTGAACGACGACCTGAACCCGGCCCATGTGTCGACGGACGGGCATCACCCAGCCGAGCTCGACGAGGCCCGGCGGGAGCGCGTCCCAGGGCCGCTCGGGTCCAGGTTGGAGCAGGAGCACGGGGAGGTTGTCGCAGTCGTTTGCGAGCGCCAGCTGAGCCGCGAGGGTCGCTGGATCGAGGAGCTCGAGCTCGAGCAGCACCGTGTCGAGCGACCCGCCATAGATCTGCTGGCGGCGCATGGCCGCGTCGAGGGCGGCATCGTCGAGGATCCCCGCGCTGCGCAGTTGGGTGTCGAGCTGGCTCATGTGGATCTCACGACATAGGTGCCCGCGAGGAGGTCGTGGAGGCCTCGCTTTTGGTCGTCGATGGCGATCCACAGGAGGCCGAGGGCGCCGGCCGAGGTCCCGGCGACCTGGGTCAGGGCCCGAACCAGGATGCGCGCCGGGTGTGGGCGGCGGCCGTATCGGTCGATGACCTGTATGGCGAGGACCCGCTGGCCGACGGTCTGACCGCGCAGCAGGGTGGTCAGCCCAAAGTAGATGGAGGCGAGGACGAGGAGCGGTCCGGCGCGCAGGAGCAGGGTGTCGAGGTCGGTAGCACCGACGCTGAGTAAGAGGTCGAGGCCGTGGGCTCCGGGGGCGAGCGGGGCGGGATCGAGGAGTCGGTGCAGGCCCCAGGCGAGCGGGCCTGCGGTCAGCGCGAGGATCGCAAGATCGATCAGGGCGGCCGCGCTGCGCCGCCAAAAACCCGCGACCCGAACGGGGCTCAGCGGGAGCTCGCAGCGCGGGCACTCCGGGTGGCTCTGCTCGCTGAGGGCGAGTGACAGCTCGCTGTCACAGTGTGGACAGGGCATGGACCGGTGCCGCAGCGATGTGGGCCCGAGTGCGAGCCCCAGCGTGGACCCGAGTGTAGGAGCGTCGGTTTCGTTCACCGTGGGTCTCCGATCCAGGGCGAGGTCGAGCCTCCGGGGGCGGCATCGCACGGGGGCCGAAGCTCGGCCACGGCGGGGAGCGTGGGTGACCACGGACGCACGGCTGGACCCTAACACCGCCGCAGCCCCGTTGCGACGGCCCCTGGTCGCTCGCCAAAACCCTCGTGATGCGAACCTTGCAGTGGGCCCGAAACGGCAGCGGGGCAGCGTCCGGTACGGGAGCACCTGTGCACGGGGGCGGGTGTTCACGCCCAGAGGCGCGCGAGCCCGGCGACGACGGCGGTCGGCGTTCGCAAGATCCACGGCCCCAGACCGAGGGGCCGAAACCCCGCCTCCCGCAGCGCTGTGACCTCGCCGTCGGTCAGCCCACCCTCAGGACCGACCATGAGGCGGACTCCGGCCCGGGGGAGGCCGGCGACCGGCTCGGCGCTGCGGTCTCCAGCATGGTCGCCCGAGCCTGCGTGGTCGCCGGACCCAGTGTGGTCGCCAGACCCAGCATGGTCGCCAGACCCAGCATGGTCGCCGGACAGGCGAGCCCAGGCGAACACCCCTGGGAGCTCTCCCCGATGTTCGAGCGCTCGGCCCAGCGTCCACGGCGGGCCCTCGAGACCGAGCACCCGAAGTGGGGAGGGGCAGCCACATTGGCGCTGCGCTGCCCGGAGCACCCGCTGGACTCGGGCCAGAGAGGGGAGTCGACCCTGGCTGCGTTCGCAGCGGACCATCACGAGCTCGGTGGCGCCCGCCTCGGCGGCGCCGGTCAGGGCCTCGAGGGTCGCCGCCGCGTCGGGGATGCCCAGCAACACGATGCGCTCGGCGGGCTCGGGCTTGGCGATGCGCTCGCCGACGACGACCTCGGACTCGAGCGCGCCGAGCTCGGCCGCCCAGATGCCGCCACGTCCGTCCATGAGCTCGAAGCCGTCCCCGCGTCGGAGTCGGCGGACCTTGGTCAGGTAGCGCGACTCCTCCCGGTCGAGCATCAGTCGCTCGCCTGGAGAGGGCGCCACGCCCGGGGGACAAAATGCCCGAACGCTCACGGGCGAGGGTCCCGGACGAAGCACAGGGCGGTCCAGTCGCCCTCCTCACGGGCGGGGAGTTCGCGCAGCTTCGGGTAGGCCGCGCGCACCGAGTCGGCCTCTTCGATCAGGATCCCCGAGAGCAGGAGCGTGCCGCCCAGGGGCAGGGCTCCACCGATATGGTCGGCCGCGGGGATCAGTACGGAGGGTCGAATATTGGCGATGATCAACGCTGGCCGATCGAGTTTGGGCATGGCCCAGGGCTCAGCGAGCAGGTCTGCGACGCTCAGCTCGACCCGCTCGAGCAGGGCGTTGACCTCGGCGTTTTCTCGCGTGGTCTCGACGGCCTCGGGATCGTGGTCGCTCAGCAACAGGCGGGCGTCCGGGAACAGGCGGGCGCAGGCCAGGCCCAAGATCCCCGAGCCGCAGCCCAGGTCCACGACCGTCTCCGGGCGGGGCCTCTCGCCGCGGTGAGCGAGCTCGACCAGGGCCTGGAGGCACAGGCGGGTGCTCTCGTGGAGGCCCGTGCCGAAGGCTCGGCCCGGGTCGAGCACGACCTCGAGGGTCGGGTCTCCGGGCTCTCGCGGGATCCAGCTCGGTCGGATCTGAAGCCCGGCCTCGGAGGGGTCCGCAGCCGGGCGGAATCGGAGGGTCCGGTAGTGCCGCTTCCACACATCCCGCCACGCATCTCCGCTGTGGTCGACGACCTCGATCGTCACCGCCAGACCCAGCGCTGTAGACAGTGATTCGACACCCCCACGAACGGCCGGCCCAGAGGTGTGCGTGGTGTAGGCAATCAACTCAGGCTTGTCGACGACGACAAAATCGGGCCCCTCGACGAAGGTGAAGGGGTCTCGAGTCTCGACCCCGCCCACGTCGTCGCGCTCGGCCAAGAGCGCGGCCAGGGTCTCGAGTTTCGTCGCGTCCTCACGCAGACCGGCCTCGCCTGCGCGGGACGCTCGCATGGCGACGCGGACGGTGGTCCAGGTGTCCGTACTCGGCATCGTGGGCACTATCGGTCAACTTGGAGGGGCTCGAAACCAATTCCAACTGGGGTGGACTTTTTCTTTTGACATTGGAACTGGCAGTGGTAAAGCATGGGGCAATTCAGGGAGTTTAAATGGCGGTTTCAGTGTCCTACAGCGGTGTTAAGGTGTTTTCGGCAACCAAGGCGCGAGAGCGCGAAGCCCTGGGTGAGCGCATCACCGAATGGTTGGATGCGAAGGGCGATCGGGTCGAGGTGGTCCACACCGAGGTCACCCAGAGCTCGGACAGCGAGTTCCACTGTCTGGCGATCACCGTGTTCTACAACCACCTCTGACCCGGGCCCGAACCCGGCGCGCGCGGTCTTCGACAGCGCCCCGAGCGGACCGACTCTGGAGTCGGTCCAGGTGGGTCTACTTTCTCGATCTCGATCTCGGCTTCGTCCGAGATTTTTTTATTGCGCTCGCTTGACCCGACTTCGGTCTGCGCTATCACCATTCGTGTAGAGGGTTGGTCATGAGTCGCAGGCGAAATATCAAGTTGTGCAGCACGCTGCGGGGAGTCCGAGAATCGGAACCCGGCGAGCTGCACAAAGCGCCTCGATCCTGATGAAGCCCGCCGCTCTCTGAGCCCGCTGGGGCCGCTCGCTGTGATCGAGGATCGCCCCTGCTCGGGGCGCCTCGGGGTCCGTAGCTGAGTGGTTTTAGCGCCCGGTTGTTAACCGGGGGACGTGGGTTCGAACCCCACCGGTTCCGCTTCGTTCAAATGCGCACATCGACGTGTGCGCGCCGCGTCGGCGCACGCGTCGAGTGTCCACCGACGTCCCGTTGGTCCAGCGGTCACGACTCCTGATTTTCGATCAGGAAACGGGGGTTCGACTCCCCCACGGGATATCTCCATTCTCGAACTGATTCTCGAACTGATTCTCGAACAAGCCAGCGTCCCGTTGGTCCAGTGGTCAAGACGCCTGATTCTCAGTCAGGGAACGGGGGTTCGATTCCCCCACGGGATACTCGAGCGCCCGACTCGACGAGAGGTCGAGTCGGGCGCTGTTGCGACGGGCGATAGCGACCTTCGGCTCAGCTGGGTTTGGTCATGTCGACCGGCCGGACCCAGGCGGCGAACTGCTCGGCGCTGACGTAGCCCAGCTCCACGGCGACGGCCTGCAAGGTCTTGCCCTGCCGGTGGGCGAGCTTGGCGATCTCGGCGGCCTTGTCGTAGCCGATGTGGGGGTTGAGGGCCGTCACCAGCATCAAGCTGCGCTCGAGGTTGAGCTCGATCTGCTCCCTGTTGGGCTCGATGCCCGCGGCGCAGAAGCGGTCGAAGTTGATCATCGAGTCGCTGAGCATGGTCAGGGAGCGCAGCACGTTGTGGATGATCAGGGGCTTGTAGACGTTGAGCTCGAAGTTGCCGCTGGCGCCCCCGATGGTCACGGCGACGTCGTTACCCATGACCTCGGCACAGATCATGGTCAGGGCCTCACATTGGGTGGGGTTGACCTTGCCGGGCATGATCGAGCTGCCGGGCTCGTTCGCCGGAATGCTGATCTCGCCGATACCGCAGCGCGGCCCCGAGGCCAGCCAGCGGACGTCGTTGGCGATCTTCATCAGAGAGCAGGCGAGGGTCTTGAGCGAGGCGTGGAGATGGACCAGGGCGTCGTGGGCCGCGAGCGCCTCGAACTTGTTGCCCGCGGTCACGAAGGGCAGGCCCGTGAGCTCGGCGATGGTCGCCGCGCTGGTCTCGGCGTAGTCGCGGTGGGTGTTGAGGCCCGTGCCCACGGCGGTGCCACCGAGGGCGAGCTCCCAGACGTGGGTGAGCGCGGCCTCGACCTTGCGCGCGCCGTGGTCGAGCTGGGCGACCCATCCGCCGATCTCTTGGCCCAGGGTCACCGGGGTCGCGTCCTGGAGGTGGGTGCGCCCGGTCTTGACGATGTCGGCGAAGGCCGAGGCCTTCGTGTCCAGGGTCGCCCGCAGACCCGCGAGCGCGGGGAGCAGGGCGTGCATGGTCTGCTCCCCGGCGGCGATGTGCATGGCGGTGGGGAAGGTGTCGTTGCTCGACTGGCCGCGGTTGACGTGGTCGTTGGGGTGGACCGGGGTCTTGCTGCCGACCTCGCCGCCGGCGATCTCGATGGCCCGGTTGGCGATGACCTCGTTGCTGTTCATGTTGGTTTGGGTGCCGCTGCCGGTCTGCCACACGAAGAGGGGGAAGTGGTCGTCGAGATCGCCGGCGATGACCTCGTCGGCGGCCGCGGTGATCAGGGCGACGGTCTCGGCCGGGAGCTGGTCGAGCTCGCCGTTGGCGAGCGCCGCGGCCTTTTTCAAGATCCCCAGGGCGCGGATCATGGGCCGGGGAAAGTGGTCGCTACCGATGCTGAAGTGGTGCAGTGATCGCTGGGTCTGGGCGCCCCAGTAGCGGTCCGCGGGGACCTCGATCTCGCCCATGCTGTCGGTCTCGGTGCGGGTCGGCTGGCTCATGCTCGGGAGCATACACAGGCCGGGCAGTCGAGGCGGGGCGGCAGCATGTATCCTGCCGCCGTGCCGAACTCGACCCTGTCACAGCGAGGCTCACGCCTGTTTTTGTGGCTTGCGCGCTTCTTGGGCAGAGTCGAGGTTCGGCTGCTGCTCTCGGCCGCGATCATCGTGAGCCTGCTGCCCTTCGCCTGGGCCTCGCACTTCGACGGCCTGTTCTTGGTCCTGTTCGGGTTCGAGTTTCTCGCCCGGGTGCTGCTCGTGTTTCGCGGCGAAGACCTCTATGCGCACGGGGGCAAGAGCGGGATCACGCCGACCGAGGCCGAGCTCCAGGACAGCGGGGGGTGGCGCTGGCCGAGACGCTCGACCCTGCTGTTGATGTTCTTCGATCTCCTGGCCCTGGTCTCGTTTTTGCCGGCCCTGCTCAGCGATGTGGACGTGGGCGTGGGCGTGGGCGTGGGGGCCGGTGTCGCCGCGGCCGAGACCCGCTGGCTGCGCCTGTTTCGGCTCTCGCGAATGGTGCTGCTGTTGAGCTACTGGGCCCCGCTGGTCCGAGACGTGTGGACCGTCATGCTCCGTCGGGAGCGGGGCAAGCAGGTTGTGCTCATGGGGTTTTTGGTGCTCGCCCTGTCGTTCGCGGGCGCCGTGGTCATCGATCAGCTCCAGCCTCCGGGCGGACAGATCATCGACTTCAACGGCGACGACAAGGTCGACGAGGGGGACGGTGGGTTCCTGGTCCATCTGTGGTGGTCGTTTCGGCAGATTCAAGACCCAGGCAATATGCTGACGGCGCCCCAGGAGGTGGCCGGGGTCTTGGTCAGCCTGGCCCTGACCATCGCCGGTCTGTTCATGGTGTCGTTCTTGATCGGACTCGGCACCGACGTGGTCCGCGAGATGATGGAGCTCTCGCGTCTGCGCCCGCCGGGGATGCGGGGCCACACCCTGGTGGTCAACATCAACCCCTCGACCCAGCAGCTGGTCCACGAGCTGCTCCGCTATTCGGAGAAGCTGAGCCCCCGGGGTCTGCTCTCGCTGCGCTGGCTGGGGCAGCTCGTGCGAGACACGCGGCGCAGCATCGGCACGGCGGGCTACCTCGTGGTCGGTCGCAGCCACGACCCGCCCGACTTTCTGCGTCAGCCCGAGCTCGCCCGGATCGTCTATCGGCAGGGGCATGTCGAAGACGAGACTTTTCTTGTTCGCACGGATGTCGCCGACGCCCAGCGCGTGGTCCTGCTCGCCGACCTCGACGCCGACGACCCGGACGCCGAGACCATCCAGGCGCTACTGACGATCACCGAGAGCCTGCGGGAGGCGGACCTCGAGGCCGAGCGTCGGGCCTCGCTGTTCGGGAGCGGAGTCGGGGTCAAGCGCACGCGTCTGCTGATCGCGGAGATCCTCGATGAGAGCAACATGCCGGCTGCGGAGGCCGCGATCTCGAGCGGCCGGGCCGGCTACAACGGCGTGGGCACCCGGGCCTTCATCGTCCCCAGCGAGCGCATGATCGCCCTGTTCATCGCCTGTGTCACCCGTCGACCGGGGGTCGGGCGGCTCCTGGAGGAGCTCCTCACCAGCCACGGGCACGAGCTCTACACCATGTTCTTCAGCCTGCCCGGGCTCGGCTACCAGCGCCCGCTCCAGTCTCCCCTGTCCTGTGACCCGAGCGAGATCATGGGGGAGCTGATCCGTCGAGCCCGGTCCATGCCCTCGGCCCAGCGGATCATTCCGGTCGGGGTGCTGCTCAGCGGTGAGCCGGGGAGTGACGACCTGGAGGTTCACATCAATCCCAAGCCGGACTTCAGCCGCCTGGGTGAGGACAGCCTGGGGGACGCAGATCCAGCACCCAGGTCGGGGACCACCGTGAGCGAGGCGGAGGTCCTTCGGGCTGTGGCCTCCACGATCCACGGCGAGGTCGAACTCGGCGAAGCCGACCCCCAGGTCGAAGCAGGCTCGCAGGTCGAAGCCGACTCGCAGGTCGAGGGCCCGGGCCTTGGGACCGTGCCCTCCGAGGTTCAACGCTGCGTCGGCTTCGTGGCGATCGCCGACAATTTCGGTCGCATCCGCGAGCTCGCCGACGACCTCTACGATCGACCGCGTGGGTCCCTCCCCCCGGATCAGGTCGGCACGCCCAGCTTGCCCGATCTCGTTCGCGCCGAGACCACGCCCCTTCGCCGGGTTTTGATCTGTGGGTTCCGAAGCGGAACGGTCAGCATGATCGAGGCGCTGATCAAGGCCGAGCCCCAAGCCCAGATCATGATCATGGTCGACAGCGAGGCCGCCCGAGACGGGGCTTGGGACGACTTCGACGCGCATACCAAGTTGCTGGAGCGCAAGCTCTTGGGGGGACACCACGGTCCCTTTCGGGCGGACAAGGGTCGCTGGGCCCTGACCTGGATCGACCCGGAGATGCCGCAGGCGAAGGCCGGGGGCAAGCCCCACATTCGTCTGGTAACGGGAGACTGGAGCTCCTCGCGTCAGCTGACGGCGCTGCCCCTGGGTTTTGGGGGGGTCGAGAGTATGGACGCGGTGGTCTTGGTCTCGAGTGAGCACTCTGGTTCGGACGCGCGGACCGCCAAGACCCTCATGAAGCTCGAGACCTTGACCCAGGTGCCGCGGATCGTCGCAGAGGTGCTGGACGTCGAGCTCGCCCGTCGCATGCGGCGGCGCCAGCAACTCGACGGCGGCGATCGGGTGCGCGTGTACTCGATCCAGGAGCTCCGGGCTTTCTTCATGTTTCAGTCGGTGGTCGTGCCGGCCTTCGACATGGTCCACGCCGAACTCATGGGTCCCTGGGGCCAGAGCTTCGTGCGTTTGACCCCCGCGATGGACGGGCGCCAGGGCGGGAGCTGTAGCTTCGAAGAGCTCTCCAGCGACCTGCTGCGTGAGCATCGAATCTTGTGTGCGGTCGAGCTCGCGGAGCCGGGCGGGCAGGTGGTGCTGCACGTGGGGTCGGGCGACCCTCGCCTGGGGGATCGCATCGACCTGTGCCGGCTCGTGGGTGTCTGGGTGATCACTGATGACTCCGGGTGACGGGGGTCGAGACAATGGGCCGGCTTGGGTATTTTTGCCCCGATGTTCAATATTGAGACGAACAAATATCATTGTTCTTTTGTACAGGTAGAGAACACCCTGGGTCTAAAACTGGCTCAGCACAGACCTAGCAGTCCGTGGTGAAACCCATCGCGGCGCCTCGCGCAGGATTTTTCGTCGAGGGCGAGGCGCTGAAACGCCGCTGTACCGGGCGTACTGCAAGTTTCGGCAACGCTGCCCTCGGCGGAAGGGCCAAGCGAGGTGTCGTGAGGGGTTTTGCCACGGGCTGCTAGAACAGGTCCGGCGTTTGTCACCAGGTGTGCGGATACACGCTGGATGCACCGTTGAAATTTGCCGGCTCCAATAGATGTATGCTGGAAAATAGGTATTGCCGGGGCTAATCTCTGATTGATGGCAGTCGCCGCCAGCACTCCCGCACGGTGGGAAACCGAAGGACCGGTCCCCGAGTCTGCGCTCGAGTTGCGCGACGACCTGCTCCCGGTCCTGCTTGCCCGCAGCTGGGGGGTGATGGACGCCCGCCAGGCGCTGGAACTGATCCGCTTCGTCGATGCAGGCTGTGAGCGGGCAATCGTGGCCGGTTCACCGGCGATCGTCATCTTTGATGCGACTCATGCCGCGCGGACCAGCGCACTGGTCCGCGAGATGCTCGTCGACTGGCTGCGGGCCTCGCCCTACATCTCGCGTCGCTCGGGGATGCGCGCCTTTGTGGTCACCCCCAACCTCATCATTCGAGGCGTGGTGGCCTCGGTGAGGTGGGCGACCGGCTCGTGTGCGTGTGTCAACTCGGTCAGCAGCCTCGACGATGCGATCGCGGCCGCCACCGTGCTGCTGCGTGAGCGCGGGATCGACGTGCCGGAAGTCCTGCGTGCCGAGCAGGATCGTGGTCGGCGCCCGGCCGCTGGATCAGGCCTCGCTCAGCGCGAGGGGTAGGCGCGCACGTCGACGCCGAGGATCTCGGCGATGGCAAACACGAAGTTGGCCTCGCTGTCGTCGACGCGCCCGTCGACCTGGACCAGGGCGATGAGCTCGGTGACGAGGCGCTCTCGGTCCTCGGGGACCATGCGTTCGTGGAGCGCGTTTGTCGACGCGCTGACCAGCTGATGCCGGGCTTGGTCGTCGGGGGCGGCCTTGAACAGCTCGACGGCCCGGGCGAGGACGGCATGGAGCTCAGCCGTGCTCGCACCGGGCATCCAGCCGGCGATGCGCTCGACGATCCGCACGATCTCGACCTCGGAGAGATCGCCGTCGGTCATCTTGGCGCAGGCCACGAACACGAACGCGATCGAGGCGAGGTCGGACTGATTCCAGCTGGACATCGGGCTGAGCATACCCGCGCCCGCGGGCCTCCAAAAGCGCCGCAGGCCCGATGTTCGGGCGTGCCTGTCAGGCGAGCTCACGGCGGGCAAACTCGCGGCGGAGCTTGCCGAGCGCCCGCTCTTGGAGCTGGCGGATGCGCTCGCGCGAGAGCGAGTGGCGCTCGCCGAGCTGGCGCAGGGTCATGGGCTCGAAGTTGCCCGTGTTCGTCTCGCCACCGTCGATGCCGAAGCGCCCGCGTAGGATGTCGAGCTCGATGGGGTGGAGGTCGACGAGCGCGTCATAGAGGTGCTCGCTGAGCGCCTCGTGCTCGAGCACCGAGGCGATCTCGGGCACGCTCGAGTCTTCGATGCGGTCGAGGAGCCCGCGCGAGTCGTCGCCGCTGCTGCTGGTGGGGGCGTCGAGGCTGACGGTGCTGTCGAGGGTCAGCTTGCTGAGCTTGCGGGTGCGGGTCAGGCTCAGGCCGGTGGTTTTGGCCAGGACCTCGATGCTCGGCCGGTCCCCGGTTTGAGCCTCGATCTCCCGGGTCGCTCGGCGCAGGCGCTGAAGGTCGGCGGAGACGTGAGCGGGCAGCCGGACTGTGCGTCCCTTGTTGGCCAGCGCGCGGTTGATGGCGTGGCGGATCCACCAGGTGGCGTAGGTCGAGAACCGGTAGCCACGCCGCCCGTCAAAGCGGTCCACGGCCTTCATGAGGCCGAGGTTGCCCTCTTGCACGAGGTCCTGGAGGGGCATGAGGCCGTGGTCGAAACGCCGAGCCAGGGTCACCACCAAGCGCAGGTTGGCCTGGACGAACTTGTTCTTGGCGAAGCGCAGGCCTTGGTTGCACGAGCGCACCTTTTGGACGTAGGCGGCAAAGGGGCGGCTGCCCTTGGGGGGATAGGTGATGTCGAGGGCGACGGCCTGGCGGCGGTTGGCCTCGATCGCCTCGAGGTCGGCCGCGACCATGTCCGTGTATTTATTGTCGAGGTCGAGCTCCGCCATTCGGTCGGCCACGGCGTGCTGTGCACTGTGGAAGGCCTCCCGGTTGACCTTGGTCTCCCGGTTCCGATAGGCCCGGGCGCAGGTCCGCAGGACGTCGAAGTCCTCGTGGGGCAGAGCGTCGCAGTCGTCGTCGGTGAGGGCCTGGGCCACGAGCTCGACGATCGGCCCCGCGAAGGGGGGGTAGGCGAGCAGGGCCCGCCAGCAGGCGACGCGTCGGTCCGCGATCGTGCCGGCCAAAGATTGCTCCTGCTCCGGGGTCAGGATGTCGACCTTCGAGACGTCACCGAGGTACGCGCCCAGGGGGCTGTCCGACTTGCGGACCGCGGGGCGGGCGACTTTCTTGGCTGAGGGCGAGGGGATGTTGGTGACTTGCATGCGCGCTCCTGTTGCGTTCTCGTCTGGACGAGAACGGGCGGTGCGAATCGAGCTCGAGGCGCGTGCCGTGTTGACTAGAGGCGTGTCGACCTCGGGTTGGGCTACGTATCGAGCGTGCTCGTTCATCGCACCCCGAGTCAGTGCAGAGACCGTGCCGGTTCTGGATCGGGAGATCTCTACGTACGCAGCTACGTAGGCCAGCCCATGCCTGCCTATGCCCAACGTGCGAAATCGGCCAGTGTGCTCTGACGTAGTTGCCCGTGCGCAGGGGTACGCAGCCATGCTCGGGATCTGCGCAGCCATCGAGATCAGCCGCGAGCGTCCTCTGACCAATGTTTTTGTCGAACTATTTTTTTCGGCTTGGCCGCATACCCCGGCTCGGTCCCGACCAGGTCGGTGGCAAGCCCTGTCGAGCCTCGATCCGGCGCCAGTGTTTGAAAGGCGGCGGCATTAGCCACCGGGATGTGCAAGCCGCGCAACGTCGCCTACGTACCCACCGCGGGGAACTGGGGAGGAGGGACGAAATAAACTCGAGCGCGGGCTATGGTCGCCAGCGTGCGAGCTGTCCTCTCTCTGGCGCTCCCATCGACCCTCGGGTTGCCCGGGACCCTCGGCAGGACCCTCGGGGTCGGGCTGCTCGGGATCGGGCTGTTCGGCTCGACTCTCGCCTGTGGCGCGGAGGTCGAGACGGTGCCCGAGGGGGCGCTCGCCAGGATCGGTGACGAGGTGGTGGAGGAGGCGCTCCTGGAGGGCGCCCAGGCGAGGCTCGGCGCCTACGGACAGGCTCGCTTCCGTGGGCCGGAGGGCCAGCGTGGTCTGGTCGACGCGCTGATCGTCGAGTCGCTGCTGGTCATGGAGGCCGAGGACGCGGGCCTGGCCGCGGACCCGCTGGTGGAGTGGGCCGTGTTCGAGGAGCTCGCCCGGATCCAGCGCAGCGCCATGTTGGAGCGCCGGCTGCCGCGCACCGAGGTCGAGAGCGATGAGCGGGCCCTCGCGGCCCGGGCCGCGCTCGCTCGGGCGGAGGTGGGGGACGACTCCCGGTTCTCGACCGCCGAGCGCCGGCGGATGCGGGCTCTGAAGTTTTCGACCTTCGACGAGGCCGAGCGGGTCTTGGCGCGGCTGAACACGGGCGCCCTCGATCTGGAGGCGCTGGCCGAAGAGGAGGGGCTCGAGGTCTTGGTGACCTCGTTCATGCGTCGGGACGACGAAGAGTTCCCCTACTACCACGACCTGCTCTTCGACCCGGCGCTCGCTATCGGTGAGCCCCTGGCCCAGCCCGTGCTCTCGGGGACGATCGTGTTGGTGGGAGTGCTCGACGCTGTCGAGGCCGAGCGTGTGCGTGGGCTCGACGATGCAGGGCTGCGCGAGTGGGTCGTGGGGGCGGAGTACGCTGTCCGGGCGGAGCCGGTCGAGGCCGCCATGCTCGAGGAGCTGCGCGAGCGCTATCCGAGTGTCGACGACCGATCCGACTGACGACTCACCCGGTGCTCAAAAACCGCGGCCGACGAACACGCGGAAGTAGTCGATGCCGAGCTCCGGGTCGAGGCCGTGTGCGTACTGAAAAAACAGGGCGATGCGCTCGCCGTAGCCGAACTTGAAGCTCGTGATCAAGGTGGCCCCGACGCTGCCGGCGAGGTCGCCGACCCGGATCGGGTTGGTCCAGGCCATGCCCCAGTCGGTGAACACCACGCCCACGATGCGCTCCAGGAAGGCCGGCACGGTGCCCACACCACGCTCGACGTCGACGAAGGGGATCCGATACTCGGTCTGGAGCAGGCCGAAGTAGCGCCCACTGAAGACCCCCTGGTTGTAGCCGCGGAGGCTCCCGGCTTCGCCCCAGGGGCTGCGGGAGAGCACGCTGCGGATGACGTCTTGGTCGGCCGCCAGCCCGCCGAGGCGAAACGCACCGCGCCGGCGCAGGCCGCCCGCGGAGGCCCCGCCCGACAGGCGCAGGGCCAGCACCTGGTGGCCGCGCCAGGGCATGCGCAGCAGCTCGGTGTAGCTGGCCGAGCTTCGGAGGTCGCCGAAGTCACCCCCGAGGGCGCGGTCGCTGATAGTCAGAGACAGGGCCGCGCGCCGCCCCGTCTCGCTGCCCCAGCTGTTGCGGACGCCCTCCCGGTTGTCGTAGCTCATGCCCATGGTCAGGGAGGCCAGGTTCCCGACCTCGGGGAGCGCCGAGCTCGGGGCGTTGGGGTCGACCAGATCGTCGAAGGCATCGGTATTTTTGTAGTTGACGAAGCTGTAGCGCAGCGAGGCGGTCGCGCCGTGTCGGTTCAGACGGACCACGGGGACGCTCATGCCCACCGAGAGTGAGGTCACCTGCTCGAGGTAGCCGTCGAGCGCGTAGGCCCGGCCGGCGCCGAATCCAGCGCTGCCCGGTGGGGGGTCGTAGACGTAGCGGGTGAACCCGCCGCGGGCCACATAGTTGCGGCCAAAGCCGAAGTCGAAGGTCGGAAACAGGCGCGAGAAGGTGTAGGAGACGGATCCGGTCGGCTTGCGGACCTCGGTGAGCCACTCGAAGTTGCCGGTCAGGGCGTGGAAACCGATCACGTCCTCCATGCTCAAGGTCAGGCCGAGGGTGGAGAAGGGGGTCCCACTCTCGAACTCGAAGGCGGCCGGGAACAGGGTCCGGGGAAAGAAGGTCCGGTAGCCGCGGTAGGGCTTGGAGGCCAGAGAGGGGGCCCGCTCGGCCAGGCCCGAGGGGTCCTCAGAGAGACCTCGGGCCGCGGCGAGGCCCGGCTTGGGCTCGTCGGCGATCGGCCAGTCGGGGATGCCAGGGGCCGGCTCGAGGAAGTGCTCGGGCTCGAAGGGCATGGACCACAGGTCGTAGCCGGTGCTCGAGTAGTTGATGTAGGCGATCTTGTCGCTGGCGTGGTTCAAGGCCGGCTCGAAGGCGCCACCGAGGACGTTGGAGACCTGCCACAGCTCGCCGCTGTGGGTGTCGTGGGCGAACAGGTTGTAGACTCCGCTGCGGTCGCTGGAGAACAGGAGCCAGCGCCCGTCGGCGCTCCACTCGGGGGAGTTGTCCTGGGCTCGGTCGGCGGTGATCTGGGTGTGGGTGTGGGTCTCGAGGTCGTAGACGTAGATGTCGCGCGAGCCCCCGTCTTGCCAGGCCGAGTAGGCGATCTTGGTGCCGTCGGGGTGCCAGTCCGGGTCGTAGGACTGCTGCACGGCGGAGAGGGGGGCGAGCTCCTCGACCTCGAGGGTGTCGAGGGCCATCACGGCGATCCGCGATTGGCCCGTGTCGTTGCGGACGAAGGTGACGCTGCGCCCGTCGGGGGAGACGTCGGGGGCCCGGGCCCGCATGCCGAAGGTGAGCTGCTCCCGGCCCCGGCGGCTCGGGCCGCGCCAGCGGTAGAGGTCGCTCCAGCGGTAGCGGTAGTCGTGGACCCCGACCATGTCGAAGACGATCTGATCTTCGTTGGGACCCACGAAGCTCGGCCGCGAGGCGTCCTCAGTGTCGATGACCCGGCGGGAGTCCGGGCCCTCGCGTTGGTTGCCCGCGCCCAGGCCCTCGGACAGGCGGGCGCCGTCGGCGGGGATGCGCCGGATGCCCGATTGTTTGTGGCCCGTGTCGTCGAAGAAGTAGAGCTGGCTGTCGTCGGGAGACCAGACCGGGTAGCGGGTGTGGGCTCCCGAGCCTCCTGAAGAGGTCGTGAAGGTCAGGCGCCGACCCTGGCGGAGGCCGCGGGCCCGGATCTTGCGAGCTTCGGCGAAGAAGCGGCGCTCGAGGTACTCCTGATACTCGACCTGGAGCTGGTCGAAGTCGATGCCGATCACCTCTCGGAGCGAGCGGTTGATGCTCCACGGGACGATCCGCCCGCCGTAGCTATGGCTGAGCTCGGCGATCTTGTCCTTGCCGTAGTGCATGCCCAGGTAGTGCATGAGGTGCAGGCCGTAGAGGTAGACGCTCGACCCGTGGGGGAACACGCGGGCCCCCGAGCTGATCTGGTCGAGATTCTGGAACCGGCCGTCGAGCACCGCCATGCGCATGAACATGTCGAAGAGGGCCGAGCGGTGTCGACCCTCGCTGCCGAGATCCGACTCGTACATGGTCGCCAGGCCCTCGACGATCCACCGGGGTTGCACGATGTTGGGACCGGAGAGCTTGCCGATCTTGCCAAAGCCGAGCAGGGCGTTGATCAGGCGGGGGACGCCGTGGACCGTGTCGATGTGGACGACGTGGGTGAACTCGTGGGTGACCAGGATGTCGAGCCAGTCGTCGTAGCTGCCCAGCACGCTCATGGTGTCGGGGGCTGCGGTGAACAGGCGGATGCGCGGGAAGGGGATGGCGTTGGCGAAGCCGTTGGAGCTGTCGGTGCTGTCGGTGATGACGATGTGGGTGCGCAGCTTGGGAGCGTGGGCGAGCGCGAGGGTCAGGCGCGAGTAGGCCCGCTCGGCGAGCATGGCGACCCGGTCGGCGACCTCTTCTTCACCCTGGTGATAGTGAATGATGAAGTGCTCGGTGGTGATGGTGCGAAACTCGAGCTCCGGGTTGGCGCGGGCCGGGGTCGGGGCCAGCACACACCAGGCGACGAGCGCGAACAGGGTGGCCCTGCGCAGCAAGGCGGCGAGGGTCGAGCGGGGCCGGAGGCGGCGGCGATCGGTCTGCGCGTCTCCGCGCTGCATCTGCGCTCGCACCGGGGGGAGGATAGCGCGTTTGGCTGCCCTGGCGCCCGGTCCCCGAGCGAGCTCGGGTTCAGCCGCGCATGGACTCGGCGGGGATGCCACTGAGGGTCGAGAACCCGCCCGATCCGACCCAGGCGTCGAGGTGCTTGGCCCTCATGATCGGAAAGGGGTGGGTGCGGAAGATGGTCAGCAGGAGCTTGTAGGCCCGGTCGAGGGTCGAGACGTCTCGGTCTTCGTAGGCCCGGATCTGGCGCAGGAACTCGTTCGGATCCATTTCGGCGAGCAGGCTCTGGGCGCCGCCGGCGAGCTTCATGAACACACGCAGGGCGACCTGTGGGTCCTGGACCGCGAGCAGGGCGGCGCGGTCGGCCGAGAGCTCGGCCTTGCGGTACCAGTCCAGCAGGGGCAGGGCCAAGCCTGCGCCCAGGAGCCCGCCTATTCCCAGGGTCATCTTGCCGAGGATCTCGATGAGCACGGCGAGGTTCTCGGCCACGAGGGTGTAGAGCACGTGTTCACATTTGATGTGGCCGAGCTCGTGGGCGATGACGAACATCTTCTCGCGCTCGTCGAGGATGTCGAGCAGCGCGGAGGTGATGACCACGAAGGGCTTGGTGTGGCCATAGGTGTAGGCGTTGTAGCTGGGGTCGAGGGAGACGTAGAGCTCGGGGAGCTCGTCGATGTCCAAGATCTTGCAGCCCCAGCTCAGATAGCGGTGCAGCTTGGGAAACATCTTGTCGGTCACACGGACATTGTCGGCGACGTTCTCCAAGTAGTAGATACGCTCGAAGCTGTACTCCATGACCTTGGAGACGAACCTGTCGAGGCCGGGCACCTTCTTGAGCGTGGCGGTGGCCTTGAGGTCCCAGGGGTGCATGAAGGCGCGGGCTTTGAGGCCAGGGAAGGTCTTGAGTTTGGACATGGGCGGGGCCGGGCCGGGTCTCGGGGTTGGTCTCAGTTGGTCTCTGGGTTGGCCTGGGCGAGCAGGCGGACCTGTGCGCGCAGGGCCGCGCTCAAGTCCGCGTGCATGGGCGCTGGGATCGCGTGGCCGACCCCCTCGTAGGTGCTCAGTTCGACCTCGATCCCCGCGGCCCTGAGTGCCTCTACGGCCTCGAGGGTGGGGGCGTATTGGACGGCCTTGTCGGCGTCGCCGTGGAAGGCGTGGATCGGGGGCAGGGTGCTGGGATCGACGTCGGGGCCGGGCATGAGGGGCGGTGCCAGCCATCCGCCCACAGGGAAGGCCGCCGAGATCAGGTCGCCGTGGCGCACGGCCATGGTGAAGGCCAGCATCCCGCCCTGGCTGAAGCCGGTGACGATCGGGCGGCCCCGGGTCGGGCGCAGCTCGGCCAGGGCGGCGATCGCCGGGGCGAGTGTATCGGTGGCCGCGGCGATGCCCTCGGCGAGCGTGTCCACGTCAGGGTCGCGGGCGCGCAGGGGGAACCACGACCACCCGGGGGGCTGGGGATCCAGGCCCCGGGGGAGGATCACCCGGGCCGGCTGGTCGAAGTTTGCGAGCAGGGAGGCGAAGCCCTCTGGGCTGTCTCCGAGGCCGTGGATGGCGACGATCATCGGCAGGGTGTCCCCGGCCTCGGCCCCACCTGTGAGCACTTCGAGGTAGTGAACCCCCTCGATCTCCGGGAGTTCACTCGGCGTGGCGAGCGAATTGGTCGGAGCAGCTTGGGATGTCGGCGCAGGGGCCGTGCTCGGAGAGGGGGCCTGCTCGGTGCGCGCCTCGGTGGCCGGCTGAGGTGTGCAGGCCGAGCTCAGGGCGAGGGCTGTGCACAGGACCGTGCACAGGACCGTGCACAGCCCGAGGGCGGCGCGGAGGGCGTGTGCACGGGCTGTGAGGGGCGCGAGGAGGCGCATGGCGGGCAGGGTGGCATGGGTTGAAGGATCGTGGCCAGCGCGACATTCATTCCTGGATGTGGGGTACCCGAGCGGGTCGACGCGACTTTGGTAGGCTCTGGGGTAGGCTCTGCTTCGTAGGGCCGATGGAGACACGCAACAGAAGTCACCCTGGGCTGGGCTGGGGGCTAGGCTGGG
>CAYVJQ010000022.1:23605-67249 GCA_964451725.1 uncultured Nannocystaceae bacterium | reverse complement strand
GCTAGCAGCCCGTGGCAAAACCCCTCACGCCACCTCGCTTGGCCCTTCCGCCGATGACAGTGTTGCCGAAACTTGCAGTACGCCCGGTACAGCGGCGTTTCAGCGCCTCGCCCTCGACGAAAAATCCTGCGCGAGGCGACGCGATGGATTTCACCACGGACTGCTAGCCGCCATGCCGAACTTGGCTGCCCCTGAACCCGAGCTCCCCCCCGAGGGTGCTCCGGCGCCCGAGCGCGCGCGCGGCCGGCTATTTGTCCGCATCTACGCGACCTCCGTGCTCTCCATGCTCGTGTTCGCCCTGCTCGCGGCGCTGCTCATGGGCGCGTGGTTCTCGTCGTGGGACCAAGACTGGATCGACGCCACCGTCGACCGTATCGAGGCCGAGAGCGAGCCTATCCTCGAAAACTTGCACGGCGACCCGGCGGCCATGGAGGCTGTGATCGCCGCCCTGGCCGACGAGCTCGACGTCACTATCGAAGTCTTACCCCGTGACCGCAGGCGCAAGTCTCAGTTCGGCGGCCCCCCCCCGGCTCGGGGACCCCGGGCGGGTCGGCCAGATCAGCCGGGTCGGCCAGATCGAGTAGATGGGCCAGATCAGCCAGATCGGCCAGATCGGCCAGATCGGGCCCAGCGGCCCCCACCGCGCCCTGACACACCGCTGCAGAGCCTGCACCACCTCACCCGCGCCGAGCTCCGTCAGCTCCGCCGCGGTCGCCCCGTGATCCGCCGCCACGGCATGGCCCCGCCGGTCATCGGCGTGCCCCTGTTCGCCCCTGCCGATCCCGACACCGATCCGGACGCACAAACCGGGAGGGGGCGCCCCCGCCCCGTGGCTCTGGTCGGTGTCTTCCCGCGTCAAGACCGGCGCCTGGGCGTGGTGCTGGGCGGCGTGCTCCTGCTCCTGGCCCTGGCCGGGGGAGCCTGGCCCCTGGCCCGCTCGCTCACCACTCGCCTGGCCAGCCTCGAGCGCAGCACCCGGGCGCTCGCCGACGGCGAGCTCTCGCATCGGGTCCCGCTCGATACCGACCGGCGCCTGGACGAGATCGACGGCCTGGCCCTGGCCTTCAACCAAATGGCCGACCGCCTCGAGACCCTGATGACCGGCCAACGCACGCTCCTGGCCAACGTCTCTCACGAGCTGCGGACCCCGATCTCCCGCATCAAAGTCCTGGTCGAGATCCTCGGCGAGCGCATCGAGGGGATGCAGCGCGGCGACTCCGAGGGCGAGCCCACCGACACTCAGGGCCTGGCTCGGCTCGAGCGCGGACTGGGCGAGATGCAGGAGGACCTCGCCGAAGTCGAGGCCCTGATCAGCGACCTGCTGACCTCGGGGCGCCTCGAGCTCGGCCGGGACAGCGCCCTGCGCCGGGAGAGCATCGAGATGGCCGAGCTGTGTATACGCGCCGGAGACCGCTTCGAGGCCCGCGTCGAGTGCCCGGCGGACCTGCGCTTCGAGGGCGACCGCATGCTCCTCGATCGCCTGCTCCGCAATCTCTTGGCCAACGCCCGCCGCGCCTGTCCCGACGGTGTGATCACGATCCGGGTCGCGGCGATCGACGGCGGTCCGGCAGTCCCCGCAGGCCTGCGCATCGAGGTCGAGGACGAGGGCCCCGGGGTCCCCGTCGAGGCGCGCCAACAGATCTTCGAGCCGTTCGCGCGCCTCGATGCCGCCCGGGCCCGAGACCAGGGTGGGGTCGGTCTGGGCCTGTACCTGTGTCGGCAGATCGTCCGCGCCCACGGCGGGCACATCAGCGCCGAAGACCGGGTCGACGGCCGCCCTGGCGCCCGGTTCTCGATGGTGTTTTAGTCCCCGACGTGCAAGCTCACCAGCAAGCCTTCGTCGACCTCCTGGTTCGCTACGAGGTGATTCGCTTCGGCGAGTTCACCCTCAAATCGGGGCGCACCTCCCCCTATTTCGTGAACGCCGGTCAGCTGCGCACAGGCCGGGCGATCGCCGGTCTCGGCCGGGCCTACGCCGCCGAGATCCAGCGCGCCGAGCTGGCCTGCGACCTGGTCTTCGGCCCAGCCTACAAGGGAATCCCGCTCGCCGTCTCGACCGCCATCGGCCTCGCCGAGGCCGGCCTCGATGTCCCCTACGGCTTCGACCGCAAGGAGGCCAAAGACCACGGTGAGGGCGGCGTATTTGTGGGCACCGCCCCCCGAGACGGGATGCAGGTCGTGCTCGTCGACGACGTCATCACCTCGGGGCGGTCGATCCGCGAGGCCATCGACCTCCTGCGGGCGGCTGCCCCCGGGATCAAAGTCAGCGCTGCAATCATCGCTGTGGACCGGTGCGAGCGGGGCCGCAGCGAGAAGACGACCATGACGGAGCTGCGCGAGGAACTCGACATCGATGTCCGTGCGATCGTTGATATCCGAGAAATCGTGGCCTATCTGCATGGGCGAAAGATCGATGGTGAGGTCGCCCTCGACGACGCCGGCAAAGTCGCCATCGAGGCCTACCTCGACCAGTACGCGGGCGAGGCCTGAACCCGACCCGGGACGCCTCGACGACACATCTCTATATGGTGAGTCCGCTCCCCGACTGGTAGGCTCGCAATATGTCATCTGGATCGTGTTGGAGTCTTGGATTGTGCTTGGCCACCCTGGGTGCGGTTGGATGTGGGAGCGAGCCTCCCACCGAGGACGACTCGGACACAAACGCGACCGACGAGAGTGAAACCCAGAGCGGATCCGGCTCGAACGAAGACGAGGTCGGCGGCGATCAAGGCGAGAGCAGCTCCGGTGAAGACACGAGCACCGCCTCGACCGGAGACAGCTCGGGCTCGGACGACGCCGAGGGCTCGGGTTCTGAGGACACGGACGGCTCCGACGACGCAAACTCGGAGTCGGCCGAATCGAGCTCAGGCGACGGCAACGACAACGACAACGGCAACGACGACGGCAACGACGACGACGGCAACGACACGGGCCAGCCCTGCGGGACCACCCTGTTCTCGACCGTGCGCGACTTTCAAATCTCCCATCCCGACTTCGAGGCCTTCTCGGGCTCGGACCACACCATCGTCGAGTACGACCTGGGCCCGGATCACAAGCCCGTCTATGCGGGCATGCCCAGCACCCCTACGACGACGACCGCTGAAAACTTTAACCAATGGTATAATGATACCGAAGGGGTCAACCAAGACTTCGAGGTCCCCTTCGAGTTGGTGGAGATCGCACCAGGGACCTACGAGTACTCCAACAACGCGTTCTTCCCGATCGACGATCAAGGTTGGGGCAACGAGGGCAACTCTCACAACTATCATTTCACCCTCGAGCTCCACACCGAGTTTCAATACATGGGTGAAGAAGTGTTCACATTCGCGGGTGACGACGATCTCTGGGTATTCGTGAACGGTCGACTCGGCATCGATCTCGGCGGTGTCCACGGATCCCAACAAGGGAGCATCGACATGGACGCCATGGCCGATGAGCTCGGTCTGGAACCGGGCGGCTACTACGACCTCGATTTTTTCTTTGCCGAGCGCCACACGACCCAGTCGAACTTCACGATCACGACGACCATCTCCTGCTTCGAACCGCAGTGAGAGAGGGCCGCCGGGCCCCGCGACCAGGTCGCGGAGTTCGGCTCATCGCTTCCGCGGGCGCACACGACGACCCAGGACCCCCCGGCCCCCCCCCCCGGGCCAGGACCCCCCCGGCCTCCTCGTCGTGACCATGATGGTCAGCTGGGACCAGTGCAGTCTGGATCAGAGCGTGCGCCGGGGGCTCAGCGCACGACCTCGGGCGACCCTTTACGCGCCGATTACAGCCCAGGCACGGTCCTGCGGCCCATCTGCGCCACGCTCTACCCATGAGCAAGACGCCCGTTCGCCTCCGCAGCCTGTTCGCTACTCTCTCGGGTCTCGCCTTCGCCGCGGCCCTGTTCGTCCCTAGCCTCGCCCACGCCGGCGAGGGCAAGCACAAGGGCAAACGCGCCGACAAAATGTGCGAGCAGATCTCGTGTACCGACCGCCAACAGAGCGAGGTCTCGACGATCTTCTCGGAGATGCATACCGACATCAAAGTCGACCGCAAAGCCCTGCGTGAGCTCCGAAAGGCGCTCGCTACCGAGTGGGCGAAAGACCGGCCCGACGCGCGCAAGCTGGCGAGTTTGGCCGACAAGGTCGCCGCCCACGAGCGCAACGTCGCCGACCGCCGCATGGAGGCCATGCTCGAGCTGCACACGATCCTGACCCCCGAGCAGCGGAGCCGAGTGGCCAAACACATGGCCGAGGGTAAGCGCCACCACGGTGAGAAGGGCCCCGACAAGCAGGGCAAGAAAGCCAAGCAGGGCAAGAAAGCCAAAAAGGCCAAGCAGGGCAAGAAAGCCAAGCGAGCCGCCTGACAGACCCCGCCCTCCGACCCCGAGCCGCCGCAGCCAGTGTGGACCCCGACGGTCCCCTGGCTGCGCTCTTGTGTAGCCGGTCAGTGCCCCGAAGACAGGGGCCCGGACAGACGCGAGACCACAAAGGGATCGGCGTCGATGTGTACCGTCGTGAGTGAGGAAAACACGACCCGGCGACCGTCGGCGAGGACACGGGGAGCGTAGTGCGAGGACCGGGCCGGGACCCCGGGCATCACGATCTGGAGGGCGCCGCCCTCGGGACGCAACGCCAAGACCGCCAGCTGCGTGGGTCCCCTATCGAGATTTCGCGCCAGCAGAGTGACCAGGCGCGGACCCTGGCCCGAGACAGACGAGACAGGCGAGATCGCAACGCTGTGCAGGTCCGCCCGAGTCACGAGCACCCGCGCATAGAGGTCCTCGGGGCTCAGGGTGAGCAGCATGGACTCAGAGAATTCAGAGGAGCCAGCGTCGGCCTCGGCCCGGGCCCGACCTGAGATCTCGGCGAGCGCGAGACCATCGATGTGTAGCTCGATGAGCTCCAATTCTCCCTCGGACGACCTCCCCGTCAACAGGAAGGTGGGCCCGAGCGGGGTCCCCTCGGCCTCACCGGCTGGGCCGCCCCCAGACACCAGCACCAACTCCCGCAGGCGTCGACCCGGGGCGAACAGCTCGTTCGAAATCCGGATCCGGACCTGTGGGTGGCGGCGGTCGACGAGCACCAAGGCGTGCTCTTCGACAAACACGCCGTCGAGCAGGCTCGGCTCCCGCCGGGTCAGCGCCGCGAGCCTCCACGGATCGACAAATACGAGCGACCCGAAGTGGCCCTCCCCCGACAGGGTCAGCAGGGTCTCGACTTCGAGCGCCCCCGACCGCGGATCCAGCGAAGACACACGCAGGTGCTCCACAGACCGCAGCTCTCGCTCTGGGCCATCCTCGACGAGTCCACGCTCGACGTCGGCAAACAACGGCGGGGGCAGGTCTTCCACCCCCGCTTCCCCCATTTGGCCCGGCTCCCGATCAGCTGCGAAACGCGGAGCCAGGCGCTCGAGGGCCCCGCGCTCACCGAAGGTACCTCGCGGCAGCTCCCCGACCTGCACCCACTCACAGCCGGGACCCGGCTGCTTGCGCCAGATCGAGATCGGCCCGTCCGCAGTCACGAGCGCCAAGGCCGATCCGTCACTGGAGATCCCGGCGACCTGCGGCGTCGAGGAGGTCGGCATCGAACCGCCCGCGAGGCTGGTGCAGGCCTCCCCCTCGCGCACACCCTCGGCGAGGGCCCGGTCCGAGAACCAGTCGAAGTTCAGCGCCGACCCGAGCTCGAGCTCGAGGGTCTCGGCCGTCGTGCTGAAGGGCACGAGCTCGTAGCGAAGCGAGATCAAGCCCCCGTCGGGCGTGGGTATGGCCGTGTTGGTATGCAACCCCGGGCCGAGCAGGGAGAGCGCCACAAGCCCCTCACCCTCGGCCCGCTCCATGTCTGCGCGCAGCTCGGCATCGAGCAGCTTGAAAGTCGCGGGGAAGCGGGCCGCCAGGGTCACCATCTCCCGCCCACGCTCGGTCTGGTCCTCGAACAAGAGGTCCTCCAAGGTCGGCAACTCCGGGTTGTCCCGGGCTCCGATCTTGGGCTGCTCAAAGACGGCGTCGAGGGCCGCGAACCCACCCAGGCGCACCGCTGGGTGCTCGCTCGTGGTCCCCACCGTCAGGGCATGGGGAAAGGCGAAATCGCCGACGCTGAGCACAGCGAAGTCGCTGGTCTCGAAATCGTCGATCTCGCTGGGCGCGGGCTCGACCTCGAGCCCGCCGAGCGCCTCTGCGAAGCGCGCAGGATCCTCGATGACGACAAAGCCGAAGCCGCGCTCGTCGGCGAGCTCGAGCACCAGCTCGATGCCCTCGGCCTCGCTGTCGGAGACCTGCTCACGAGCCAACTCCGTCCACTGCTCCAGGCTCCCGGCCTCGACCACGAACCCGCCCCGAGCCAGCGCCGGGAGACCCCCGGCCTCCCCCGAGTTCGTGACAATCATGAGCTGAACGCGCTGCTCGGGCGCCCCCCGCCCCTCGTCCCGGGTCGCCGCCCAGATCGCCGCCGCGCTGGTGCCGACGATCAGCAACCCCAACAGGCCAGCCCGAGCGCGAAAGCTCCGACTCAGCGCGTCGACGTCTCCAGACCCCATCGCCTGAAGTATACGGGCTCAGCGGACTCAGCAAGCCATGGCGGCGCGCAGACCGTTGGCGAACAGCTGGAGGCCCGCGCCGACCCCAGGGTCCTCCCCCGCGTCACGCTTGCCGATCCAGCGGGGGTGATTCTCGGGATAGAGGAACGCCTCGGGGTGCGGCATCAGGCCGAAGACACGCCCGCTCGGGTCGCACAGACCCGCCGCTCCCCCCGGCGACCCGCTGGGGTTCGCCGGCCAGGCCTCGGTGCTCGCGCCCGACTCGTCGATGTAGCGCAGGGGGATCTGGTGGGCGGCGGACAGGCGCTGGGCGAGGGCGTCATCGGCGAACACGAGCTTGCCCTCGCCGTGCCGGCTCGGGCTCTCGAGGGTCTCGATCCCGCGGGTCCACACGCAGGGGCTCTCGGGGTCGATGGCCATGCGCACCCAGGCGTTGCGGTAGCCGAGCCTGTCGTTGCCGATGACCGAAGCGGTCTGAGCCGCCAGCGCCGTGTCGGTCGAGTCGCCGCCCTCGGTCGGGGCACCCTCGCTCGAGTCGTCGTTGTGTCCGGGGAGCAGGCCGAGCTTGGTCATGACCTGAAAGCCGTTGCACATCCCGATTGCGAGGCCGCCGTCGGCGACGAAGCGCGCGAGCTCGGCCCCCAGCCCATAGCGCAGCCGGTTGGCGAATACCCTCCCGCTGGCCACGTGGTCCCCGAACGAGAACCCACCGATGAACGCCAAGATCGAGACAGAGGCCAGGCGCCCGGGCTCGGCGAGCAGATCCGATACGTGGATCAGCTCGACCTGGGCCCCCAACAGGGCGAAGGCCGACGCCGTCTCGGCCTCGCAGTTGAGGCCGTAGCCGGTCGGGACGAGCACGCGGACGGCGGCCGTGGCCTGGGGATCGATCTCGACGCGCGCCGCGGCGCGCTCGACAGCAGAGGAGGGCAGATCAAAGGCCATGGAGGGTCTCCGTAAAGCGTGCGCGCAGCTGTGTGCGAGGGAGGATGAGGCGCGGATGGCCCGCGTGGGTGAGCTCGAGGGTCGGGTCTCCCGTGACCTCCCCCAGGGCAGTCAGCTCGTGGGTGTCCAGAGCCGCCTCGAGCGCGGGGCCGTCCTCGGGTCGACAGCTCAACACGATCCGACCCGTGGTCTCGGAGAACAGGGCACACGCCGGGGTCTGGGCGACGTCGCTGGTGTCGATGCGCAGGCCGAGACCGCTGGCCATGACCATGTGGGCCAGGGCCACGCCCAGCCCACCCCGGGCGCAGACCTGGGCCGAGCGCACCAGCCCTTGGTCCCTGACCGCCACAAACGCCCGGTAGCGAGCCCAGCAGCGGGTCAGATCCGTATCGGGGACCGCCGTGCCCGAGAGGGCGACTCCGGCCTGGGCGAGCGCACGGCCGAGCTCGCTGCCGTCGAGCTCGAGGCGGGTGGCCCCCAGGAGGTAGATCCGATCCCCGGGTGCCCGGGGCTCGAGGCTCAGGCTCGCGGCGACGTCGGCGGTCTGGCCCATGACGCTCACGAGCAGAGTCGGCGGGATCGAGATCTTCACGCCGCCGAGAAAGGCGTCGTTTTTCATCGAGTCCTTGCCCGAGATCAACGGGACCCCGTAGGCGAGGCAGGCGGCGTGCAGACCCTCGCAGCAGCGCACCAACTGGGCCAGCTTGTGGCGGCCGTCCGGGGTCCGATCCGAGACGATCGGATCGGGCCAACAAAAATTGTCGAGGGCGGCGATTCGCTCGGGCCGGGCGCCGGCGCAGAGCACCCGGCGGACGCCCTCGTCGACGCAAGCCAGGGCCATGGCTCGGGTGTCGAAGTCCGAGAACCACGGGTGGATGCCCTCACCCAAGATCACGCCCTCGTCGCGGCCGTGGCGGACCCGCATGACCGTCGCCGTCCCCGGCACGTCGCCGTCGACACCAACGAGCGGCTTGAGCACGCTCAGGCCCTTGACCTCGTGGTCGTAACAGCGCGCACGATCGTCGTTGGCGCTGAGGTTGGGGCGGGCCAGGAGCCGGCCCAAGAGCGCGCCACAGTCGAGCGCACCGAGCTGAGCCCGGGCTGCTATGAGGTCGCTCCCAGCGACCGTGGGCGGCTCCCAGCGGGCCTCCAGAGTCGGCAGGGGCACACCCCCGTGCATGAACTCGAGGCCCAAGGTCGCTACCTCGAGCTCGCCATAGGCGACCCGAAAGTAGCCGTCGTCCGTGAACTCGCCGAGCACGCTGGCCTCCACCTCCCGGCGTCGCGCCAGGGTCAGAAAAGCCTCGAGTTGGGGCTCGGGGACGGCCATGGTCATGCGCTCTTGAGCCTCGGAGATCAGGATCTCCCAGGGGGCCAAGCCCGGGTACTTCAGGGGCGCCAGGGCCAGGTCGATGCGGGCCCCGCCGGTGGCCTCGGCGAGCTCGCCCACGGAGCTCGACAGCCCTCCCGCCCCGTTGTCGGTCATGCCCGAGTACAGGCCCCGATCTCGGGCCTCGGCCAAAAAGTCCCACATCATTTTTTGGGTGATCGGGTCGCCGATCTGCACGGCCTGGACCGGCGACTGCTCGTCGAGTTCGACGCTCGAGAAGGTCGCGCCGTGGATGCCGTCTTTGCCGATCCGCCCGCCGACCATCACCACCTTGTCGCCCACGCGGATCTGCTTGTCCTCGGTCGGCCGGGCTCCCGCGCCCCCGGGCCCGGGCACGGTCACAGGCATGACCGCGACCGTGCCGCAGTAGACCAGCGGCTTGCCGGCGTAGCGGCCATCAAAAAGCTCGAAGCCCCGGCTGTAGGGGACCCCCGATTGGTTGCCCCCGTCGATGACCCCGCCGTGGACCCCGTCGCGGACCCGCCGCGGATGCATGAGCCCAGGCGGGAGACCGCTGAGGTCGCTGGGGTCGCCCTGTGGATCACCCAGGCAGTAGCCCCAGACGTTGGTCAACAAGTCGGCGCCCAGACCGGTCCCGAAGCTGTCTCGATTGACCCCGACGATGCCGGTCATGGCTCCCCCGTAGGGGTCGAGGGCCGAGGGCGAGTTGTGGGTCTCGACCTTGTAGACGAGGTGGTCGTCCTCGGTGAAGCGGACCACGCCCGCGTTGTCGTGGAACACGGACACGAGGAAGTCGGCCCCGGGCGGGTCGCAGGCGTCGGCGCGGCGAGCCTCGGCGACGGCTTCGGTCGCACCGCGGACATAGGTGCGAAACAGACCGTCGGGGATATGGTGATCCTGTCCCTGGGGGTCCACATAGTGGATCGGCGAGGCGAAGATCTTGTGTTTGCAGTGTTCGGACCAGGTCTGCGCCAGGCACTCGACCTCGGCGTCGGTGGGGTCCCGCCCCAGCGCCCGAAAGTGCGCCGCGATCCCCTGCATCTCCGCGAGACTCAAGGCCAGCATTCCCGACTTGGAGAGGGCCTCGAGGGTCGCGTCGTCGGCCTCGCGCAGGGCCACCCGCTCGACACTCGCTGGCGTGAGGCTGCCGGCTTTGGGCACGCTCAGATCCAAAGTCCGCGGCGCCCGAGCCAGATCGCAGCGCTGGATCAAAGGATTGTAGAGAAGCTCGCGGGCGGCGGCCTCCACGACCGCGCGCTCGAGACCCCAGATGCAGTAGAGGATCGAGCTGTAGGCCTGACCGGTCAATCGACGGCCGAGGCAGTCCTCGGCGGCCCGGGTCACGCTGTGGCCGATCGCGTCCGTGACTCCGGGCAGGAAACCGACGCTCAGGACCCAGGGTGTGCCCAGTTCACCGTCTGGTTCGCCCTCCGAGGGCGCGCTGGGGTGGACATCGGCGAACATACCCAGCGCCCCGATCTCCGCGACAGGATCGACCAGCGCCTCGAGTACACGCGCGGCCTCGCCCGCGTCGAGTTCATGATCGAGGTGATAGATCTTGCGGGTCCGCAACGCCGAAACCTCGAGCCCCAGCCACGTTTTGAAACGGAGCTTGGTGGCCTCTGCGAGCGGGTCGCTGAGCCCGGGTCGGACCTCAATCTCGAGCCGATGGACGGTCACGGGCGGATACGTCGCGCGGAGGCGGGGGCCTGTCAATGGTCGCCGAAGCCGCGCTCCGGTCTGAACATGCGAATTCATGGCCCCGTCGACGCCTGGGTGGCCCAGGAGCCCGTGCAACGAGTGGACGTGGGGATCTCCTCATCATTGGAAGTCACCCTGGTGGCCATCGGGTCTCTCGATGACAGCCCGGATCTACATGGGTGGATCCACATCGGCGGATCCACCCAGGTCGGCGTACATTGGGACCCAATGCGATCGCCTCTCAGGGGCTGCCAGCGCCGATCTACCCCGAGCCCTCGCGCTCGGGACCGCGCCGGGGACCCCTTGACACCCACGCGAGCGAGCTGCACCATTCCAAGACGCACCGCATTGTTCGTGTTGGCGCTGCCTGTTTGAGGCACCCCGCGAACTTGCGTGAGAGCCAAGGCGCGAACGCATCGCGCCGAGAGCCATCCGCCGACATTCAGTTCCACGGTTCATTCACGATGACAGTCCGTCTCTCCTCCGCACGCCGAGCGTCGCGCTCATGACCATGACCGCCGACGCCCAATTATCCTCCGAGAACCTCGACCACACGGCCGAGGTCGATGAGCAGTGGCGCCAGTCGCTGCTCACAGTCATGCGTCAGGTGGTCAACTCGCTCCCCGACGAGACCTCCCTGGGCGAGCTGATCGCGGCCACAAGGGCCAATCCACACCTCGCCCCCATGCTCGGCTACATGTCCGTGCAGGAGCTCATCGACATGGCGGTGGCCCGCCCCGCTCGAGTCGAGCCGCCCCCCCCGCCACGCCGGGTCACCCCTGAGCCCGAGCTCAGCTTCGACGAAGACGGCAACCCGGTCATGAACCTGCCCGACTCGGGGCCAGCCGTGATCAGGCGCCGCGCGGACATCCCCGATGGCGACCACCGCATCTTGCGGACCTTGGCCGACGACGGCCCGCTGAGCGAGTCTGCCCTGACCCGAGCCACGCGCCTCACCCAGGAGCAGCTCAAGTTGATCCTCCGCCACCTCAAGACCCAAGGTTGGATCCACGTCGAGGGCAGCGGCTCGAAGCGCAAGCTCAAGATCACCCGAAATGGGGGCTCTCAGCTGCGCAAACTCAACCGCCGCCGCCGCCACTGAGCGGGGCCAGCCGACGGTCATGGCAAGTTGGTCATGGCCATTGGTCATTGGTCATTGGTCATTGGTCATGAGCGCGACGCTCTCCCGATCACGACCACTCTCGAAATCAACAAAAAGGCCGCCCACGGAGGGCGGCCTTTTTGTTGGTTTTCGGGTGATTTTATTCTGGGGGTCCGAGTCGCTCAGCCCACCGGCGGGAGCGTGTCTTGGATGATTCCGGTCATGCAGTTGATGGCGTCCGAGAAGTCGGAGTCACACACCGACTCGATGCAGCAACGGATCTTGTCGTTGGCTTCGTCGTTGAGGGCCTCGCAGACCTCTTTGATACGAACCGGCGGGATCGCCTGGCCGGTGAACCCACCCAGGCCGTCCTCACCGGTACAGCCCGGCCCAATCCCAAACTCGAACTGCTTGGTGCCCGCGGTCCCGTCGTCCCCAGGCAGGATGTCGCCCGCTGGGTACTCGCCGTCGATCCACTGACGGTAGACCAGCGCCTCGACGCCACCCTCGGTGGGCTCGAAGGGCGGGTCAGGGTTGTGTGCGGTGACCAGCGGAACACCGAGGATGCCGAGCATGATGACCTCCTTGTTCTGCTTCGCGATCAGCTCGTTTTGCAGGTAGGTCAGGTAGCGAGAGGTCGAGTGCAGCACCCCCGTGTCGATGGAGCTGCAGTCGGCGTAGACGCCGTTCATGTCGGGTTGGCCACAGTCGACACCGGCGTTCCAACACACGGCGGAGGTCGCCTGGGTCTTGGTCATGGTCTCCGGGTGGACCTCCCAGTAGGTGTCCTGAGCCGGGTCCGTAAAGTAGGCGTAGCCGTCGGGGGAGCGCACCGAACAGTCGGCCTCGTCGGTCACGAGAGCGATCGCCAAGACCGCGCCGTCCCGCAGGAAGGGCGTCGAGCCCTGGTTCCACTGAGCGCCGGGGTTGATGGCCTGGAGCATGGCCTCGAGGGGCGCCTCGTAGCCACAGCCGTTGATGCCCTGCGGCCCGATGCAGCTGAGCGCGCCGGCCACGTTGTTGCCGGGGATGTTGGTGTTGTCGCCAGCGAAGTGGATGAAGTCGCCGTTGGGCTCGATCGCCACCGGGCAGCCATTTTGGCAGGCCTCGGGGAACTCGGGCGGGTTGTTGCCCAGCCCGGTGAAATCGTCGAGACGATCGATGCACGCGGTCGAGATCGGCGAGCCCTGAGCCGGCTCGTAGCCCTCGGGCTGGAACCCGGTGCACTGGGGATGCCCGAGGTCCGTGGTCGTCACCATGATGTTGACGTCCGGGTTGAGGGCGTTGCCGTTCTCGTCGGTGAGGTTCTGGAGCTTGTCGACCAAGAGCGGGAAGTTGGCGGACAGGTTGACCTGCTCCGCGCCCATCGTGCCCGAGTTGTCGACCACGAAAAGGAGGTCGATCTGGTTGCAACCACTGTCGCCCGAGGCACAAGGCGGCGGCCCATCGGTGGTCGTGGCCATCATGTCGAGGCAGCCATTGGGCGGACAGGGTGCGTCGGTGGTCGCCGAGTCGGACTCCTCGTCGTCCGAGTCGCCTTGGTCGTTGCTGGAGATGCCGTCGGAGCCCCCCTCGAGGGTCAGGGTCACGTTTGTGGTCCCCTCCGCACCACCGTCGTCGCTGCATGAGACCACGAGGCCCAGAGCACCGAGCAAACCAGAAGCGAAAAGCAAGTTGAATGTCGTACTACGCATCAATAGTCCTCCGCGAGCGCGGTGGCCCGAGCCTACACGCTTTTCAAGCCAGCCGCGATACCAGTCGATGCTGCGCGGGGACCGTGATTTGCACTCCCAGGGGGGGTCTGCCAGCCGTCTGCCAGCTGACTGGGACAGAGCCACAGCAAGCAATGCTGTGGCTCTAGGGATCAACCAACCGGTACGAATACCTCTTGAATGACGTCCGTGAGGCAACCGATCGCGGCGCTGAAATCCTCGTCGCAGACCGATTCGACACAGCATCGGATCTTGTCGTCGTAGTTGAGCCCTTCACAGACCTCGAGCATGCGCACCGGCGGCATCGCCTGTCCCGTGATGCCACCCATGCCGTCGTGCCCCGTACAGCCTGGACCGATTCCAAACGCCCACTGCTGGTAGTCCACGCCGTGATTGATCATCTCGTCCTCGGGCAGGATGTCGTCCTCGCGCCACTGCCGATAGACGAGTACATCGACGCCGCCCGCGGTCGGCTCGTGCGGCGGGTCCGGGTTGTGGGCGGTCACCGGCGGGACACCCAAAATCCCGAGCATGATGACCTCTTTGTTGAGCCCCTCACGCATGTACTCGGTCAGGAAGTCCTCGTAGCGGGAGATCGGGTGCAGGGCGTCATCGCTGTCGTCGGACGAACAGTTGACGTACACACCCTCGGCGTTGGGACCGTTGCAGGTCACCCCCGCGGTCCAACAGATCGAGCTGCTGGGCAACTTCTCGCCCTCGTAGCTCGAGTAGAAGTCGTCGTCGGTCATGATGGAGTAATCCTTGACCGAGCAATCCGCCTCGTCGGTGACCAGGGCGATCGCCAAGATCGCCCCCTCACGCAGGAACGGCCGGTTGGTGCCTCCGTTGGGGCAGGCCTCTGGACCATCCGCGTTGTCGCAGTTCCAGGGCGCCGAGGGGTTCAGGGCCTGCATCATGGTCTCGAGCGGAGACTCGTAGCCGCACCCGTCGATGCCCTGGGGCCCGATGCAGGCCAGGGTCTGGGCGATGGGGCTGTCCAGGACCCCATCTCCATTAATGTCGACATCGGGCACGGGCGGGACGTTGTCGCCGTCGGGGCCGAAGTGAATGATCAGGTCGTTGTTGACCGGCTCGATCCCCGGCGCAGCGCAGACGTCGGTGCAGGCCTCTTCGTGAACCGGGGGGTTGTTCGTGGCCAGACCCGTGAACCGATCGAGACGCTTGACGCAGGCGCTGGAGACCGGCGCCCCCTGTTCGGGGTCGTGCTTCGCAAGCGGCTTACACAGCGGGTTCCCGTAGTCCGTGGTCGTGACCATGATGTTCACGTTCGGCTCGAGAGGCTGATTGTTGGCGTCGGTCAGACCCTCGAGCTGCTGGATCAACAGGGGGAAGTTCCTGGCCAGGTTGAGCTGCTCCTCGCCCATCGTGCCCGAGTTGTCGATCACGAACAGGAGGTCGATGAGGTTGCACTCGCCCTCCATGTTGCAGCCGGGGGGGTTGTCCTCCTCGTCGGGGAGGTCGAGACAACCGGTGATCGGCGGGCATCCGTCTTCATCGCCGGCCTCGGCCTCGGCCTCGGTCGCTTCTTCCCCGCTGGCCGCCGCGCTGTCACCGTCGTCTTCCAAAAATATGGTGGTGCTCTCCGCTTCATCGTCGGCGCCACGGTAGGCCTCACAGGCCACCGCGAGCGTCGAGGGGAGAGCCACGAGCAATGCAATAATGTAAGAGCGCTTCATGGCAGCGGGCCGAGCATAACAGCTTTGATCCTCGCCGCGGCTCTATAGGTTCCGGCGCCGAGGGTTCCGGCACCTAGACGATCTCAGCGCAGCAGGCGCTCGCACCCCGACCCGCAACACGCGCCACGGTCCCCCTCTCACCATCCCCGACCGCATCGAACACCTGCGAAGTGCGAAGCGGTCGCATGGGCACGGTAGCTGCCGCCCGAGCCCACATCGAAGCCGGTCGACAGAGCACACCGGGACGCCCTCGCGCTCGGTCGACGACTTCGAAGTCGATGCCCTCCAAGACCGAGGCCGAGCCGGGTCCTGTGGCCCAGACCAACGTGGACACGGTCCGCGTGACCACGGGACCGACATCGACCTCGCAGAGGCCCGCGCAGGCACTTACACTCCCGCCGTGCTCGAGCTCCACGGCCTGCGCAAGCGCTTTGGTGGGCACCTCGCCCTCGATGGCGTCAGCCTCCGGCTCGAGGCGGGCGAGGTGTTCGGGCTGCTCGGGCCCAACGGTGCAGGCAAGAGCACGCTGTGCGCCATCAGCGTGGGTTTGATCGAGGCGGACGAGGGCATGGTGCAGATCGGAGCCCACGGCTCCCCTCGAGATCCGGCGGTCCGCCGACACATCGGCTTCGCCCCCCAGTCGCTGGCGATCTACACCGAGCTCAGCGGCAGGGAGAACCTCGAATTTTTCGCCGCTGCCTACGGCCTGCACGGCGCCGCCCTACACGAGCGAGTGGCCTGGGCCCTGAAATTCGCGGGCCTCGAGGACCGCCGCGACTCGCTCGCCCGAACCTATTCGGGAGGCATGGCCCGACGCTTGAATCTGGCCGCCGCCTTGGTCCACGATCCCCAGCTCGTGCTGCTCGACGAGCCCACGGTGGGCGTGGACCCCCAGTCTCGCAACGCCCTGCTGGAGAACATCGAGGGCCTGCGCGATCGGGGCGTGACCGTGCTCTACACCACCCACTACATGGAGGAAGCCGAGCGCCTCTGTGACCGAGTCGCGATTTTGGATGCCGGCCGTCTGCTCGCTCTAGACACGACCGCGGCGCTGCTGCGTACCCACGCCGGGCCGACTCGCCTGTGTGTGGAGGTGCCGGGCGAGGGTCCGCGCAGCATCGAAACCAAGACCCCGGCCGAGACCCTCGCGGCGCTCACGGCCGAGCTCGGCCCCGGGCGCACGCCGACCCAATTTCACGTCGAGCGCCCCAGCCTCGAGCGTGTGTTTCTCAACCTCACGGGCCGGAGCCTCCGGGACTGATGGGCGACCGCGATCGAGCTGGGCTTCCGGAGACGCTGCGCGCCCTGTGGGCGCTCGCAAGCAAGGATCTTCGCCTGCTGGTCCGCGACCGAGCTGGCCTGTTTTTGACCTTCGCCTGGCCCCTGGTCCTGGCTACGTTCTTCGGGGCGCTCGGACCCGGGTTTGGAGCCGGGCTCGAATCTGAATCTGAATTTATTCAGGGTGACAAGGGCCGAGCCATGGCTGTGCTCGCGGTCGACGAGTCCGGCAGCCCGGAGGCCAAAGCCTTGCTGGCGGCCCTGGAGGCTCACCCGCGCATCGAACTCGAGCCCGCGCGCCTCGACGACGCCCGCGAGCGTGTGCGCCTGGGCGAGCGCCCTGCCTACCTGCACCTGCCTTCGAACTTCCAGGGCCCCGCCCCCCGAGCCCTGACCTTGGGCGTCGACCCACGCCGCGTCGCCGAGGCTCAGGTCCTGCGCAGCGCCGTCGAGCTCGCCGCCTACGCGGGCACCCACGAGGGCCCCCCGCCCCTGGCCATCACCCAGACCAGCATCCACGGCGGCCCGACCGACTCCGGGCCGAGCGCGCTCCCACCCAACCCCTTCGCGGTGACCTTCCCTCAGGGCATTATCTGGGCCGTCTTGGCCTGCACGGCGACCTTCGCCGTGAGCCTGGTTCAAGAGCGCGAGCGCGGGACCTTGCTGCGCCTGGCCGTCGCCCCTCTGGCCCGCTGGCAGCTGCTCGCCGGCAAGGCTCTGGCCTGCCTGATCGCCGTGGTCTGCATCGAGCTCGTGCTCATGACCGTGGCCCTCGGATTCGGGGTCCGGGCCCAGAGCTACGGGCTCTTGGTGTTGGCCCTGACCTGCACCAACTTCGGGTTTGTCGGCGTCATGACCCTGCTCGCGGTGATCGGTCGCAAGACGAGTTCGGCCGCGGGCCTGAGCTGGACGATCTTGATGAGCATGGCCATGCTCGGAGGCGGCATGCTGCCCCTGTTCATGATGCCCCCGTGGCTGCGCAGCGCGGCGCAGGCGAGCCCGGTCGCCTGGGCCCTGAGCGCGATCGAGGGCGCCGTATGGCGGGGCTCGAGCCTCGGGGACCTCCTCCCCCACTGCGCCGCGCTCGTGACTCTGGGCCTCGCCTGCCTGGTCGTCGGCTCGCGCAGCGTCCGTGAACTCTGAGCGGCGTCCACCGAGTCTGGTGTCCCCGCTGATGCGGTGCTGCGCTGGTAGGGTGGCCTATGTCTATGTCCGACCGAGACGTTGAACGCGACTGTAGCCCCCAGAGCTTCGTGGAGTCTCTGCGCCGACTCGCCGACGCGATCGAAGCCGGAGAATCATTCAGGATCCAAGTCGCGGGGAAGCGCTTCACCATCCCTGCGAAGGCCACGCTCTCGATCGAGCACGAGGCCTCGGAGGGCGACGAAGAGCTCGAGTTTCAGCTACGCTGGAACACCCCGAGCTGAGCGCCGCTCTGAGCACCGAGCTCCGCTCAGGGCTGCTCTGGGCTGGCGCCGGCGAGCACCTTGCCCATGTCCGCGGCGAGCTCCGCGTCGGGCTCTCGACCGACCACCGGCCCGAGCACGGCGCGGACGACCTCGTCGCCCTCTTCGTCCCACGCGGACAACACCTGGAGAACCCCCCGACGCACCCGGGTCACCGGAGAGGCGAGGGCGGCCTCGATCAGGGCGACCCCGCGACCCGGGCGGTCGACGAGCGCATCGATGATCACCAGCAGGGTGTCGTGAGTGTCGAACTCGGGGCCGATCCCCGACTCCTCGGCCGGTCCCGCGGCGATCTCCGTCAGCGGCATGCGGGCCTGGGCCCGAGCCAGCGCCTGCGCGAAGCGTTCGTCGTCGGTGGTCTGCAACAGGCGAAACCATGACGCCGAGCTGTGTGGGCTGTGGGGGTTGGCCTCGACCCGCTCGAGGTGGCGCGGCCAGCTGTCGACACCCAGGAGTTGGGCGGCCGCGTCGGCTTGGTAAAAGACCTCGGGATCATCCTCGCCCAGCCCCGTCTCGACCTGAGCGCGCCACGCCGACCACTCGCCGACCCCCGCGCACATGTCCAAGACCTCCCGGCGGACGTCCATCGTCCAACCGAGATCGCTGAGCAGCTCGTCGTCCTCGAGCTCCTCCCCGACCGGGCTGATGAACTCCCGCAGCTGCTCGATCACCAGGAGATGGCGCAGATTCAGAGGGCGACCCGCGCCCTCGATATGGCGGACCAGGTGGCGCAGGTAGCCGGTCGAGGCCTGGGGTGCCTGGTCGTAGTCCTCGATGCTCTCGGTCGGCCCGACGCTGAGCAGACCGCCGAGCAAGCCCGCCGCTCCCTCGAGCAGAGCGTCGTCGATGATATCGGCCTCGAGCGCCCCCGCCAGGTCGCCCGCGACCGCGCAGACGTGGACCAGGTACTCGTCCATGACCTCGTTCTTGAACCCCTCGCGCAGGAGCCAGGCCTGGATCTCCGGGTCATCACTCTCGCCCAGACGCTCGACTGCGTGGATCCGCCCCCAAGCCCGGACCCCGCGGGCCAGGGTCCACAGGGCGGCTCCGGGCGACTCCAGGGTGCTGCTCAGGGCCACGGCCGCAAACAGGGTGAACTCTTCGTGCCGACCGACGCTCAGCAGGGTCTCCCGCTCGTCGCAGCCCACGAGCACACCCAGCATGCTGATCCCCAACTTGAGGACCTCGCGATCGGGGGCCGAACAGACCAGGAACATGGCCAGGGCGTGAAAGCGGTCGGGTTCCAGATCCCCGCTCCCGACCAGCTCGGCGAGCACATCGTCGAGCACCCCCAACACGGGCGCCCGGGTGAGCAGGCGGGTCAGGTGTCGCAAGTTCGGGGGCGTGGCCGCGTCGAGCGAGTCCCGCAGGGCCTTGGCGATCTGCTTGGCCCGCAGGCGTTCGTCCTGCTCCACGCCGGTTTTGGCACCGAGGCCTCCGGCCCCCCTTCGCCCGCCGTGGAGCTGGCCCTCGTCAGGCAGGGCGAGTTCGGCCAAGGGCGCAAACTCGGGGAGGCCGTCGATCGCCGCTTCGATGTGGGCGTAGATCGCCGGTCGGCCCGCCCAAATCGTGCCAGCATCGAAGTTCGCGATGTTCCAACTGCTCGTCTCAGACATGTACATACGCGCCACGAGCGACCCTCGCTGAGCCCTCGCCTCTACAGGGTGCTGGTTTTAGCGACCGGCGGCAATACGAGCCACCCGCTCAGATACCGAGGCTTACACCTGCGCTCGATCAGGTCGAATGTACAGCTGAACCCATGACCCTCGTGATCACTCAAGCCGCCTCCCTCAGGCCGAGAGCCCGACGCTGACCGCGAGGCACAGCTGCCCCAGATAGTAGGCGGGCAGGCCCCACAGACGGTTCTCGAAGCTGCTGACCACGAAGCGATCGCGGGCCACCGAGAGATCCGAGAGATAAAACGCGAGCGCACCGACGAGCAGCACCGGGGAGGCGCCGGCCCACCAGGCGCCCACCGCCAAGCTCACCATCAGGGAGATCACCACGATGTAGGCCAGCACCGGCCCGCGCATCGAGGCGTCGACCCCCGGCCGCAAGCGGCGCTCGACGATCACCCCCGCGACCACCATGACCGGCGCCGCCACAGCGCTGGCCTGAAGATCGACGCCGTGATGCCAAAACGCCGCGCAATAGGCGACGTGCCCGAGCAAAAATGCTCCGAGGCCGGCGAGGAAGGGCCCCCGGGCCCGGCTGAGCAGACAGGCGTCGCCCACCCATGAGGCCGCCAGACCCACGACGATGAGCCGCCCCCAGGCGAGGTCGAGGGCGCCTGCGCTGAGCGCCGTGAGCAAAAACCCGGTCGAAGCCAGGAGCTTGGTCGCCACCCACAGGCCGCGCCACTCTTTTCGCTCGGCCCACAGATGCAGGGCCAACATCGCCAGCGTGGCCACAAAGCAGATCTGCGTCGATTGTCCCAGGGTAGGCATAGTCGGGTGCTCAGGAGCAGCGGGGGTACGGTGAGTTTTATGATCTGGTCAGCGCCCAGTCAGCGCCCAGTCAGCGCCCAGTCAGCGCCCAGTCAACACCCGATCAGCGCCCGATCAGGGCCAACAGGCGCGTGTGTATCGGGGTCGCGCGGGTCTGGGCGGCCGCCGTGTCGACGAACCATCCGTTGCGCCAGCGCCACTCTTTGACGGCGCCGCGGTAGCTTGGGATCGAGCGGCTGTACACACACAGGCGCTCGACCAAGGGCTCGAGTTCGAGCTCGACCTCGAGCGCCTGCTCGCCCACGCAGAGCATCTCGTCGACCAGGCCGGCGAGCAGCGCCCGGTGGTCCTCGACCACCGTGCCCACGTCGCAGGCCTCGGTCTCACACAGCAGCCCAAACGCCGAGTTCCAGATCAGCTTCTCGAGCTCGATAGCCCGGAAGCGGGGCTCGTCGACGACCGACGCAGGCAGGCCACAGGCCTGGAAGGCCTCGACCACCGCGGCTGCACGGGGACCCGTGAAGGGGCTCTCCCCCCCAGGCTCGATCGGCGCGCCGCGGCTGGGTACGGCCAGAAACAGGAGCCCCCGGGTCGTCCCCTCGAGACCGACCTCACGCAGCCACGGGCGCAGCATGCCGTTTTGGATGAACACCAGATCGTCGCGGCGCTCGCTGGGGATGCGGGCCAAGACCTCGGGCAGGGCGTCGTTGCGGACCGCGAGCACGATCGCCTCGCCCCGGGCCGCCGGGTTGTCGAGCTGCTCCCAGCCCCGCTCTCGATCGATCAACCTGAAACGATCGGGATCCCGCTGGGCCAGCGCCCCCCCCACCCGGCCCGCGCCGATGACGATCACGCGACCCCCTGCTGGGCGCGCCCCGACGCCTGGTCGACCGGCTCGACCGGCTCGAAGTGTTCGCGCAGCGCCCGGTTGACGGCCTCGGGCGCCTCTTGTTGAACCCAGTGTGACGCGTCTTCGATGAGCACACGATCGAAGTGCTCGACCCAGTCGCAGTAGTGGGCCGGGTCCGCGTAGTCCGAGCTCAGGGCCGTGTCCCGCAGGCCCCAGATCAGGCGGGTCGGGACCCGGATCGGAGTCAGCGCCCGGGGCAGACGACGCACCGCGGCCCGATAATAATTGATGCCTGGGACACCGCGATCCCGCAGCTGCCGGAGGTAGGGCGCCATGCGCTCTCGGGTAAAGGGCTCCGGATTGTAGGCTGAACCTCGAAACATGCGATCGAGCAGCCGGCTCGGATCCCGGGTCAGGTAGCGCTCGGGCAACACCGGAAGCTGGAAGAAAAACATGTACCAGCTGCGGCGCAGCTGTCTGAGGTCGAGCATGCCCCGAGCCATCACCTGGAGGGGCGGACAATTGAGCACGCTCAGGGTGTGCAGCCGATCGCCGTGGCGCTGTCCGACCTCCCAAGCGATGACCCCGCCCCAATCGTGACCCACGAGGTGGACCTTCTCGACCCCGAGCGCGTCGATGAGCTCGACGACGTCCTGAACCAACAAGTCCAGGCTGTAGTCCCGGACCCGCTCGGGGGCGTCTGTGCCTCCGTAACCGCGCATGTCGGGGGCCACCACGCGGTAGTCGGAGGACAGGCCGTCGAGCTGCTCTCGCCAGCTCACGGCGAGCTCGGGAAATCCGTGCAGGCACAAGACGGTGGGCAGCTCGGGATCGGGGGTGGGCGACCCCCGGACAGCCCCAGCCGCCGACCCGGCGATCGCCCCGGCTGCCGCCCCGGATGCCGCCCCGGATCTGGGGCCCCGCTCGTACCAGCGCACCCGCAGCCCAGAGGCCAGACAGCCCACGTAGGTCTCGGTCCCGGGCGGAAAATACGCGAGGTCGTCCATGTGACAACCTGCCTATCACATACGACCGGAGCGAGGACTATCATCCTCTCGATGGTCCAGCCTTCGCCCGCGCGCGCCCGCCTCGTCCGCCTTTGCCTATTGGGGCTAGCGGGCCTGTTGGGACCGACGGCGGTCCTGGGCCTCTCCGCCTGTCCCGCCGCGCCCACCGAGGCCCGAGTCGAAACCGGTGAGGCGCCCAGTCCAGGCCCGGCCGCCCACCAATCCCCCGCCGCCCACCAATCCCCCGCCGCCCACCGAACCCTGGGCCCGGAGTTCGTGCTCGCCCCGGAGACCGGCGAGGTCCGGGCGATCGTCGCGGCCGAGCAGACCCGGGCGGCGACCGAGGGCCGCGAGCTGCTCGTCTACGTCGGCGCGACCTGGTGCGAGCCCTGCCAGTATTTTCATGGCGCGGTCGACGATGGTCGCCTCGACGCCACCTTTCCGACCTTGCGGCTGCTGGAGTTCGACCTCGACCACGATCGAGAGCGGCTTCAGGCGGCCGGCTACGGCTCCCGCCTGATCCCCCTGTTCGCTATCGCTGGGCCCGGCGGCCGACCCAGCGGTCGCCGCAGCGAGGGCGGCATCAAGGGCCCCGAGGCCGTCGACCTGCTCACCACCCGACTCCAGGCCCTGCTGCACGCGGGTCGGGCCGACCGGGCGTCGCTCGACGCGGCACCGTGACCGCGGGACCGGCCGGCCGAGCCGGCATCCGGGGAACAGTCCCGAGCCGAGGTATGTTCGCGGCGCATGAACCCCGAGGAGGCCCAGCACGAGGCGCAGCTGCAGGTGGGCGCCCACCACGAGTTCTCCTGTAGCGACTGCGGGGCCAAGCTCGAGTTCACCCCGGGCACGGTCCACCTCGAGTGCCCCTACTGCGGGGCCAGCCACGAGATCGGCGACGGCGACGATCGGGAGGTCGAGGAGCGCTCCTTGCACGAGGCCCTGGCCCGCATCGCCACGGCCCCGGTCAGCGAGCTGACTGCAGGGGGCAGCGAGATCGAGTGCCGTGGCTGCGGCGCAAAGACCATCGTCAGCGGACACGCGAGCGCCTGCCCGTTTTGTGACTCGCCCCTGGTCACCCAGATCGAAGGGAGCAGCGAGGCCGTCGTCCCCGAGAGCGTGCTCCCCTTCGTGGTCCCCGAGCGCGACGCCGGCGAGCAATTCAAGCAGTGGGTCGCCAGCCGCTGGTTCGCCCCCAACGACCTGGCGCTGCGGGCCAGCCGGGCGCACATGGACGGGGTCTACCTGCCCTACTACACCTACGACGCCGACACCTGGACCCAGTACCGGGGCGAGCGCGGCACGACCTACTACGTCACCGAGACCTACAGGGACTCCGAGGGCAACACCCAGACCCGGCAGGTCCAAAAGATCCGCTGGTCCTCGGTCTCCGGCTCGGTCCGCCTGTTCTTCGACGACGTCCTGATCTGCGCGTCCAGCTCTTTGCCCCTCGAGCTCATCGAAGCCCTCGAGCCCTGGGACCTCGGCGCCCTGCTCCCCTTCGAGCCCGCCTTCCTGAGCGGATTCATGGCCGAGCGCGCCGCCTTGAGCCTCGAAGATGGGTTCGGCATCGCCAAACAAAAGATGGGACCGGGGATCCACTCGGCGATCTGCAGCGACATCGGTGGCGACCGCCAGCGGATCTCCGTTTCACACACCGACTACCAGACACCGACCTTCAAGCTCTGCCTCCTGCCCCTGTGGCTGTCGAGCTTCCGCTACGAAGGCAAGGTCTACCGCTTCATCATCAACGCGCGCACGGGCGAGGCCAGCGGCGAGCGCCCCTACAGCACCATCAAGATCGTGCTCGCGGTCTTGGGCGGCGTACTCGTGGTCTCGCTGCTCGCGTTTTTGTGGGTCCGGTTCAGCTCATGACCGCAGGTATCGCCCCCGCTCGGACCTTCGCCCAGACCCTGCGCGCCGGCGCCCGTGGGGCCGGCTTGGTGGGCTGGACCGCGGCCATGCTCGGCGCGGCCGAGGTCCACAAGCGCGCCGACCGAGCGCTGACCGGAGGCGCCTGCCAAGAGCAGATCTTCGACGCCTACATGCGGCGCTGGACCGCCGGGGGCCTGCGCCTGGTCAACGTCGATCTGCGCCTGATCTCTGGGCCGCCCGCCCCCGCTCCCGCCGGGCGGGGCCGCCTGGTGGTCAGCAACCACCGCAGCGCCGTCGACATCCCGATCTTGTTGACCCACTTCGGCGGCTCGGTGCTCAGCCACATCGGTGTCCAGTCCTGGCCCCTGCTCGGGACCGCGGCTCGGAGGGCCCAGACTATTTTTGTCGACCGCGAGTCCAGGCACAGCGGCGCCCAGGCCATCCGCGAGATCCGTGCCCAGCTCCGACGGGGCCGCTGTGTGAGCGTGTTTCCCGAGGGCACGACCTTCGTCGGCGACGAGGTCCGCCCCTTCAACGCCGGCGCGTTCGCGGCCGCTCGGGGCCTCGACATCGAGGTCGTCCCGGTCGGCCTCGCCTACCCGCCGGGCTGCGAGTTCGACGAGCCTACTTTCTTGGACCACGCCAAGTCTGTCGCTGGGCGCCCGCGCACCCCCGTGGCTGTGGTGATCGGCGCAGCCCGAAGTCTGCAGGGTCGCTCGACCGCAATGGCCGCCGAGCTTCAGGCCGAGGTCCAGGCTCTGGTCGCCCGCGCCCGCGCGGCGCTCTGAGCTGCTTGACCCCAACCTCGGCCCGGCGTAGAGCTGCGAAGTGCGCAGCTTGCAAGATCGGGTCGCCGTCGTTACAGGAGCCGCCAGCGGCATCGGTCGGGCGACCGCCCTGGGTCTGGCCCGGGAGGGCTGCGACCTGGCCCTCGCCGACATCGACGAGGTCGGCCTCGCCGAGACCGCCCGCGGCATCGAGGCCCTGAACCGGAAGGTCAGCACCCACCGCGTCGACGTCTCCGATCGGGCGCGCATGGAGGCCTTTGTCGACGAGGTGATCGATGCCCACGGCCGGGTCCACGTGGTCATGAACAACGCCGGGGTCTCGGTCACCGCGCCCTTGAGCGAGCACAGCCTCGAGGACTTCGAGTGGATCGTCGGCATCAACTTTTGGGGTGTGGTCTACGGCTGCAAGCTGTTCTTGCCCCACCTCGAGCGTGCCGGCTCGGGCACCATCGTCAACCTCTCGAGCATGTTCGGGTTCATCGGCCTCCCGACCCAGACCTCCTACTGCGCCACCAAGTTCGCCGTCCGCGGGTTCTCCGAGGCGCTCGCGGTCGAGCTCGTCGACAAGAACATCGACGTGATCAGCGTGCACCCGGGCGGCATCTCCACGAACATCGCCCGCAACAGCCGGCACTTCGACGAACAGCACAAAAAGAAGGTGATCCGCTACTTCGAGCGCCGGGCCATGGCCCCCGAGCGCGCGGCCGAGCAGATCATCCGGGGGATCAAACACCGCAAGCGTCGCGTGTTGATCACCCCCGAGAGCTGGGCCACCGACATCGTCAAACGTGTGTACCCGGCCCTGCCCCCCAAGCTGATCAGCTGGGCTCAAAAGCGCTTTTTATAGCGGCGGGGTCACGCTCGTTGGCCGGCGCGGCCATGCAAAAATCCCCGTACATGTTCCTCGGCGTCCCAAGCCCCCCGCAGTGCCTCGGGCGCGTGCTCCCCCAACAAGGTGGGGATGAGCAGCGGGGCCAGCAACGCAGCGACTGCTCGCATCGGGGGCTCGCTCTCGAGCAGACCTTCACGCTGGTAGCGGGCGACCAACTCCCCGACCGATTCGAGCATTCGTAGGGGCGGCCCCACGACCTCGCGGAGCTCGGGGTGCCGAGGAAGCTCGGCGAACAACATAGGAACCATGCGCCCCCGCCGACGCAGCAGCTCGGCGTAGGCCCGCACGACATGGGTGAGGTCGGCGTGGAGGTCTCCCGTATAGGGGATGCCGTCGGAGCCGCCGAAGTTCTCGACCTCGGTGAGCATCGCCTTGCGCAGCAGGTTGGCCTTGGTGCCGAAGCGACGAAACAAGGTGACCTCGTTGATCTGTGCCGCCTCGGCGATCTGCTTGGTGGTCGCACCCGCGTAGCCGCGGCGAAGCATCACCTCGATGGCGGCACCGAGGACCTGGGCATCGGGGATCCGTGGCACGGGGCGCTCTTATACAGGTAACGGCGCGTCCAATGAATGCAAGCACATGCTTGCATATGTGGAAAATGCGCCATAGAATCGAGGACATGAGGCTCGATCTACTGTCTGGAGGAGACCGACCGTGGCCGCTGCGGCTCGCCCTGAAGCTGGCCAAAGCGCGACTCGGGGTCATCCCTGGACCCACCCAGATCCTGTCCTATCGACCCAACCTCCTGCCTGGGCCAGTGCGCGGCTACATTTTGAGGGGCATGGCAGGCCACGGAGAGTGGAGCCCCAGTGAGGCCGAGCTGTTCGCCGCCTACATCTCCAACCTCAACACGTGTCACTTCTGACTCGAGGCACACGCCGCAGTTGCGGTGTTGGGAATGGACCCGGAGCTGGTCTCCGCCGTGCTCGAGGACGCCAGCCAGGCACCCGTCTCGGCGCGGCTTCGGGCCGCGCTGGAGATCGCCGAGGCGATCACAAGAGATCCTGGCGGCTCCTACAGCGACCTGCTCGGGCGAGCCCGAGATGCGGGGCTCGACGACGCAGCGATCGAGGACCTGGCCAACGTCGCGTTCCACTTCAACTTCATCAACCGGGTCGCGGACGCCCTCGACTTCGAGCTGCCCACGGCCGACAAGGTCCCGCTGCTCGCCAAGTTCCTCGATCGGGCCAAGACGATGGCTTCGCGCGAGCGGCCCTCCCCCTCGCTCGTCACCGCCCCGGGTGGACAGCTTCGACCCGTCGAGATTCAGATCGGCCACGAGGCGATCTTGCACGGCTCGGCGACCCTCGACCCGGCGCGACGTGTCGCGGCTGAGGCGTTCACGGCCCGGCTGCGAGGCGGTGTACGCCCGATGCTCGAAGTGCCCGCCGCCCTGAGCCCCTACCTCGAGAAGCTCGCCAACAACGCCTACAAGATCACGGATGAAGATCTGGAGGCGCTGCGCGACGCGGGCTACGACAAGGATGGGATCTTCGAGCTCACCCTGGCGGGAGCCTGGGGCGCCAGCATGGCCGGCCTCGAGGGTATCCTCGGTGAGCTCTCCGCTGTCCCACGAGCCCGGCCAGCCGAGGCCAGTCGTCCTCGATCGGCCGTCTGAGAGCGGGCCAGAGTCGAGCTCGTGCGGGCTTCAACCCGACTCCCCATCTTCGCTCGACCCTCGCTCGGGCGTGCGCAGCCGGACCACCGTCGCCCCCCAGCTCCCCTCGCCGTGTCCACCCAGCCGATACCGGGCGACCCCTCGATGGCGGTCGAGTTCGGCGTGCACGGTCCGGCGCAGGACCCCCTTCCCCTTGCCGTGGACGATGCGTAGATCCAACACCTCCTGTTCACGGCAGGCGTCGATGTAGGCCCGGACCAGCTTCCCGACCTCCCGGGGCGAGAAGTTGTGCAGGTCGAGTTCCCCGTCGAGGGGCAGCTCGGCCGGCTCTCGAGGCCGAGACAGGGCGCCCGCGGCTCCCGCCCAGGGCGCCCGAGCCAGCCCAGAGGGACCCGCCTTCGCCAACTGCCCGACTCGCTCGAGCCGGGCAACCTGTCCTGCCTGCCCGACCCCGCTGTTGGCGCGACGCACGATCTCGACCTTGCCCACCCACGCCGCCAACACGGCGCCGAGACCGAGCCTGCCCACACTGCTGTGTATACGCCAGACCCCGCCCACGCAGACCTCGAGGCTTCGCGCCCGCGATCGCCCCCGGCTGCGAGTGGTCACCCGCAGTTCCCCGAGCAGGGCCGCCGCCGCGAAATCGAGGGCGAGCTCGAGGGCCTCCTCCCGAGTCTCCTCCCCCGGGGTCCTGTCCGCGCCTGGGTCTGTAGAGACGGGCAGGACCTCGATCGACTCCCAACCGGCGAAGCGCAGCCCCACCTTCGCAGCGGACAGGCCGACCGCCACCGGCTCGAGCGGCGCCGCTCCCAGGTGCGCCCAGACCAGGGCGGACCCACACGTGGCGCTCGGCACCTCGACCGGGACCCCGAGCACCGCCCCGAGTTCGGCCCAGACCTCGCACCAGCGTCGATCGGCCTCCCGGCTCACCGAAGCTCGGCCTTGGCCACCGCCTGGCGCTCGGCCAGCACGGCGACCAATACGGCCCGAGCGGCCGACTCTCCCAGACCGCGCAAGCTCTGCATGATCTCCTCGGTCCGCGACTGGAGCCCGACCAGCGACAGACCCACGGGTGTGATCGGAACCTCGATCTCTCCGCGGTGAACGTGGCGCAGGAGCTTTTTGAGCGACTCCGTGGGCATTCCGGTGAGGGCCATGGGGACCTGGGGCATGGCCCATGCCATAGCGCGCCCGCGAAGTTTCGGCCAGGTGATGTGCGCCCGCGCATGCACTTCGGTGGGCAGACCTGGAAATAGAGCGCCCATGCTCGAGTTGGCCCCACCGACTCCGAAACCCGACATGTTCTTCACAATCGCCGCAACCGTCACCTGTCTCTCTGTCGCCCTCCTTCCCGCCGCCGCCGAGCTCCATCGCGTGGTCAGTGATCGGGGCAACCCCCTGCGCAACCTCTCAGTCCCCACCCGCCGCTCGCAGGTCGCTGCCCAGACCACCGAGAACACCCCGCGCCGCTGAGCCTGCTCCACCGCCCACCGCTGCTTCAACGCCCAAGTCGTTCGAGCGTCCGGTGGGCGACCTCGTTTTACTGCAGGGCTGTGCGTCTTGTTCCTGGCTCCCGAACTCCCCTGGGTCTCAGCGAGCCGCGACCCAGCGCTCGAGCTCCTCGAGGTCGGCCTCGGCCCGCACGCCACCGATCTCGTAGTCTTCGCGGGCTGTCGTGAGCAGCGCTTCGACCCGCTCGGCTTCGCCCTCGGCGAGGGCCCTGGCCAGGGCGAAGCGCGCCTGCCCCCGGTCGATGGGATCGCTCTCCCCGTCCTCGAACAGCCGAACAGCGCGCTCGAGCGGCGCGATGGCCTCGCGGGTCGCCCCCTTCGCGGTCAGCATGCGCCCGATACCGAGCAGCGACAGGCCGTTCTCGACGTGCTCGGGGCCCAGGTTGGCCTCGCGAATGGCCAGCCCCCCCCGGTAGCTGGCCAGCGCCTTGTCGTGGTCCCCCTGTCGGGCCTCGAGATGCCCGCGCATGGTCAGCGCGCGACCCATGGCCAGGTGATCCCCGCCCACGCTGGCGTCGATGATCTCGATGGCCTCGTCGAGGAAGCCGCCAGCCTCGTCGAGGCGACCGGCGAGGGTCAAGATCCCGCCGAGGTTCATCTTGATCACCCCCACGGTTGGGTGATCGGCTCCCAGGGCGACCTCCAAGATCGTCACGACCCGGGCGAAGGCGAGCGCCGCGTCGTCGAATTTGGCCTGCCGCTCCCGGACCATACCCAGGTTGTTGAGGACATAGGCGACCTCGGGGTGTGTGGAGCCGTAGGCCCGCTCCCCGATCGCCAGCGCCCGCTCGAACACGAGCCCGGCCTCCGTGTACTGACCCGCCCGCAGGTGGGCGGCGCCAACCACATTGAGGGTGTTGACCAGCGAACTGTGCTCGTCACCGACGAGCTCGGTACGCAGCTCGAGAGCGAGCAGGCCGGCAGTGAGGGCCTCGCTCAGGTGGCCCGCCTGAAGCTCCACAGTCGAGACCCGATCGGCGAGTTTGGCCCGCTGTCGGGTCCGCGCGCTGTGGGCTCGCCCCCGGTCGATGATCGCCGCACCGAGCCTCGCCCAGCGCATACCGGCCTCGTAGTCGGCGTCGTCGTAGCCGACGATAAACACGAGCTTCACGATCGCGTCGCTCACGAGCTTGTCCTCACGCAATGCCAGCGTGTCGTAGACGACCTCCTCGAGGGTCTCCCGGGCCGCCTCTTGCTTACCGTTGACCGCCAGCGTCCGACCGTAGCGATAGCGGGCCTCGGCGACCACCGGGAGGTAGTCCGTCGCCTCGGCTCGACCCAGCAAGGTCTCCGCGAGCGCGAGCGCGGACTCGGACTTCCCCGCAGCAAGCAGGGAGTCGACCTCACCCAGCACGTCACGGATCGCCGCGACCTCCCGCTGGATAGCCGGTTCTTCGGGCGGCGGATAGCTGGCGCGCAGGGCCTCGGCGTCAGCGCAGATCTCGAAGCCCGCGAGTGAAGAGATCAAAGGTACGCCCTCTACGAGGACCTCGGGGTCGGCCTCCGCCAACAGGGCGACCCGGGGCGCGACCTCGGTCAGAACCCGGTCGTAGCAGGCGATGCGAAGATCCATGAGCCCGACAGACTGCTCTCCGGCGACCTCGCTGGCCTCGCAGGCCTCGGTGCGCGCCGCCACCCAGGCCGCCCCCCAGCGGTCGAACTCTCGCTCGACCTCGGCGCCCATGGCCGGGGCCCAGTCCTTGTCGAGGGCCGCGTAGCCGGCGTGGATCCCCGCCCGGACGTCGTCGCTGTAGACCGCGGCCCAGGCCTCGGCCGCGCCCTGGCACTTGGGGGGCGGCGCGACCTCGGTCGAGCTCCGCAGGGCACCCCAGGTGACCGCGCCTGCGAACGCGGCCACTGCTACCCCACCCAGCACCCAGGCCCGACGGCGCTCGCTCGGATCGTCGCCGAGCGCGAACAACAGCGAACCCATGTCCGGCCAGCGCTCCTCGGGCTCCCGGGCCAGGCCCCGGGCCAAGATCGGCCACAGGCGCTTGGGTACCTTGGAGGGCGGCGGCGGGCTCGGATCTTTGGTGACCACGCTGAACGCGAGCGCCTTGAAGGTCTTGCCCTCGAAGGGGCGGCGCCCATAGAGCGCCTCGTAGAGCGCCACACAGAAGCTGAACTGATCGCTGCGTGCGTCGGCGGGCCGGCCCAGAAACTGCTCGGGCGACATGTAGCCAGGCGTCCCCATGACCGCGCCGACCTGGGTCAGAGCAACCGACAGCGCGCCGCCTTCGGTGCGGATTCCCACCAGCTCTGGATCGAACTTCGCGGTCGCAAGCGCGGTCCCACCCGAGTCGAGGCCGGCCGAAGCCCCGGTCGGGCTGGGCCCAGTGTCGCCGGCCGGACTCGTGCCGAGGCCAGCCGCGCCGGCCTCGTCCCCCTGCCCAGCGTCCTTGACCGGCTCGGTCTCGAGGCTCTTGGCGAGGCCGAAGTCGAGGACCTGGACCCGGCGTCGACCTCCGTCGAAGCTGACCATCGCGTTGTCGGGCTTGAAGTCCCGATGGACGATAGCGTGCTCGTGGGCGTGGGCGAGCCCTCGGCCGGCACCGTCGAAGACCTCGAGAATCTCGGCCCAGGATCGGGTTTCCTCGCTCAGCCACGCCCCCAAGGTCTGGCCGACCACGAAGTCCATGGCGACGAAGACTTGGCCGTCCACCGCGCCGACATCGAACACCGGCACGACGTTGGGGTGCGAGAGCTGAGCCATGGCCTGGGCTTCGCGCTGGAGTCGGCTCCGGGCGGCCTCCGTGGCGCGACCTCGCAGCAGCTTGATCGCCACTTTTCGGTCCAGCTGGGGATCGTAGGCCGTGTACACGACGCCCATGCCCCCCTCGCCCAGCGTCGTCAAGATCAGGTAGCGACCCAGGCGCTCCGGATGCGAGCGAACTCGAGCTTGGCCTGAGCCGAGCGCCACGCCCTCATCGGGGCTCGCGCGGCGGAACTCGGCGGTCTTGGTCTCCGTCAGCCCCTCGTTCTCAGCACCCGCGCGCAAGGTCGGTGCTGCCGATTTGGGGGCCAGCTGCGTGGGGTCGGTCATGGTTTCAGTACCAAATCGGGCTCGTCCAGGCCCGCTCCTGAATGGTCGCGGGTGCGGTCTCACAAGCCGCAGGCAGCTCCGTCGCCCCCGCGGCCACGAGCGTATTGCAGTCGCGGGTGCTCCACCGGCACACGGGCGTCTCGAGCACCCGTGCGTAGTACCAAGCGCGCTCCTCGACCTTGAACTCGGGGTCGTCCCAGACCGCACACAGGGAGCTGTGCCCCTGACCCGAGACTTCACAAGTCTGTGGATCCACGCTCGCGCTCCCGGCCTCGCCCGCGACGTCGATGACCCTCACATGCTGCTGGCCATCGAGGTCGATCCAGCCTTTGACGATCTGGATGCGCTCGAGGTCCGACCCGGGCTGGGCTTGCGTGCCCGGATCTTTGAAAGCCTGGACCACGAAGCGAGGACCCCCAACCGCGGCACCAGCGGGTCGCTCCGGCAGGTCGCCACCCATGGGCACGCCGCGTTGATAGCCGATCTCGACCAGGGCCGGATCACCGCAGGCGTCATCGGGCAGGTCCCAGCCCCCGAACATCCGCACGGCCATGCGCGGGCCCGAGGTCCCGTAGGTCTCGCGCCGCCGCAGGGCCTCGAACAGGGCGTTGCGGCTGTTCTCCTCGGCCCACACGGCGATCAACCCGCCCGGCGAGTCCTGGGGTCCGCCCGGGAGTGAACCCGTGAGTCGGTCCTCGGGGGTCGCCTCGATGGCGCCGAAGTGGCCCCCGAAGCTGGCCTCGGCGACGGCCCCGGGGGTCCCGTTGTGGGTGTCGGTGCTGGCGATCAAGCCCAGCTTATAGGGGTTGACCCCCAGTCGAGCCTGCTCCTGAAGCCCGGCCAACAAGATGCCGCGCACAAAATCCAGGCGCGAGACACAGCCGCCGTTGACCATACCCTGACTGCCGGTCCCGTCCTGGCAATCTTCGAACTCCCCGGTCCGCAGCTTCTCGAAATCGCAGAGTTCGTCGGGCTCCCCCAAGATCCCCGACAGCCCGTTGCTGCACTCGCTGTCCCCCTTGTGCTGGTAGACCTCGATCAGCGGCTCGAGGCGCGCGCGCAGACTAGCCAGCTCGGCCTCGTCGCCCTCGGGATACTCGACCACGAACATGTTGCCGTTGGACCAGTTGCTGTTGTGGGGGATGGCGAGCACGTCGCAGCTGCCGAGCTCGCCCTCGCCCTCGAGGCAGTCACGCTCGAGCCCGCGCCACAGGCCCCAGTAGTCGGGCTCCTCGAAGTGGCTGATGGGCAGATCGGGGACCACCCCGTTGCGGAAGATGACGTTGCGGTGGAGGTTGGAGAGGGACTTGGCGCCCGACCACTCGTAGGCCACGAAGCTGGTGAACGAGCAGGCCGCGCTCCGGTCGTAGGCGGCCTCGGCGGCCTCTTGCGTCCGGGCCCAGGCCCCGCGCAGGTAGGTGGAGCAGTCGACCAGCTCGCAGATGGCCTTGGGGCGGACCGGGTTTTGGCCGCCCAACCCGAGCCCCCACTGAACCATGATCGCCGGGTCGCCCGCGCGCAGGCCGACACACAGCTGGGTGTCGTAGGCCGGGGAGTCCGGGTCGACACAGGCCGCGACCTCGCCCAGGTACTCGCCGTGATCCGTGACCGCGGCGAAGTCCAAAGGACGATCGATCTGGGCGGCCCGGGTGCCCCCGACCGCGTCCGGGAGTTGCACGACCTGTCCACGGGCGTAGCCGTAGGCCCCGAAGGGATCCACACGCACGTCGTTGTTGTAGGCGTCGAAGGAGTAGCTGGTGTGGACGTGCAGATCGCCGAAGTAGAGGTTGCGCTGGGGATTGTTGTCGATGCAGGCCGCCCGCGACTCGATAAAAGGATCGGGATCGGGCTCCGGCTTGCAAGCCGCGATGCCGATCAAGGCGGCGACGGTGACCAGGCGAACACTCGGCATCCGCCGCAGCATGCCATGGGTTCAAAATCGCGCAGCAAACGGAGCCGCATGTACCCACACGACAACAGAGAGGACCCTGGGCAGCGCCCAGGATCCTCTCATTCACGACTCGGTTCCGAACTCAGCGGGGATCAGAGGTCACAGCAGTCGAAGATCACGTCCTCGTCTACGGGGTTCGCGCAGACCTCTGCGTCCTGGTCGCAACTGCCGATCTCCAAACCGTCCAAGGTGCAGGTGCAGCCCATGCCGTCCACACACTCGATCGCTAACACCGGCAGATCGACACACTCTTGGATGATCGAGCAGTCGCCCGGGTTCTCGCCCACGCCGATGCTGCCGTCGCAGTCCTCGCCGAGTTCGTCACACAGCTCGCCGGCGAGTGTCTCTTCGGTCTCGCAGGGGTAAGGGCTGACATCCTCTTCAAAGTAGTGGTCGAGGTCTTCGCAGCTCAGGGCGCCGATGCAGGCGACCAGGGCGACGTCTGCATCGAAACAGTCGGGCGTCTCCTGAAGATCGATGAAATCCTGGATACAGTCGGCGTAGCAGATGTCGGAGGGCTGGTCGTCACACAGCTCGTAGTTGGCGCAGGCGTCCGCGCAGGCTTGCTCCGCATCTTCGGGCAGCTCGCCGGTGTCACCCTGGGTCTCGGTCTCTTCGCCCTGGGTCTCGGTCTCGGTCTCTTCGCCCTGGGTCTCCGTCTCTTCGCCCTGGGTCTCCGTCTCCGTGGACGTGTCACCGGTGGTCCCGGTCTCCGTCTCGGTCTCGGAGCCGACCTCGTCGTCGTTGCCGATATCGGTGTCGCTGTCGTCAGCCACTGAGACGAGGCAACCGGAGATGGTCAGGGGGAGCAGGGCCAGGCCCAGGACGAGCCCGCGCGCGAAGATGCGGCCAGTTCGGTCAGTTCGGTCAATCCAGTTCATGAGTGGAGTCTGACCTCCCCTACCGACGATGACAATTGGCCTATTTGGGACCTCCCTCGTCTCGGCCCAGACGACCCTCTGGTCCCGCCAGCCGCAAAAACTGGGTCCAAACCCAATCCCAACACCACGCACAGCTGGGGGGTGATCCGAGGTACAAAGATACAGGTGAAGGACGCGGGCGGCGGGGCCATCCCCAAGTGCTGGGTGCAGGCTTTCGGCGATGGTGACCTGATCGCCAGCGCCACGCTTCAGCCCGGGCTGGACCGCTTCGAGACCAGCTTCGGCTGCTGGGTCTACCGCCGGGTCGCCGGTATCGACGTGACCTTGGGCGGACCGCTGTGTGCCCCCCACGACCGCCCCCGCATGCTCGAGCGCTTCCTCGCCCGCTCCCCCCGCCCGCTCTTGACCTACCTGCGTGCACCCATGCTGGAGGTCGTCCAGACCCAGACCCGACTGCACTGCGCCGGGATCGGGATCGACCGCCACGTCGACCTCCAGGCCCTGCTGCGCGATCCCAAAAAACCTGTCCGCGGGGCGCTCAGGCGAGCCCGGCGGGTCGGCCTGCGCCTGCGTGAACTCCCCGATTCGGCGCGCTTGGACCCGGTCGCCCGCGCCCAGGTCACGGCCATCACCGCGCGCTATCTGGCCCACGCCGCGGTCAAAGTCGAGATGTCCTTCCTCAACTGGCCCATGGCCCACGACGCCAGCGGCCTCCGACGTGTGTTCATGCTCGAGAAGTTCGACGCCGAGCACCGCGGCCCCTTCGGCTACGCAGTGCTCAACCCCATCTTTCGAGGGGGTCGACGCAGCGGCTACCTCCTGGACATCCTGCGCTTCGACCCGACCCGGCTGTGGGGAGTGTGGCTCAGCTGCGTCCACGCCCTGGCCCAGCGCCTCGCCGAAGAGGGAGAAGAGCTGAGCCTGGGCTACTGTCCCCTGCACGCCGTCCAGGCCCCGAGCCGAGGCGGATCGCGGATCCTGCAAGCACAGATCGACTGGATGGCCCGCAACCTGTCGACGACCCGCTACCTCGAGCGGCTCCGGACCCTCAAGGGGCTGATCCCCGGCCCGAGCGAGCAGCGCTACATCGCGAGTTTCACTCGCGCGGCTCCAGTCTCGATCTATGCATTCGTGGAGGCCATGGGTGTGCCCCTCCTGTCCCTGGTCGGGCGACCCTTGCTCGAGGTCCTCCGCGAGGGTCGCCTGGCCCAGCGGACTCCCAATGGCGCCCCAGTGACACCGAGCTCGAGCCCCGGGGGTGCTGCGTGAGCCTGCCCCAGACCACCGCTCGAAGGCTGCAATTTTTCCTCGATCGCGGTGCGCTCGAGCGCCTGCCTTCACGCTGGCAACTGCGCGTGGGCTGGGCCGCCATGTTGCCCGTGACCTTGGGCGAGAGTGAGCGTGAGCGCGGGCGCAGCCGCAACACCTGGGCTGGACAGATCCCGGTGCGGGTCCCCCTCCAGCTGCTCTACTGCCCGGCCCAGTTCACGAGCGACACGGGCCTGGAGCTGCCGACCGAGGCCCTGGTCCGGCACCTCCTGTGCGTCTATCACGAGGACGCATTTTTGGGCTACGACCTCCAACTTTTGACCGCGGATCCGGGCGGCCTCGAGCGCCTCGAGCATGCAGCCCAGGCCGTGGTCGACGGGCGCGCTCGCTGGGCGGGTCTGCTGCGTCGGGTGGTGAGCTGGCCCGGCTACCACGCGGGCCTGTGTACGCTCGCCCGAGCCGCCCGAAACGGCGAGTATCCAGATCCCCTCGACCTCGACCCCCGGTTCACGAGCCTCGTGGGTTTCGCCCGGTTCTGCTGCACCATGCCCGACTGGCCCGGGCGCGAATTTTATGGTTTCGACCTCCGTGGGCTCGCGCGTACACGTCCCCCGCCCGACCCCAGTCCCGACCCCGTCCCCGAGAGCCCCGACCGATGAGCCCGCGACCTCCCCCACGCCACGATCCATCGGCCGCGCCCGGAGAACTCGGCTGTTACGACCCGGCCTATGTGCGCGCCCACGCCCCCGACTACAAGCGCGCCCTCAATCGCTACTTCCGGGCCACCGTCCGCGGCCTCGACAGGCTCCCCCAAGGGCCATTTTTGGCGGTCGGCAACCACAGCGGCGCGGGCCTGATCCCCGACACCTTGGTGTGGCTGGCCAACTACCACAGCGCCGAGCTCGAGACCCCGCTGCTGACCCTCGCCCACGATCAGATGTTCTCGGGCCTCCCGGGGCCCATCGCCCGGTGGGTCGCCCGCCTGGGAGCCATCCGGGCTCGCCCAGAGCTGGCCCTCGAGGCCCTGCGTCAGGGCTTCGCCGTCCAGGTCTACCCCGGTGGCGACCACGACGCTTGCCGCCGCTTTCGAGACCGGAACAAGCTCGTGTTCGCCGGCCGGACCGGCTACGTCGACCTGGCTCGAGCGGCCGGCGTGCCGATCGTGCCCGTGGCCAGCGTCGGCGGCCACGAGACCCTCATCGTGATCCGCGACGGCCGTCGCCTGGCCCGCTGGCTCGGGGTCGATCGCTCGAAGCGCCTCAAGTCCTTCCCCCTGACCCTCTCGCTCCCCTGGGGGCTGTGGCTCGGGCCCCTGCCCGGCTACCTGCCCCTGCCCGCGCGCATCGAGATCGAGGTCGGCGAGCCCATCGATGTCCCCGCCCTGCCCAGCGACATCGGCGACTCGGACCGGGCCCGGGCCACCGCGGCGATCGACCTCTGCGTCCGCGGGCAACTCCAGTCGACCATGGATCGCCTGGCCGCGGGGCGCCGCCCCTTCCTCGGCTGACTCTCCTCCTCCCCCGCCCCTCTCCCCCGCCCCCCTCTCGCTCGTATCCCTCGCCCCCTCTCCCCCTTGGTACCCCGTGCTGCCCCGCCTCACACCCGACCGCTACGACCCCCAGGCCGCGACCGCCCGCGAGCTCGCGGCCATGCTCGAGGCCCTGTGGTCCCGGGCCCCGGATCTCCAGCCGGCGGCCGCCATGCACGACTACCAGCTCACCTACCCGCCGGCCGTCCAGATCCAGCAGCCCGCCCACCGGCGGGCCCCGAGCCCAGCCGAGTTTCGGCGCGCGGCGATCGGCGACTTCGACACCGCCGGCTACTACTTTCACTTCGGATTTTGCCAGTACCGCTGCCGCTACTGCTTCCACTACGAGCTGACCACCAAGCGCGACGATGAGCGCATGGGTCGCTACGTCGACGCCCTGCTCACCGAGATGCGGACCTTCCGAGCCTGGGCTCCCGAGCTGCGCACGGGCCTCTACTTTCTCGGTGGCGGCACCCCCACGGCCCTCCCCGCGCCCCTGCTCGCCCGCTTTCTAGACGGCCTGCTGCAGACCTTCGGGCCCCCGCCCACGGCCATGAGCACGGTCGAGGCCAAGCCGATCACAGCGAGCACCGAGAAACTCGCCCTGCTCGTCCAGGCCGGTTTTCGACGCATCAACCTGGGCGTGCAGAGCCTCGACCCGGCGCTCTACGGCTTCCACCACCACCGCGAGCCCCTCGACGTCGCGCTCTCGGCCATCGACCGGGCCCGGGCGGTCGGCTTCGAGTTCATCAACATCGACCTCATGACCGGCCTCGAGACCCAGACCCCCGACGCCTGGGTGCGCACCCTCGAGACCCTCGACGGCCTCATGCGCCGGGGGGCGGTCGACAGCGCGTTCATCTACCCCTATCACGACGACCCGCGCAGCAAGACCTACGGGCGTCCCGGCGCCCTACCCAGCTTCGTCGAGACCGCCCACAGCGACGCCCGAGCCCGGGCCCTGTTCGAGGCTCACGCTTGGCGCGAGCTCGGGCCGCGATTTTATCGCTCGCCCCGCCACGTCCGCCGTGAGCTCCTCGATCTCGCTCGCACACGCATCGATCCCTCCTACGGCGAGGTCCTCTACCAGGGCTTCGGCAACTCGAGCTTCTCGATCGGCGATCGGGCGACCTACCTCAACCACCGCGGGCTCGAGTCCTACTGTGACGCGGTCGAGGCCGGCGGGCTGGGCATCGGCCACTGGCTCGAGATCGACGATCGCCAGCGCGCGACCCGAGACCTGACCTTCGACATGCTCTACAGCCCCTTCGTCCGCCACCGCTCGCTGCTCAAAAAGTACGGGGCGGAGGCCCTCGCCACCCACGGCGCCCTGCTCGAGCGCTGGGTCGAACTCGGCCTCGCCCGGCGCTCCCAGTGGATGCTGCCCGGAAGTTACGCCCTCACGGCGCTGGGCAAGCTCGTCCACCAGCAGATGATCCCCGCCCACTATCTCGAGCGCGACGGCGCGGCCTTTCGCTCGGTCATGCGGGTACGCAGCGAGCTCGGACGCCGCTATCGGGGCTACTGAGCGAGTAGGTTCAGGGTCCGCTCGAGCGTCCACGCCACCGCGGCCGCCCCCATCGCCCAGACCGGTCCATCGCGGATCAGCCTCACGACCCACGCCGGCGCATCGACCCGAGCCTGCGCCCAGGTCAGGGCTCCGATCCCCACCGAGACCAGGGCGACCACCCCCAGCTGGCCGAGCTCGACCCCCAAGTTGAAACCCAGGAGGGCCGCGGGGATCTGATCTGCGGGCAGACCGATCTCACCCAGGGCCCCCGCGAAGCCGAACCCATGCAGAAGCCCGAAACCCAGGGCGATCACCCACGGGGCGCGCCAGCTCAGGGTCTCCCGGGTCTCCGGGTCGACCGTCCCCGAGGCATCGGCCCGACCCACGGCCAGCTCGCGCGCGAGGAACACGATCGACAGGGCCACACACAGCTCCACGGGCGCGCTGGGCAGGCTCCACAACTCCAGGCTCGCCGAAGCCAGGGTCAGGCTGTGCGCTGCTGTGAACGCGGTCACGGTCCACAGCAGGGCCCGCCGGTCGGCGACCAAGAGCACCAGCCCAAACACAAACGCGAGGTGATCGAAGCCGCCCGCGATGTGCCCCACCCCCAGGCGCAGATAGTCGCCGAATACGGCCCCCGCTCGCTCCGGACCCGCCAGCCGCAAGCTCGGCTGCTCGGCGCTCAACACCGCCGTGCGCGAGGTCCCATCGGCCCAGCGCAGGGCCACCACGACGTCCACCGGGTGACGGTCGAGACCCGCGACCCCGAGCTCCCCGACCAAGCCGCGCTCCCCACAGTCCAGGCGCAGGATCCCGGGTGTCCGCCCCGGCCTGCGCTCGCAGTGGACCGGGACCACCGGGGTCAGGGCCCCGGGCTCGAGCGGCCCCTGGGTCGAGACCTTCGGCGAGACCAAGCGCAGCTCGTAGACCGGGACGCCCCCCGCCGCCGCATCCAAGACCTCGGTCACCTCCAGAAAAGCCGGCCGAAACTCGTGGGCCCGAGCCCGGGTCGTCGACAGCGACAGCAGCAACAGGCACACCAGCGCGGCCCCCCAGCTCCAGAGACGTCGCTGTCTCTGCGCGCTCACGGCTCGACCTCGACCTCGACCTCGACCTCGACCTCGACCTCGTAGCGGTCCCGAAGCTCGTCCATGGCCTCGACCCGGGCACGCTCCCGATCGGCCTCGAGCAGCCCCTCCCGAGCCTGCGCCCGGACCTCATCGACCCCCGCTAGACGCCCGGGCATGAGTGTGTCGATGTGGACCAGGTGCCAACCGTAGAGGGAGCGCAGGCGGTGCCACTGTGCCCCGGCCTCTCCCTGTGTCCCCTCTCCCTCATCCGCAAGCGCAAACAGGGTATCTCCGAACTTTGGCCCGAACTGTCGATCGAGGTCCGCGGCGGTCTTCGGCGCCAGGACCTGGCCGAGCACAAAAGCCTCCCCCAACTCGAGCGCGGGCCGGCCCTCGTCCAGGGCCCGCTCGATCCGCCCCAGTTCGGCCTCGGGCACCACCCGCGACGAGCTGCTCACAAACACATGGGTGAACCCGATCCTCGGCGCCCGCTGAAAGCGGTCGGCGTGGGCATGGATCCAGGCCTCGAGTTCCGCGTCGCTGGGCTCCGCGCGCGCACCCTGCTCCTCGATCAGAAAGCCCATTTTTTGAACCAGGCGACGACGGATGATGGGATCGCCGCGCTCGAGACCCAGGGCCAGCGCCTCCCGATACAAGATCTCTTCGTCGGCCCAGATTCGGACGCCCGCGCGCAGCTCTTCGACCGTGGGATCACGACCCAAAGACCGAGCTTGTGCGCGCCCAATTCGGGCCTGGGCCTGGGCGCTGACGACGACCGTCGTCCCAGCTCCGATACTCGGATCTAGGCACCGCCCAATCCCGAATACGGCGAGACCCAGGGCCACAAAGTGAAGCAGCGGTTCTGCGTACCAGGGGCGAGGCACGACGCCATCATGGATGTACAAAGCCCGAACTTCAACCGCGCGAGGGCCGGGTTTCCAGGCTCATCTCTTCTCCCCCCGCTCCCCATCGGCCTCGCTCTCGACCGGCCGATATTCGGGCGCACGCCCACCTACTTTTCCTGATATCCCCATCGAATGAAGCGACACGTCGGTATTTTCCTCGCCCTTTGTATGTTCCCCCTCGCCGGCTGCTCCTCCTCCGACGATGACGGCCGACCAGCCACCGATGACGAAGCTGGGAATACGGAGAGCACGACTGGAACCACTGGTGACACCGACACCGACTCCGAAGCCGGCACGACCGCGGATACGGAGACCAGCGACTCGGACACCAGCGACTCCGACACCAGCGACTCCGACACCAGCGACGAGACGCCCCCCGAGTGTGGAAACGAGGTCGTCGAGGGCGACGAGGAGTGTGACGACGGGGCCGAGTCCGTCAACTGCGACGCGGACTGCACCCTCGCAGCCTGTGGCGACGGCTACCTCAACATGGCCGCCGGCGAGGCCTGTGACGACGGCAACGACGTCGATGACGACGGCTGCAACAACATGTGCCTGGCCGACAGCTGTGGCGACGGAGTCGTCGACGAGGGCGAGGCCTGCGACGACGGCAACGGCGACCAGACCGACGAGTGCGCGGCCTGCCAGGTCGCAAGCTGCGGCGACGGCTACACCCAAGCCGGCGTCGAGGCCTGTGACGACGGCAACGACGTCGACAGCGACGCCTGCACCAGCACCTGCGTCGAGGCGGCCTGCGGCGACGGCTTCATCCAAGAGGGCGTCGAGGAATGCGACGACGGCAACGACGTCGACAGCGACGCCTGCCCGAGTTCGTGCTCGGACGCCGTGTGTGGCGACGGCTTCGTCCAAGAGGGCATGGAGGAGTGTGACGACGGCAACGACATCGACGACGACGCCTGCACCAACGAGTGCCTCGCCTCCTGCGGCGACGACTGCTGGGGGGACGACGGCTGCCTCACCGACCAGGGCCACTGCATCCGCTTCACCTGTGCCGGGGCCGACGACACCCCCGACGCCTGTGACAGCTGCTTCGGCTGGGAGCCAGTCACCTACCAACAGTGGCTAAACGACGGCTACTGCGGCGATCTCGCTGACAAGTACCGCGATGTCATGGACCACGCCACCCAATGTGGCAATGGTGCCACGATGTGTTGCAGCGACCCCAACAACGGCTGCAACGGTAATGACAACGCCTGGCACCTCGTCGATGGTCAGAACACCCGCTTGGTCGGCCCCTGCCTCGGCTGCCAGGGCGTCGACAACTGCACCAACTGGGACACCCCCACCACCGGCACCTACACCCGCATCACGGCCTGCGAACGCAGCATGTGAACGCGTCCAGGCTCAGCCTGGTCTGCGAACTGAACACGGCGGGCATGAGCCCGCCGTTTTTTTATGGCTGCGGATCTGGCTACCGATCTGGCCCGTCGATGGCCGGCAGGCGGCCGCTCTCGATCGGAGTTTGGTCCCAGATCGGTGCCCGGTCCTCGTCGCCCTGAGGAGCGCCGAAGGCCCGCTGATAGATCACGCGCCAGCGCAGCGCTCGGCCGTGCACGCTCGCGGGGACCTCGAAACGGACCTCGCGCGGGCCCTCACCGATGCCGACCCGGTTGTCCTCACCCTCGATCTTGGCGACCGCCCCCGATCCCAGGCGCACAGACCCAAAGTGGCGCGAGAGGTACTCGACCTCCGCCCAGACTTCCCCTGTCTCGCCCTCGACCTCGACCTCGACCGCCAAACGACGAAACAGATCCCCGGTCGGAAATGCGTGGCCGACCCCCCGGGCGACGAGCGTGACCACGACGAGCTCCCGAAGCTCGCCTTCGGATCCTCGCTCTTGGACCCGCCGCGCGTCGATGCTCGCCGCTCCACGCAGCATGCGAGCTTCGCCCGAGGCCGGGAAACCGTGGCCCCGATGGACGCGCTCACCCGCCGTGGGCGGCATGTGGCAACTCTGGCAGGTCTGGGTCGCCGAGCCCGAGCGCCGGTGCTCGGTCCCGGTCCGCTGCATCATGAGCCTGTCACTCCCGCGCCTGGCGTCGGGGGCCGAAAACTCATGGCAGCCCAGGCAGGCCTGGTCCGTGCTGAACTCGGGTGTGCGCCGCAGGGCGTGGGGTGCACGCTCGGGGCCCGTGTCCCCACCCGCCCTCGGGCCCGCCGACACGGCCTCGTCCCCGGGTTCGAGGTGACAGCTGACACAGCCCACCCCGATCGCCGCCCGCCGGGAGTCGGGCGTGTGCCGTGGGTCGGCCTCGGGGGCGTGGCAGCCCTGACAAAAGCCCATCTCCCCCTCACGCTCGAAGGCATCTTGAAACATGGGATCCACAAACGCGTCCGCATGCAGGGATCCCGCCCACTCTGCGGCCTCGTCGGCGTGGCAGGTCACGCACTCGTCGTTGCGATCGAGACGGTCGTCGGCGCGCTCGTGCCGGGTCGGCCCAGGCATATCTGGGCCGCGGTGAATTCCCGCCCCCGCCCCCAAAGAAGAGGCCCTGCTCACACCTACACCACCGACCCCCAGCAGCGCGATCATCGTCAAAGTCGCAGCGACGCCCATCCGACTCCGGCGGCTGTGGCCACGCTGTGTCTGGAGGTTCATGGTCGTCGCCCAGTCGCCCAGTCAGTCGCTCGCTCGCCCAGTCGCTCAGTCGATCTGGGCGCGCTTGGCCTCGAGCGCCGGCTCGACCGAGGGCCCCACCAAGCGCGC
>CAYVJQ010000022.1:16674-23505 GCA_964451725.1 uncultured Nannocystaceae bacterium | reverse complement strand
TCTGGGCGCGCTTGGCCTCGAGCGCCGGCTCGACCGAGGGCCCCACCAAGCGCGCGTAGGCCTCTTCACTGAGCACGACCCCCGGCAGGGGATCACCCGCGAAGAAGGCTCCGGCCAACCCCGGGGTCTCGAGCCATTGAGCGACCTCCGAATGGGTGTAGGTCGGCACCCCCAGAGGGTCGTCTCCGACCCGGTAGCGGATGGTCACCGCGTCGCCCATGGTCTCTGCGACCGCGCCCTCGAACTGTCCAGAGTCGAGGCGCGCCCAGCCGGCGATGGCGTTCCCGTAGTACAGCCGACGCATGTCCAAGGTCCGGATCACGCTGCCGTTGTCGTCGTGGATCCAGCGCCAGCTCGGGTCGAAGTCGAGATCGACCTCGTTGTCGACCGTGTCCGGATCGTAGGTCTGGACCACCGCCCCCGTGGCGGCGTCCAAGGCCCGCTGAGGAACCTCGTCACCGACCATGATGGCCGCCCCATCTTGGCGCCACGCCGCGCTGGTGACAGGATCGGTCTGCGGCCAGCGCGAGAGCTGCTCACCGCTGGCGGCCGACCAAACCACGACCGCGTTGTCGATCACGCCCGCAAATCGGCTCCCGTCTGGACTCAGGCCTAATTTTCCGTCGACCAGGGGCAGGGTGAGCGCGAGCTCGCCCGCCTGCATGTCGAAGATCTCGAGCTTGTCGCCACGGACCAGGCCCAGTCGATGGTGGGCGTCGCCCAGGGCCAGGTCCTGGACCTCGAGCACATCCTGGATCTCCAGACCGACGAGCCCCGAGCGCGCGTCGACGACCGACAGCCTTCCGCTGGGCTCAAGCAGGGCCAGCCAGCCCCCTCGGCCCCAGTAGGCCTGCGAGTCCGGGTCGACCGCGAGCCGCTGACGGAGCCGACCAAGGTCGCGCCCGACTCCCGGCGTGACCAGGGCCAGCTGGCCCTGGCAGGTCGCCAGTTGGGCGTCCAGGTAGGGGCTCCCGGCGATGGGCTCACACTCCGCAAAGTTCACCACCTCGCCCACACAGTCCTCTTCCCTATCCTCACTCGGCAGGCGCATCGCCGCGGGAGCATCGTCTGCGACATAGATTCCGCACAGCGACCAGCCGACCCTCGCCGAGTCGCCGGCCGACAGAACCTGCTCGAAGTCGGCCTCGTTGGCGATCCCCCCACCCTCGAACAGGATGTCTCCGTAGATCCCGACCTTGGGCTCGATCGAGATCGCCGACCACCCCACGGAGATCTGCTCCCACTCCTCAAAGCCATTGAAGATGTAGGTCGCGTCGGCTTGCACCCACTGGGTCTCGGTCGCGGTCGACCAGTAGCCCTCGACCTCGCGGGTGACCTCCATATCCGAGCCGACCTCCGATCCCCACTCCAGCCCGCTGTCTGCTCCGGTGATGCCGTAGCTCAACAAATTGTAGAACGAGCCCACACGCTCTTCTTCACTCTCTTCGAGAATGAAGGCGAAGCGCATCAGAGGATCGAAGTAGATCTCGCTCCCCGACCAAGCCGGCATGGAGAACAGATCGAGGTCGACCTCCGCCTCGCCGCCGCCCGCCGGCCAAAAATAAGAGGCCAAGGTGAAGCCGTCGAGGGCCCCGTCTTCATCATCCTCGCCGTCATTGTCATTGTCATTGTCATTGTCGTCGTTGTCGTAGTCGTCGCCGTCGTATTCGTAGTCATATACAAAATCGGACTCGTATTGAATCACGGCCACGATCCCATCTCGGTTCCAGCCCACCTCCCACTCGCGGATCTCTCCTTCGCCGGTGGCCTCGAGCTCCTCGTCCCGGACCCGCTCCCCCTTGGCCAGGTCCCAGACCTCGATCTTGGACGGCCCGCTGACCAACATGACGACCTGGGACTCGTCCGGACTCCAGGCGACGCTCTCGATCTCCCCACAGCCCGCACAGCTGAGAGTCTGCGGCGGCACATCGGAGTCCGACCCATCGATCGTGAGCGTCCGGCCGCTCCAGTCCAAGGTCCGGGCCCCGTCGGCCGAGACCACGCGGCCCTCCCAGCCGTTTTCGATCGCCGTCCAGCTTTGGCAGGGATCGGGTTCACGCCCCGGCTCCCCATCCAGATCGACATGCGGAAGCTGGCCCGGAAGCTGGCCCGGAAGCTGGCCCAAAAACAGGCCCGACTCCACGTCCCAGATCCCACAGGCGTAGTCTGTGACGCTGGCGATTCGAGTCCCGTCGGGAGAGAACAGCCACTCCTCGATATTCGGCAACATCTTCTGGGGCACGGCCACCAGACTGCGCGGACCGATGGCCAGCTCGGGCGCGCCCGAGCTCACGCCCGAAGCTCGTGGGTGCGCGCTGCTGGGCGAGGTCGAGTCGCCGGCGTCGTGCTTGCAGGCGCCCGAGGGAAGCGTGAGCGCAGCGAGCCCGATCAACCCGACGAGAGAGAGTCCACGTGGCGGGCGCGTACCGATCCAATCCATTGCCGCCAGGCTACGCGAACTTGGGGGGTGGGATTCCATCCCACAAACGTGATTTGCCGGCGTCCCGTCTTGGGTCGACCCTCCGCGGCGGCCTCAGCTCGAGAGCACGTCGAGGAGCACCGACTGCATGGCCCGCGCGCTCTCGAAGCGCTGGTCCGGGTCCTTGGCCGTCGCCTTGGCGACCACCACGTCGAGCCCACAGACCACCGTCGGGGGCAGCTGCTCCGACAAGAAGTTACTCACCGGCGCCGGAACTCGGGTTCGCTGGGCGTGCAGCAGGGCCGACAGACCGGCGGGGGTCGTGCAGCCCTGGGCCGTCAGGTCGGCGAAGGGGTGGCGCCTGCACAGCGCCTCCCACAGGCTCATGCCGGCCGCGTAGATGTCCGCCCGGGCGTCGACGCTGCGGCCGTGCTGGGTCTGCTCCGGCGCGATGTAGCGCGGGTCCCCGACGAGGTGGCGCTCAGGCCGGACCCGCGGGCGGGAACGATCGAGGGCGACCCCGAAATCGAGCAACTTGGTGGTCACAAAGCGCGTGTTCGGATCCCGGGTCACGAACATGTTCTCGGGCTTCACGTCCCGGTGCACGACCTTGCAGTCGTGGGAGTACTGGAGCGCCCCCAAGACCTGGCGAAACACATCGCCGATCAGGCGCAGCGGAATGTCCCGGTTTCGGCTCCGGGCCCGGTGAACCAGGGTCGCCAGATCTTGACCGGGCAGATACTCCATGACGAACCACGAGATCCCCTGCCCCGGAACACCCACGAGGTCGAAGACCCGGGCGATCGCCGGGTGACAGAAGCGGGCGCCCCACACGGCCTCGCAGCGAAAGCGATCCCGCTCCGACTCCGGGACCTCGGGCTTCATGACCTTGACCGCCACGGCCCGCTCGAGCACCGGATCCCAGGCCTTGTAGACCCAGCCCATCCCGCCCTCACCGATGCAGCCCTCGATCCGATACTGCTTGGTGTGCGCCAGCATGGTCCCGGCCGTGAGCCTGGGATCGTGCTCGTCGGGTTCGCAGAGCCAGGCCGGTGTCGCCTGTCCACGCCCCGAGTTCGGCGCTCTGGTTCGAACCCCAGATCGAAGGCCAGATCGAAAGCCGGATCGAAGGCCAGATCGGCGCGCGTCGGCGGGGGCCTCGGCGGGACTGCGCAGCAGCGAAGCGGGGATCACCGTATCCATATGTCCACCCTACGGACGCGCCCCCCGAGGGCCGAAAAATTGGCGAAATAGGGCCGACGATCGAGTGTGAATGGGATTTCGCCCTGCGCTGACCTGGTCCGAGGACCAACCGGTGGGGATCGAGCCCGCGGATCGGACCCGCAGATCGGTCCAGGGCCAGTGTAGGCTGCGTTCGTGTCCAGCCTCGCCAAGCGTCTGATGGGCGACCATCCCCCAGGCCTGTTCGTCCTGTTCTTCGCGGAGATGTGGGAGCGGTTTTGCTACTACGGCATGCGCACCCTGTTGATCCTGTACTTGACCGTGGAGCTGCTGTTCCGCGACGACCCAGCCTACGGCGTCTACGGTGCCTACACGGCCCTCGTCTACGCGGCGCCGGTGCTCGGGGGCAAGCTCGCCGACGAGCTGCTCGGCTACCGCCGGGCGGTGATCTTGGGTGGCATCTTGATGGCCATCGGCGAGTTCATGCTGGTCGGCAACGGGGTCCTCAGCGAGGGCAACGCCCTGCTCTACCTGGGCATGGGCACGATCATCGTCGGCAACGGCTACTTCAAGGCCAACATCTCCTCGATCGTCGGCCGACTCTACAAAGACGGCGACCCGCGGCGAGACTCCGGCTTCACCATCTTCTACATGGGTATCAACGTGGGCGCCGTCTTGGCGACCACCGTGGTCGCCTACGTGGGCTCCACCTATGGCTACAAGTGGGGTTTCGGGCTCGCCGGCCTGGGCATGATCATCGGCCTGCTCGTGTTTCTGTTCGGCCAGGGCCAGCTCGAGGGCCACGGCTTCCCGCCCGACGAGGACAAGCTCCACAAGCCCCGCCTCGGCCCCCTGAGCAACTGGCACCTCACCGTGCTCGGCTCGCTCGCGGTCATCCCGGCGCTCTACTTCTTGCTCGTCTCCGAGGGCGCGGTCACCGAGGCCGCCGACAAGGGCGGCTGGATCGCTACCGTGGCCATGATCCAAAACAAGCTGCTCTTCGGCCTGACCTTCGTCGATGTGCTGCTCTTCATCACGATGACGGTGGTGGTGGTCAGCCTCCTGCGGGGCGCGGTCAAAGCCGGGCAGGACGCCGAGGGCGAGCAAAAAACCGTCCTGCGTGACCGCATGGTGGTGTTCTTCATCCTCATGATCTTCAACATCATGTTCTGGGCGATGTTCGAGCAGGCCGGCACCTCGCTGACCCTGTTCGCCGACCGGGCCGTCGACCGGGAGATCTTCGGCTGGACCATGCCCACGACGATGACCCAGGCCTTCAACCCGGCCTTCATCATCATCTTCGGCAGCATTTTTCAGTGGATGTGGGTCGCCCTCGACAAGCGCGGCAAGAACCCCAACATCCCCCTCAAGTTCGCCTTCGCCCTGTTCCAGCTCGGCCTGGGCTTCCTGCTCCTGACCGTGGGCGCGGCGGTGGCCGGCGACGACTTCAAGATCCCCTTGATGTTCCTCGTGTTCATGTACCTGCTGCACACCACCGGCGAGCTGTTCATCTCGCCCATCGGCCTGTCCATGGTCACCAAGCTCGCCCCCTCGCACCTCACCGGCACGGTGATGGGGGCCTGGTTCCTGAGCTTCGCCGCCGCCAACAAGGTCGGGGCCGGCCTGGCCAAGCTCACCGGCGAGAGCACCACCAAGGTCGTCGGGCTGATCGAGACCGGCTTTGGGACCAGCGAAGCCCACATCGAGGCGACCCTGCGCCCGGAGATGACCCGCCTGGTCTCGATCTTCTACGACGCCAGCTCGGTCAGCGCCGAGACCATCACCGCCATGTCGGTCAGCGCCAAGGAGGTCGTCGAAAAATACGTGGGCACCTACCAAAACTTCGGCATCGCCATCGTCGCCAGCGGCGTGGTCTTGGTCCTGCTCTCGGGCTGGCTCAACAAGCGCATGCACGGCGTCAAATAGGCGTCGCTAAAACGCTCGAGAGCGCCCGGCCATCTGGCCGCGGCGCTCTCTACAATTTCAGCTCGAGTTCGGCTCGAGTTCGGCTCAGCGGATACCTTGGCGCTCACACAGGAAGCGGATGAAGTCGTTGCGCGACTTGACCCCCAACTTGCCGAACCCCGCCGCCAACAACTGGCGCACCCGTGAATAGCTGACCCCCATGGACTCGGCGATCTGCCGGTCCCGGTGGCCCGCGCTGACCTGTTCGAGGGCCTCCGCTTGTCTGGCCGTCAGTCCAAACTCGTCGGCCAACAGGCGAATCTGATCGCCGGCCGTACGCTCGGCTTCGGGATCCACGCTGTCGAGGTCGGCGACCACCGCGGCCGCGACGATCTGCTCGCCGCCCCCACGCGCTTCACTCGCCGCACCGTCCCCCTGTTTGATCGCCCAGGTCCGCATCTCCCGACTCCGAGCTGTCGCCTGGGCGACCTCCGCCGAGAGTCGTCGCGCCGAGACCGGCTTGCGCAGGAACCCGGCGACACCGACCGCAGCCGCTCTCCTCCCCCACTCGCTCTCCTCGTGGGCCGTCAGCACCAAGGCCACACAAGGCGCGGATCGCGAACGTAGCGCTGCGACCAGTTCGAGCCCGTTTCCATCCGGCAACTCGAGATCCAAGATCGCAACATCAAAAACCTCGCTGTCGTCTCTGGCCAAGGCGGCAGCGCCGCTCAAGGTCGGGACCGAGACGACGGTGCAACCGATCTGCTCGAGGCAGTCGATCAACGCGTCGCCTACCGCAGGTTCATCCTCCACCAATAACACGCGTGGTGGCTGAGGCTTGCCGGGCTCCATGTGCCTAGACAATACCGCACACCGATCCAAAGCAAGCATTCCTATGAACTCGGGGGCCTCGACTCGGAGCCCGGCCGAGCTCGAGGCTCAGAGACACTCGGATCGCCCCTTCCCCCCCTGTTCGAGCGATTTCCAATCATGCGAGTCCCGGGGCTGTGCCTGCCTCGACCCGCTCTGGGTTCTTAGACCGAGGTTGCTACCGTGAAAACATGGCATCTGGCGCGCAACACGCGGCGCGCATCGACCCCCTCAGGATCCCCGCTGACACCTCCTTGCTCCCTTGTTCGGCGTCGATTGTTCAGCATACGGTGACTGGGGTGACCGGGGTAACTGGGAAGACGGATGACTGGCGTGGATGAACTCGACGCACGCCTCGCCGCGCTCTCCCTACGTATCGACTCGAGCATCGACGCCACGCGACGCTGGGTCCTCCGACCCGCCGAGATCGGTGGCCCCGACCCCGACCCGGCACC
>CAYVJQ010000022.1:0-16574 GCA_964451725.1 uncultured Nannocystaceae bacterium | reverse complement strand
CAGGCGTGCAGACCGAGCCCGCCTAGTTCGGGGGGGGAGCTCGTGTTGACCGTGACCGCGCGAGCGCGGATCGTTCCGCAAATGTCGTTCTACCAGCTCTCCGTCGTCCAGATGTCCACCATGCTCCGCAACCTCGATGGCCAGCTCGACAAGGTCGTCGCCTTCGCCGAGGCCAAGGACATCAGCCCAGACAGCTTCGTCGGCTTTCGCCTGGCCCCGGACATGCGTCCGCTCGCGTTCCAAGTTCAGGCCGCCTGCGACACCGCCAAGTTCACCGCAGGCCGGCTCACCGGGCTCGAAGCCCCCAAGCACGAGGACGACGAGACCACGATCGTCCAGCTCAAGCAGCGCATCGCCGTGACCCTCGAGTGGCTCTCCAGTGTCGACGAGAGCCACTTCGCCGGCGCCGCTGAGCGCGAGGTCCGGCTCTCTTTTCTACCCGGCAAGGGTGCCAAGGGTGACGACTACCTGCGCGAGATGGCGATCCCCAACTTCTACTTCCACGTGACCACGGCCTACGCCCTGATGCGCCTCGCCGGCGTCGACCTGGGCAAGCGGGACTTCATCACCACGCTCACCCTGCACGACGTCGACGCCTGATCTCAGCGGGGGCCGGTCAAGCCGGAACACAAAAAAGATTGCAGACCAGGCCCTCGCAGCAGTCGTCCGCCAACAGGTTGCAAGTCCCAAACAAGAGCACACATTGATCGAGCGTACAGCCGCTGGTGTCGTACGCGCAGTTCGAGCACAGGAGCGCACCAGCGTCGAAACCCAAACCGACGCAGCTCTGTCCGTTGAGGTTCGCGCCGTCGCAGATCTCTCCCCCGTCGAGCACACCGTTGCCACAGGTGGGCGACTCGATGCAGTTGGTCTGGAGCACGTCGGAGCAGTCCGCCGAGCAGCTCAATGTCCCCCCCTGGTAGCCCAGGTCGACGCAGGTCAAGCCGCCGAAGTTGGCCCCGTCACAGACCTCGGTCGCCGCGAGCTGGCCGTCGCCACAGGTCGAGCACGCGTTTGTGAACAGGGTGCAGTCATCCGTGCAGATCAGCGCGCCGTTGTCGTGACCGAAGTCGAGGCAGCTGAGTCCGCCCACGTCGCTGCCGTCACACTCCTCCGCCCCCTCTTTCGCGCCGTTGCCACAGACCGGCGTGCCCTCTGTGCTCTCGTCGGAGGTCGTGCCGGTCTCGGTGCCACTGGCCTCGCCCGAGCTCCCCTCGGCGTCCGCATCTTCGTCCGCGTCCGCGTCCGCGTCGCTGGTCGCATCGTCCCCGCCTGTGGAGTTGGTCGTCGAGTTGGTCGTCGAGTAGATCGAGTTGTCTCGACCCGGCTCCCCTCCAGAACAGGCGCTCAGCGCAACCACGCACACCCAGGGCCCGATTCCTCGCCAGTTCATCGACCAATCGTGCAGCACGGCGGCATGCGGCGGCAACCCAATTCGGAGCGCCGAGCGGGTCTACCGCGCACAGCGGCGATCACGAGCACTCGGCCCGGCAGCCTGCGATGAACGCCGCATCACCTCGACCGCCGACCGACCCACCCACGAGTATCGGGCTCACTCAGCCCTCGAGCAGCTCGAGGGCCCGGTCCACCGACACGGCTGCGCGCTCGGCCAAGGCCAGAAATGCGGCCCGCTCTCGCTCGCCCCGGTGACTCGCACGAACCAGGGGTACGACCTCATAGAGCACGCTCTCCCGGGCTTCCGCAGCCAGCGCAGCCACCCGTGCACCGATGTCGTCGAGCTTCGGCGGCGCATAGAGCAGGCCCGAGAGCTCGAGGCGACGAGAGACCGTCACCGGCATGCGCTCGAGCAGGGAGTCGAACTGAGCAGCCTCCGCGCTGTCCATACGACCGTCGAGGTTGGCGAGCGCGGCCGCGAACGCAACCACGATCTCGGCTCGCTCGGCGGCGGCCTCCGTCCACTGCGCGCGCAGCTTCAGCGCCTGATCGGCGTCCACCCCGACCTTCTCGGCGATGTGATCGTGGACCGCCGCCTCGACCTCTGAGCCGTGCCCATCGGCGAGGGCCATGGTCCAACAGCGCGCGAGCAGCTCTTCGGCCACGTGGGGCAAGGGCGGCGGCAGCTCTCCAAAGCGGCGCTCGAGGGCCGGCCGATCTCCGAGCAGCTCGATCCACGCCTCGGTCTGCGCGCTGTCGAGGGTCGCCACATCGACCAGGCGCAAGAGCTGATCCCACTCTCCAAACTCGAGCATGTCGTCGGCGTGCGCGATCATGCCGCAAGCGACCAAGGTCCACTCTTGCTCGGGGGTGAGCACGCCGTCCATGCCTCAGGATAGCGCGTTTGCACCCCGCCTTGTCCTGCATTATCGGCGCCGGCCGGCGTCAGCCCTCGATCTCGAATGCGTAGGCCCCGAGCGCCATGGCCTCGGGCGCCTCGCTCAACCACATCGAGGCGGGCAGCAGCCCAAGCGTCTTCAAGATCGGATCGGCGAAGCGAAGTGCCCGTCCGGTCAGCGGGTCCACACTCGCCATCCCGCTCTCGCGCAGGGCCCCCCCCGCCCGGCCCAGGGGCAAGTTCAGCCGGATCCCGAACAGGCTCCGGATCTGATCGACGAGGGTCGGAGCGGCCGGGTAGTGGCGCACCGACATGGCTGCGCTCCCGCCCACAGCCGAGAGCGCAGCCATCCGCGCCGCCCGGTCGGTGGCCTCGTGCATCCCACCGTACTCGTCGACCAGGCCGACCTCGATGGCCCGCACGCCGCTCCAGATCCGACCCCGGGCGACCGCGTCGGCAGCTTCAGGCGTCATCGCCCGGGCTGCGGCGACCCGATCGATGAACCGGTCATAGCTGACCTGAATCCCTGCTGTGACCGCGGCGCGCTCGTCCTCGCTGTAGGGCTTCCACAGCGAGCGCATGGTCGCCCTATCACCCAGAGAGATCATATCGACGCCGACGCTGAACTTGTCCAGGAAGCCCGAGAAATCGAACTTCGGATAGAAGATGCCGATGCTCCCGGTGACGGTGCTCGCGTCGGCGTAGATGTACTGGCCCGCAGTGGCCACGTAGTAGCCGCCCGAGGTCGCTGTCTCGCCCATGGAGATGACCACCGGCTTGTCGACCCGGAGCAGATCGAGGGCCCGGGTGATGTCCCGGGCCGCGCTCACCGATCCCCCCCGGGAGTTGATGCGCACGACCACGGCCTTGACGTCTCGATCGGCGTGCAGCGCCTCGATCTCCCGGGTCAGGGTCCCCGCTCCGGCCACGTCGATGTCGAGCAGGGGAATGTGCAGCGAGGGCCCCGCCACCAAGGTCCCGTCGATGTGGAGGACCGCGACGTGGGCCGGGTCTCGCCACCCGCCTGAACGCAGGGGCGAGCTCGGGGGAGGCTCGATGCGCACCGCTCGACCCAGCCAGGTCTCGAGCTTCGCGTCGAGTTCGTCGGGCCAGGCCAGATCGTCCACCACACCCGCCCGACGGGCGTCCCCGGGCTGCCAGGGCGCCTCGTCGACCCACCCCGACACGACCTTGGGATCCCGAGCCCGAGCCCGAGCGATCATCCGTAGGGCGTGGTTCCAGCGATCGGTGAGCAAGACCCGGTTGGCCTCGGCGACCGGAGCCGAGGGCCCGCCCCTGGAGAAATGCTCCGGCGTGCCCTTGTACTCGGCGATGCGCACAAACTCGGCCTCCACGCCCAGGCGCCCGAGCAGCTCGCCCCAGTAGAAGCTCCGACTCGAAAACCCGAGGATCGAGAGGGCCGCCTGGGGATGCGCGATCACCCGATCGGCGACCGAGGCCAGAAAGTAGTGCGAGAGGTTCGCCCCCTCGAGGTAAGCCACGACCTTGCCACCCCCGCCTTGGAAGCGCGTCAGAGCCTCGCGCACCTCCTCGAGCTGGGCCAGGCCAAAGCCGGTCCCCCCGATCTCGACCAACACCACGCCACCGCGACGCTGGGCGAGTTCGTCCAATATCGCGACGACTGCGGCCAGCTCCCGATCGCTGTCTCGCCCGGCCAGAGACACCCGCGTGACTCGGCGCGGGCGCGTGGGCAAGACCTCGGTGTAACGCTCGGCGCTCGCCCGCAGCCGACCCGAGGCCCCCTGGAGGCCGTCGCCTCCCCCCGTCCCCCCTCCCATGCTCACGGCCGCGGCGGCCCCAAAGTGGGGGGCGTCGAACTGGAGCCCGGCGTTGACGCGGACCGCCTGGAGGGGCTCGCTGCTGACCTCGCTGAGGTCGTAGTACGCCATCAGCTCGGCCTCCAAAAACACCCGGACACCCCGGGCTCCCGCGAGCACCCGCCCCCGGGGCTCGAAGGCGTAGCCCTGGACCTGGGCGGCCGGACCGTTGAAGGTCCCACGCAAGCCGAAGGCGAACTCGAGCGCAGGTGTCCCCAGGGGCCGCAGCGCAAGCTCGGGATCCAAGACCACCGGGAAGCGTCGACCCTCGAGGCGCGGCGCATTGATGTTCCGGGCGACGATGGCCATCGTCAAGAAGCGATTACTTCGCCAGCTCACCCCCAGGTCGAGCTGGTTCGCCCCCCGGGCATAAAGGTTGTTCTCCGCAAACAGTCGCGAGTAGCTCAGGCCCACCGCCAAGCCCGGCGCCCACCGCATCAGGGGCAGCCCCGCGGCGACCGTGAACTTGCCGTAGGGGCTGTCGGCGTTGGTCGAGCTCGTGTCCAAGCTGGCCTGTCCCCGCCACATGGCCTGCACACCCACGCCGAGGCTCAACACCTTCCACGGCAGGGGCAGGGCCGCGAACAGGCCCACCCCGCTACCCCGGCGGCCGCTGGCCTGGGTGTTGATGGCGAAGTCGAGGATCGCGCTGAAGCCCTGGAGATAGGCGAGGTTCGCCGGGTCTTGGACCACCGCGCTGGCATCGGCCTCGCCCGCGACGACCGTGTAGGGGCGGTCGGCGTCCCGCAAGATCGAGCGACCCTCGCCCCCGTTTCCCGCTCGCGCGATCGGGGGCGCGAGCAGCCCCAAACTCAAGACAGATCCCAGGACAGATCCCAGGACAGATACGAGCGCGACCCGAGCTGCCGAGCGACCGCCCCCGGGACCGCGCGGACCTCGGTCGCTCGCTCGGCCGCTTCGCCGCGAGGTCGAGAGGAGCACGATCATTGATAACATGATCGTGCCCCTCTCGACCCCGGGGTCCCAGCCTCACTCGACCCAGGCGACCGTGACCGCGTCGCCGCCCTCTTTGGCCAGCCCCGGTCGCTGCTTGCGGACGTTGGGGGAGCGGGACAGGCACTCACGGACGGCCTTGCGCAGGGCCCCAGCCCCGTGCCCATGGCGGATCAAGATCACGTCTTGGTCCCGCGCCATGGCTTGGGCCACAAAGTCCGCGACCCGATCTTGGGCATCCTCGAAGCGCTCTCCCCGGACGTCGCAGCTGTTGTCCACGCTGGTCTCGATAACCATGGGCGAGTCCCCGAAGTGGCGTGCGGCTTGGGCGGTGACCACAGCCTTGAAGTTGAACACGGGCGTCGATTTGCCGCGCTTGACCCGGGGACCGCTGCGCTGGGGCCGAACCGGTTCGAGGTCGGCAGGCTTGACCGTGGTCCGCATCAGCTGGAGCTGCACGGTCACCCGCTTGGCCGGCCGGCCCCGGCTCGCTCCCGAGAGCGCAACGATCACCCCCTCTTGCTTCATACTCCGCACCCGGACCTCGTCCCCGAGCTCGAGGGTGCGCGCATCGAGACGCTCGTCGGCTCCGCGCTGGGCCTCGGTCTCGGCGTCGGTCTGAGCCCGATGCCGAGCCAGCGCGGTCCGGGCGTCGGCGCTGATCTGGGCCCGGGTGGGCAGCTGCGAGACACGCTCGGGTCGCGAATCTCGCAGCCCCCGGCGGCGGTGCTTGAGCTCGCGCTCGAGCGCCCGCAGCTCGTCCGTGGCCGCGACGTAGGCCTTGGCCCGATGGCTGCGGACCCCGTCGAGGACCCGGCGCTCCCGAGTCCTCACCTCGCTGTCGCGGCGCTCGAGGCCGGCCAGCTCCCGCTCCAGCAGCTCCCGGGCCCGGCCCAACGAAGCCCGCTCCGCCTCGATCTCGCGCAGGAGCTCGTCGACCTTCACCCCCTCGTCACCGAGCGTGGCCTGGGCCTCGGCGAGCACGCTCTTGGGCATGCCCAGGCGCTCGGCGACCGCGAGCGCGCTCGAGCTCCCGGGCACCCCCAGGCTCAAGCGAAAGGTCGGGCGCATACGCTGGATGTCGAAACCCACGGCCGCGTTGTGAAACTTGCCAGCGCCCCTGCCCCCCTGCTCGCTGCTTCGGGTCGCCAGCAGCTTGAGGCGGTCGTAGTGGGTGGTCACCACCAAGGTCGCCCCCAAGGTCACGAGCTCGGTGAGGATCGCCTCGGCCAGCGCCGCCCCCTGCTCCGGGTCCGTGCCCACCGCGACCTCATCGAGGAGCACCAAGGTCCCGGCCCCGTCGCGCTCGGCCTGGCGCAGCGCCTCGAGCACATGCCCGATGTGGGCCGAGAAGGTCGAGAGGTTGGCGATGATCGACTGATCGTCGCCGACATCCGTGACCACGCGGCGAAACACCGGCAGGCGGGCCCGGCCGCGACAGGGGAGGCGCAGACCCGCCGCAGCCATCAGCGCGCACAGGCCCATGGTCTTGAGCGCCACCGTCTTGCCGCCCGCGTTTGGACCACTCACCACCAGGCCGTGCCCGCGGGCGAGCAACAGATCGTTGGGCACCACGTCGATGCCGTCGATGAGCATCAGCGGATGCCGAGCCGCGCGCAGCTCGATGGGCGCGTGCTCGCCCTGCCCCGAACCGCCGTCGCTCGAGCGACCGGTCAGCTCTGGAGTGATCGCGCTGTAGCGCGCCCCCAGGGCCAACTTCGCCGCGCACAGATCAAACTGGACACACGCGGCCTGCATCGTCCGCAGGGCCTGAGCGTGCTCCGCAACCTCGGCGCTGAGCCGGCGCATGACCTTGCGCTCCTCCTCGGCGGCGTTGAGCTCGGCCTCGCGCAGGGCATTGTTGTCCTCTACGAGGTGCCCGGGCTCCACAAAAAAGGTGTGGCCACTGCCCGACGACCCATGAATGATGGCTCCGCGCTGCCGGACCTTGCCCAGCGCGTCGCTGCGAATCGGAAACACCACCCGACCGTCGCGCTCGGTCCAGTAGCCGTCCCGCAGGCACTCGGCAAAGCTCTGCGTTCGCAGGCTGCGCTCGGCCTTGGCCAGCAGGGCCTGCCTGCTCGAGCGCACCTGTTTGCGCGCCGCGGCCAGGGCCTCACTCGCGGCGCTGGAGATCCGAGGCTCGCCCCCGCCCCGAGGACTCCTGTCGATGGCGCGATCCAGCGCGCGCAGGAGCTCCGGGAGTTCGGGCAGACGCTCGCGCGTCCCACACAGGAGCCGGCGAAGGGCTTCGAAGCCACGCTCGTTACGGCTCCCGCTCGAGAGCTCCCGCTCGTCTCCCGTCTCTCGCCTGTCACCCTTGGCCCCCCTTTCGAGGCCCACCTGGACCCCGTCCATCAGACCCGCCAGCGCGCTGACGACCCGACACAGTTCAGCCACACCGATCAGTTCGACCACGGAGAGCGGAGCCCCTCCCACCGCGATCGCCACGCTCTCGTCGAGGTCCTCGAGTTGGGCGAGACCCGCCCGCAAGGTCGACTCCGGCGCTTCCTCGACCTCGTGTGCCAGCACCAACTCCAGCCCATCGAGCTCGTCCAACGCCCGTTGGGCCGATCCCGCGTCAGGCAGGGGTCGGATCGAAGGTAGGCTCTCGAGCGCCACCACGAGTCCCGGTCGCCCGCGTCGATCTCGGATCGACGCGGAGGACTGCCCACCCAGGAGGGCCTCCATCGCATCGAGTTCGTCCGTGACCCGGCCCCGCACCAGATCCATGCGCAGCTCCGTCGCCAACACCCGAATCAAGCGGATCCAGCCCAAGTGCCGCAGCGCGTCCCCCAGTCCCCCTGCGAGCCACGCCTGCAGCCGATCGTCCTCCTTGGATGAACCAGGAGATCCGGGCGCGTCAGACCTCCCAGTCCGAGCACCAGTGATCTTTGTTCGCGTTTTGGATGCCGAGTCTCTCACGTCTCACGACCCTCATGCCGGTCGAGTCTGGGTTTGCGGCCATCACGAGCCACACACAAGCATGACCGATCTTTGTGGCGCGCAGGGGCTCGCCGGGCGTACCATGCATCGCGCCGGGGTCAAGGCTGCCCGCGGCCCACGCCCGTTAGGCCCTTCGAACACCACCTCGTTGAACGGCTGTCGCGCGAACCTCCAATGAAGAACGCCCTCTTCCTCTTCGTGTCGCTGTTCGCTTTTTATGTGGTGCTCTCGGGGCAGATCCACAGCGCGTTCCTGATGGGCGCGGGCGTCGTCGTCTGCCTGCTCGTGACCTTGCTGGCCCGGCACCTGGGCATCGTCGACGACGAGGGCATGCCCTACGCCTACTGGTGGCGCACCATCCTCTACCTGCCCTGGCTCATGTGGCAGATCCTGCTCGCCAACATCGACGTGCTCAAGGTGGTCTGGAAGCCCGGCCGCCTCGAGATCGAGCCCCAGATGATCCGTGTTCCCCATGAGCTGCGCACGCCCTACGGTCTGGCGACCTATATGAATTCGATCACCCTGACCCCGGGAACGGTCACGGTCGAGGTCGGTGACCACGAACTCCTGGTCCACGCGCTCACCCGGGCTGCCGCCGACGATCTTCTGGAGGGCAGGATGCACGCCCGGGTCAAGATCGTAGAGGGGGATACGAACCCATGATCGTGCTGGCCAGCGCCTCCGTCGAGGCTGGGGGGCCTTCCCCCGTGTTCTACGTGGTGTTTGCATCCTGCGTCCTGCTCCTGATCGGCCTGCTCCTGCTCCTGATTCGGGCCCTGCGCGGACCCACCGTGTTCGATCGGATCCTGGCGGTCAACGCCATGGGCACCAAGACCGTCGTCCTCGTCGCCTGCATCGCGTTTTTGGATCTTGCCCAGGGCAGCCCGGGTTTCTTCCTCGACACGGCGATCGTCTACGCCCTGATCAACTTCATCGTCACCCTCGCTATCCTCAAGTACATCCAATTCGGGAGGCTGGCCTAGTGGGTGTGCTCGAGGTCATCGGCGCGATCGCCATGATCGTCGGCTGTCTGTTCGCGCTCACCGGGTCCCTCGGCGTGCTGCGCATGCCCGACTTCTACTCGCGCATGCACCCGGCCGGAAAGTCCGACACCCTCGCCCAGGCCCTGATCCTGTTTGGTCTGGCCCTGCTGGCGACCCAGCAGCTCGTCGACCTGATCGGCAGCGACGGGGGAGACCACGCAGACACGGTCATCGGTGTCCTCAACATCATCCTCAAGCTCGGCCTGCTCAGCGCGATCTTGTTTTTGACCGCCCCGACCTCCACCCACGCCATCGCCAAGGCGGCTCGCCTCGACATCTACACCGACATCCCCATCGCGGGTGACCCCGGCAGCTCGCGCATCGCCGAGATCGTGATTCCGGGCGACATCGAAGAGCGCCTTCAAGAGGAAGAGACACCCGTGTTCAACGTCGACGACCACCGACCCGAACCCGACGCTCCTCTCGAGGGCAAGGGCAAGGGAGAGGGAGAGGGGGAGGAAGAATGAACGCCCTCCTCATCGTCGACATCATCCTGCTGTTGTTGGTCGCGGCCACGGCCGTAGCCGTGGTCTCGGTCCGCAGCCTGTTCTCCGCCACGATCTTGGCCGGCGTCTACAGCCTGCTGATGGCCCTGGTGTGGACCAACATGCACGCCCTCGACGTCGCCTTCACCGAGGCGGCCGTCGGTGCCGGTATCTCCACCATCTTGCTGCTCGGCGCCCTGACCCGGACCAAGCGCTTCGCCAAAGCCGACAAACACAAGGTCCACGTCCCCGCTCTCTTGGTCTGCGTGGTCACGGGCGCGATGCTCATCTACGGCACCTTGGACATGCCGGCCTTCGGCGATCCCGAGGCGCCCATCCACAGCAACCGGGTCCCCGACCTCCTCGACCAAAAGGTCGGCAAACACCACACCGCCGCGCCCCGGAACCAAGGTCACGCCCACGAGGGCCACCCCCAGGACGACTTCAACGGACACGTCCCCAACACGGTCACCAGCCTGCTCGCGGCCTACCGGGGCTACGACACCATGTTCGAGACCACGGTCATTTTTGTAGCCGGTCTGAGCATGCTGATTCTGTTTCGCCGCCGTCGAGAGGACGACGCCGGGGTCCCCCTCTCCGACCCGGCCAAGCGCGAGCAGCACATGGAACACGCCGAGCCGGTCCCCACCAAGCTCGCCATCCGCGAGCGAGAGCAGGGAGAGAGCTGATGGCCCGCCCCGACACCAAACCGGTCCCCGCCCCGCGCTCCGAGCCCATCCCCCTGCGCAAGCACCCCCGGCAAGCCAGGCAGATGAGTCAGCAGACTCTGCTGCGGGTGGTCGCCAAAATGACCATTCCCTTCATCTTGGTGTTCGGCGCCTACGTCATCCTGCACGGTGAGATCGGCCCCGGCGGCGGGTTCCAGGGCGGGGTCATCCTCGCCGCTGCGTTCATCCTCTACGGCGTCGTGTTCGGCTCCGACGAGCTGCGCTCACGCATCTCTCCCAAGCTCGTCGACACCGGCATGGTCGCCGGTGCGCTGTTCTATGCCTGCGTCGGCCTGGCCTGCATGTTCCGCGGGGGCACCTTCCTCGACTACGGCATGCTCCAACCCGAGCACGCCGGCGACGGGGAGGCCCTCGGCATGACCCTCGTCGAGTGGGGCGTCGGCATCACCGTGTGCTCCGTGATGATCACCATCTACCTCATGATCAGCGAGCGCCGGGCCACCATCCGCCCGGGCGAGGAGGGCCTCTAAGTGGAGTCCCTCGGCCACTTCAACTATTGGTTGGCGATCGTGATCATCATGATCGGCTTCTATGGCGTGATCGCCAAGAAGAACCTGATCAAGCAGGCCATCGCCCTGGGCCTGTTCCAGACCGGCGTGTTCTTGTTCTACGTGTCCATGGGTGTGGTGCGGACCCGAGAGGGGATCGCCGGCGTCGCCCCGATCTGGACCGACATCGAAAAGACCGGGCCTTTCGACAACCCCCTCCCCCACGTCCTGATGCTCACGGCCATCGTCGTCAGCGTCAGTACCCTGGCGGTGGCCATCGCCATCATCGTGAACATCAAGCGAGAGTACGGCACCATCGAAGAAGACGAGATCCTCGACGCCAACATGCGCACCGAGGCCGAGGATCGAGCGCGCAGGTCCGCCCGCGGCCGAGCACCCTCGAACCAGGGGTCCGCGAAACGGGGGTCCGCGATAGCGGCTCCCACGACCGTGGCCGGAGCCCAGGAATAGTCGGCATGGCCTTCCCTGAAGCCCTTCGAGAGCACCTCCCTGTCCTGATCGTCATCCTGCCCCTGTTCGGCGGACTGACGACGATCTTCACCGGTCTCATCAAACGCGGCGGCGGCATCTTCCCGTGGATCTGGTCGACCTTGATCACCGGGGCCGTGTTCCTGTGCTCGCTGGTCTTGCTGGAACAGGTCCACAGCTCGGGCGAGCCCGTGATCTACCGGCTGGGTTCCTGGCCCGAGCAATACGGCATCGGCTACACGATCGACGCCCTCAACGCCTACGTCATCCTGGTCGTCTCGCTGATCGCCTTCCTGGCCACGATCTACGCCAAGACCAGCGTCGCCGACGAAATCTCGGACGACCGACACCACCTTTTTTATACGGTCTGGCTGCTGGCGATCGCCGGGCTCTTGGGCATCACGGCCACCGGCGACACCTTCAATATCTACGTCCTGCTCGAGATCAGCTCGCTGACGGTCTACATCCTGATCGCCCTCGGGGGCGACCGAGACCGGCGGGCCCTGGTCGCAAGCCTCAAGTATCTGGTCCTGGGCAGCATCGGCGCGACCTTCATCTTGCTCGGTATCGGCTACCTGCTGATGCTCACGGGCACCTTGAACATGTACGACATGCATGCCCAGCTCCTGGCCATGCACGAGGCCGGCGAGCTCCTGGGCAACAGGACAGTGCTGGTCAGCTTCGCGTTTTTGATGGTCGGGCTGAGCCTCAAGATGGCTCTGTTCCCGCTGCATCTGTGGCTGCCCAACGCCTACACCTACGCGCCCTCGGCGGTCTCGGTCCTGGTCGCGTCGACGGCGACCAAGGTCGGCGTGTACATGGCCTTCCGCTTCGTGTTCACGATCTACGGCGGGGTCTACGACACCAGCGCGGACCTCCACTTTCTGACCCTCTGCGCCTGCGCGGGCATCATCATCTGCTCGCTGGCCGCGATTCGGCAGACCGACGTCAAGAAGATCCTCGCCTACTCGAGCGTCGGCCAGATCGCCTACATCGTCCTCGGCTTCTCGCTCGCCAACGCGTCGGGGGTCACGGCTTCGGTCATCCATATCTTCAACCACGCGGTCATCAAGGGCGGCATGTTCATGGCCTGTGGGGCCGTCGCCCTGCGCATGGGTGGGACCACCATCGACGACTTCAAGGGCCTGGGTCGGCGCATGCCCCTGACCATGGCCGCCTTCCTGATCGGCGGCTGCGGCCTGATCGGCGTGCCCATGACCGCCGGCTTCGTCTCCAAGTGGTACCTGGTCGTCGGGGCCATGGACGATGGCCTGTGGTACGTCGCCTTCACCGTACTCCTGGGCGGAATGCTGGCCCTGGTCTACGTCTGGCGCCTGGTCGAGATCATCTACTTCCACAAACCCGACGACCCGGACAAGGTCGTCTCTGAGGCGCCGCTGACCATGCTCATCCCGATGTGGATCCTGATCGGGGCCAGCGTGTTCTTCGGTGTCAACGCGAGCTGGACGGCACAGAGCGCCATGGCGGCCGCCGACTTGCTGCTCTCGGGGGGCCCCTGATGGTGGCCTGCCTCGAGCTGGCCCAGGTCGCCGGGCTCCCGACCTGGGAGTTTCACCTCAGCCCCATGATCGCCGTGGCCGTGCCCTTGGTGGGCGCGGTTTTGATCGCCGCGGTCGGCAGGTGGGCCAACCTGCGCGAGGCCGTGACCTTGGTGACCTCGGTCGCCCTGCTGTGGGTCGTCGCCAACCTGAGCAACTTCGTCCAGGCGACTCCCAGCGAGGCCGAGGCCCTGGTCGAAGTGGTCCCGGGCATGCCTCTGGCCTTCCACCTCGAGCCCCTGGGCATCATCTACGCCCTGATCGCCAGCTCGCTGTGGATCCTCAACTCGCTGTACTCGATCGGCTACATGCGGGCGAACAACGAGGAGCACCAGACCCGCTTCTACGTCTGCTTCGCCCTGTCCATCGCCAGCGTGATGGGCATCGCCTTCTCGGCGAACATGTTCACCCTGTTCGTGTTCTACGAGGCCCTGTCCCTGGCGACCTTCCCCCTGGTCACCCACAAGGGCACCCCCGAGGCGCTGCGCAGCGGCCGGATCTACCTGGGCATCCTGATGGGCACCAGCGTGTGCCTGCTGCTCCCGGCGATGATCGCCACCTACGTGTACACGGGCACGCTGGACTTCACCCAAGGCGGCGTGTTCAGCGATGCGCTGGCCGACGGGGTCCTCAGCCCCGGCTTGTTCGGGCTGATCTTCGCCATGTACATCTACGGCGTGGGCAAGGCCGCGCTCATGCCCTCACACCGCTGGCTGCCCGCGGCCATGGTCGCGCCCACCCCCGTGTCCGCTCTCTTGCACGCGGTCGCGGTCGTCAAGGCCGGCGTGTTCTCGGTGGTCAAGATCTCGGTCTACATCATCGGGGTCGACCAGCTGCGCCTCTATGGACAGGGGGGCTGGCTGGTCTACGTCGCCGGCGGCAGCATCCTCATCGCCAGCTTCATCGCCCTGTTCCAGGACAACCTCAAGCGTCGCCTGGCCTACTCGACAATCTCTCAGCTGTCCTACATCACCCTCGGCGCGGCGCTCTTGCTCCCGATCTCCATACGCGCCGCGGCCATGCACATCGCCGCTCACGCCTTCGGAAAGATCACCTTGTTCTTCGCCGCCGGATCGATCTACACGGCCGCCCACAAGACCAAGGTCAGCGAGCTCGACGGAATCGGCCGCAAGATGCCCTGGACCATGGGCGCGTTCACGATCGCGACCTTGTCCATGATCGGGCTCCCGCCCACCGCCGGCTTCATCTCGAAGTGGTACCTGCTCCAGGGCGCGTGGACGGCCGAGAGCCGATTCGCGATCTTGGTGCTCTGCACCTCCACCCTGCTCAACGCGGCCTACTTTCTGCCCATTGTCTACCGGGCCTTCTTCCGGCCGCCCCCCGAACCTGAACCGGGGGACGACCATCACGACCACGGCGAGGCCCCCCTGCCCATGGTCATCGCCCTGACCTGCACCGCCGCGGCGACCGTCGTCATGTTCTTCCACCCCGATCTGTTCGCCGGCTACGCCAACATGCTCGCGGAGGCGATGCCGAAATGAAGCTCGAAGACCCCGCCACCATCCGCAAGCTGTGGATCGGCTTTTTTGTCGTCCTCGGCGTGCTCGTGCTCCTCGATCCCAAGTTCCTCGAGATGCTGCACGTGCTCGAGCACGACCCGCACCACGAGGCCCACTTCGTGGTCGACGGCTGGCCTCAGTTCTACGTGATCTTCGGGTTCGTGACCTGCGTGCTCATGGTCGTCGCCAGCAAAAAGGTCATCGGCAAGCTGCTCATGCGGCCCGACACCTACTACGACCACTCGCCCCTCGACCCGACCCGGGACAGCAAAGGCAGGAGGCTCGACGATGGCCGCACCTGAGTTTCTGACCCACATGCCGCCGGCCCTGTTCATGATCGTGGGCGCGCTGCTGATCGCCGCGTCCCCGAGCAGCCTCTACAAGGCCATCGCCGTCATCGCCCCCCTGCTCACCCTGACCGCGATCTGGCTGTTTCCCGAGGACCAGCGCCTGGCCTTCGAGTGGCTCGACTACAAGCTGATCGTCGCCCAGTTCAATCTCCCGACCAAGGCCTTCGCCACCATCTTCTCGTTCATGGCCTCGGCTGGGGCCCTCTACGCCTACAACGAAGATCGACAGGTCGAGCTCGCGGGCGCCATGCTCTACGCCGGCTCCGCGGTCGGGGTCACCTTCGCGGGTGACCTGATCACCCTGTTCATGTTCTGGGAGCTGATGGCGATCGGATCCACGGTCGTGATCTGGGCCGCCGGCGGCGAGGCTGCCCGCAAGGCTGCCCGGCGCTACGTCAACGTGCACCTGCTCGGGGGTGCGATCTTGATGTCCGGCATCGCCCTGCACGCCGTGGACACGGGCTCGATCCTGCTCCCGCGCATGGAGATGGGCGCGAGCCTGAACGCCCCCGTGGCCCTCATCGCTCCCAACGGCGGCGCCTGGGCCCTGCCCGCCCTCGACGGACCCGCCGCCTGGCTGATCCTCCTGGGTGTGCTGATCAACGCCGGCGCCCCCCCCTTCGGCTCGTGGCTCCCCGACGCCTACCCCGAGGCGTCGCCCTCGGGGACCGTATTCCTGTCCGCGTTCACCACCAAGACCGCCGTCTATGTGCTGATCGTCCTGTTCGCCGGCTGCAACCTCCTGGTCTGGGTGGGCGCGGCGATGGCCGTCTACGGCATCGTCTACGCCATCTTGGAAAACGACATGCGCCGGATCTTGGCGTACTCGATCGTCAACCAAGTCGGGTTCATGGTCTGCGCGGTCGGCATCGGCACGGGCCTGGCGGTCAACGGCGCCACCGCCCACGCCTTCGCCCACATCATCTACAAGGCCCTGCTGCTCATGTCGGCCGGCTCGGTCCTGTGCATGACCGGCAAGCGCAAATGCACGGACCTGGGCGGGCTCTACAAGGCCATGCCTGTGACCATGTGGTGCGGCATCATCGGCGCCCTGGCGATCTCGGCCATGCCCCTGACCTCGGGGTTCACGACCAAGTCCATGATCACCGACTCGGCCGCCCAGGTCGAGATGTGGGCCCCGGTCACCCAGCTCGCCAACGGCGACACGGCGTGGGCGACCTGGTTTCACATCAACCCGAGCGTGGCCTGGTTCGTGCTCGTGGCGGCCTCGGCCGGCGTGTTCCTGCACGCCGGGATCAAGTTCCCCTGGTTCGTGTTCTTTCAAAAGCCCGCGCCCGAGAACGACGATCGCAAGCTCGATCCCCCCAAGAACATGCAGGCGGCGATGATCCTGTTCGCCATCGCCTGCCTGGTCATCGGCCTGCCTCCGGGCCCGGGTCCGCTCTACGACATCCTGCCCTTCAACCCGGGCAACGCGGGCGTCGAGCACTATCACGCCTACAGCTACGCCCACGTCGTCAACCAGCTCCAGCTCCTCCTGTTCGCCGGGCTCGCGTTTTTCCTGCTCCTCGAGATGCTCAAGCGGACCTTGACCATCACCTTGGACTCCGACTGGATCTATCGGCGCATGGTCCCCAGCCTGTGGCGCTGGATCCTGTACCCCCTGCTGCTCGCCGTGGAGCCCATCCACCGAGGTGTGACCCAAGGTCTCCCCAAGATCGCCGCGCGTACCTTCGGGGCCGGATCCGCGACCGCGGGCGAGGACCAGAGCTACCAGCCCTGGGGCGTTGGTCGGACCGTGCTCTTGCTGACCGCCGTGTTGTTGACCTTCCTGGTGATCAACCTGTTCGGCGACTGACCGACACGGGTCTAGACCGACACGGGTCTAGACCGACACGG
>CAYVJQ010000021.1:66557-68594 GCA_964451725.1 uncultured Nannocystaceae bacterium | reverse complement strand
CGGTGGCTTCGTGGCCATTGCGTGCTGTCGCCCATGCAACGAGCTTCGCGGGGATGGAACCCCACATCATATTTTCGATGCGGGTGATGCCATATTCACCGTAGCGAGTCGCAGTCCCTTTGAGAATGGTTTCCGGGTGGCCCGAAACACCAGTACCATCACCATCTACCCGGTCGCTGGCGGGGTGCAGCTGGACTCCTTTGTGCTGGAGCACATCGGACCCGACGGTGGGCTCTGGGAGATCACCATTCCAGCCTCCACCTGGAACTGAGTGGGCACTGTCCGGGGTCCAAACCCAAAGCAAAACCCACGCCAACCTCCTACCCCCCCAGCCAAGCAGAACAACCAGCCCCAACGAGACAACACAATCAACGGCCTGCACGCCAAGGCCCCGACATCGTTCGGATTCTGTACAGGCCATTGATCAGGTTCGAGTCCTACCGGGCTAGAAGACAGGCAGGGCACCTTCGCGGGTGCCCTGCTTCGTTGTCGTTCGACACCCGCGGCCGCGAGAAGTCTTGCTCACACCGAGTTCTAAGCAGCTCTGCGAGGCTCTCCGAGGCGATGGGTGAGCTCCGGTCTTGGTGCAGGGCCAGCATCTCCGGTTCGACTCCCTGCCGCACACAGGTTCGATGAGTAAGCTGTTGGACCGAGCACGCAGAGCCGACCACGTAGCGGCTGAAGAGCACAGGTGCGTGCCCTCCGCGAGGAGCTGGCCGTAGACTTCGGCGGGCGGTCGACGAAGTGTTCTTAGTTCAGAGTCCGTGGTACCGCCCAGTACAAGCGCTCAACACCGACGGGTTCGCCTCCGTAGAACCCATCAGCGGCTGCCAGCCGCCCAGCTCGAGTTGGACAATCGTCGCGTCGCGGCTGGCGGCCGAGCAGTTCACGATCGTGGCACAAGCTGCTGATGGGATCGAGGTTCCAGTGTCGGCGGTGAAGGACAAGTCCCCTGTCAACTCGGATGAACGGCTCCTGACAATCATGATGAGCCGGTCGTGAAAGGGCGCTGAGCTGAGTGTGTCGTCATTATGAAGGCCCGAGCGCGTCGAATCACGCTCGGGCCTTCATAATGACGACAACATAAAAAAGCAGCGCCCGCCCTCGGGCGGAACGCTGCTCTCTGTCTTCACTCGGCCTTACAGCCCGTGAAGCCCACGCCGGCAGCCCCTACTCGACAGGGTCGCAGGCAATTTGGATGCATTGGATGTCGGGGGGTACACACCAGCCACAGCTGGCGTTGCAGCACACGAGCCCATCACCGCAGACATTGATCCCGCAAGACTCGCCGCCTGCTTTGGGAACCACCCGACTGTAGAACTCGTTGGCGCTGACGGCCGGCATGGTGCCCCCGGGCCCCGACACGCTGTACTTGGTGCCGACCACCAACAGGCCGGACTCATCGAGTTCGGCGAAGCCGTCGGCGACCTGGGCGTTGGTGGCGCCGGAGTTGGCGAGGTCGACCTCGGCGATGTCGCGCTGGAAGAAGTGGTTGAGGAAGGCCTCGTGGAAGACGGGGCAGGGATAGGTGACACACTCGAGGCCGGTCGAGTCGACACGGCGGAACTTGCCCGCGGGATCGTCGACCTCGGTCACGCCCGCCCACGCCTCGCTGCCGACCAGAGTCGGGATCGGGAAGGCGACGTTGGGATCGTCGACTTCGACGATGTGGCCGCGGACCAGCGCGTGGCCGGCGTTGAAGGTCGAGGTGAAGGCGTAGGCCGAGTCGGAGTCGAGACCGATGGTCTTGAGGTTGGTCTCTGTGATGTAACACTCCTCCGCCAAGGTGCCGTCGGCACAGAGGGTCTTCTTGCGGTTCACACGCTTGACGTAGACCCCGCCACACAGTGGCCAGGCGCACTTGCGGAAGTCTTGGCGGGTCACGATGAAGTAGGTGGAGAGGCTGGCGAGGCTCTCGGCCTGGGCCTCGGTGCTCGCTTCACCCTGTGCTCCCAAGATCTCGTTGGCGCCTTCGAGACCCACCAGGGGCTGTTCGAAATCAGCCTCGAGATCGGCATCGATGCTGTCGATGCTGTC
>CAYVJQ010000021.1:52512-66457 GCA_964451725.1 uncultured Nannocystaceae bacterium | reverse complement strand
CCAGGGGCTGTTCGAAATCAGCCTCGAGATCGGCATCGATGCTGTCGATGCTGTCGATGCTGTCGATGCTGTCGATGCTGTCGATGCTGTCTTCTTCGAGGGCGCATGCGGTCATGGCGAGGGCGGCAGAGATGGCGAAAATGGGGGTAGCCTTCAACATTGTTTTGTCCTGTTTCTCACCAACGGCCTAAGGCCAATGGTGGTGACCGAAGAATATAGAAAAGCACCGATAGGTAAACCGACTCGGAGACGGGTGTAACAACCAAAATCGCAACCGGAGGTCCGTGGCGACGCAGAATCGGGATTATGCGTTTCCCCGTGAGCCATCGCGCCCCCCTTGAAGTGCGATCAATGTTCGTGGGCTTACCGAATCGACGGCCGCGACTATCGCTATCGACAGGTGGGGCACCATACCCAGGGATGTGATCTCGAGACCACTTCACCCTGAAGCCTTGTCCCTAAGAACAATATGCGTCCAATGAAGAGTATTCAGACAGTGACCGAAAGAACAACACGCAATCGAGAGCCAGAGCCGCTGTCCTCAATCCGACGCGAGGCTGAACTCACGTGAAGAATCAAAAACCTCGCTCTCGACGACCTTCAAGGTGAGTCTCGGGTCCCCAAACATCAAGGTGGGGGTCTCGACAGACAGAATCAACGCGTCGAGGATCCTCGGCCTGAGTTCACCGAGTTCGCAGCGCAGGACCTCGGCGCTCGGGCCTCCGCTGCCGTCGTCCCGGGACCCCAGGGTCACTCGAGCCGGGATACAGCGCATGGACAGGTGGGCCGGTCCCTCCCGGTCCGGGTCGGGCCAGCTGGCGCAGATCGAGGGCTCGTCCGGGATCTCGAAATCCAACACCAAAGCCCCGTCGACCCGACTCGCCTGGCCCCGCATGACACACTCGTCTCGACCCCCCATGCGGGATGGTGGGTCGCCGCTCCCCCACCCGCCGAGGATGCTGTCGAGCTCGAGCACCATCGAGAGGGAGGCCTCGCCCGAGGCGCTCGCCCGCAGCTCGAGGGGGCCGGACCAGGTCGTCTGCTCCCAAGATTGAGAGCAGCTGGTCTCGGTCTCGACCCGGATTTGGAGGTGATGCACACCCAAGAGCGGATCTCCGCCCGCAGAACCAGCGTCGCGTCGAGAACTCTGGGACTCGAGCTCGACCAGGGGCATCGACGCGGAGGCAAGTGGGGCCATGGAGAACGACTCCGCGCCCTGGGCCCGACAGGCCAGGCCGGAGCCCAGAACGGCGACCCAGACTCCGAGCCTCCCCGCCCTACAGACCCGGCAGCCCCAGTTGTGTCGAGTGTGGCGAAGCCTGGCGTCCATTAGGAACCACGATAGTCGAGGACCGAGCCTTGGACACCCGAGCGAGCAGCGCCGACATCACACACTGGTCGCCGCTCGGGGCCCCGGCTTCGGGTCGAGTTTGCTGCGGCCGTCGAGGGCCCATCGCTTCAACGACCCCGCGACGGCGCGTTGACACGCTGAGCCTGCCCCGCACGACAGCCGGTGGTCATGTATGAGGCGGACGGAACCACGAGCTGGGCGCAGGAACTGGAGGCTCCCAACCCTGGAGCTGATCGGTCTTGCGAACAAGATGTTCGCGCTGACCAAAAGGCCAAGAGATCATCCTTGCAATCCAGGTAACCCAGGTAACCCAGGTTGCATCGACTTATTGTGGTGCCGTCATCGCTTGGATGATGGCACCCTAAGCCTATGTCCAGGCACCGCTCGAGCTTTCCTCTGGCCGCTTCGGCTTGCATGGCCTTCGCCTGCACACTCGCTTGTACGGTAACCCCGTTTTGCGATGCGCAGCCCACCGTGTGCCAGGAGGCTGGTGACGACCTCGCCATGCAGACCGAGGACGAGTCTGCAGGGATATCCGAGGATCCCAGCGGCAGCGACGAGGGGACCTTGGGCGACACGTCGGCGGCCACCGACGGCGAGGTTGATACGGCGACCGAGACCATGGACGAGACCATGGACGAGGACTCAGACGTGACCGAGCCCTGCAATGGCCATGATATCCCCGTTCGACTCGAACTCGTGGGTGACGGCGCCCCCGTGTGCGGGCAACAGGACTTCAACGCGAAGAACATCCTGGTCGAAGGTGACACCATCAGCTTTCAAGACTGCCCCTGCGGTGTCCTCAACTCGTGCGACAGCCCGACCTTGAGCCTCGAGATCACCCAGCCCAGCGTCGCCGGCAACCCCGTGCTGGAAAACGGATCCTGCCTGAAGATACGCCTCTTCAGTGAGGGTGTAGGCGACGACTGCCGCTACACCCATCTCGCTGTCCTCGAGCCGCAAAAGAACGCAAAAGACCAGCTCGTGTATACGACTGGGGCCGCCGCGGATCCATTTTCCATCAATGAGTTCACGTTTTCATTGGGCGATGTCCACGAGCAGTGTGTGGACGAGTGTTCTAGTTGGACCTGGAGTGACTTGAACGTCGGCATCGGTGACAGCGAGATCAACGTGCCTTTTGGCACCAAGGCCCCCATCACCGGCAACCTGGCGGCCGACTACGATGTCTTCGCGTGGCCCTCGTGGACTCACGAAGGAGTCGATGATTGTACTTCCGACGTTCTCCCGACGCTGATCTCTTGGACCGCCACTCGCCTGTAGCATCGGTCTTTCGATGCTGGCACCCCCCTGGTCCTCCAGGACAGGATGTCGACACTGGTGCCAACAGAAGGTTGCACCCAAACATCAATGATGCCTCCGCCACTGCGAGGTGTCATTCACGACACTTGATCATAACCCAAGTGATGGCACGCTGGCCGAGTGTTCAAAACCAGGTTCACCAAGGCCTTCGCAGGGGCGCTCTACGCGTCCCTTCTAACCGCCCTCGGATGTAGGATAACGCCACTGTGTGACACGGACCCCAACGCGTGCCCAGAACTCGGCGAAGACGGCAACACAGACACGGACACGGACACCACCACGAACACCGATGCCGACACCACGGACACCGAGGACGATACCACGGACACCGAGGACGATATCGGCGAGACCGATGCCGACACCACGGACACCGAGGACGATACTGGTGAGACCGAGGGTGGTACCGGTGAGACCGAGGAAGGCACCGGTGAGACCGAGGGTGGTACCGGCGAAACCGAGGACGATACTGGTGAGACCGAGGGTGGTACCGGCGAGACCGAGGGTGGTACCGGCGAGACCGAGGGTGGTACCGGCGAGACCGAGGGTGGTACTGGCGAAACCGAGGGAGACACCGGCGGCGAGCTGCCCATTGGCGCTGCCTGTACGGCGAACCAGGAGTGTGCGTCGGGCAGCTGCTACATCGTGCCCTTCCTCGGCGGGCAATGTGGCGAATGTGACGAAGACGCCGACTGTGACGCCGGCGGCTGCTCGCCCCCAAACCCCTTCGAAATCCTCGGCTCGACCTGCAACATGGGTGAGCTCGGTGGCGGCTGTGAGAGCACCGATGTCTGCGCTGACGACCTGGTCTGCGATAACGTCGCAGACCTCTTCGGCCTGCTCCCGATCAACAGCTGTAGCACCTGTGAAGACGACGACGTCTGCACCGACGGCCAGATCTGTGCGCCGCTCGTGACCATGTCCGAGTTCTCGGGCTTCAGCGACTGCATCGACCCCGGCAGCGTCGAGCAAGACGGATATTGCACCCTCGAGGGTAACGGCGACGACGCCTGCATGAGTGGGATCTGCTCGACTATCGACATCATGGGGCAGAGCGAACTCGGCGCCTGTGGTGAGTGCAACGACGACGGCGACTGCGACGGTGGCACCTGTGTCCCCGGCGAGTTCACCCTCAACATGGGCAACCTGAGCGGCTCGACCTGCCAGTAGGCGAAAGCCGACTCACACGCCCCACGCCCATGTTGTGGATATGTGGCCTTTGATGCGCCGCGTGCATCACGCGACGCATGTATTCTCGGCACCCTCGCGGAGCTCCTGTGAACCAAACCCGGCCCGCGGAGACAGGGGAGATATGCGAAAACTGCTCCTCCTCCCCCTCGCTACCATCTTGCTGGTGGCCCCCCTGACCGCCTGTAGCAGCAGCAGGCACATCGACCTCAGCAACGTCGGCCGGGCCTGCGTCGTCCTCGACGAGGGAGTGCGCCACGTCGACGCCGTCGTCGACAACTGTGCGTCGTCCTGCGCGGAGAATCTCGACCTCGGCTGCGAGGTCACCCTCGAGGGCATGGACATCATCATCGACACCTGGGCGAGCTACGATGTCTCGGATGAAGTCTGCATCCAGCTGTGCAACGAGCTCCGGACGACCTGTGAAGTCCCCTCGTTGGAGCCCGGCACCTACACCCTGAAGATGGGTGCCACCGAGACGCCCCTGATCGTCCCCGACGATACCCAGGACGTGTGTGTGGAGCAGTACGGAGTCTGATCCCTTGCGTCGCCGAGAGCAGCGGTGCTAGTCGTTGTCGGGTGCGTCGACTTTCCTGTTTCGCGGTTTTGTTTCTGTTTGCTTCTGCCTGCACCTCGGGTGGGACGAGTGGGGCGGACTCGGCGACTCCGGACAAGCCGGACAAACCGGACCCATCCAAGGTCGATGCGCCGGTGAGCGAGTGCCCGGCGGCCACCGACGGATGCATGAACGAGGACAACGCCGCCGAATGTCGGGCGCGCGCCAAGGAGTGCCCCGGGAAGGTCTTGACCCTCAAGAGCTGCCCGCTCCAGTTCTCCTGTAGCTGAGCTTCAACCCGAGAACAGGCCCCTGGCCCTGAGCTTGGCCCGACAGACCGGACCGAGGCCGCCGGTCGTCGTGTCCGTGTTCTCGATCCCCCCCTCTGCGTCCAGCATGACGCAGCGGGCCTCGACCTCATCGCAGTGGCTCAGGCCCAAGGTGTGGCCGACCTCGTGGACGACCACACTGGCGACCCTGCGGCGTAGGTGGGCCCGATTTTTGGGCCGCCGCTTCAAGCGTTTGGTCGAGACCACGCAGGACCTCCCGGCGAGGCTGCCGAGCCCGAAGATCCCCCAGTCTGGGATGTCGCCGTTGGTGGTCGAGATGTCGACCTCGGTCAGACCCATGACCTTGACTGTGCCCTCGAGCTCCCCAGGCAACTCGAGGGTATCGAGATGGTCGAGGATCAGGTCGGCGCGGTAGCGCTTGCGCGGCCGGTAGTAGGCCTCGGACGGCAGCGGGATGGGTTCACGGCGGATGACCTCGACATTCAACTCGTCGCGCAGCGCGACCTCGGCCGCCTCCACCAGATCGTCGTCGACTTCCCCCAGGGGCACGAGGAGCACGGTCGTCTGGACCTGCGCGGCCTCGCTGCGATCCGCAGCGAGTTCGGTGGGCGAGTCGGCCATCGCCGGTGTCCGCCCGCTCGCCCGGGACTGGGCCTGGGGTGCATCTGGTGATGGCGGCTCACTCGTCGGACACGCGGTCAGCGTGAGACCGAGAACGGCTGGCCAGATCGCCGCCTTCGCGCGCGCGGCCGTGCGCCGGCCGGACCCCACACCTACGGACATCCACATGCGCCCAGCATGACACGAGACGATCCATGCGTCTGGCCGGCGGGCCGTCCCCTCTCGCTGGCGCACGCCCGGACTTCGAGTACGCTCAGCCGCTGAAAACTAGTGGCTCGCTCGTCGCGTGATGCATCGCCCTGCGGCGGAGCATCGACGGGCGTGCGCCTGCAGCTGCGTCCCTGCTCTCCCTCTCTCCCCCTCCCCTAGCGACCGTGACACACCCTCTCAAACAGATCATCGAGTCGGCCTCCCGAGGCCTGGTCCAACGTGACGTCGCTGTCCAGCTCGTCGTCCTCGCAGCGGTCGCTGGTGAGCATGTGCTGCTCATCGGCCCGCCGGGGACGGCCAAGAGTGAGGCCGTGCGCCGGATCGCCAGTGGGTTGGGTGGGCGCTACTTCGAGTACCTCATCGGGCGGTTCACCGAACCCAGCGAGATCTTCGGTCCGGTCGACCTCCAGAAGCTTCGTCAGGGGGTCGTCGAGACCCAGACCGCGGGCATGCTCCCCGAGGCCGAGGTCGCGTTCCTCGACGAGGTCTTCCTGGGCTCGAGCGCGATCCTCAACACTTTGTTGGGCGTGCTCAACGAGCGTCGCTTCAGGCGCGGACACACGAGCCTGCGCTGCCCGCTGCGGGTGTGTGTGGGCGCCTCGAACGCGCTCCCCGAAGACCCGGCTTTGGCGGCGTTCTCCGACCGCTTCCTGCTGCATTTGTTCTTGGAACCGGTCCCCGATCCACACCTCGAGTCTCTGCTCGAGGCCGGATGGGCGCTCACCCCCGCCGACCCCGAAGCCAAAGCCGACTCCACAAGCCAGGGTCAGGGCCTGGGTCTGGGTCAGGGCGGACTCCGGGTGCTCGACGAGGCCAGCGCCGAGGCCCGCAAGGTCGACGTGAGCCCAGTTCGACCGCGCATCGCCGAGGTCGTCCGAACCCTCCGCAGCGCGGGCATCCCCATGTCGGATCGGCGTGTGGTCAAGCTCCAGCGTCTGGTCGCCGCAGCGGCGGTGCTCGACGGTCGGAGCGAGGCGAACCCCAGCGACCTGTGGCCGGTGATCTTCGCCATCCCCGAGCCCGGCGACCAAGATCGGGCGCGGGAGCTCCTGCGTGAGCTGCTCGCGCCCAGCGACAACACGACCGTCCGAGAGGCCGCCGAGTCGGCGTCGATGGGCCCCCTGGCCCGCGCGGGTCGGCTGGCCGAGGCTGCGGGGGTGCTCTTCGATCAGCGACCCGACCCGGGCGCGCTCGAGGACACCCGTGCCTGGCGCCTGAAGCTCGAGGGTGTGGCCCGAGAGATCGACGCGAGCTTCCCTGCCGAGGCCCTCCCGCCCGCGCTGCGAGAGGTCCGTCCCCTGCTGGTCGAGGCGCTCCGGAGCGAGGATCGAGACCGTGCAGTACCGGCCTGAGATCCGAGCCCGCGATCGGGGGGCCGAGGCGCTCCGGCCCTGCGGTCTGATCGCCCGAGGTGAAGCCGCGAAGCGCCTGTGCGCCCGCCTGCTCGCGTCTCGTGACGACGAGCTCGACCTGCTCGAGGGTGTCGGCGCGGCCGGCCTGATCGCCCTGCTCGGTCCGAGCGAGGCCCTGCCTTGGGTCGACGGCCTGACCTACCTGCGCCGGGCCGCCGATCCCCGCCTCCTGCTCCCGACCACGCTCGAGATCGACGTCCCAGCCCACGCCCTGGCCACGGCGCTGCTCCAGGCCCACCCGGAGCTCGAGGCTCCACTCGCCCTCGATCCCGAGGGCCCCACGATCCTGAGCCTGGCACCGGGGCGCCCGCTCGCGCGCGCCGAACTGGTGCGCTGGATGGAGGGCGAGCTGTGAGCGCCGTGCTCCCGAGCGCCCTGGACAGCTGGACCGCCGAGCTCGCGCTGCTGCACGCCGAGGTCGTCGAGGGGGTGAGCCCGTGGCTGGTCGCCCTGCGCGAGCTGTTTGGACCGATGGCGCTGCCTCGAGGTGCGCGCCATGGTGACCCCGACGGGCTCGACGGCCTGTCGCGCCGCGGGCCCTACGAGCGCCTGTCCCTCAGCGAGTGGGCCGTGGGCCTCGAGCTCCCCGAGGAGTTCCTGCGCCGGGCGGTCATGAGCGAGCACGTGTTCACGGCCCGGGCGTTCATCGAGCCCCGGGGCGCCCAGGTCAGCGTGGCCCTGCTCGACTCGGGCCCGCTCCAGTGGGGGGCGCCGCGCCTGGTCCAGCTCGCGGCCCTGGCCGTGCTGGCTCGCCGGGCCCGCCACCACGGCGCGAGCTTCTCGTTTGGGTTTGTCCAAGACCCGGAGCTCGAACTGCACAGCTTCGACATCGCCGGGCTCGAGGTCTGGAGTGCGGCCCGGAGCGCGTCCGCGACCTGCCCCGATCCCGCCGCCTGGGCCAGCGCGCTCGCGGCTCTGGATGCCCACGATCGCTGGGTGATCGGTGCACCGGAGCTCAGCCCGATGGCCAGCGCCCTGACGGCACACCACGTGAGTGTGGACGAGGTCCTGTTCGCCGCCCCCCGCCGGCTCGCGGTCCAGATCCAGTGCCGGGGTGCGGGCACCCGCACGCTGAACCTCGCGCTCCCGCCCGAGCGCGCCTGTATCCGAGCGCTGCGCCACCCCTACACCAAACCCCGCCGCGACCCCGCCCCGGTGGTCGAGGATGTCGCTGAACACCTCGGCCTGCTCAGCAACGACGGCCGACGCCTGGTCATGGCTGGGCCCCGCGGCGACATCTTGGCCCTGCACGTCCCGCCCTTCCCCGACGACACCCAAGGGCGCACCAAGGTGATCACCCCCCGCCCCGAGCACCGCTTGCTCACCATCGACCGGATCGCGGGCCGCAGCGTCGCCCTGTTCGAGGGTCCCCTGGGAGACTTGGTGCTCGGCGGCTGCGGACTCGTGGGGCGCGACGAGGGATCCCGTCGCTCAGTCTCGACGCTGTTCGCCACGACCATCCCCCTTCCACCCGGGTTGTGCCCCGAGCACGGCCGCCGTCCCCCGTGGTTTCGCGTCACACAGGCCACGGGTGAGTCCTTCGAGGCCTGGCTCCTCGGCGCGGACGGGCAGCTCTCCCAGCTGGTCGTTCCGGCCTCCGGGACCGCGTCGCTGACCGCACTCGATCAGGCGTGCCTCCACTTCGCCTGCTACCTGCACCAGACCCTGCTGTGGATCTCGGGGGGCGAGGGCGAGGTCGGTCCTACACTCATGGCCTGCCCTCAGACCGAGCCGCTGGTCGTGTTGACGGTGCTCGCTCAGAGCTTCCCACCGGGTGCCCTGGACGCGCTCTCCTTCGGATCCTGGGACAACTCGAAAGACCGGCCGTACTTGGCCTGGCCGCTCGGGAGCGACCAGGTGCAGGTGCTCGACCCAGACGGCCGGCTGCGCACCGTCGACATCCCCCGCGGCAGTACACTCGTCGGCTTCGATACCCGGCCGATCGTGCTCAGCGCCGACCGCCGCACCGTCACGGTGATCGGCGTCCCTTCGGCCTTGTTGACCCTCGAAACTCCCATCGTCGAACAGTGCTGGTCCCCGGGCGCGAGCTGCCTGTCGTGGCGCTGTGAGAACGGTGAATTCGGTGTGGTCGGCACACTGTCCAGCCGCGCGGCATTCCGCGGTCGAACTCGCACTCGAGGTGGTGAGTCGTGAGTCGGGTCGAGCCTCGCCAGGTCGTCCACGACGGTCGTCTGCGCGTCGATGCCCTGCTCATCGAGCCTGCACTCGTAGGTGAGACCGCCGCGCGCAAACGCTGCTTGGCCTACGCGTGCGAGGGCGCGAGCGTCGACGCGGTCGCTGACGCCTACCTCGTCGATTTCACCCAGGCGCGCGCACGACACAGCGTGGATTGCGACGGCACGCCCTTGGTCCGCACCCTGCTCGCGGCCCGCGAGCGCCTGTGCGCCGCGCCCTTGACCACGGACGAGCGGGCCGCGCTCGAGACCTCGCCACCCGCGAGTGGAATCCACGAAGCCACCCTCGTTCTCGTCCGTGGGGGCGCGGTGGTCTGCCTCGGCGACCCCACACCGGTCGACCTCAGCACCTGGCTCGACGTCTCGGGGTTCACGCTTGCGATCGGGCGTGGGCTCGGGCCCGAGCCCGTCGGCATCCCCCCCAAACTCGCCGGTGACGAGGCCCCCACAGACGTCCGGACGATCCTGGGCGCCGCCATACCTGCGCCCGACCCCAAACTCGAGCGGCTGTTGAGCGCGCTCGCGGCGAACACCGACACGGACCCTGCGCGAGCGCGTCGCCCCGCTGCCCTCGGCGTTCCCGCTCCCCCACAAACCGGATTTTGGGGCTGGCTCGGCCGGCTCTGGAGGCCGGCGGCTCGCCCGGCTCTGAACCCGAGCCGGCTCCCCCCCGGCTCGGACAAGGGTCGGGTCCAGCTCCCCGATCCAGACGCCGACAGCCCGCGCTCACAGGCCCCGGTCGCTCGGCCGTTGCTCGACTGGCTGCGCAGCACCCTGTTCGCCGACGACATCGGTCGGCGGCAGGCCCAGTACATCCACCGCACCAAGCAGCTGTTCGAGCGCGGGGACTGGCGGGAGGCCCTGCGCGCCGCCATCCCGCTCACGGGCGAGCCTGGCCAGGGCGACCCCATGCTCAGCGTACCGACCCCACGCGAAGACCTGGCCCTGGGCGGACCCACCTCAGCGGCGCACTCCCTGGGTTTCGACCCCGATCTCTTCGCCGCCTTCAAAACCCTCTATAGCGAGGCCGCCGAGGCCCTCGAGGCCGAGGGCCGGATCGAGGAGGCCGCCTATGTGTGGTTCGAGCTCCTCGGCGACGATACCGAGGGCATCGCCCTGCTCGAACGCCACCGACGTTGGGCCCTGGCCGCAGCCATGGCGGCCAGGCGCAAGATGGACCCCAGCCTGATCATCCGGTTGTGGTTTCTGGCCGGCGACCCGGGCCGGGCCGTGCTCCTCGCCCGGCGCACCGGGACCTTCGCCGCCGCCTGCGAGCGGCTGCAGGCCAGCAACCCAGAGTTCGCCGCCCGCCTGCGCCTGCTGTGGGCCGACTGGCTGGCCAGCGGAGGCGACTACGCGACGGCCGTCGACGTGGTCTGGCCGCTCGCCGAGGCCCGGCACATCGCGCGAGCGTGGATCGATCGGGCGGTCGCCTTTGGTGGACCCGTGGGCGCGACCATGCTGATCCGCAAGCTCGTCGTCTTCGGCCGCGAGCCCGCCACCCTCGAGGCGGTCTCCAAGGCGATCCTCGAGGCCTGCCAGAGCACGCTCCCGGCAGCTCCCGGTCGGCGCAGGGAGCTGCTCTCCGCCCTCCACTGCCTACCCCGCGACGCTCCTGAGCAGGCCCGCGCTCAAGCCCGGGCCCTCCTGGCCCTGGTCGCTCGACGCGTGGTCGTCGACGGAGGGGGCCTCGACCCGGCCCTGGACAAATCGCTCCCCAGCCTCGGCCTCCTGCTGCGCCAGGACATGCGAGACGCACCCCGCGGCCCTGCGAGCGGCCTGGTCCAGACCAGCATCCATGCCCGGACCTTCGCCGCCCACGAGCGTGGCCTCACCCCCGTGCACGACGCTCTGTTTCTGGCCAACGGCCGGGTGCTCGTCGCCCTGGGCGAGGCAGGCGTACGCCTGCTCGACGCGGATGGCCGAATCCTGCGCCGAGATGTCCAGCCCACCACCCACCTGGTGGCCACCCCAGAGACCACGCGCGCCCTGTGTGCACACCGACGTGGGCGAAGCTGGACCCTCCGCCACGTCGACCTGGTCACCGGCAAAACCACGGCCTGGTGTCGGGCCGAGTATCTCCACAACCTCCAGTTCTACGATGGCCGGCGCTGGTTCGTGGCTCAGGCCGACGCCCTCGCTTGGGTCGACACCCAGGCCGCGAGCTTCGAGGCCCTGTGGCGGGTCGGCCAGCTCCCGGGCTCGGTGCGCGCGCTGGCCGGCGATCAGACCTGGGTCTGCGCGCTCCTGTCCCTGGCCGATCCGGTCTCGCCTGATCCCCGGGAACGGCGCCGCTCCCCACGGGGCGTCGAGATCTGGCGCTACGAACACGCCACGCAGGGTCCCGTGCTGCGCACACGAACCCCGAGGGCCCTCGACCTGGGCCCTCGCACCGACATTGTGCTGCGCCCCGATGGCGCGGTGCTGTGCGCCACCCCCTTCGAGTCGGCGACCTCGGACAGCGCGCTCGGTCCCGGCACTCGGCTCCACACCTTCGACGCCGGCGGCACCGAGACCCGCAACACCCTCGAGACCCGCGCCCGACCGGTATCGATCGCCCACGATCGCTTCGGCCTGCTCATCCCCACCCATCGGGGGCTCGAGCTGTGCCCGATCCAGGGCGCGACCCCCCTCGATCCGATCCTCACCCTCGAGGGCGCACGTTCGGCGACGGTCCGCCCCCACGCGGGAGGATTCACGATCTGCGATGACCTCGGTCGTGTCGCCCGGGTTCGAGGCCACGTCATCGAGCGGCTCGTCTATGTCAGATGATTCAGATGATTCAGATGATTCAGGTGATTCAGGTGACTCCATCATGTACCAGACCTTCCTCACCCCTCGCCTGTGGCTGCGCCCCGTCGCCCGTCCAGACCTCCCGCGACTCCTCGACCTCGACGCCGATCCAGAGGTCATGCGCTTCATCAGCGGTGGCCGCCCGAGTTCGGTCACCGACTACGGGGGCGAGGATGGACTCCTCGAACGTATGTCGGTCTACGCCGACCGTCCCTTCGGCTATTTCATGGCCTTCGAGCGCGAGCCCGAGGCCCCTGAGCCCGAGCCCCCTGAGCCCGCGTCGAGGTCGGCCGCGAGCTCCCGTTCGCTGGGGCGCGCTGGCCCCAAGCCAGATCGGGGGCTCGAGGCCCAATCGAGGTTTTGCGGCTGGTTTCACCTGCGCCCGAGCGTCTTCGATGCATCCATGCTCGAGCTCGGCTACCGCCTGCGCCGGGACGCCTGGGGCCGAGGTCTGGCTACAGAGGGCAGCCGCGCGCTCTTGGCCCACGCCTTCGAGGAGCTCGATCAGCGGGCCGTCGACGCCTGCACCGTCACGGAAAACCTGGGCTCGATCGCGGTGATGATGAAGTGTGGCATGCACTTCGTGGGCGAGCGTGCCCACCCGCGCGCCGAGATCAAAGTCCAGCGCTACCTGGTCGAGCGCCCCCGCCCCGTCCTCACGAGGTTGGAGTAGAGTCGACCATGCGCTCGCGCCCGCCGTTTTCGGCCTTGCTCTTCAGTACGGTGGTCTGGATCGCGCCGGTCAATCGGGCCGAAGCCTGAGGTGTTGGAGCACCGGTCGGTCCGACCGGATGTCGCGCAAACCTCGACCCAGAGGACCCGCGCCCCTACACCCTCGGCTTCAGCCACGGCTTCTCCGATACGCGCATGCTCTTTGTCGGTCAGGGTCGCTACCGGGTTCGCCAGTCGGTCTACGCCCTGAGCTTCCTGGTCACCCTCGACAGCGGCCTGGTCTTGGGTGGGGCCGTGGGCCCCAATATGGGCGGCCAGATCGAGGCTCTGGACGGGGACAGGGTGACCGAGCGCTGGGAGATTCGCCCCGGCGTCGTCTGGTCCTTCAACGTCGCCCGGCGCTTCTTCGGCGACGAACCCAAGCGCCCCTTTCTGCTCGTCGTGGGCACGCTGAGCGGCTCCTCGGCCTCGACCCGCAGGGAGTCCGACGGCGACCACAGGGGCCTGCACGGCCTCGACTTCAAGGTCGACCTCAGCGCGGGCTGGACCTTGGGTGGCGCCTGGAGCCCCTACCTTGCCGTCCGCGCCTTTGGAGGGCCGGCATTTTGGCACCCCGGCGACGAAGCAGCGATCGGCACGGACCTCTATCACGTGTCACTCGCACTCGGCTACAGCCTCACCCTGGGCCGACGCGTGTCCGCCCACTTCGACGCCGCGGTGCTCGGTATGCGGGGGCTCAGCGGCGGGCTCGCCCTGCACTTTTAGCCGCCCTCGCGCCCCGCCCAGGTACGCTCCGAGACCGCAGCGGCCTTGGATACGATCCAAAACCGCTGCTATCTTGGGGCCGTGATCGACCATCTCACTGTCTACGTCTCGGACTACGCCCGCAGCCGAACCTTCTATCTCGCCGCCCTCGCGCCCCTGGGTTACGTCAGCGTGATGGAGCTGACCCGGGCCGAGTTCCCCTCGCTCTCCGTCGACGCCACCATCGGGCTCGGCGAAGGCGGTAAACCGGACCTTTGGCTGTGCCCGAGTGAGGCGCCCCTACACCCGACCCACATCGCACTCGGCGCGAAGGACCGCTCCGTGGTCGATGCTTTCCACCGCGCGGCCCTGGCCGCGGGCGCCGAGGACAACGGCGCCCCGGGGCTCAGGCCGCACTATCACCCGCACTACTACGGCGCGTTTGTGCTCGACCCGGACGGCTACAACCTCGAGGTCGTCTGCCACGACCCGGTCTGAACCGAGGCTCCGAAAATCACGAGGTGGGGGCGGGCGAGGCGGGGGCGGGCGAGGCGGGGGCGGGCGAGGTGGGGGCGGGGGCGGGGGGGGCGGGCGCG
>CAYVJQ010000021.1:21551-52502 GCA_964451725.1 uncultured Nannocystaceae bacterium | reverse complement strand
CCCTCTGGACCTTGTTCCAAATCGAGAAACTGACGGCATAGGGGTTAGCTTTTTTCCAGTGATAGACCCCGAGGAGATGCAAAATTAGATCCATATTCGGGGGCGGGGTGGGCCGGGCCGGGTGGGGCCGGGGGGGGGGGGGGGGCGGGGGGGGGGCGGGCGAGGTAGGGGCGGCGGCCGCGGGCATGCAGGCCAGCGCCAAGACCTCGTCGATATGACGGACGAAGTGCAGGCGCAGACCTTTGCGGGCCGCCTCGGGGATCTCCGGTTCGTCCTTGCGGTTGCGGGCCGGCAGAATCACGTCCGAGACCCCGGCCCGGTGCGCAGCCAAGACCTTCTCGCGCACGCCCCCGACCGGCAACACGTGGCCGCGCAGGGTGATCTCGCCAGTCATCGCCAGATCATGGCGGATCGGCCGACGCCCGAGGGCGCTGATCAGCGCCGAGGTCAGAGCGATGCCCGCGCTGGGCCCGTCTTTGGGCACCGCGCCCTCGGGCAGGTGAATGTGAATGTCGAGCTGGTCGAAGCGCGTATCGGCGAGCCCGAAGTGGGCGGCGTTGCTCTTGATCAGACTCAGGGCGGCCTGAGCCGACTCTTTCATGACGTCGCCGAGGCGGCCGGTCAGACGCAGCTTGCCCTTGCCCACCAGAGCCGTGACCTCGACAAAGAGCAGGCGGCCGCCCGTCGGTGTCCAGCCGAGCCCCGTACACACACCGATCTGCGGGCTCCGGCCCATGAGCTCCTCTCGAAAGCGCGGCGGTCCGAGCACCCGAGCCACGTCCTCGACCCGGATCCGGTCGGGCTCCCCGAGGGCCGCGCGGCCCTCGCTGTCCCCTCCCTCGGCGCGCTGCATGGCGATATCACGCAGCAGCGCGGCCAGCTCTCGCTGGAGCCCACGCACGCCCGACTCGCGTGTGTACTGGGTGGCCAACAGCTCGAACACACCATCGTCGACCGTGACGCTGACGTGGGCCTCGAGGGCGGCCTGCTCGGTCGGAAGTGAGGGATCGTAGACTTCGCCCCGGGCGGCGGCGGCCTTCGAGCGGGCCAGCAGCGTCGCGTTGCGCGAGCGCTGCTCACCCAGCGACCCCGCAGCGGGGCGCTCCACGCCGCCGACCATCAACCCATTTTCGCGCAGCTCCTTGGGCAGCAGGTGACGCCGGGCGATGACCAGCTTCTCCTCGAGGGTGTAGCCGGGCACCCGGATCAGCTCGAGCCGGTCGCAGAGGACCATGGGGATCGCGCCGACCTCGTTGGCCGTACAGATGAAGACCACACGCGAGAGGTCGTAGGGGACACCCAGGTAGTGATCCTCGAAGTCGTCGTTTTGCTCGGGATCGAGGATCTCGAGCAGGGCCGAGGCCGGGTCCCCCCGCATCTCGTCCCCGGAGAGCTTGTCGATCTCGTCGAGGAGGATGACCGGGTCGCTCGTCCCCGCCGTTTTCATGGCCTGGATGAGGCGCCCCGGCTGGGCGCCCACGTAGGTCCGTCGGTGCCCGCGTATCTCCGCGTCGTCGCGCACCCCACCCAGGGAAATACGTACGAAACGACGCCCGAGAGCGGCAGCGATGCTCTTCGCCAAGGTCGTCTTGCCGACTCCGGGGGGGCCCGCGAAACACAGCAGCGGCCCGCGTTGATCGGGGGCCAAGGTGCGCACGGCGAGGTATTCGAGCACGCGCTTTTTGACCTTCTCCAGGCCGTGGTGATCGGCGTCGAGGTGGGCGCGCGCGGCCTCCATCTCGACCGGCGCGCTCGGGTTCGGGCGCCCGGGGATCAGCCAGGGAAGATCTGCGATCCACTCGAGGTAGGTCCGCGAGACCATGGCCTCGCTGGACTGTGGGTTCATGCGCTTGACCCGTCCGAGCTCACGATCGACGGCGAGCTGGGCCTCCTCGGGCAGCAGCTTTTGATCGAGGCGAGACCCCAGAATGTCGAGCCAGCTGTCGGGCTCCTCGGTACCGAGCTCGGACTGAATAGCCCGGAGCTTGTGGCGGAGCACGGCCTCGTGTTCGTGGCGCGAGAGGTGATCCCGAACGTTGCGATCGATGTCGCGCTTGACCTCGAGCTCGTTGCAGTGCCGGGCCACCAGCTCGATCAACACCCGCAGACGGGCGCTGAGGTCGAGCTCCTGCAGCAGGCCGACCCGCTCGAGGATGGTCAGCTCCACCAAGTTGGCAGCCAGATCTCCGACCCGGGCCGGGCTGCGCTCTCGGCCGAGTTCGGCGACCGCGCTCTGCCGTTGCTGGCTCGCCCGGGAGGCCGGAATGAGAGCCTCGTGTCGGCGGACGAGGTCACGCAGCGCCCCGGCCAGGGCCAGGGCCAGGGTCATGGAGCCCGACTTCTGGGCGGCCGAACCAGCTGGACCAGCCGGTTCAGCCGGTTCAGCCGGTTCATAGGTGGCGTGCTCACAGCCGTCCTTGGTCTGGAGGTCACGCAGCTCGACCCGCGCGACACCGCGGACGATCACGGTCATGCGACCAGGCAGGCCACGCAACACCTGCACGATGCGGGTCAAGGTCGCCACCGGGTAGAGGTCGTCGAGCGCCGGCTGGTCGTTCATGGGATCGCGCTGGACCGCGATCACCACGTGTTGGTGCGGGCCCCCTCGGCGGCCCATCGCCGTCGCTTGGCGGACGGCCTCCACCGACGCCGGCCGACCGAGGTCGACGGGCATCGAGACCCCAGGAAACAGCACCGCGCTACGCAGGGGCAGCAAGGGCAGGACTCCCGACTCGACCGGCACCTCCGACATGGCCCGCGAGCGTAACAAACTGCGGTCCGCTATGATGCCGCCATGTCCCCGTGGCGACGGGTGAGCGTGGCGCTCGCGCTGGGCCTCGCTGGCGGGTTTGGGCTCCCGGGGATCGGTCCAGGTACCCCCCGGCCGGCCGGGGGCCTCACCCTGCTCGCCGTCGCCTTGTTGACCATCGCGGTCGGCCTGCTGGCGAGAATCCCGACGGCCGCCGCGTTGCGCCCGGCAGAGAAACCCGGCTCGGAGTCGCCCCCGGCCCCGCCGGAGCACCCGAGCTCGGATCCCCTCCCGATCGCCCCGCTCTCCGAGCCCGCTTCCCTCCACGCTGGGATCAGTATGGGCGAGCAGCTCGCGCTCCTCGGGATCGCCGTCGTCCTCGCCCGGGCGCTCGCCCAGCAAGTCGCGGCGGCCCCTGCGATTGTCTGGGGGCTGGCCGCGCTCGGGGTGAGTTCACTCGTCTGGGCCACCCGGGACCGGGGGTCCGGGCGCGCCCCGTCCAAGCTCCGCACAGCCGGCCGAATCCTGGCCTGCATGCTCCTCGTCCTGACTGCGAGCGCGGCCGGGGATCGCTTTGAAGCCCGGGGCTCCGATGCTCGCGGCGTCGCCCACTCAGGGCCGATTCTGGGTGTGCACGCCGGGCAGAGCGTCGCCCTGCGCATCGACGGCTACGGCCCCCACGACCTCTACATCGACGCCGACGTCGACCCGGCTCCGGCCCCCGACTACCTGGGGCCACGCCCGCCCAGCCACGACCCCGAGGCCTGGGCCCGCCGGCTCCAGGCTGGGCTGCGGAAGATCGCTGCGAGCCGCTACGCCGAGGGTCCCGCCGCCGCCCGCTCGGCCTACGCCGGAGCGACGGTCCGACTCATCGACGGGCGCATCGAGGTCCACTCGGGCACCGTCGGGCCGCGCTCCTCGGTCGAGTTCGTGTGCCCGGGACAGGTCGGTGATCCCCGCCCCTTCGTCCGCCGGGCGACCCCGCCGGCGTCCTGCCCGAGCAAGTACGCCATCGACGGCTCGACCGGCCTGGGTGTCTCGCGGCGCTGGCCGGGCTACAGCGAGCGCCCTGGTCGAGATCGGCTGCGCCTGGCTCACGCCCTCGGCTGGCCCAGCGGCGACGCCCAGGGTGACCGTCGCCTCTTGGCCCTCGAGTTCGGTCTGCTCTCGGTCCTGACTCTGGGCCTGGCTGTCCTCGCGGCGGTCTGGGCGAAGGCTGGAGCTCGGCGCTCGCCAGCGACCCACAAAGGCGGGCCTGGCCGGCAGTTCGCCCTGTGCGCAGGATTGGGGCTCGGGCTCGTCGTCCTGCTCGCCCTCGCTGCGGGTGCACAGCCACAGCTCCCGGTTGTCGATGCTCCCAGGGCCGACGCTGGGATCCCCATCTCCCCCACTTGGCTCACGGTCCTCGCGCTCCTGCTCGCCGCTGTCCCCGGGTCCCGCCGCGTCGATGTCGGTGCGCCACCTGGCTCGCCTGTGAGTCTCGCTCTTCCGGTTGCTCTGCCCGTCGTTGTTCTCCTCCTGCTCGCGGCCTCCCCGCTGGCCGGGCTCGGCGGCGCCCTCGAGTGGATCGAGGCTGGAGCGGGTGCCCTCGCCGACGTCGGTAGGTTGCCCTGGGGGATCGCCCGCGCGCTCGTCGGTGGAATCGCCGGCCTGGTCACGCTCGCGGGGCTCGGCGCCTCGATGGCCGCCGCCCTCGGTGCCCGGGACCTCGAGATGCCAGCCGAGATCCGCTTGCGAACACCGGTCCCCCGTCAGACGAGTGAGGGTCGGCACACGCGACCCCTGCCAGCGACTCTCGCGGGACTCGGTGCGGCTGGCCTCGCCCTGCTTCTGGCCCTGCGTAAGCCCGGCGTCGACCCGTCGTTGCTGTGCGGTGCAGCGACCTGGCTCATCGCAGCCCAACTCCCGAGTCGGCCCTGGAACACATACAGGGCTTCGATCGGCGGACAGATCCTCACGGGAGCCCGACGCTGCGCCCCCGTTGTGCTCGCCTGCGTGGCCGCTGCCCCCCTGTGCTGGGCGCAGCGCGGGTCATGCTGGACACACTGGACATGGGGGCCACCGGCACCGCTGTGGGCTCCCGTGGACATGCTCGGCATTGCGATCCTCGCAGCCCTCACACTGGCGACCGGTCTCCGAGCCCAGCGCTGAGCCCCCATCCATCCCCCGTCCATCCCCATCCATCACAGTTGCTTCCTCCGACCGCTGCTGGCTATCATCCCGCCCCACGCAGCGGCTCATGCGCCTTCCCTTTTTGGCGAGGCACCCCGCTTGTTCAGGTCCTTCGATGACGCGCTCCACCTCCACGCTCACCTCCTTCGCCCGCGTTGGTCTCTCTGCTTGTCTCGCCGCCGGCCTGGCCCTCGCGCCGCTTCCCGCGTTGGCCTGGGCCCCCCCCGCCGACGGGGGAGTCGAGGCCGAGCCCGCTCCCGCCGAGGCCGAGGTCGGAGGCAACATCGCGGTCTTGAAGTTCACCGGTGACCCGACCGTGGGCGACGCCTGGCGCACGGCCATCAAGAACAGCTTCGAGGCCGACGGCTACGTCGCCAACTTCATCAAGCGCTCGATCGAAGAGGCCGCTGAAAAGAACAAGTGTCGCAACATCGACGACGCTTGCCTGGCCAAGGTCGCCGCCTACCTCAACAAGAACTCCAAGACGGCCTACGACTTCTTCGTCTACGCCGATCTGCCTGCGGCCGGGACCGGTACGATCGTCATCTACGACATGGCCAAGGGCGCGCGCGTGACCACCCTCGAGGCGGCGATCGTCGATGGTGACTACATCCTCCCGGTGGTCATCGCGCCCGCCGTCGCCAAGCGCCTCGTGCACTACCAAGCGCCGCCCGCGGGCATCACCGAAGAGGAGGAGGCGATCCTCGCCGCCCTCGACGAGCCCGAGAAGACCCCCGAGGAGATCCAGGCCGAGAAGGACCGCATCGCCCAGGCCGAGAAGGACGCCGTGTCGGGCTACAACACCAGCCTCGACGTGGGTAAGCAGGCCGTCGACCTCAAGGCGGACTTCAAGGAGTTCTGCCGCGAGGGCAAACGCAAGGACAAGGAGATCCAGGACTCGGACGGCACCGTGAGCACCGAGCGGGACCTGCGTCCCCTGTGCAAGCGCGGCCCGAGTCTCGGCTACTGGCAGCCGCGGGCCTGGGTGGCCCTGACCCTCGTCGTGGGCTCCGCGGCGACCATGGGTCTCATGTACGGCCTCGCCGCTGCCTCGCGCAGCAAGTGGTCCTCGGCCCGCGACGACCTCGAGAGCTCCGGGCTCTCGGGCACCGACCCCAACAACAACTGCGACGGCGACACCTGCTACGCCGACTTGGCCGGCCAGGTCAGCGACGCTGGCGCGCAGATCCGTCGCCGGGCGGTCATCGGTGACGTCATGCTCGGCACCACCCTGCTCTTGGGCGGTGTCCTGGCGATCATCGTCTCCCAGGACCGAGCCGCCGCGAAGAAGTTCATCTCCGCCGAGAAGGAGCTCAAAGCGGTCTCCAACCTTCGCCTGACACCCATCTTTGGGCAGACCAACGGCGCGGCGATCGGGTTCGAGTTCTAGCGGCTCCCGCTCCCTCGAAACGAAAAAAGCAGCGACCTCGAGGTCGCTGCTTTTTTATTGGGGTCGGGCTCCCGCGCCCGACCCAGCCCGCGCTCAGGCGTACTTTTGGCAGAACTCTTTGAGCTTGCGGGGACCGGGGTTGCCGATCACTTGGTCGACCACGGCGCCATCCTTGAACATGAGCAGGGTCGGGAGCTTGAGGACCTTGAACTTGGCCGCCGTGTCGGGGCTCGCCTCCACGTTGACCTTGATGATCTTCATGCCGTCGCCGAGCTCGTCCGCGAGCTGCTCCAGGTGCGGGACCATGGCTTTGCAGGGCGCGCACCAGGTGGCCCAAAAATCGACCAGGACGGGGGTCGAGGACTGCAGAACGTCGGCGGCGAACGAGGCGTCGTTGGATTCGTGGAGCGATTGAGACATGCGGCTTCCGGAGGATCGAGGACCGGGGAGGCGCCCATCGCCCCCGAAGTCCGTAGCTGCGACTATGGTCCTGGGGGAGCGGGTGAGCAAGGCTTAGCGTTGTTTGCGCACTGCCTGTTCGGGCCCATCCCCGAGTCGGGACGACCTGGCCCTCGATCCTGCGCTACGGTGCCAGTGGCCCGGTTCGGACCGGAGGTCGGAGAGCCCAACGTGGACGTCAAGCGGACCAGCTCTTTCAAACTAGCGAGCCAGCTCGCCCCGAGTCGACCCGAGGCTGAGCGACCCCATGCTCGGCTGCTCCAGGGTCTGGCCATCCCCGCCGCCGTGCTGAGCGCCTCGGGCATCGTCCTGGCCGCCAACCGCTCCGTCGCCGAGCTCCTGCGCATCGATCGGGCTCAGCTCGAGTCCGAGCCGCTGCTGACGTGGATCCGCCGGGCCAACGAGCGCGAGGCCTTCGGTCGGGAGTTCCTGGGCCTGCGCAAGCGCGGGCCAGGCCAGGCCTTCACCCGCGACCTGGAGCTCGCGCCGAGCCTGGGGCCCGCCGTGCGTTGCCGGGTTCGGGCGGCGAAGCTCGACAACCGGGAGATCCTGGTGACCTTCGAGCGCGCGCAAGCTGCGGACCCCGAGACTGAACTCGGCCGCGCCGTCACCCGCGCCCTCGACGGCCTCGACCAGGGTGTGCTGCTCGTCGACGGTGAGGCCCGCATCGTCCATGCCAACCCCGCCGCCCAAGATCTGCTCGGCGAGGGCATCGTCGGCCGCGGTCTGCTGGAGCTGGTCGAGCACGGATTTCACGACCAGCTCGCCCGCGGCCTGGCCCTGGCCCGGGACGGCAGCTGGATCGGCGAGGTCGACCTCGAGCGCCTCGACGGGGAGACGGTCCCGGTCGAGCTCTCGGTCGCGGCCGGCAGCGGTGAGGGAGCACCTGCGGTGGTCTTGTGCCGGGACCTCCGCCAGAGCCGACGCCGGACCTTCGAGGCCCAGATCACCGGCCAGGTCGACCGGGCGCTCGTATCTTCGGCCGAGCCCCGCGAGGCGATCACCGCCGCCTGCCAGGCCCTGGCCACCGGGCTCGGTGCCATCCGGGTGATCATCTTGACCCGTTTCTCCGGGAACTGGGAGCGCTGGGAGACCGCGCCCGACAGCTCCCCGCGCTTCGTCTCCCTGCCCCCGGACGTCGGTCCGCCCCCGGCCTGGCTCCGGGACACGGGGGTCCAGCCCTTCGACCTGCATCCCAGCGACCCGGTCGAGGCCACGGCGCTCCGGACTCTGCTCGGCGAGCGCCACCCCGCCGCGGACAGCATCCGGATTACGCTCCGGGCCACCGGCGGCGTGGTCGGTCAGCTCGTGTGTACCTTCGAGCGCCGCAACTCCTGGGGCGCGGAGGAGCGCGAGCTCGTCGCCCAGCTCGCTCCTCAGCTGGCCATGGGCCTGGCCAACGGCCTGCTCATGCTCGAGACCCGGGCCCTGGCCGCATACCAGTCCCGAGTCTTGGATCAGACGGCCGTGCTCCTCGATTCGCTCGACGCGGACGGCCGGGTCGTGACCTGGAACCGGGCCAGCGAGCACCTCTTGGGCATCACCAGCGACCAAGCCCGGGGCCGTCGCTTCGGCCTCGAGGTCGCGCGCGCCGACGACACGGACCACTGGCTCGCCATGTGGGAGACCCTGCTCCGGGATGGGGTCGTAGCCCGAGAGATCGTCCTGCTCGACGCCGAGAACCGCGAGGTCCCCTTCCACCTCGAGGGCCGGGTGCTCCGGGACGGCGGCGAGATCAAGGGCGCCGTACTCGTGGGCCTGGATCTCCGTATCCGTCGGGCACTCGAGACTCAGGTCTTGCGGAGTCAAAAGATGGCCGCGGTCGGCCTGCTCGCCGCGGGTATCGCCCACGAGATCAACAATCCGCTCTCGGGCGTCGTCGGCTACTCCAAGCTCTTGCTCGAGCGACACCTCGAGCCCGACATCCGGGAGAAGGTCGAGCGCATCGCCCAGAGCGGAGAGCGATGCCGCAAGATCGTGGAGGGGGTGCTGCTCTTCTCTCGCTCTCAGGAGGGTGGCGTCCGGACCCAGGTCGATCTCGCCGATCTCGTAGACCGTGTGGTCCGGGTCGGGGAGTACCAGTGGAAGATGCACAATGTGCGCATCGTGCGCGTACCCGAGCGTCTGGAGGCTCCCCTCCACATCATGGCCGACGCCGACCAGATCGAGCAGGTCCTGCTCAACCTGCTCTCCAACGGCGTGGACGCCATGCCCCGTGGCGGGACGATCCAGATCACCTTGGCCGGCCGGGAAGACGGCAACGTCACGGTTTCGGTCCGGGACGAGGGCCGAGGCATCCCCGCCGAGATCCACCACAGCATCTTCGACCCCTTCTTCTCAACCAAAGAGATCGGCAAAGGCACGGGCCTCGGACTTTCTATCTCCTATGGGATCGTCCGCGATCACGGGGGTGATATCCTCCTGGAGTCACAGCCCGGTCGAGGCTCGACCTTTACGGTCATCCTCCCCCGAGACGGCTCGCCTCCAACTCCACGTGGACCGAGCACGACCAAGACGGACCACAGTTCATGAGCCGCGGACGTACTCCCCCAGTCAAAGACACCTACTCGACGCACGACGTAGCGAAGATTTGCTGCGTCACGCCCACCACCGTGATCCGGTGGATCGAAGATGGGCTGATCCCTGCCTTCAAGACCGTCGGCGGTCACCGCCGGGTTCGGCGTGAAGACCTCGAGAAGGTCTGTCGAGAGCGCAACATCCCCTTCAACGTGCCGACGGGCAGCGAGGTCGGCCGCATCTTGGTCGTCGACGACGAGCCGATCGTCCTCGAGCTCGTCCGCGATGTGGTCAAGGAGCTCAACCACAAGTTCGAGGTCGAGGTCGCCAAGGACGCCTTCGATGCCGGCCGCTTGGTGGCGACCTTCCGGCCCCAGATGATCTTTCTCGACTTGATGATGCCCGGCGTCGACGGCTTCGAGGTCTGCACCCGGCTCAAGAAAGACCCGGCGACGACCAACACCGAGGTCATCGCTATCACCGGCTACTACACCGACGCCAACATGGAGCGGATCATCAACTCGGGCGCGGCGGCCTGCCTGAAGAAGCCGCTCGACATCCTCGAGGTTCGAGGTCGGGTCATCGAGGCCTTCAAGCTCAAGAACGAGGAGATCGAGCAGCCCGGGGCCAAGCCCAAGGGGGCCACCAAGGTCTTGGTCGTCACCCAAAACGCCGACTTCCGCACCAGGCTCCGCGACGAGCTGAGCCACGCCAAGCCCCCCGTAGAGGTGCTCACGGCTCAGACCGGCGCCGACGCGACCCTGGTCGCCCAGACCGCTCCGCCCCAGCACGTGATCCTCTCGCTCTCGGTGCCAGACCTCGAGAGCAGCGACGTGATCAACAAGCTCGCCAACTCGGATCCGCGCCCCCAGATCATCGCGGTTCACGACAACCCCACCGACGAGATTCGGACCTCCGCGCGCGACGCGGGGGCCCGCATGTGTCTGCCGACGGCCATGGTCAGCGGCACGATCCGCGAGCTGCTCGGGGTCTGACCTCCCCCGCGGATCCTCGAGAGATCCACCCACCGCGCCCCCTGTCCTGTGAGCTTCCCGTGAGCTTCCCTAGGGCCGGGGGCGCGCTGCATTTCGCGGGTCACACGCGGCCCACACGAACCTCCTGCATCAACGGCGTTCAGAGCCAACGCAGCCCTTCCATTGCGTCCAGACGGACCTGCAAACAATGTTCGCGAGCCGATTTTTATGGTCGACGCCGTGCGCAGACCCAGGCCAGCCAGCCTTGACTGATACGCCGCGGGGGCAGAAAAGCCGGCCATCATGTCCAAGCGGATCGTCCACATCATCGGCACCGGCACCATCGGCGAGCCCCTGATTGGCTTGTTCTCAGCCTTCAAGCAGGCCTGGGACATCGATGAGATCACCTTCCACAAGCGCACGCCGCTGACCGACGAGCGCGCGAAGGTCCAGAGCTTGGTCCGCCGCGGCGCCCGGCTGGCGGTCGACGAGGACCGGGTCGAGGCCTTCGAGACCCTCGGCCACAAGGTCGACCTGACCGCCGGTGAAGCCATCGCCCGGGCGACCGTGGTCATCGACTGCACGCCCGTGGGCAACGAGCTCAAGCCCCGCTACCTCGAGATCGCCGGGCCCAAGGTCTACATGGCGCAGGGCAGCGAGTTCGGTTTTGGTCAGCAGTACGCCCGCGGCATCAACGACGCCGCCTTGGACCTCGGCGAGCGCTTCGTCCAGGTCGTGTCGTGCAACACGCACAACATCTGCGTCATGCTCAAGACCCTCGGCGAGCAGAAAAATGGCGATATCGGCGTCGAGACCGGGCGCTTCTTGTGCCTGCGCCGGGCCACCGACATCTCCGAGGGCAAGAACTTCATCCCTGCCCCAGAGGTCGGCGTCCACAACGATCCTCGCTTTGGTACCCACCACGCCCGCGACGCCTGGCACGTGTTCAAGACCGTCGGCCAGGACCTCCAGCTGTTCTCGAGCGCCGTGAAGCTGCCCACGCAGTACATGCATGTGCTGCACTTCGCGATCAGCTTGAGTGACCCGACGACCAAGGATGCCCTGGTCGCCAAGCTCCAGGCCAACCCGCGCGTCGCGCTGACCGAGAAACGATCCTCAGCGACCGTGTTCTCCTTCGGTCGCGACCACGGCTTCTTTGGCCGAATCCTCAACGAGACGGTCATCCCCACCGCCTGCCTGCACGTCTCTGAGGACGGTCGCCAAGCCACCGGCTACTGCTTCACGCCCCAAGACGGCAACTCCCTGCTCTCGTCCATGGCCGGCGCGCTGTGGTACCTGGACCAGGCCGACCCACGCGAGCGCCTGCAAGATACCTTGCAGCCCTACATGTTCGCCGAGATCTGAGCGTCGAGCGCAGGTTTGCGGGTTCGCCGGCCTCCCGCACCGACGATCAAATTGTCCAACTGCGCGCTACGGCGACATGGTTCGGATTGATTTTCCGGTCGTCGTTGCGGCACCATTGGGCTCGGATGGCCGCCCCTGGTGCCCACCTGAGAGCCGTCGCCATGTTTGAGACACCCCGGATCGCGCTGCTTCCCTGTCTGTTCCTGCTTGCTCCCTTGGCCTGCGGGGGTGGGACTGAAGAAGACAGCACGAGCATCTTCTCTGGTGACGAGGCCGGCGGCCTGAGCTTGGGCGAAGACGCCGACAGCGGGTCCGCAGACGAGGCTGAAGATGCAGACATGGACGGCTCGGCCGACACCGATGACGGCATGGACAGCGGCGGCGTCAAACTCGACACCCTCGGGGGCGAGGGTGAAGGCACCGGATCAGCGGACGACGGCGGCAGCAAGGAGGGCTGCGCGGCCATCGACTTCCTGTTCATCATCGACAACTCGGGGTCGATGGGTGACAACCAACAGAACCTGATCGGCAGCTTCCCTGGGTTCATCGCCGAGATCCAAGCGACCATCGCCGACGTCGACAGCTACCACATCATGGTGGTCGACACGGACGAGTACTGGAACGACTGCACCGCCGAGTGCCTGTTCCCCTTCCCCCTGTGCACCTTCGGCGGCATCGACGGCTGCGACGGCGCGCCCACGGTCTGCGACGAGACCCTGGGCTCGGGTGTCAACTTTCCTCTGGGCGACGACGCCAGCAATCAATATTGCGGACTGACGGGCGGCCAGCGCTTCATCACGCCGGCCGAGCCCTTCGACCTGCTGCCCCAAAAATTCACCTGTATCGCCTCGGTGGGCACCGACGGGGACTCGGGCGAGCAGCCCATGGCCGCCCTCTCCGAGGCCATCGGCCCCGCTCTCAATGGGCCAGGTGGGTGCAACTCCGGCTTCCTGCGCGAGGACGCGGTCTTGGTGATCACCCTGATCACGGACGAAGAGGACAGCGACTCCCCCGGTTCACCGGCCGGCTGGTACCAAAACGTGATCGCTCAAAAGGCCGGCGACGGCTCGGGTGTCGTCGTCCTCGGCCTGCTCAACGACACCCTGGCGCCGGTCCCCGTGTGTGGGGTCGACTCACAGGACCCGGTCAAGCTGCGCGAGTTCGTCCAGAGCTTCCCCAACCACATCGAGGGTTCGGTGTGCGAGGCCAACTACAGCAGCTTTTTCGCGCAGGCGGTCGACCTCATCGAGTCGACCTGCGACGAATTCGAGCCGGTCGGCTGACGAATTCGAACCTGTCGGCCGGCGAATTCGAGCCCTTCGGCTGACTTGGGGTGCATTCCCGGCGCCCACAGTTGATCCCGCGGGAGCCCTGGGAGACAAAAGTGTTGCCGTGCCCGCGCTCGACCCCCGCCATCGCCCGATCACGACGCGCCTGCTGCTCGAGTCCCTCGCTGTCTTCATCCTGCTGGCCGCGGCGACCTTGTGGGTCGACCTCGCTGGACAGCGCGGGCAACCCGACGGCCCGGGGCTGCTCACGCGCTTCGCAGTGTTCGCGCTGATCGGGCTCCAGGGCTGCTGGTTCCACCGGCTCTATGTGATCGCCCATGAGGCCTCACACCGCAAGCTGTGGCCTGGGCACGCCGGTCTCAACGATCTCCTTGGCCAGCTCGTCCTGCTCCCCCTGATGCTGCCCCTGCGTGTGCATCGGAAGATCCACGCTTTTCACCACGGCCACAACCGGCGCGACCTCGAGACCTCGGCGCTCGACACCTTCGTCGTCCGTGGTCGCGCCTCCAGGGCCCGCCGCGCCGGCTCGTACCTGCTGTGGTACCTGGCCGTGTTCGCGGGCGGGTGGTTCCTGCACTCCCTGGTCTCCGTGCTCCTGTTCCTGTGTATGCCCCTGAGGCTCGCGCGACGGATCTCGCCGGCCTTCAAGGGCTGGCGGAGCCGGGACCAGCTGCGCTCGATCGCCACCTTCGGCCTCGGCCTCGGTCTGCACCTCGGCGTGGCCTGGGGCCTGGGCGCGCGGACCTGGGCCCTGACCTTGGGCGGACCGCTGTTGGCCTTCGCCTGGGTCTACTCGCTGCTGGTCTACATCTACCACTACGAGACCGGCTACGGCCCCGCGGTCCGGGACCACGCCCGCAGCCTGCGGCCCCACCCGATCGCCAGCTGGTGGCTGCTCAACTTCAACGAGCACGCCACCCACCACGCGCGCCCGAAACTCGCCTGGTATCGGCTCCCCGAACACAGGCTCGTCCCCACTCCCGCGCAGACCGACGACCAAAAGGTCGAGACCATCGGCGCAGCGATCCTGCGCCAGCTCCAGGGCCCGCGGATCATCGAGCTCGAACCCGGGGACCGGGTCGACGACCCGAGGCTCATGCGAAGGGCGAACCGATGACCGACGTCGTCATCCGACGCGCAGGCGCCCGCGACCTGGAGGCCATCGTGGCCATCAAGCGCCGCCTGGCCCTGGGCCCCGAGCCACACCGGGGCACACAGCGCGGAGGGTTCCTGCTCGGCAGCGACCTCGAGGGCTACCGAACCCTGCTCCAGGTCGCCCGAATCTGGATCCTGTGTCTCGACCACGAGCCCGCGGGTTTCGCCGTGACCCTCGCAGATGAGGCCCTGCGCGCCTCACCTGTGTGGGCTCGCCGCGAGCTCGTGACCTGGGACCCGGACTTCGATGTCGAGCCCGCGCTCGAGGGCCCGCTGGCCTACTTCGACCAACTCGCGGTGCTCCCTGGGTTGCGGCCCCGCTACTGGGGCGCGGCCTTGGCCCTGGTCGCCATGAACGATCTCTTGCTTCCCGCCCACACCCACCCCCACGCCCATGTTCTGACGACCACCGTCGTCGAGCCGATGGTCAACCGTGCCGCCCTCCCCTACCTCCGTCGGGTCGGCGCCCGAGAGGTCGGCTCGATTCGCGAGCACTACCCGGAGGTCGGCTGGGTGCGCTCGGCTCTCCATCTGATCGCGGCGCAGCCCTACATCGCCCATATCGCCGAACTGCGCGCGGACCCGCGGCCAGGCCGGCGCCGACTCATGACCCTCGCGGTTCCGAAGCCGTGACCAGCCCAATGACCAGCGCGACCAGCCCGGTGACCATGCAGCCCGTGGCCTTCGTCCGGTCCCCGTGGCCCGAGAAATTCGGGATCCCTCGGCAGAGCGGGCTGGCCCAGCTCGAGTCGACCCTCGAGCTGGCCGACCACATCCCCGACGAGACCCTGCGCGGCCTCGAGGGGGTCTCTCACCTGTGGGTCATCGCCTGCTTTCACGCCGCGCGCGACCAGGGTTGGCGGCCCACGGTGCGCCCACCCCGGCTCGGCGGCAGCGTCCGCCTGGGCGTGTTTGCAACCCGGTCGCCACACCGCCCCAACCCCATCGCCCTGTCCCTGGTCGAGCTGTGTGCGATCGAGCCCCGGAGACTCCGGGTCCGGGGTGCGGACCTCCTCGATGGCACCCCGGTGCTCGACATCAAGCCCTACCTACCTTGGGCCGAGGCCCTGCCCGAGGCCCGCTGCTCCTGGGCCCCGGCCCGCCCCGAGCCCCTGCAGGTCGAGTTCTCGGAGCCCGCCGCCCAAGTGCTGAACACACACCCGCACGGGGTCGAGCTGCGCACAGCGATCGAGCAGAGCCTGCGCTGGGACCCCCGCCCAGCCCACCAGCGCAGCGACCACGAGCGCCGCTATGGCGCCGCGGTGGCCGGCCTCAACGTGCGCTTTGGGGTCGACGCGGCGGGCCTGCTCACCGTCGAGGCCATCACCGAAAACCGCTGAGCCAGCTTCCGGTCTGTGTCTGTGGCTGTGGCTGAATCCAAACCGATCGCCGCTAGCGATCCGGGTCTGGAGATCCGGCGTCCCGGAAGCGATAGCCGACCCCGCGCAGGGTCTCGATGTAGGTGCCCACAGCGCCCAACTTCTTGCGCAGCCGGGTCACGTGGGTGTCCACCGTGCGCGTGGTCAGGCCGGCCTGAACTCCCCAGACATCGGCCAACAGGGTGTCGCGAGTCTGCACCCGACCTGCGCGCGAGAGCAGGGTCGAGAGCAGACGAAATTCGAGCGCGGTCAGCTTGACTTCTTCACCGCTGACCCACACGCGGTGAGCGGCGACATCGAGCTCGAGCTCACCGTGCTCGAGTCGGCTCGACTCTTCGACCTGCCCGCCCGCGCGCCGGAGGATCGCCCGGACCCGCAGCATCAACTCCCGGACCGAGAACGGCTTGGTGACGTAGTCGTCGGCGCCGACCTCGAAGCCCACGACCCGATCGACCTCCTCGTCCCGCGCCGTGAGCATGATGACCGGCACCGCCCGTGTGCGTGCAGAGGCCCGCAGTCGGCGACAGACCTCCGTCCCCGGGAGGTCCGGCAACATGAGATCGAGAAGTACCAAGTCGGGGGGGGGCTCGAGCGCGGCGGCCTCGAGGCCCGCCCGGCCGCTCGCCGCTCGCCGGGTCGCGAAACCCTCGCGCTGGAGGTTGAACTCCAGCGTGTCCAACAGGTCCTGTTCATCCTCTACGATCAAGATCGTCGTCGGCATGGGGCCTCGGCGAGATGGTGCCACAACCCCGGGCGCGCGCCAGCGTGTGCACCACGCTCCCGCGCTCGACTTCGTCCCGACAACGTCACCTCGCTGTTTCAAAACTGTATCGAAGCCCCTCCCGATGCGCCCCGCTCCGCCCCCAGACCTGCCCGGCCGCCGGTGCGGGAACAGCGAGGCCCGATCGCTGCGGCCGATCCCCCGTCGGTCCATGAGTCAACGCTCGGCGACGGCCGAACAGCGGCCGGCGTCATCGCGCGCACCGACCCGAAGCTGGACGCGCCGACCGAGCAAGGCGTCCGAACCCGAGAGCTCGACCTTGAGATAGTTGTCGGTCAGCGCGACGAGTGCCCCGCTGCGTCGGGCTCGGCGGCGCAGGACCACCGCCGAGCGCAACGCCCCGCGCTGTGACGCATAGAAGCGATCTTCGGCGGCGGAGGACTCGGTCCGCAGGAGTCGGCTGCGCAGCGCGACGACCTCGGGCGCGATCCGATCGCGGCGCTCCGTAGCCGGGGTCCCCGATCGCGGCGACCAGCTGAACACGTGGGCGAAGGGCAGCTCGAGCCGAGCCAGCAGGGCCCGGGTGCGCTCGAAAGCCGCGTCGCTCTCCCCGGGAAAACCCACGATGACGTCGACACCCAGGCCGATGTCGGGCGCCGCCGCCCGCAGCTCGGGCACGAGGGCCTCGAGATCGGCGACCGTGTGGGCCCGCCGCATATCTCGGAGTACACCGTCGTCCCCGCTCTGCATGGGCATGTGCAGGTACTGGCACAGCCCGGCCCCGGTCCCGAGGTCGACGCCGGCAGCGAGGACCCGGACCAGGGCATCGTCGACCTCGTGAGGATCGACAGATCCCAGCCGCAGGCGGGCCCCCGAGACACCCGCGCCGAGGCTCGAGATCAGCTCGGCGAGGCGCGGACGCTCCCCCAGATCCCGACCCCAGAGCCCGAGGTGCGCGCCCGTGAGCACGACCTCGGGGTGCCCCGCGTCGTGGAGCCGGCGCAGCTCTTCGGTCGCCTGGCTCAGGCTCGAGCTCCGGCTGCGCCCACGCACACTGGGCACGATGCAAAAGCTGCATTGATAGTCGCAGCCGTCTTGAATCTTGAGCATGGGCCGGGTCCGCCGAGTCAGCTCGGTCGCCGGATCCAGCGTCCACAGGGGCGGCCGGGTCTTCCGGCTCAGGCGCTCGACCGTGATCAGGGCCGGACCCGCCTGGGCGCCCTCCGACCGGGCCGCCTCGAGCCCGCGCAGCAGGGCCCCCACATCGAGGCGGTTCTTTTCCAGGTTCCCGACCACAGCCCTGACCCCGGGCATGGCAGCGAGGCGCTCGGGCTCGGCGGTCGCGTGGCAGCCGGTCACCACCACTTCGATCTCCGGGTTTTGGCGGTGGGCCCTGCGGATCGCCGCGCGGGCGTCGGCGTCGGCCTGGTGGGTGATCGCGCAGCTGTTGAGCAGGTAGATCTCGGCCTCGGCCGCACCCGCGACCAGCTCGTGGCCCTGGGCCCGGAGCTGCTGGGCGATCGCGTCGGTCTCGGCGCGGTTGAGCCGACAGCCGTGGGTCTCGACGGCGATGCGCACGGCCGGAGTATGGGTGATGCGAGCCGGGATGGCACCTATCATGGCGCGATGTCCGAGCTGGCCCTCGCTCACCGCTGCCCTTCCGCGACCATTCAGGCACAGTCTCCGAGACCTGTCGTCGGCGACCGACCTGGGTCTCGCTTTGGATCCTGGGGCCGAGCGGCCTCGGCGTGGGTCCTCGTAACCCTGGCTGTGACGGCGCCGGCCTGCGCCTCCCCCTGCGCCGAGATCAGCGCCAGCCACGAGGCCTTCCGCGCGCTCCAGCGTCCCGGAGGAGGGGCCGAGCGCAGCCCCGCTGGCGCCCACGTCAGCCTCTCCGTGCCCTACGAGCTCATCGACGCCCTCGTCGACCGGGAGCTCTCGACCCTGCCGAGTCTGCCCTTGCCGATCCCCGATGTCGGTGGGATCGAGCTCGGCAGCCTGCGTCTGGCTGTCGAGTCGGTCCGCGCGCGCCAGGCCCCAGGCGGCGAACTCGGATTTCGCCTCGCCGTCGTCCTGCGCCAGGGCAAGCGCACGGTCACTACGGTCCAGGTCGATACCCGCGTCCGGCCCCGGCTCGACCCGAGCGAGGGCAGCTTGGCGATCGCCCTGAACGGCCGGGACATCACGGCCCTCCAGCCGAGCCTGGACACCCGCGGCAGGAAGCAGCTGGGCGATTGGCTGTGGTCCCGGCTGCCCCCCGCAGCGCGCGCGGTCATGGATCGGAGCGCGGTCTCCGAGCTCAGTGGAGAGCTCGCCGAACAGCTCGCCAGCCGAGCCGGAGCCCTGGTCCGGCGCGAGCTCCTCGACGATCTCGGTGAGCTCGTGCGTTTCGAGTTCGATCTCCCTGAGGCCCTGCCCGTCGCCGCGATCGAGCTTCGCGCCGGGGAGCGCTACCTCGACATCGATCTGCGCACGCCCCTGCCCGTCGCCACCCCGCTCCCAGCCGGGCGCGAGCGCGTCGACGGCCTGCACCCGAACCTCATCCAGGTTCGGCTCTCGGGCGATGCCCTGGCCGCGCTCGCCAACCACGCCATTCGAGAGGGCCGCATCGACGAGCGCTGGAACCTCGACGGGGAGCCCGATCCCAAGGGCGACATCTACGTGGGTGTGGGCTGGGTCGAGGGGGTCCCCAACCCGCTCGAGATCCTGCTGTGGAAACGCGAGGGCGACTGTGCCCAGGTGACCTTGCGCGGCCAGCCGCACCTCGCGGTGGCGGGCGCGGGGCTCGAGCTCGGAGCCCGAGACGCCAAGGTCGAGTCGGTGGTCGGTAGCTTCAAGATCCGAGCGGGGCTGTTCTTCAACGCCGCCGCGCGCAGGGGCGTGACCTTGATCGAGCGCAGTACGGCGAGCACAGCAGTCAGCTTCGGCGACCGACCCATGCAGCTGCGGGCCTACGCGGCCGAGATCCGCGGTGACGAGGTCGTGCTCGGCCTGCGGATGACACCCGCCCAAGCGCGCCCCTGATCAGGCTGATCAGCCTGACGACAGCTGCGGTCGAAACCGCTCACCAAAAATGCTCGGGGCCAGGTCACCCACACATCCTCCCCCCGAAGTACCCGCGAGAGACCCCGCCCCGAGACTCTGACTCAACATCAATTCAACTTTTTCTCTTCTCCCCCTTCATGTGCCACCGCGAGGGCAAAACGATCACCTCGGCGCACAAATTTATTTACCGATCGGCGCCAGCCCAGGCTCTGGGCCCGCAAAATCCCGCCTGCGTCCCGCCTGCACCCTTATGATGCTCCGGCAATGCGCTCCCCTTCCCTCGCCCTCCCCTTCGCCCTCGCCCTGGCAGCCGGCTGCCAGGTCGACACCTCCGAGGCCGACACCGGGCCCGACTTCGGGGGGGAGACCGTCGACACCACAGGCGACTCGGATGTCGGCGACTCGGATGTCGGCGAGTCGGGCGAGTCGGACTCGGATTCTGGGGACACCGACCCGGGCTCAGAAGACTCGGATTCGGGAGACACGGGCACGGGCGTGACCTGTGAATCGACGCCCTCCCCCTGGGATCCATGGATCGGTGGTCCCTGCGAGACCAACGCCGACTGCGCCTACGCCGACGGATTCTGCATGTACGCCGACGAGGGCTGGCCGTGCGGAACCTGCACCCAACCTTGCGATCTCGTCTGCCCGGACGTCGAGGGTGCACCCGAGACCTTTTGTGTCGCCGAGAGTTGGGCGGATCCCTTCGCGCCCGGCGAGGGCGCCTGCCTGTCCAAGTGCGATCCACAAAAATTCCCCGGTGACGGCTGCCGGGAGGCCTACACCTGCGTATTGGCGGAGCGCTTCTCCCAGGCCGACACCAAGGCGGCCGTGTGTGTGCCCGAGGAGGGCAGCCAGGCCCAGCCCAAGACCGCCTGCCAGCAGGCCCTCGACGACGCGGGCCTGTCCTGGGTGCCCGCACAGATCGCCTTGGATCACCCCGACGACCACCCCGATCTCGACTGTGTGATCGAGGATCCCGTCCGCCTGTTCAGCCCGGTCAACGGGGTCGACTACCGCTACGTCTCCCTCGACGCCCCCACCTCGCTGCTGGTCTCGTGTGACATGGCCCTGGCCCTCAACGAGCTCAGCGCCCTCGCCCGGGAAATGGATACGGTCGAGATCGCCCACATTGGGACCTACAACTGCCGGGTCATCTCCGGGACCCAGACCCTCTCCCAGCACTCCTTCGCCCAGGCCATCGATCTGGCGGGGTTCACCCTCGAGGGCGGGGACTACCTGACCGTCCTCGACGACTGGGAAGACAACGTCCCCGAGCCGGCGACCTTCGCCGGTCAGTGGCTCAAGACCCTCGCCGACGCGATGTGGGATCAGAGCATCTTCAACATCATCTTGACCCCCAACTACAACGCCGCCCACGACAACCATTTCCACGTCGATCTCGAGCCCGGCGCCAGCTACTACGAATGAATACACACCGTCAGTGGGGACCCCAGGTCCTGGTCGTCTCGGTCCAGCTTGGGCTCGGGCTCGGGCTCGGGGGGTGTTCAGACAGCTCCGAGCCGGGCATGGACGAGGGCAGATCCTCGACCGGAGGCAGCGACGACCTCGCCGGGGGCGAGAGCACGACCGAGACGTCGAGCACAGGCGCCAGCGGGGATCCGAGTGGATCAGAGAGCGACCCCAGCGGGTCGGACTCGAGCGATGGTTCGGAGACCGAGACCGGTTCGGAGACCGAGACCGAGACCGGCGACTCGGGGACCGGAACCGGTGGACAGCCGCCCGTCTGCGACCTCCCGGCGTTCCAGTTTGCGCCCCCGAGCACAGCGGTCGACGGCCTGCCTGCGGTCGCCATCGACATCCACAGCATCGAGGCCGAGATCGGCTTCAGCGCCGACACCTTCTCGGCCTCGGCCTCGGCCTCACTCGGCTTCCAGGTCGGCCCCGACGGGGGCATGCCGATCTTCGATCTTCGCCAGGATATCGAGGGGGCCCTGCTCGACGGGGAGATCGAGATCGGAGCCGAGGCCCTGGCCCGCCACGACTTCGGCCGGGGGATGCTCTACGGCTTTCGCATCCTCGCGGTCGAGCTCGAGCCTTGCTCCCTCCACACCCTGGCCTTCGACTATGTCCTCGAGATCCCCGACGCGCCCGAGGCCGGCGGCCTGAGCTGGGCTCAGGGACCGCGCCTGCACTACGACAGCTGGTCTTCGGACCTGAACCCGGGCCGCTACCTCGAGTCCTGGATCCCGGCGAACCTGCCCTTTGATCGCTACACCCTGAGCCTGGCCGTGGCGCTCACAGACGCCGACATCCCACACACGCTGATCACCAACGCCGAGGTCGACCCCCTGGACAGCCACGAGTGGTTGCTCGAATTCCCCGCGAGCACCACCGCCATGGCGCCGCTGGTGGTCCTCGTGCCCAGCGAAGAGCTCAGCGAGGTCGGCGGGGTGCACCTCGCCGCCAACGGCCAAGACATCCCCTACACCCTCTATCGACACCAGTCCGTGGCCCAGCCCCTCGCCAGCCTCGAGGCCGAGCTCCTGGCGGCGCTCGACACCTTCGTGCTCTCGACCGGCGAGTTCACCCACCCAGGCATGACCGCCTACGTCGGCGAGGGCCTCCGGTCCATGGAGTACGACGGCGCCCTGACCACCAAGCCCCAGGACCTCCGCCACGAGGCCTTCCACAGCTGGTGGGCCCGCGGCGTCCACCCTGCGACCTACGCCGACGGCTGGATCGACGAAGCCTGGGATATGTACAACACCACCGCTGGCTGGTCGTTCACGGTTCAGGCCCTCGACTGGAACGCGAACCCCGTCGCCCTCTACGACCCCCACCCCTTCGCCCGGGACACCCCCGACGCCTCATATTGGGAGGGCTTGGACCTGTTCGCAGGGCTGGCCTCGATCATGGGTCTCGAGCCTCTGCGCACCGCCATGGCCGAGCTCTACACGGACATCGGGCCGCTGGGGTCGGTGACCACCGACATGCTCGAGCGGCACCTCTACTGCGCCAGTGGCGAACAGGCCGAAGTCCGTGCCGCGTTTTGGCGCTTCGCCCGGGGCCAGGTGGGGGTACCCCCACCCGGCGACGAAGCCTGCCCCTGAGCCCTCCACCTCTTCAGTCGGCGGTCGGCCAGGCCCGACTCGGAGCCCCGAGTCACAGCCGCCGAGCCTGGACGGCGGCCCACGATCGGTGAGTCGATACACCCGTGGTATGCACATGGAATGCGCGGAATTGCCTGTCTTCTCTCCATGAGCGTGCTTGTTCTCGGCGGCTGCTTCGACCCGAATAAAAACCCGAAGACGACGGGCGAGGACGACGTCGGGGACGATGTAGGGGACACGACCGGCGGCCAGGCTATCTGTGGAAACGGCGAGCTCGAGGCCGGGGAGGCCTGCGACGAGGGCACAGCCAATGCCGACACGGGCACCTGCACGTCGACCTGCACCCTGCCCACCTGCGGCGACGGTTTTTTGCAACCCAGCACAGGCGAGACCTGCGACGACGGCAACAGCGACAACACCGACGACTGCATCGACACCTGCCAAAGCGCGAGCTGCGGCGACGCGCACGTGCAAGAGGGGGTCGAGAGCTGCGACGACGGCAACAGCAACGACAACGACGACTGCAACAACGCCTGCGTCTCGGCCCTGTGTGGCGACGGTGTCATGCAAGAGGGTGAGACCTGCGACGACGGCAACGCAGACACCACCGATGCCTGCCCTGCCTGTCAGCCCGCGATCTGTGGTGACGGCTACCTGTGGGCCGACAACGAGGCCTGCGACGACGGCAACATGGACAGCAACGACGCCTGCACGGCGCTGTGCCAAGCCGCGGTCTGTGGCGACGGATTCGTCCACGAGGGCAGCGAAGAGTGCGACGACGGCAACGAGTCGAGCACCGACGCCTGCGTCTCCTGCAACGACGCGGCCTGCGGCGACGGCATCATTTGGGAGGGCGTCGAGGGCTGCGACGACGGCAACACCAACAACAATGACGAGTGTGACAACGACTGCGCCGCGAACTGTGGCGACGACTGCTGGGGCGAGAACGGCTGCCTGACCGGAGCCGGCCGCTGTATCCGCTTCAGCTGCCGGGAGGCCGATGCGGGCGCCGACTTCTGTGGAAGCTGCACCGGCTGGGAAGAGGTCTCCTACGACCAGTGGCTCAACCAGGGCTACTGCGGGGACATCTCGACCAAGTACCGGCAGGAGTACGACCACGCCACCCGCTGCGGTGGCGCGGCTCCCTCCTGCTGTGGGGACGATGAGAGCTGCGCCGGCAACGACAACGCCTGGCACTTCTTCGACGGCCAAGAGACGCGATACGTGGGGCCCTGCCTCGGCTGCCAGGGCGTCGACAACTGCACCTATTGGGACAACGTCGCCGTCGGCACCATCAAGCGCCTGAGCGTGTGCGAGAAGCTCTGAGTTCCGAGCGACCTACATGTTGCGCCGGTACTCGCCGCCGACCTCGAAGAGTTTCTCGGTGATCTCCCCCAAAGAGCAGACCCGGACCACATCCATGAGGCACTCGAAGGTGTTCCCGCCCGAGAGCGCCACTGCCTCGAGCTCGGCCAGAGCCGCCTCGCGCTCGCCCTCGTGTTTGGCCTGGTAGGCACGCAGCCGGCTGATCTGAGCGTCTTTCTCGTCCGGACTCGCCCGGGTCAGCTCGACCTCGGCGGCCTCTTCGTCGCCGCTCTTGTTCGGGTTTTGGAAGGTGTTCACACCGACGATGGGCAGCTCCCCCGTGTGCTTGAGCTGCTCGTACTTGAGGCTCTCGTCCTGAATTTTCCCGCGCTGGTACTGGCGCTCCATGGCCCCGAGCACGCCGCCGCGCTCGTCGATGCGGAGGAACTCGTCGAGCACCGCCTCCTCGACCAGCTCGGTGAGCTCGTCCACGATGTAGCTGCCCTGGAGCGGGTTCTCGGTCTTGGCCAGGCCCTGCTCCTTGGAGATGATCATCTGGATGGCCACGGCCCGGCGCACGCTCTCTTCGGTGGGCGTGGTGATGGCCTCGTCGTAGGCGTTGGTGTGCAGGCTGTTGCAGTGGTCGTAGTAGGCGAACAGGGCCTGCAAGGTCGTGCGCACATCGTTGAAGTCGATGTCCATGGCGTGCAGAGAGCGGCCGCTGGTCTGAATGTGGTACTTGAATTTCTGGCTGCGCTCGTTGGCCCCGTAGAGGTCGCGCATGGAGATCGCCCAGATCCGACGCGCGACCCGGCCGATGACCGTGTACTCGGTGTCGAGGCCGTTGCTGAAGAAGAAGCTCAGGTTCCGGGCGAAGTCGTCCACCTGCATGCCCCGAGATCGGTAGTACTCGACGTAGGTGAAGCCGTTGGCCATCGTGAACGCGAGCTGAGAGATGGGGTTGGCCCCGGCCTCGGCGATGTGATAGCCGCTGATCGATACAGAGTAGTAGTTCCGCACCTGCTTGCTGATGAAGTACTCCTGGATGTCGCCCATCATGCGCAGGGCGAACTCGATCGAGAAGATGCAGGTGTTTTGGCCCTGGTCCTCCTTGAGGATGTCGGCCTGAACCGTGCCCCGGACCGCGGCCAGAGCCCGATCGCGCAGCTGCTCGCGCTGCTCCGGGTCGGGGGCTACCCCCTGCTCTTTGGTGAATGCGGCGACCTGCTGATCGAAGGCGACGTTCATATAAAACGCCAAGATGACCGGCGCCGGTCCGTTGATGGTCATCGACACGGAGGTCGAGGGCGCACACAGGTCGAAGCCCGCGTAGAGCTCGGCGGCGTCATCGAGGGTGCACACCGAGACCCCGCTCTCCCCGATCTTGCCCCAGATGTCGGGCTGCTCGTGCGGGTCCCGACCGTAGAGAGTGACGCTGTCGAAGGCGGTCGAGAGCCGCTTGGCGGGCTCCCCCTCCGAGAGATACTTGAAGCGCGCGTTGGTCCGGGCGGGACCGCCCTCGCCGGCGAACATGCGCTTGGGGTCCTCGCCTTGGCGCTTGAAGGCGAAGACTCCGCCCGTGAAGGGGAAGTGGCCCGGCGGCCCCTCGAGCAGCATGTAGCGGAGCACGGCCCCGGGCTCGTCGTCTCGGGGCAGGGCCACCCGCGACACCCGGCTGTTGGACAAGGTCGTGGTGTGGGTCGGGTAGCGGACCTCCCGACCACGGATTTTGACCACGTACTCGTCGGCCGCGTAGGCCTCGCGCAGCGCGGGCAGGAGCGCCAGAGCCCGGCGGGCTTCCCCATCGAGGCGACCCTCGGTCTCGAGGATCTGGGCGTCGAGCCAGGCGAGCGCGGCCTCGTCGAGGCCCGCCCCTTCGACGGCCAGGGCCCGGGTGGCCCGGAGATGCTCGAGCCGGCGCACGACCTCGATCTGCTGGCGGACCTTGGCCTTGTAGGCCCGCACCGTGTGCACGACCTCGGCCATGTAGTGGACGCGCTCGGGAGGGATGATGTCGCGGGTGTCGCTGGCGAGGGCGCGCTGGTCCTCGGGCACCTGGCAGACCCAGGAGGCGGTCCAGGAACTCGGTCCTCGCGCCGCGTTGAGCTTGTCGCAGATCGCCGCGTAGAGGCCGTTGACCCCGCTGTCGTTGAAGCGGCTGGCGACCGTGCCGAACACGGGCAGGTCCTCGTCCTCGACGCCGTGGAACAGGTTGCGGTTGCGCCGGACCTGCTTGCGCACATCTCGAAGCGCGTCCTTGCTGCCCTTGTGCTCGAATTTATTGATGGCCACCAAGTCGGCGACGTCGAGCATCTCGATCTTCTCGAGCTGGCTCTGGGCGCCGTACTCCGCGGTCATCACATAGAGGCAGAGGTCGGCGACCTCGTCGATGGCCGCGTCGGCCTGCCCGATGCCCGAGGTCTCGACCAAGATCAGGTCGTAACCCGCGAGCTTGCACAGGCGGACGGCGTCGAGGGTCGCCGCGGAGAGCTCGGCACCGGAGGCCCGGGTGGCCATGCTGCGCATGAACACGTTTCCGTGGCGCACGCTGTTCATGCGGATCCGGTCGCCCAAGAGCGCCCCGCCGGTCCGCCGCCGGGTCGGGTCGACAGAGATCACCGCGATCTTGCGGTTCGGATGTTCACGGGCGAAACGTGCGACCAGCTCGTCCGTCAGCGAGCTCTTGCCGGCCCCGCCCGTGCCCGTCAGCCCGAGCACGGGGACCTTGGGCACCTCGGCCTGGGCGACCGCCTCGACCAGCGCTCGGGTGGAGCCTCCTGCACTGTCACAATCGACACCAGCTGCGTGGTTCTCGAGGACGGTGATCAACTTGGCCAGACGAACCACGCCGGTCGTGGGGTCGGGGTCGGCGATCTTGCCGAACTCGGCCAACGGGTCGGCGGGTGCGGTCGAGAAGTCGGCACCTTCGATGATCATGCCGATCATCCCGTCCAGGCCGTGGGTACGGCCGTCTTCGGGCGAAAAAATCCGGTTGATTCCGTAGTTATGGAGAGCCTCGATCTCCCGTGGAACAATTACACCCCCGCCCCCACCCCAGATCGTGATGTGCGGGGCCCCCTTCTCCCGCAGGAGGTCGTACATGTACCGGAAATACTCCATGTGGCCGCCCTGATAGGAGCTGACGGCGATCGCCTGTGCGTCCTCCTGGATCGCCGCGTCGACGACCTCGAGCGCGCCCCGGTTGTGACCGAGGTGAATTACCTCGGCCCCGTGGGCCTGGAGGATCCGCCGCATGACGTTGATCGCCGCGTCGTGGCCATCGAAGAGGGCCGCCGCCGTCACGACACGAATTTTGTGCCGCGGACGATATCCGGACGCAGAAGGTTGCGGGGGCGTGCGGACGGTCGCGGCGGTCGGCATGATCGCGGCGACCATACGGAGGGGCCCACTCTCCAGCAACTGCGCAAATTTGGGAACACGGGCTGTGCGCGCAGGTTCGCAGGCTGGGTGTGTGCAGGCTGATTTGCGCAATGCACGCAATTTTCACCGGTTCACGCGTTCGAGTTTTTCGAGAAAAAACCGGCGCCCGATGGCACCTAGGCCTAAACTCCGCGTCCCTTTCCTGGAATACTGGGCCCTGCGGCCAGCGTGGATCGAGGCCCGCAGACGCGAAGCGAGCCCCGCAGCCGGAGCGCTTCCCGGGCCCCCCACACCAGACACCACCTCAATGGCGAAGCGATCAAACAGCCCCCCCGGCTCTGGAGGCTCGCGGCTCGACCCGGACATGGCAGACCCGTCTGGTTCCAGCATGAGCATGGAGATGGTCTTCAACGACGACATCGGTCGGACAATCGCCTCGCGTTACCAGATCACCCGCGTGATCGGTGAAGGCGGCATGGGTGTCGTCTACGAGGCCTACGATGAGCAGGTCGACCGCGATGTCGCCATCAAGGTGGTCCGCAGCGAGTGCCTCTCCGACCGCAAGTTCCTCACTCGCTTCCGCCGTGAGATGGAGGTCACCACACGCCTGCGCCACCCCTCGACCATCCGCGTGTTCGAGCACGGCGAGGCCGAGGATGGGCGCCCCTACATGGTCATGGAGCTGCTCACCGGCGAGTCCATGGCCGAGCGCATGGAGAAGGGCCGAATCCCGGAGATCGAGGCCCTCCAGTACGCGCGCCAGATCGCCGAGAGCCTGTCCGAGGCCCACGAGAACGGGATTTTTCATCGCGACCTCAAGCCCGACAACATTTTCATCGAGACCGTGGGTGTCTCGACGGTGGTCAAGGTCCTCGACTTCGGCATCGCCGGTGGCATCGACGCGACCAAGCTGACCCGCGCGGGCGAGGTCTTCGGCACCCCTCAGTACATGTCGCCGGAGCAGTGCAACGGCATCAACCTCGACCACCGCACGGACATCTACTCCCTGGGCTGCATCCTGTACGAGATGCTCGAGGGCCGGCCGCCATTCTCGGCCGAGTCGCCGATGGCGACCATGCTCAAGCACGTCAAGGCCAAGCTGCCCACGCCCCGGCACTGCTGCCGAGAGACGGCCAAGGTCTTGGGCATGGCCCTGCGCAAGGATCGGACCAAGCGTATCCAAGATTGCGGGCGCTTCGCCGAGCTCCTCGGCCAGTGCATCGGCGCCGCCCGAGCCCGGGCGGAGGGCCGCACCCCCGCCGACATCACCCTGCGCCGCAACCCCAACACGACCGGGCCGATCCGCGCTGTCGGTACCAGGGGCGGCACCCGGGCCGGCGCGCCCAAGCTCGCCGCCCCCTCCCCCGCTGCGAGGGTCAGCGCCGACCAGCGCCGCAGTCTGGTCAGCAAACTGGTGATCGGGAGTTTGGGCCTGGCGTTCGTGTTTGTGGTCGGGGCCATGATCTTCAGCGGCAACAACACCTCCAACGCTGGCCACAAGTCGGACTCACAGGCCAAGGACTCCGGGACCGAGACCGGAGCCGACGACGCCAACACGGATCAGCTGCCCAAGAACCGGGCCACCATCACCGCCAACGTCGAGCGTGCGCGTGTGTTCTTGGACGGCGAGTTCGTGTGTGAGACGCCCTGCAACGTCGAGGTCCCCGTCGGCGACCAGCGCAACCACGAGATTGTGCTGCGCAAGGATGGCTACATCGAAGTCATCAGCAAGTGGCAGCCCAAGAGCGTCACGGAGCGGGCTCCCCAGCTCCCGGACCTCAGACCCGCCGAGATCGAGCTCGAGCTCCACTAGCAGTCCGGCTCCGTATCAGCGGAGCGCCGCGCCGAGCCGAGATATCCGGGCTTCGGCGGGGAGCCGCGCGTGGGGGCTGGACCCAGGTGTGGTACACCCACCCGCCATGGCCGACGACGACGACGACTTCGCCGCCCTGTTCGAACAGTCCATCTCCACGGGGGGGGGCGGCGCGAACAAGCGCCTCAACCCTGGCGAGGTCGTGCAGGCGACCGTCGTCCAGATCGGTCGCGAGGCCGTGTTCCTGGATGTCGGCACCCGCTCCGAGGCCCAGATGGACCGCTACGAGCTCGAAGATCGAGACGGCGAGCTGACGGTCAAGGTCGGCGACAGGATCCGGGCGACCGTGGCCCAAGGCGGCGATCGACCCAAGCTGGTCATGCGCTTCGGCGGCGGCGACCTCTCGACCCTCGAGCTCGCGCTCGAGTCGGGCGCCCCGGTCAGCGGCACCGTGAACAAAGCCGTCAAGGGCGGCCTCGAGGTCAACATGGGCAAGGTCCGGGCGTTTTGTCCGGCCTCCCACGTGCACCTGGCCTTCACCCCAGACATCTCGATCTACGAAGGCCAGACCTTGAGCTTCAAGGTCCTCGAGATCCGCGACAAGGGCCGCTCGGTCATCGTCTCGCACAAGGCCTACCTCCAGGAGGAGCGCGCCGTCACGGGTCGAGAGACCCTGGCCTCGCTCAGCGAGGGGGCCATCGTCTCGGGCACGGTGATGAGCGTGCAGGCCTACGGCGCGTTCATCGATCTCGGCGGCGTCGAGGGGCTCATTCACATCTCCGAGCTCGGCCATGGTCGGGTCGAGCGGGTCGAGGATGTGGTCGCTGTGGGCGAGGAGATCCAGGTCAAGATCCTGACCATCCAACCGGGCACAGAGGGCACCGCCACACGCATCGGTCTGTCCCTGCGCCAGGCCAGCCAAGACGGCGCCCCCGAGACCGCACGCACCGCCAAGCCGGCCGCCGAGGTCGTCGACGCCGAGGTCGTGAAGGTCGAGCCCTTCGGTGTGTTCATCGAGACCGCCAAGGGCGGTGGCGTGGTCCCGACCCGCGAACTCGACGTGCCCCCGGGCAGCGATCCTCGCCGCTCGTACCCGGTCGGCAAGCAAGTCCGCGTGGTAGCGATCGGCACCGACGACAAGGGCCGCACCCGCTTCTCCATGCGCCGGGTCGAGGACACGGAGGCCCGGGCGAACTACCGCAAGTTCCGCGCTGATCAGGCCGGCGGCAAGAAGACCTCCGTGGGCAGCTTCGGCGAGCTCCTCAAGCAGAAGCTCTAATCGCCAGAAGCTCTATCCGCCCCCAGGCAAGCGCCCGCTCGCCAGCAGGAACTTGACCCGCCGGCGGTCCCCGCTGGCCTCCCCAAACACCGCCCTCACCCGGCGGTGTTTGGCTTTGGGCAGGGTCCCCGTGTCGAACGAGGGCGGGAGCTTGATCCACAGGCGTCCGAACCGGGGCCGCCCCAGGGCGCCGCCCTCGTAGGCGAGAGGCAAGAGCGCGGCCAACAGGGGCAGACTGTCGAGCCCGCAGCTTCGGCGGTCGTAGTCCGGACCCCAGGGGGGATCGATGAACAACAGGGCGCTCGGGTCCGCAAAAGTCGGAACCAGGACGATCGCATCACCGTGGACAAAGCGGATTCGGTCCCGGACGCCGTAGAGCCCGGCGTTGTGCCGTGCCAGCTCCAGACGCTCACGGTCGGCTTCTATCGCTAGAACCGCGCAACCTCTGCGGGCAAATGCGATGGCGTTGCCGCCGGCTCCACAGCCCGCGTCGACCACCCGGACGCCCGCGGCCTCCGCGGCCAGGGCCAGGGCCAGGGCCTCGGGAGTCAGCGACCAACGGCCCTCCTGATCGAGGCGAGCCCCCTTTCTGCGAAACCCTGGGCTGCCGACCCGGCGCCGCCTGGCGTCCTCGCTGCGGGCCGCCCGAACCACCGCCCTGCGCACAGGTGGATCGACCTCACAGCGCAGCAGATGGCCATCGAAGCCCAGACCGCGCAGGCGCGCCCCCAGGTCGGCGGCCGCCGTGGACGATAGAACGGCGCGTGCCTCGAGCCCGCCCGGGACCTCCGTCAGCGCCCACCCCTCAGCGCCGAAGCCCTGACCGCCAGAGGCCTGACCGCCGGAGGCCGAAGCAGCAGGACCCAACAGCCGAGCCCAGTCGA
>CAYVJQ010000021.1:17216-21451 GCA_964451725.1 uncultured Nannocystaceae bacterium | reverse complement strand
GAGGCCTGACCGCCGGAGGCCGAAGCAGCAGGACCCAACAGCCGAGCCCAGTCGAGCCACACGGGGAGCGGGGACACACAGACCGCGTGGGTGCTGGCCACGGCGGCAGCATACCCGCTACCCTGCGTCCGTGCGGTGGGCGTCCACAATCAGCGATGTCGAGGACTTCGACGCCGCGATGAACGCCGCCTGTGCATCCCTCTCTCGGGACCTCGATGGGGCGGCGCCCGACTTGGCGATCGCGTTTGCGAGCCGGGCGCACCAAGCCTCCTGGCACCGGATCCCCGACGCCCTGCGCGACCGCTTTCCCGGCGTGATCGTGGTCGGCTGTTCGGCCAGTGGGGTCATCGGTGACGGCCGCGAACTCGAGCGTGGCCCGGGCCTCGCCATCGCCGCCGCCCAGCTCCCCGGCGTCGAGTTGACCCCCTTCGCCATCCCCACCGATGCGACCCCAGATCCCACCCCGTCGGGTGAGGACGCGGGTGAAGAGCGGGCGTGCTGGCGCCGGGCGATCGGCATCGACGAGGGGCCCGACCCACACCTCCTCCTGTTTCCGGACCCCTGGAGTTGGACCGGCCCGAAACTGCTCACCAGCCTCGACCGCGCCTTCCCCAGCGGCGTCAAGATCGGCGGGCTCAGCTCCGGCGGCGCTCGACCCGGGGAGAATCGCCTGTTTTGCGACCGCTCCACCCACCAACGCGGCCTGGTCGGGCTGGCCATGCGTGGAAACCTCGAGGTCGAGACCGTCGTCGCCCAGGGCTGTCGCCCGGTCGGCTCGCCCATGTTCGTGACCCGAGGCCGGGGCAACATCATCGACGAACTCGACGGCCGCCCCGCCTTCGAGCTGCTCCGGCAGCTCTTCGATGGGCTCTCCCCCGAAGACCGCAAGCGCGCCCGGACCAGCCTGTTCATCGGCATCTCCATGCACCCCACCTCGGAGGTCCACGACCAGGGCGACTTCCTGGTCCGGAACCTGGTCGGCATCGATCCGAACACAGGGGCGATCGCAATCGGCGCCGACCTCAAGGGGCGCTCGGTGGTCCAGTTTCATGTCCGCGATGCCCAGACCTCCGCCAACGAGCTCCACGAACTGCTGACCGAGCACGCCGGACACCGGGGACAAAACCCGGCCCACGCGGCGCTCCTGTTCTCCTGCCTCGGCCGCGGCGAGAGCCTCTATGGCCACCTCGACCACGACAGCGACGCGCTGCGCGAGCACCTCTCACCACAGACCGGGGACCTGCCGATCGCCGGGTTCTTTTGCAATGGCGAGATCGGGCCGATCGGGGGGCGTACCTTCATGCACGGCTACACCAGCGCGATCGTGCTCGTGCGCCCCGCCGTGGTGATCTAGTGGTGATCTAGCAACCTGCGCGGCGCACCCTTGCGGAGGCTTCCCGAGCCGGGCAACCTCCGCCCGAGGCCCTATGTTCTCGTACCAGCTCTACAACCTGCTCCACATCCTCGGCATCGTGCTGGTGTTCATGGCCATCGGCGGACTGGCCTTTCACGGCGCCAACGGGGGCACCAAAGAGACCAACAAGGCCCGCGGCCTGTTGGCGGCGACCCACGGCGTGGGCATGTTGATGCTGATCGTCGCCGGCTTCGGCATGCTCGCGCGGACCCAGGCCATGTCGGCCGGCCTGCCCGGTTGGCTGCATCCCAAGCTCCTCATTTGGGTGTTGGTGGGCGCAGCCCCGGCGATCCTCAATCGCAAACCCGAGTGGGGGAAGATCATGTGGTTCGTGTACCCCTTGCTCGCGGCCCTCTCGGCCTACTTCGCCATCAACCACCCCGGGCAGTGAACACGACGCCGCAGCCCCGTCCGAGTGATTCAGCGGCGTCTCAGCGCCGCTGTGGCAGGTCGCGCGACCGGTCGTCGCGCGACCGGTCTTCCTGCCATGGGCTGCGACGTCTCTCAGCGGGTGCCTGGCTGAGCCTCTCGCTGACCGCTTGGGCGGCGCTCTCGGGCTGCGCGCACGAGTCGGCTCCCAGCGAGATAGAGGCGGAGGCCGAGGCCGGCGCGACCACGGAGGACGCCGGCGTCCTCCCACCCCTGCTCGCGCCTCTCACCGCCTACCTGCACGAGGTCCAAGAGGGAGCGAAGCGGGTCGACTCAGAGGTCCAGGCCCCGCCCGAGCCCCCGCCTCCACCACCTCCGCCCACGCCGGAGGAGATCGAGGCCCTGCTCGCCGCCGCCGCCGCCGTGCTCGTGGATCGGGAGATCAAGATCGATCCACGCTCGACCCCCAAGGGCCCCATGCCCGAGGGTTCTGGCCTGCGCGAGGCCTACGCCGAACATCGGGCGATCGGTCTCCCGGGGCGCACCGAGCAGGTCCGCAACTGGATGGCGATCGCCAAGTTCGGTGACCCGGAGCCCGGGGCCGAGGCCGAGGCCGGACCCCTGGCCCGCTACGACCTCGTCGTGACCGTGGATGCGCGCCAGGCCTACTTCCACATCGTCGTGCCCACAGCTGGGATCGCCCCCGATCCTGCGTCCGCTGTCGAGCCGGGCTCGAGCGCGGCCCCTGCCAGGCATGAGGCGTGGATCGAGGGGGAGCGGTGGATCAACCTCAGCGACAGGCTGGATCCAGACCGGGAGTATCTGCCCTTCAAGACCAACGGCCACGAGTCGGTGCACCGTCAGTGGGCCAAGCTCGAGGTCGTCGAGTCACTCGTGAGCATCGCCTGGGCCTACACCCAGCTCGGCGGCGCGCGGATCGGGATCGGCGATCTCAGCCACGTCACCGGCGGCAAGATCGAAGATCACTGGACCCACCAAAAAGGCGTCGACGCGGACCTCTACCTGCTCGACGAGAGCGAACCAGACAGCGACGGGCGACCACGAATTTGGTGGCACCACTTCAAGCGCGGCGCCTCTTTGTGGACCGCCGCGGAGAAGGGCAAAGGCGCCAGGGAGCCCCGCTTGGACCCGGACGACCCCGACTCGGAGACGGCCTCCGCCGAGCACCTGCGCCTGCTCGCCAGGATCGTGGTCGAGATCGACGCGGTCGCCTACTTCGTCCACAACGACCCGCTCATCCTCGACAGCTTCGACGTCCAGGCTGGAGACCGGCGCCCAGGTCGACGCTTCCTGCACACCCGCAACCGGGGCTACTGGCCCGCACACACCGACCACGTCCACCTGCGCTGGGTCGCCGGGACGCTCCCGGTCGACGTGACCCCGCGGCCCTGACCCGACCCCCTGACCCGACCCCCTGACCCGACCCCCGAGCCGCCCTGCGCTCGATCGCCCGCCTCCCCTCAGTGGCGCCCGCTTCCTGCGCCTGCTAGGTAGCGGAGGTGTCGGGAGCCCACCTCGGTCGACCCGGAATCGCCCCGGGGTCAGGCGCGTCCACAGGACACATGCGATCCCGCCTCCTCGGCCGCGTCTCGTGGATCGCCCTCGCCTCTGTCTCGGTCTCGGTGCTCGGTCTCTTCACGCTCGCCTGTACCGACCGACAGCACGCCGACTCGAGTTCGAGTTTCGACCGGGCCCCCTCCCCCACTCAGAGCTGCGCGGCGGAGCCCATCCCCGAGCGCCGCGCCCCAGATGTTCGGCCGGCCCTGGACGACCCCGAGTACTGGCTGGCGAAGGCCGACGCCCTGCACCCGGGGAGCAGTGATCTCGAGCTCCTCGATATCGACGAGCGCGCTCGTCTGGCGGCCACGGTCGCGGCCCTGCCTGGCGGATGGCGCGACCCGGCCCTGGCGGCGACCGGCGATCCGGCGCTGATCGATCGCGAGCTCGCCGAGCGCCGAGACTGGCTCCGCGGGCGGGTCGACAGCGGCAAATACCTGGAGGGGCAGCCGGGGGCGCTGGCCGCCTCCGCGCGCATCTCGGAGACCGCCGAGGCGGTCGCCGACCAGGGCAGCCTGCACCTGGTCACCGCCGAGACCCCCCTGTGGTGTGTGCCGACCACGGCCGGCCTCTACACCGATCCCATCGACCTCGACTTCGATCGCAACCGCTGCGCCTCCCTGCACATGGGCGAGCCGCTCCGCGCTCTCCGCCGCAGCGCCGATGCACGTTGGACCTACGTCGACGCCGGTCACTCGGTGGGTTGGATCGCGGTCGCCGACGGAGGCGAGGCTGCCCTGAGCCCAGCCCTCGACGCCACCGCGCTCGCGGCCCGCCCGACGGTGCCTCAGCTCTACATCCTGGCTGACCACGGTCGACTGCGCGCGGGGGCCCACTTCCCCCTCGCCCCCGACCCGGCGGACTCAGGGGACTC
>CAYVJQ010000021.1:10948-17116 GCA_964451725.1 uncultured Nannocystaceae bacterium | reverse complement strand
GGACTCAGGGGACTCCGAGCAGTCTCCCCCCGCAGTGCTCCTGCCGGGTCCCGCGGGGCCCCTGCGCGCGGTCTTGCCCGAGGGTCTCCCACACCACACCGGGCCGCTCCCCTTCACCCGCCGCAATCTCTTCACCCAGGCCTTCGCCCAGCTCGACCAGGCCTACGGCTGGGGCGGGCGCGCCGGACAGCGCGACTGTTCCCGCTTCCTCCACGATCTCTTCGCCCAGTTCGATGTCCGCCTGGCTCGCAACTCGGGGGTCCAGGCCAAACTCGGCACCCGCAGCGTCGACATCTCGGCGCTCGACGACGACGACAAACGCACGGCCATCCGCGCCGCGGCCGAGGACGGGGTCGTCCTGCTCTACATGAGGGGACACATCATGCTCTACCTCGGACACGACGGCAGCCACGACTACGGGATCTCGGCGCTGAGTGAGTACCTGGAAGTCTGCGAGCTCGACCCGGACGCTCCAGCCGTCGTCCACCGCCTCGACCGGGTCGCCGTGACCACCCTCGAGCTTGGTCGAGGCACACAGCGGCGCGCGTTCATCGAACGGATCAGCCGTATGGCCGTATTCGACTGACCTCAAGGCACGCCAAAGCGAGAGTCTTTGAGACAGCGCAAGAGGTAGGTCTCGACCGAGGCCCCCGGACCGAAGGGGTCGTTTCCACCGTGGACCGAGAACTGATGGCGCTGATCCTCGTCGCCCCGCAGCCGGCCCGGGTCCTCCTTGACCACGTGATCCCACAGCGGGTTGTGGCCGCTGGCGTACATGGTCTCGGTCTTGGGGGTCGCCGTGACCTGGGCGACCGAGCTCTCACCCAGCGTGGCCGCGATCGCCGACTCGATCGCGGCGTAGGTGTTGATGTTGTAGCCGCCGCCGATCATGCGCAGGCAAGGCGTGCCCGAGCGCCCGGGCTTGGCACGCCGCGAGAGGAACCACTGCTTGATGTGCCCGCGGTAGTGGTGCGAGTGGGTGCAGTCGAACAGGAACAGCTCGTCGATGCTGCGTTTGCCGTGAACGAGCGCCGAGAAGGCCCCGCCCCCACCCAGGCTGAATCCCGAGACCCCGAGACGGCCGAAGCCCATGACCTTCCGATCCCTGTAGATGTGCTGGTCGCCCCACAGGTAACGGATCGCGTCCCGGGCCAAGCCCCGCAGCTGCTTGCTCTGGGCGTGCCCGAAATTGGCCCCGCTGGGCCAGGGATGGAGCATGACCACCGGCCGGTCGGATCGGACCAGGGCGTCCTCGAAACCACAGCGAATGTAGAAGTACTTGTCCGGGTCCGCGTGCTGGTAGCTCCGCTCCCAGTAGGTCGAGGACTTGGGCACGGGCGCGGTGAGGTAGCGGATCGGGCCCGCCATATTGTGGGGCTGATCGACGCGAGTGTAGGCGTAGCTCGCCGGCCGAAAGAACACGAGCGCCCCCGGACGTCGGAACACGTGGGTCTCGAGCTGCTTGCCGAAGCTCGCCAACCAGATCGCCGGGGCGCCGCCCGTGTAGCCCAAGACCCGCAGCCGCGCGTCCGGGTCGCGCTGGCTCTGGTAGTACTTCCACCCCGAGGCGTAGAGGGAGTAGGGCAGCGTGATGTCCACGAAGCGGGTCCGCAGGTGGAGGATGGTGACCCCGTTGACCGCCTTGGCCGAGCTGATCTTGACCAGCGGGTGCCTGCCCCCGAAGCGAGGGTCGTGCCGGGCCCGGATCTTGCCCTTTGTGACCTCCAGCTCTTGGTCGATATGCAGGGTCTCGAACGCCCTCGCGGAGATCACGGATCCGTCCCCTACGACCTCGCGGAAGTCGGCCGTGAACGATGCCTGCAGCTCGATGGAGGTGGTCGCATCGGGCAGGTCGTAGCGCTGCACCCCCTTGGACTCGCTGTCGGCCGAGCGACCGATGCCGTCGACCATCAGGTAGATGACCGCCTGGGCGAGCAGCGGGCTCCCCGGGTTGTCCCAGTGTATTTCGACGCGCAGGGTCATGGGAGGTGGCCAAACTCGTCGCTGGTGGCGGGCATGGGTGGATCGACCTGGCCGTCGAGCGCGCGCGCGAGCAAAAATGCATCGACGAGGGCAGTCTCGGCCAACGGCGGCGGGAACTCATCGGCCGGTTCGGGCAGGTCCGCGCCGATGCTGGACAGCAGGTTGGCGGCGAGGTCGAGGCTGCCCTCGACGAGCGCCTCGAGCAGCACATCGACGTCGACCGACAGCCAAGTCGGGGGTTCGACAGGTGGGGCTTCAGCGAGTGGCCCGGGTGGCGAGTCGCCCAGGATCAACCACGCGGGGATCCCATCGGCCGGCATGTGGAACCGGTCCCCAGGATAGATCTGGTCGGGGGAGCGGCCCAGATACGCGCCCTGATTGAGCGCCCAGATCTCGGTCCAGCGGGCCCCGGAGCCCAGGTAGGTCGCGGCGATCTTCACGAGTGTGTCGCCACTTTGGACGATGTAGACGTCGGGCGCCTCCCAGCGCCCGGCCTCGCCCTCGGGGGGCTCGAGCTCCGGGGGTGCGTAGTCGAGGGGCGCCGCCAGCTCGCCGACGACGTGGAGCTGGCGGTGGAGCCCGTCGGCGTGGACCTGGATCCGGGTCCTCAGATCATCCCACTCGTGGACGGCCGCGGCATCGCCCGCGTCGAGCGAGAGCGGGCCCCACTCACGCTCGTCGTCCTCCTCGTCCTCGTGATGCTCGAGGTCGAAGCGGGTCACGAGCAGCAGTCGCTGGCGGCTGCCCGCGCTCAGGGCGACCGGACCTTGGAGCGTGGCCAAGGTCCGCAGGTGGAGGTCGGGGGCAGGCTCGACCGGCGACTCCCGGCTGGGCCCATGGTGAGCCTGCGCGAGCTGTTCACGCAGCTGCTCGACATCGGCGACGACCGCCGACCCCCGGCCGGTGGGGCCCTCCATCCGGGCGACACCCTCGTCGTCGGTGAGCACCGTCTCCGCACCCGCTGGCGTGTTCATATCCACGGCGATCCCGGCCAGCGGCGCGTCGTGTTCATCGAGGATCTGGAGCTCGTAGGTGCCGACCTGCCGCGGCAGGCCTGGAGGCCCGAGCCCTCCGGGGGCGAGGTCGGGGCGCTCACCGGATCCGGGGCCGGGCACCGACACGCTACCGTCGACCCTGAGCGCGGTCTCGGTCTCGACCACCGCGAGCGCGCCGATCTCCAGGGCCGCCCGCAGCTGCCCCCACAGCGCGTCCTGGTCCATGGGTGTCACGCCCCGAGCGAGCCCACGCTCGACCACGAAGCGGGCGAGCACGCGAGACCTGGCCGACTCGACGCCCGATCCCAGAACCCGGGCGAGCAGAGCCGCGGCCGCCCGGGTCGAGAGCCGGGTCGGCAGGTCGGGCGACACCGGACCGAGCACGAGCCAGCGCTCGAGCCCGGCACAGCGCTCGAGCAGCAGCTCGGGTCCCCGCCCTAGCCCCCTGGGTCCGGTCCGCACTCCGGCTCCTGTTCATGGTCATGTTCATGGTCAGGCCGGGGAAGCCCGACGCCCGCGATCACTCCCGCTTCGACCAGCGCGTCGATCTCGGCCTCCTCGAGGCCCAGCATCTCGCGCAGCACCTCGTCGGTGTGGGCCCCCAGCTCGGGGCCGAGCCAGCGCGTCCGACCCGGGGTCGCGCTGAGCTTGGGGACCGCCGCCGGAACCTCGAAGCGGGTCCCATCGTCCAACTCGACGCTCTCGAACATCTCCCGGGCCCTGAACTGCGGGTCCCGAGCGATGTCCGCGATGCTCTGGATCGGCCCGGCCGCGACCTCGCCGGCCTCCAGAGTAGCGAGCGCCCGCTCGAGGGTCTGGGTCCGGGTCCAGGCCTCGATCGCGGCGTCGAGCAAGTCGGCGTGGGCGACCCGCCCGTCGTTGGCGGCGAAGCGCGGATCGGTGGCCAGCTCAGGCCGAGCGATGATCGCCATGAGGCGCCGAAACATGGAGTCGGAGTTGGCCCCGATCGCGACCCACCGATCCTCGCCCTCCGGCCCGGGTCGGCAGCGATAGGTACCCGTGGGCACGACCCCCTCCAGCTTGCTCCCGGCTCGCTCCCGAACGTGGCCCAGGAGCGAGTACTCGGGGAGCACGGACTCGAGCATGTTGAACACACTCTCGGTCAGGGCCACATCGACCAGCTGCCCGCGGTGGGTAGGCCTGCGCCCAGGACCGCCGTCGCGGGCCTGCACGGCCGCGAGCGCCCCGAAGGCCGCGTGCATCCCCGCGATGCTGTCGCCCAGGCTCACCGCCGAGCGCACCGGCGGCCGATCGGGCTCCCCCGTCAGGTAGCGCAGGCCGGCGACGGCCTCCGCGACGTTGGCAAAACCGGGCAGACCCGCCCGTGGACCCGTCTGCCCGTAGCCCGAGACCCGGACCATGATCAGGCGTGAGTCGAGGGCCGAGAGCGCCTCCCAACCCAGGCCCCAAGCCTCCATCCGACCCGGCCGAAAGTTCTCGATCAGCACGTCGATCTGGCCGGTGGCGACCAGGTTTTGGATCAGCCACTGGCCCTGCTCGCTGCGCAGGTCGACCGCGATCGAACGTTTGTTGCGAGCCAGGGTGCGCCACCACAGAGAGGTCCCGTCGGTGTGCAACTTCCGCCACTTTCGCAGCGGATCGCCGGCCCCCGGCGCCTCGACCTTGATGACCTCCGCCCCGAAGCTCGCCAACATGGCAGCGGCGAAGGGACCGGCGATGATCTGCCCCAACTCGAGGACACGCAGGCCCTCGAGCGCTCCCCGGGTCGACATAGGGGGACCATAGCGCAGGCGGATCGAGCGCGCTCCACCCACCCACGCTCGCCCGCGGGCTGCCGGCGCCCTACCCTCGACCGGTGACGGCCCGCTTCGAGACCCGCAGCACCTTCGAGGTCCCCGCCGCGCGCCTGTTCGCGCTGGTCACCGATCCCGACTACCAGGTTCGCCGCCTGCGGCTCGCGGGCAAGGACGAGGTCGAGGCTCGGCGCGACGAGGGCCCGGACGGCGGTCTCACCGTGACCATCGAGATCTGGGAGCCGGCTGTATTCGGCGGCGGCAAGAGCCACCGCACCATGGTCATGCGCTACCCCCCGAACAGCATGCGCGCCGACTGGCGCCAGACCATCCACGGTCAGGAACAGCGCGTGCGCAGCTGGGGGCATACGGAGGTCCGGGCCCTCGCTCCCACGCGCTGCTCCCTGATCACCAGCGGCACCCTCGAGCTCGATATCCCGGTGGTCGGCCGCGCCATCGAACGCCAGGTCAAAGCCGCCCTGATCCGCCAGGCCGAGCGCGAAGCGACCTGGACGAGGCGCGAGCTGGAGATCTGACGACCAGACGCAAAACGCTCGCGGCACCAGAGGTACCGCGAGCGGGCGAGCGAGACTTTCAGTCTCGGCAGTCGCGGAAACCCAGGCTCAGAGTCCGAGCACCGTGGTCGCCAGCAGGGCGACGCCGTAGCCCGTGCCCCGGTCCTTGGGGAAGGCCGGGCCGGCGAGATCGAGGTGCACCCAGCGGGCGTCCGTGTCGCTGATGTGGTTGTAGACGAACTGCCCGGCACAGGCCGACTGCGCGTTCATGCGGTTGCGGACCGAGTTGCACATATCGGCGACCACACTCGAGAACTCCTGGCGGAAGAACTCCGGAGCGAAGGGCAGCGGGTGGGCCAGATCGCCACAGCGGCGTCCCGCGTCGATCATGGCCTGCTCGAGCTCCCCGTCGGCGGCGTAGAGCGCCCCGTGCAGCAGGCCTGTGGCGATCAGCTGCGCCCCGGTCAAGGTCGCGGCGTCGAAGATGATGTCGGCCTCGAGCTCGCGGGCGGCCCAGCTGACCCCGTCGGCGAGCAGCAGGCGCCCCTCGGCGTCCGTGTTGTTGATCTCCACGGTCTTGCCCGAGTGCATCGTGATGATGTCGTCGGGCTTGTAGGCGGCTGGACCGATGGCGTTCTCGGCCATGCACAAGAGCAGGGAGACCTTGTGCCGGGTGCCTGCAGCGACGATGCAGCGGAATGCGCCGAGGACCGCCGCGGCGCCCCCCATGTCGCACTTCATGCCCGACATGTTGCCGCCGATCTTGAGGTTGAGACCACCCGTGTCGTAGGTGACACCCTTGCCGACGAGCGCGATGTGCTGCTGCTTGCTCTCGCCCTCGGAGTCTTCGGCGTCGTTGGCCTTTTTGGCGTCCTTGGCCTTTTTGGAAGCCCCTGGATC
>CAYVJQ010000021.1:3775-10848 GCA_964451725.1 uncultured Nannocystaceae bacterium | reverse complement strand
CCCCTGGATCATAGTGAAACATGAGCAAGCGGGGCGCCGGCAGGGCGCAGCGACCCACCGCGTGGATGCCTCCCAAACCGCGATCGAGCAGATCATCACCGACGATCTCTTCGACTGTGATCCCCTCGATACCCTCGAGAAAGGCCTGTGCCCGGGCCGAGAACGACTCGGGGTCGAGCTCGCTGGGTGGTGTGTCGACGAGCTCCGCGCTGTCGCGCACTGCCCCGACGAAGGTCCCCACGTGGGCCGGCACCTTGACCGGCTTGCCTTTTCGATCGACCGCCAAAATCTGGACGCGCCGCTCTTTGCCGGGCTGACTCTTGCCGCTGAACTGGGGGAAGCAACGGCCGACGGCGATCGCCTGCGCCAGCACGTGGTCCGGATCATCGACGACCAAAATGATCGCCAACTTGCCCTTCCCGCCCTTGGCTCCGCTGACCACCCGGCGCACGCTCTCTGCGCGAGTCGGCGAGTTTCCCCGGGAAACATGGTCTGGGAGCACACCTACGGCCAACTCCGCGGGTTCGCGGGTGGTCAGGGTCGTGGCTGAGTTGCCCAGGTCGCCCGGGCGCAGGCCCTTTGCGAGCAAGACGACAAGCGCGTCGTTCTTCTTGCCCAGCAACGCTGGAAAACGGTTTTTACGGAACACCGCTGCGGGAGCGACGACCATGACGGTCTTGGCTCCCTTGAGAAGTGCCTTGGTTGAGGTCGCAAAGCCGATCGATGACACCGGGGCCGAGTATGCCCAAAAAACGTCCTGTGGGGGGCGGGCGCACCCAGTTTATTTCAAATCGAGATTTTCGCCGGCTCGGCATATGAGTGATTGACAACCAACCGCCGCGACTCGGATGCTAGTCCCACGGTGGTTATCTCGAAGTCTGTCAGCTGCGTCATTCGCCTGTCTGCCCTGTCTCTGGGCCTTTTCGGCATCTCGACCACCGCCTGGGCAGCGCCTCCCGATGTGGAGACTGCAAAGCCGGAGGCGTCGGATCCGGAAGCTACGGTTCCGGAGACCTCCGATCCGGACCCTGCTGCGGCCCCAGTCGATCCTGTCACCGGATCGGATGCACAGCCCGGGACCCTCGACCCCGCGCCCGAAACTGCGGACGAGGTGAGCCCCGAGCCCGAGGGTCCGACCGAGGAGCTTCCCATTCGCCACCCGGACACACCCCTTCCGGTTCCCGACGATCAGTTCCCAAGCGAGCTCAGAGCCAAGATCGGGCCCAAACACAGCATCGTCTACACCAACCTCTTGGCCCCCCGCATCAACCCCCTGGGGCTCGAGAACCGGCTTTGGATCGGCTACAAATATCGGCTCTACGACAAGGACAAGACCATCCTCAATGGGAGCAACATCAGCGTGTTCGTGCGGCCGATCGTCAGCCCCGCGGTGCTCCTGATCGGGCCGACCCTACAGATTCAACCTGCGGCGGTGCTGCGCCTGCGGGCGTCCTACGCCTACATCAGCTACTTTGGGAACTTCCAGTACTTCCAGAGCTACGACTCGCCCTACGACGACTTTTCGCAGTCGACCTTGGCCGAGCAAAAGGACGCCGGCGAGAACTACAAGACCACGGGTCACCAGGTCCAACTCGAGGCCCTGTTCCAGATCCGCTTCAAGGGGCTGGTGGTCCGCAGCTCGACCGGGGGTGTCTACAACCACTTCAACGACGTCCGAGGCGGCGAAGATCTGTTCTATGCGGTGCGCTACGACGCCCTCGTCCCTACCCAGGGATGGATGCTCTACAACGACTCCGACCTGATGTGGCTCCACGACCTCAAGGGTCCCCGCCACTCCACGATCATCGCTGGTGCCCGCGGGACCACCGTGATGCCCTTTTACAAGGACGAGGTCTACGAGACCGGCGACGATCTGGACAACCCCAATGGGCCCCAGTTCCGGCTGGGCCCGGTGCTGGGCTACGTCTTCTACGATCGCCCCGACAAGTTCCCCCGCTTCAACAAGCCGACCTTGCTGGTCATGCCCCAGTGGAACCTCAAACACCGCTGGCGGACGGGCCTGGACATCTCCCAGGCCATGCCCACCATCGTGATCGCGTTTGTGTTCTCGGGTGAGCTCTGGGGCAGCGAAGACTGACCCCGGCGCTCTCGAATATTTGCCTGGGCTCTCGTCAACGACGGCGACGGCCCAGGCCCAGGCCCAGGCCCAAGATCCCCAACAGGGCCCACGGGGTCCCCCGCTTGGGCGCCTCACCGTCGAGCGAGCAGTCGCAACCCCGACCGTTGAGGCCCACGTCGTTGCCGAAGCCGAAGCCGTCCCCGCCCACGTCGTCCGCGCTGCCTCCAGTGCCCGCGTCGCCGCTCCCTCCCCAGCCGTCTGCGCCGTCGTCTCCCCAGTCGCTGGTCCCGTCGCCGTCGCTGTCCCAGCCGTCGCCGGTCCCGTTCGTATCCGGTCCGTCGTTCGTATCCGGTCCATCGTTCGTATCCGGTCCATCGTTCGTATCCGGACCGTCGTTCGTATCTGGACCGTCGTTCGTATCCGAGCCGAAGGTCGCCATCCCCGGGTCCGGCTCTTCGGTGGTCGGCTCTGGGTTCTCGGAGCAGTCGTTGAACGCACAGCAGGGATCGAACTCGATGTCCTCGATGATCGCGCCCAGGGCAAACTCGAGCTCCGCCTGGGTGTCGGCGTCGAAGGGCTGCTCCTGGCCGCCCGAGCCCCAGCTGGCCATGTTGGCGAGTTGCTGCTGGGCCTCGGCGCCGCCCAAGTTGTCTCCGAATCCGATCACATAGGTGCGCACCCCGTCCTGAAACAGGGCTTGGAGGGCCGCCTGGACCTGGGCGTCGGTGCTGTAGCTGTCGTAGCGACCGTCGGTGATCAGGATGTTGACGTACTGCGTGTCCCCGTCGGCCGGATAGAGGTCGGGAGGGTCGGCCCGGTAGGCCTGAAGATTGTCGAATACGCGCTCGAGCCCACGGTGGGTGAAGGTCCCCGAGCCCTGACACATGGCCAGACCGGGCACCGGCAGGCACTGGGGCATGTGGCTGATGGTCTGCTGGTCGAAGAAGGGGGGCTCCTCGCTGCCGTCTTTGAAGGTCCAGGCGATGGTCGGGCCGCCCCAGGGATCGTCGCAACCAGGCGCGACGCAGGAGGTGGTGGGGTCGAGGGCCCAGTCGAAGTTGTCCTGCATGCAGGGGCCATATTGGACCAGGACCTCCTCCTCGGCCGGATCGGCCCCACCGAACACGGTGAGGCCGAGGTGGATCAGGTCTTCGACCGGACGCCCCACACTCTCGACCTCCACATCGAAGAGCGAGTTGTCCCCCGAGGCCAGGGCCGAGCGGGCTCGATCCCACCCAGTCTGCCCCGGGCCGCCCGGGACATCACCGATATTGAGCATCGACGATGATCCGTCGAGGATCACCATGATCCGGGGCAGGCCCGCCGTGCACTCCGGAACAACGACCTGGTCCGCGATGTCCTGGACGACCGCGCCGATCGCCTGAAAGAGCTCGCTGGGGTTGGCCGCCGCGATCGACTGGTCGGTCCCGCCGGCCTCGGCGAGCTCGTCGGCGAAGGGCAAGTTGGCCGCGTCGGCGACCGCCACGACGTAGGTGGGAATGTCCTGGTTGTCGAACAGGTCCGCGGCCGTGATCGCCGGGTTGGCCTCGGCCGGGGTCAAGGTCGGGAAGCCCTGGGCCGGGGTCCAAGCTCCATCGGTGACCACCATGATCCCGTAAAAGCGCTCCTCGCCGGGGAGTTCGTCGTCGGGGTGGTCGAGCTTGCTCTGGGCGATGAGCCCCGCGCTGAAGTCGAGGGCTCCCTTGGTCCACGTGCCGATGCCGGAGCAGTTCCCCGGACCGCCCGGACACAGGGGTGGCGGCGTCGAGTTGATCGACGCGATGATGTCGGCGCCATTGCAGTCGAAGTAGCTCGTATCCTCGGCGTCGGGGTCGTACCAGTGCACGTCGAGGGACTGGCCGTCGACGAGGCCCGAGTCGTCGCCGGGGATGACCGATCCGGGCGTGTTTGGATCGGGGTCGTGACCGTAGCGCATCAGGGCGACGTGCATGTTCTCCTGGAAGAAGCCCCCGTTGGTGTTCATCAGCGCGGTCACGGCATCGACCGCGACCTCCCAGCGGGTCTGGCCCAGGCCGAAGGGCTCACTCATGGACGACGAGTAGTCGAGCACGATGATGAAGTTCGGCTTCTTGAAGGTGCACATGTTCTCGGCGAAGCAGTCTCCGCCGCCGCCTGCGATCGCCACCGGATCTCGGTTCGAGATGAACGCGAGTCCTATCCCGGCGAGCAAGGCCAGTTGAAAACCAAGTCTGCGCTGTGCTGAAGTGAGCGAGGTTCGTCGCATCCAATCGTCCCCTTCGAGCGCGCCCACTCCCACGTGTGCGCCACCGTCCCTCGGCATCGTCTCACGGGCGGCACCCCTCGATCACCAGCGCGCACACCGCACAGCGCACACCGTCCCCTCCCCCCGTCTCCCCCATATTCGGGCGAATCCACCCCGTCGTGGCGCCAATTTGTAAGCTTCCGCCGCCACGGGCGTATCCCACCTACCCCCCGTGCACCCCCAGCTAAAAGCGATATCCGAAGCTCAGCGTGAAGCGGGGGACAAAGTCCTCGCGAACCATGATGCACTGGTTGGGGAGCGTGCAGATTTCCGAACTCCGGTGGACCATGGCCATGCGGCGGATACCGGCGGAGAAGCCCAGATTGATGGCGTAGGGGAGGTCCCAGGACCAGCCCATGGCTATCCCCCCGCCGACGGCCACCGAGCCCAGGCGCGGTACAGAGAGCAAGAAGTTGTGACCGACCGAGACATTCGCCGCGAAGTAGACCCCGGTCCACGGTCGCTGGATCCAGCCGATGGCCTCGACCGTGTAACCCAGGCTCTGAGTCTGTCCGAAGCCGGGATCCGGATACACATACTCGAGCATCGCCCCAAGGCTGAGGTGGCGGCCCAGGGCTCGCCTATAGCCGATGTCGAAACCGGCGAACTCGCGCAGCGTCGTCGCCTGAACCAAGAACAGGTTCGGGGGCCGGGGGTCGAGGTGCTCGAAACGATCGGGGACCGGCTCGATGGCGTGGGCGAGGCTGGGCACCGCGGCGCCCAGCAGCGCGACACAGACCGGCAGCGCGATCAGGCTCGTCAGGCTCGTCAGGCGTCCGCGATTCCTACTCGCCTGCGGAGGTCGATCTCTGTACGCGCGCTCAGCCTCGGCATTGGTCTCGGCACCAGCCTCGGCCTCGGGGGCTGTCGGGATATCCCCGAGGTCACCTACGAGACCGAGCACTTCGAGATCGCACCCGACTTCGATCACCCGATCTGCGCGGGCACCTTGGCTCGCTTCGAAGATCACCTCAGTTTTGTTGAATCCGCGCTCGACCATCGGGTGCCCTTCGGCGAACGGATCCGCTTCTACTGGATTACGGAGGATCTCGATAGTTGGTGCAGTTCCCGAGCGCTGGGCTGCTACTACCCGGGGACCCGAGTGATCGTGGGGACGGGGCACAGCGCGACACACGAGATCGTGCACGCCGTGCTCAACGCGGACGCGCAGACCAACCTGTTTCTGGAGGAGGCCCTCGCCGAGCACTTCTCGGGGGTCGGGATCCGACGCCCGAACAGCAAGACCTCGCTGGATCCCTCGGAGCTCCTGTGGATCTCGCCCACCGACTACCGCTTCGGCGAGCTCGACTACGCCGTGGCCCAACATTTCGTCGCCTACATCTACAGCCGCTTCGGCTCGGGCACGATCCGCAGCCTCACCAACGTCGTGATCACCGGTGCTGGACCCCCGGACCTCGAGACCGCCTTCGAGCGCTTCACCGACATCCGCTACGCCGACCTCGAGGCGCTCTATTTCCGCGAGAGCCACGGCTACTACCCAGGCCTGCGCGACTCTGATATCCCCGAGATCCCGCACATCCCGACCACCAGCTGGACCGACGTCTCGCTGCGCTGCAGTGAGGCCACCACCTATGGACCGCTCGTGGACGTGAGCCCGGGCATGTACCGGACCCTGCGCCTGGTCCTTAAAAAGCCCCGAATCGTGGAGTTCGAGTTCGCCGCCCCCGAGGACGTCGAGTTGACGCTCTTGAACGTCGACGCCGAGCTGCGCAGAGGCAGGATCCTCGATTTTTTTCACCCCCACCCCACGGGGAGGTTCGAGCACCCAAAGCTGCGGGGATCCGAAACGGTGCGCCTGCAGCTCGAGGCCGGCACCCACCTGCTGATGGTCTCCCGCGAGGGATACGAGTCCGCCGATGCCTTCTTGGGGATCGAGCTCGTCGAATTCCCGCGCGAGTGAGCTCGAGAACCTCGACCGCGGGCAGGCCGTGGTGAACCCCATTGCGTCGCCCCGCGCGGGATTTTTGGTCGAGGGCGAGGTGATGGGGTTCATCCGGCAGGCCTGCGGTACACCCGGGTGTGCCCGACACGGTCATCGTCACAGGCGCGAGCGCGGGGATCGGCCTGGCGATCGCAACCCACTTCGTCGAGCACGGCCAGCGTGTGATCGGCCTGGCCCGCCGGCCCTGCCCGGACCCGGCCGTCGAGAGCCTGCGCGTGGACCTGTGTGACGCTGGGGCCCTCGACCTGGTCCTCACAGGGATCGTCGAATCGCTCCCCCCCTCCCCTCGCCTGCACCTGATTCACAGCGCGGCCCACATGCCCAGCGACGGGGCCGAGGACCTCGACCCCGAGCGCCTCGCCCAGACCCTGCGTCTCAACGTCGTCGCCCCCGCCCAGATCGATGCCCGCCTGCTGCCCGCGGCCGCCCCGGGCTCGTCAGTGGTGTTCATCGGATCGACCCTGTGTGAGAAGGCCGTCCCCGGGAAGCTCAGCTACGTGACCAGCAAACACGCCCTGCTGGGACTCATGCGGGCCACCGTCCAGGACCTGTTCGGGCGCTCGATCCACGCCCTGTGTGTGGCCCCGGGCTTCGTCGACACGGACATGTTGCGCCCGGCCCTCGAGCGCGACCCCGAGTTCGAGCGCGCGGTCCTCGACATGGTCTCCTTCGGGCGGCTCTTGGATCCAAACGAGATCGCCGAGATCGTCGCCTTCGCCACACGCACGCCCGCCCTCAACGGTGCG
>CAYVJQ010000021.1:0-3675 GCA_964451725.1 uncultured Nannocystaceae bacterium | reverse complement strand
AAAATGGTCGTGGCCTTCTCGGCCGGCCAGTACCAGCTCCCGCCCCGGATGATCTTGTGTTTGTAGCCCGGGCAGTCTTCGGCGCCGTCGCAGGGGCCCTTTGGATCGAGGCCCTGACAGGCTTCACCGCACTCCTCGTAGGAGCGCGTGTACCAGTCGGCGACCCACTCGAAGGAGTTGCCCGACATGTCGTAGAGCCCGAACTGATTCGGCGCGCGCGAGCCCACCGGCCACACCCGACCGGTCTCGGGTTTCTTGCCCTTCTTGAGCAGGCCGCAGCCCCGGCCCTCCTCGCCCTTGATGATCGCCAGCTCGCAGGTCGCCTCCTCGTCGCCCCAAGGATAGAGGCGCCCGTCCGTACCGCGCGCGGCCTTCTCCCACTCAGCCTCGGTCGGCAGGCGCTTGCCCTGCGCTCCGCAGTAGGCCTGAGCGTCGAACCAGCTGATGCCGTTGATGGGCTGCTGAGGCCGGTCGAAATCGAGGTACTGGGGCCCGGAGCGGGGGCACTCGCCGGCCTTCTCGCAGGCCTTGTACTCGGCGTAGGTGACCTCGTTGCGGTCCATCCAAAAGGTCTGAATCCAGATGTCTGCGCGTGGGCGGGCGTTCTCGGGGCCCTCGTCGGAGCCGCGGATGAACGCACCCCCGGGGATGCAGCCCATCTCCTCGGGGCCCTCGTCGCAGTCGAGCATGGGTGTGCCGTCGGGCGCCGCCAGCTTGATGGGCTCGGGCTCGGGCTTGGGCTCGGGGTCAGGGTCTTCTCCCTCGTCCCCGGGCCCCTCGCCCGATAGCTCCGCTGCCCCCTCGTCGGGCTCGACCCCGTCGTCCGATTTCTGGGCCTCGACCACCCCGCCCTGAACCTCGGCTGAAGCGCCCGGCGTTCGGGCGTCGTTGCAGGCCAGGGCCAACAGGGGTGAGAGCAGGCACGCGGTCCAGCGCATCGGCGCAGCCATACCACACCGAACCGGGTGGCCGTCGGCTCCCCTCGGCTCCGGCGGCGCTCGACTCTCGCCGACCGTGTTATCACTCGCTCGCTTTGGGCTACCGCAGCCTCCGCGAGTGTGTCCTCGACCTCGAACGCCACGGCCACCTGGTCCGGGTCGCCGAGCCCATGCAGCCGCGCCTGGTCATGGCCGAGATCCAGCGTCGCCTGTACCTCGCCGGCGGCCCGGCCCTGCTCTTCGAGCGGGTCGAAGGCTCGCCCTTCCCCGCGGTCTCGAACCTGTTCGGGACCATGGAGCGGGCGCGCTTCATCTTCCGGGACAGCCTGCGCCTGGTCGAGCAGGCGATCGCCGCCAAGGCCGACCCGAGCGCGGTCCTGCGGGCCCCCTTTCGACACTGGCGTCTGCCCTTCGCCGGCCTCCGGGCCCTGCCCCGGCGCTTCGCCACCGCGGCCCCCGTGCTCGCCCACCGCACGACCTTGGCCGCGCTCCCGCAGATCGTCAGCTGGCCCGACGACGGCGGCGCATTCGTGACCTTGCCGCAGGTCTACAGCGAGGATCCGCGCGACCCGAGCCCCCTGCGCTCCAACCTGGGCATGTACCGGATCCAGCTCTCGGGCAACAGCTACGCCGAGGACGAGGTCGGTCTCCACTATCAGATCCACCGGGGTATCGGGGTCCATCACCAGGCCGCCGCCGACCGGGGCGAGCCCCTCCGGGTCTGTGTGTTTGTGGGTGGACCCCCGGCCCACACCTTCGCCGCCGTCATGCCGCTCCCCGAGGGCCTGTCCGAGCTCGTGTTCGCGGGCATGCTGGCCAAGCGCCGGGTTCGGATCCGGGACCACGATGGTTTCTCCGTGCTCGGCGACTCGGACTTCGCGATCCTCGGGACCATCCAGACCGATCCGACCCACCCCGGCGCCACCAAGCCCGAGGGACCCTTCGGCGACCACCTCGGCTACTACTCGCTGCGCCACCCCTTCCCGGTCATGAAGGTCCAGGCCGTCTACCACCGGGAGGGTGCGATCTGGCCGTTCACCGTGGTCGGACGCCCGCCCCAGGAAGACACCACCTTCGGCAAGCTCATCCACGCGCTCACCGGGCCCATGGTCCCGGCTTCCATCCCGGGTCTACACGCCATGCACGCCGTGGACGCGGCCGGGGTCCACCCCCTGTTGTTGGCGGTGGGCTCCGAGCGCTACGTCCCCTACGCGAGCAAGCCCGGCCGCCCCCAAGAGCTGCTGACCATCGCCAACGCGGTGCTCGGCTTCAACCAGGCCTCGCTCGCCAAGTACCTCATGATCGTCGACCAGGCCGACGATCCCAGCCTCGACGTCGAGGACGAGGCCGCGTTCCTCGCCCACCTCCTGCGGCGGGTCGACTGGCGCCGCGACCTTCACTTCCAAACCCGGACCACCATGGACACGCTCGACTACTCGGGCACGGGCATCAACGCCGGGTCCAAGCTGGTCATCGCCGCCCGGGGTGAGCCCCGGCGCAGGCTCGCGGAGGAGCTGCCCAGCAGGCTGCGGCTCCCGGACGGCTGCACCGGAGCCGCGCTCGCCCTGCCCGGTGTGCTCGTGGTCTCGATCTCCGGGTTCGGCGACGCCGACTCGGGCTACGCGAGCGCGGAGGCCTTCGCCGCGGCGCTCACAGATCAAGGCGCGGATCTGGACCAGAGCTCGGGTCGGGCCGCGATCCCGCTCGTGGTCTTGGTCGACGATCCGGCGTTCGCGGCCGCCAGCTTGGCAAACTTTCTGTGGGTCACCTTCACACGCAGCAACCCCAGCCACGACGTGCACGGGGTCGGGGCCTCGGTCGTGCACAAGCACTGGGGGTGTACGGGCCCGCTGGTCATCGACGCTCGAATCAAGCCCTGGCACGCACCTCCCCTGGTCGAGGACCCAGAGGTCAGCGCGAAGGTCGACGCCCTCGCGGCCCCGGGCGGGCCCCTGCACGGTCTGTTTTAGAGACCGAATCGAAGCAGGTCGTGGGAGGGGGCCCGCCCGATGCCGTCGATGCTCCGATTGGAACTTCGCGCCCTGCCCGACGTCCCAGCGAGCCGTGAGTGCCCCCCGCCTCCAGGCTCCCCCTTTGACGACCCCACGCCCGAAGTGTGAGCCTGGACCGATGGCGCCCTCGGTCCCTCGATCGCATCGCTCGTCCCGCTCGCAAAGGGGCCCCTCCAACGGTGCGCGCATCCGCTGTGGTCTGCTGGCGCTCGTCGGCCTGGGCCTGCTGGCCCCCGGCTGTCGGCACGAGCCTCCCGGCCGGGGTCTGGGCGAGGGCCCGCCCCAGATCGGCGAGGACACCCACGTCCTGGCGACCTTCGACCCGGGCGCGCTCGCTGGCCCGGGCGCCGGGGGCGTCGATCTCGAGCACGGGGTCGCCTCTGCTCCTCCCCCCGTTGCGCCTCCAGTCCCGGTCCTGCCCACGCCCGAGGTCACCGGGGTCGAGCCCACCGCCATCGTCGACGCCTACCAAGACGTGTCGATCCGCTTCAACCGGCCCATGGTCCCCCTGGGTGAGAAGCTGCGCGGATCGGCCGAGGAGCTCGGGTTTCACTTCAGCCCACCGATCGCCGGCGAGGCCTACTGGGCCGAGCCCACCCGGCTAGTATTCGAGCCCGAGGACGCGCTCCCCGAGGCGCAGGAGTTTCAGGTCCACTTCGAGGCCACCTTGCAGGCCGTGGACGGACCCACGCTCGACGTCGAGCGCGACTGGAGCTTCTCGACCA
>CAYVJQ010000020.1:37408-70839 GCA_964451725.1 uncultured Nannocystaceae bacterium | reverse complement strand
GGCCCGTGAACAGGCTGAGAGTCGCCCATGGGCGCCGGTTTGAGCGGGCACAGTGGTCGCCCTCAACTGCGCGCGTGGACATACGAGCGCTCTATCATGGGTGTTGAAGAGCACCTCGAATCTCGCAAGTTTGCGCGACTCGCCCAATTACAACTCCACCTCAATATGGTGTGGTCGGGTGCGAGGGCAATTGTCACGCTGCATCAGAGTCGAATCCAGCGTTGCCGGGGAGGGGACCCAAAAACCCCACAGGAGGGAGATTATCCGGTGCTGACGCGATCTCGGCCCACCCCGGGGTCGGTTTTTTCCTTGACGGGTTCACGGTCAGGGGTGAAGGTGGGGCCCTGATGCGCAGTCTTGTTATCGCCCTAGTTGCTCCCGTCCTGGTGCTCGCGATCGGCTGTGCCGGCGACGATGGCGAGCCGAACGCGTTTCAGACCCAGGGCGATGAGAGCGCGGCGACCGGCGAGACGGCCACGCCCCCAGATATGTTGAACACGGAGACCGGGGACGACATCGGTTCCGAGGACGACATCGGCACCGAGACCGAGACCACGACGGAGACCGACTCGGGCACGACCGAGACCACGACCACCGACGATGGTGGTGCGGTGTGTGGGAACGGCACCATCGACGATGTCGAGCAGTGCGACGGCGGCAACTTGGGGGGCTTCACCTGCGCCGACCTCGGCTACTCGGGCGGGACCTTGGCCTGTGACCCGATGACCTGCACCTACGACGCCTCGGGCTGTGTCACCGATCCCGACGGCGGCGGCGGAACCAGCGGCTGAGCCTGAAATATCCTTCGGCCCTCGCTGTCGAGGGTGAGCGCTCGGGTGCGGACAGTTCTGTTCGCGCCCGTTTTCATTTGTGTGAGATGGGGTCTGTGGGGCGAAGGCGAGAGCGACGTCATCGGGGGGCGAGTCGGGGGGCGCGTGAGGGGGCGAACCCGACTGGCGCCGGGGTTCGCATGTGGCCGGCGTGGCTGGCTCTCGCGCTGCTGTGCGCGGCCCTGTTTACGGTCACCGCACCCGGACGCATCACCTACCCGGACGACGAGATCGTCTTCCAGACCACCCAGAGCTTGGTCGAGCACGGGACGCTGGCGATCCCCGGCATCCCCAAGCGCACCGGTGAGCGCCCCGACCGACCCAGCGGAAGCTTTGGCTGGGCGCCCGGTGACCCGAGCCGACATCACGCCGGTGAGCGTTTTGGTTTTTTTGGCCATGGTTTGTCCTGGGTAGCGACCCCGATCTACGCCCTGGCCAAGGCCGCGGTCGCGCGGGTGCCCGAGCGCTGGCGCTACGCGATCCGCTCGGACCTGTTCACCTTCCACAAGCGCGGCCTCGAGGCCGACTGGCTGCGGATGGTGGTCAGCCTGACCAACTGCCTGCTGACCCCGCTGAGCGCCGTGCTCCTGGGCATGTGGTTGATGGTCCTCGGCTACGAGAGCCGCGCGGCCGTAGCGACGGCGCTGCTCTATGCACTGGGGACCACGGCCTGGCCGTACTCGGGGATGCTCCTCAGTGAACCCCTGAGCGCCCTCGTGTTGCTCGGGGCGAGCCTCGAGATCAGCCGGTGGCAGCGCGACGGGGGCCGGGCCCACCTGTGGGCCGCGGCTGCCTTGGCCGGTTTCGGGGTCCACGTTCATCTGCTCAATCTGCTCGCCCTGCCCTGCCTGGGGGCCTACGCGTTGGCCCCCAGCTGGCGGGCGAATGAGGCGACTGGGGGGATTGGGGCGCGGATCTCCGCGACCTTGCGCGCGGCGGCCGACGATCGGGTGTGGTGGGGGGCGCTGGCGATCGGTGCGCTGGCGCTGGCGCTGCTCGGCCTCGACCAATGGGCGCGCTTCGGCAGCCCGTTCGAGAGCGGTCGCTACGATCACTATGGCCACTGGGTGTGGCCATGGCGGGGTCTGCTGACGATGGCGATCGCGCCCGGTCGCAGCCTGCTGTGGTACTCGCCGCCGCTGCTCGCAGGTCTGTGGTGCTGGCCTGCGCTGCGCCGCCGGGACCCGGCGACCGCGTGGCTGCTCGTCGCTCTGCTCGCGCTGCGGGCCGTGTTTGTCGCGTGTCGCAGCGACTGGCACGGGGGCTGGGCGCTCGGCCCTCGCTACCTCGTGCCCATGGTCCCGTTCATGATGATCCCGGTCGCAGGGCTCATCGAGCGGGCTGGGCGGGCGCGGGTGTGGCAGCGCGCCCTGGGCTTCGGGGCGGCCTTGGCCTGTGTGCTGTTCCAGGCCTGGCTGGCCCTGCACTCGATCTTTCAGGTTCTCTGGGCCATCAACCACGAGCACGGACCAGATCGATACTGGGCCGTGGTCGACTGGGAGCTCTCGGCTCTGCCTCCGCTCGCGTTTTGGCGGTTGCAGGCGCCGGCCCTGGGGTACGCGCGGGACGGAAATTGGAGCGCCGCGCGGAGCTTGGCTCAGTTCGACGCGCTTGGTTTTGGGGCCTGGCGCCTGTCCGCCGTGAGCGACGCAGATGGTTTGTGGTGGGTGCTCGAGGCCATCGCGGGCGTGGGGGTGCTCGCGGGGGTGAGTCTGTGGTTGTGGTTTTGGGCCGAGCGCAGGACCTGAGCGTGGAGAGGTCAGGTTGGCCTTGCACCCAGCTCCGGATCGGCGACACTCCCCGCATGTCCAACAAGGGCCAACAGGGCAAGCAGGGCAACAAGGGCAAGCAGGGCAAGCAGGGCAAGGGCCACGAGCTGGCCATCACCCCGCGGGCCGAGGACTACCCCAAGTGGTACCAGGACGTCGTGCGTTTCGGCGAGCTGGCCGAGCCGGCGAAGGTCGTCAAGGGCTGCATGGTCATCCGCCCGCACGGCTACGCGATCTGGGAGAAGATCCAGCGCGACCTCGACGGGCGCTTCAAGGATACGGGCCACAAAAACGCCTACTTCCCCCTGCTCGTCCCCCAGTCCTTCATCATGAAGGAGGCCGAGCACATCGAGGGCTTTGCGCCCGAACTCGCCGTGGTCACGCACGCCGGCGGCGTGGAGCTCGAGGAACCCTATGTCATTCGGCCGACCTCCGAGACCATCGTCGGTCACTTCTTCGCCAAGTGGATCAGTTCACACCGGGACCTGCCCCTGAAGATCAACCAGTGGGCGAACGTGATCCGCTGGGAGCTGCGTACACGCATGTTCCTGCGGACCACCGAGTTCCTCTGGCAGGAGGGGCACACGGCGCACAGCACCCACGAGGAGGCTCTCACCGAGGTTCTCGACATGCTCGAGGTCTACGCCGACTTCTCCGAGAGTGTCTTGGCCGTGCCTGTGATCCGCGGGATCAAGACCGCCTCCGAGCGATTCGCCGGGGCGCTCGAGACCTACTGTATCGAGGCTCAGATGCAGGATGGGAAGGCCCTCCAGGCGGGAACGAGTCACGATCTCGGTCAGAAATTCGGGATCGCCTTCGACGTCAAATTTCAGAATGTGGACGGCGACCTCGAGCATGTTTGGCAGACTTCTTGGGGGGTGAGTACCCGGCTCATCGGTGGGCTGGTCATGACCCACGGCGACGACGATGGTCTGGTGTTGCCGCCGCGTGTGGCCCCGATCCACGCCGTCATCATTCCGATCCACCGCACCGAAGAACAGAAGGTCGTCGTCCTCGAGGCGGCCCGCGAGCTCCAGCGCGAGCTCGGCGAGATCGACTTGGGCGAGCCGCGGGCGCGCTATCGCGATTTTCTGGAGGTCGTGGTCGACGACCGGGACATGCGGCCCGGAGCCAAGTTTTACGACTGGGAGCGGCGGGGGGTGCCGATGCGCATCGAACTCGGGCCCCGGGACCTCGAGAGCGGCAAGGTCTGTCTCAAGATGCGTGTCCCGACCACCGAGGCCGAGGCAGAGGCGAAGAACGGGAAGCTGTTTCTCGACCGCGGGGAGTTTCTCGCGGGGACCCGTCAGCGGCTGCTGGACTATCAGGATGCGCTGCTCGAGCGGGCTCGCGCTCGGCGGGAGGCGGCGACCGTCAGCATCGACACGTGGGAGGAGTTCGAGGCGACCTTTGCTGGCGACGAGAGCAAGTTTGCTTGGTGCCACTGGGATGGGAGCGCGGAGACCGAGGCGTCGATCAAGGAGAAGACGAAGGTCACGATTCGCTGCGTTCCGCTTGCGGGGCAGGGCCCGGCGCCGGAGGCTGGGGTTTGTGTGTACTCGGGGAAACCCTCAGTGCAGCGGGTGTTGATGGCGAAGAGCTACTGACCAGGTCCATACAGGGGGCACAAAACCCGGTCCCGGGGTCGTAGAATCGAGCGATTTAGGGCCGGTAGTCCTGGCCCATTTAGGGTCGCAGCAACCCAGATCTGTTCCAAGGTGGTCTTAGAACGCAGGAATGCGCTGTTGGTGTAGGTTTCCGATTTGGGAACGCTCGATGTCCCGAATACGGGCCACTTCGATTGAATTCGTGAGGATTGGCCGACAACTGTCGGCCTGCTGCAAGTCGGATCGGGAGCGGCCGATAAGATGGTGTGGGCTCTCCATCTCCCAAGCAAGCAAGCTCTCGGCGACGGGCACTAAACCAAGCTCGAGCGAAGGAGCATCCGGGTCCTCGGGTTCGTGCACGCCCGATTCTTCCTGGTACGCGCTACAAGGTGACACGCCGTTGCTTTGGTAGGCATTTTTTCCTGGCACCAGATGCACAAGTGAATGAAATCGTTGGCTATTGGCTTGGTGTGTGCCTCGAGCGACATGGTTTGTTGTTACATGCGGCATGTTTTATGTCGAACCACTATCACCTCGATGTGACGGACCCATATGGAAACCTGCCTGCGTTCAAAAATCAGTTCAATGCTGTTCTCGCCCGCGCACTCAATACATATCGTGGTCGGTTTGACAAATTTTGGAGCGAGGACCGTCCCTGCGATGTTCGGATCTTGACTGAGGAAGATATGCTTGTGCAGATGTCATACACACTGGCGAATCCGACAGAGGCGAGGCTTGTTCGGTGGGGGCATCGGTGGCCGGGTTTCACGACATGTGGCTTTCGTTTTGGCTCGAAAATGATGTTTCGGCGCCCTTCGCTGTTTTTTGACTCGGAGAACCAGGATCTACCGGAGTCCGTCTGTGTTGAGGTGACTCGGCCTGGGGTCCTCGCTACGCTTTCGGACGAGGTGCTGTACGCCGAGCTCGTCGCGGCGACACGGGCTCGAGAGATCGATGTGCAACACCGCGTGCGGCGGGATTCCCAGAGATTCCTGGGCGTGAGCCGGGTGGAGAGACAAAGCTGGAGAGAGCGACCAGGAAGTAAAGAGGCGAGGTTTACACGAACGCCGAGGCTGACATCGATGAACAAGTGGGCACGGATAGCCCAACATCAGCGAGACCGGGCTTGGGAAACGGCCTACGGTCGAGCGCGAGAAGAAATGTTGTCGGGGGACCGGGCTGCAGTGTTCCCCGCTGGGACGTACTGGATGCATCGATTTGTTGGAGTAGAACTGGCGCAAGCACCATAGGGTTTGGAATCAAACAATGTTCGAGGGTGGATCACAGGGATACCGCCCTGTTGGTGCTGGTTCTCGAGTTGAGGTGGGTGTAACGAACCGGGGAGGAGGAGGCTATCTGGTGTCGAAGGGCATCTCGGACGTTGAAATTTGGGTATCGAGGAGGCTGTTCACGGGTTTGGGATGGGCGACTTGGAGAGAAGGAGGGCTGCAGAAAAGGAGACCCTGGGGTAGGTGGAGAAGAGAAAAGAAGGATGTATGCTGGACAGCGCCGACCAAACTTGGAGAAGGAGCGCGACCCAACAAATGACTGATGAGGAGCTCAGAGACGAACTCGTATTTCTATGTGCCGTCCAAGACCTGTCGAGGGCCATGGCTCTGCGTAGCGCATTCGAGGCCGAGGGTCTCTTTATCCACGTTGGAGGCGAGAACCACCGCGGCATGCTCGGGTTCCTCGGTTCCTTCATCGAGATGAGGGTCATGGTCCGCTCGAGTGAACTCGAGCGTGCGACGATCCTCGCTCGAGAGATCTTGGGAATGGGAGGGGAGGTCGAGGGAGAGACTGACGGTGAGAAGGACTGGGACAAGGTTGAGGACGAGGAGGAGGCTGACAAGGATTGGGACGAGGGGGAGGAACCTGATGAAGACTGGGAAGAGACTCGAGAACGAAACATGAAGAAGAGGCAGAAGATGGTCCTTGGGGCCATCCTCGTGGGCCTGGCGATTTTGCTGCTGACCCGACTGCTTTGACTGTTCCGCCACACCGCGCGCCGACCCGACAGCTTGTCCTCGAGCGGCAGGAGTGAAACAGTCGCCGCCATGAGCGAGCTCGCAGACCCCCGCTCCGTCGCGGCGATCGTTCAGGTCCAGCGCGCATACATGGTCGCTCGCGGTGTTTGGACGCCCCCGCGAGAGGGCCCGGCGCGAGAGGACGCGGAGGAGGCGGAGGCCCTGGCCCGCGTCGCACTCGAACACTTGGAATCGGGACGCTGGGACGAGGCCCGCGAGAGCGCCGAGTTGGCGGTCGATCTCGCGGAGGAGCACGGTCAGGGAGCGGCGTGGCAAAACTTCGCGCTCATGGTCGAGGAGGCCGCAGAGACCGGTCGAGATTGGGAACAGGATCAGCCGGAGGGGTGGGCGAGCGCGCGAAACAGCTCGTAAAATCCAGATCGGGCGGGCTCTGACGCGCCAATCGAGGTCACTGCGCGCTATGCTCGGATGATGAGCTTCGTCGCCCCCGACTATCGCGTCGAGATTCGCCGCTTCGTCCATGGCTACGAGGGCGCTCACGAAGGGGCGATCTTGCGGGCCGGCGACGTGTTCGCATTCTACACCCGCCTGATGATCGACGATCGGGTCCGCGGCGATGCCCAGATGCTCGTATGTGCGGTGCTGGCCTACTTTGTCATCCCAGACGATGTCCTCCCCGAGGCCGAGCTGGGGCCCTACGGCCTCGTCGATGATCTGTTTTTAGCCGCCCATGTGTTTCGAATGCTGCAGCGCCAGGTTCCGGTGGAGGTCCTCGCAGACGCCTGGGCCGAGGACGACGAGCTGACCCGGGTGATGGATCTGATCTACAGCGAGTGCCGCTCGGCCCTGGGCAAGCTGCGTAGAGATGTCTTGCGGGTCGCCGGCTTGAGCTGAAGTTCGCGCGCTGGCGTGCCTACTCGAGCCCTCGATGCAGCCGATGCGGCCCTTCGCTCAGGGGCTCGGGTCGCCGGGTTCAGGATCCGCGCTGGGGTCGGGCGAGTCCGGCTCGGTCGCGGGCTCTTCGGGCGTGGGCTCCGACTCGGGCGTGGGCTCCGGTTCGGACTCAGGCTCAGGCTCTGGAGGCTTCTCTCCCGCAGCCTTGTTCCCCGCGGTAGCCTTGTTCCCGTCACCTGTCTCGCCCGAGGGCGGCTTGGTCCCGGGCGGTGAAACCTTGCCACTAGGCGCGATCGTGTCGGACTCGGTGGGCTCGGCCTCGAGTTCACCGGCGAGCCGCTTGCGGCGTCGCTCTTGGCGCCAGCGGTAGTCCTTGAACTCGCCGGGCTTGGCCTCGGGGGGCACCGAGGGCAGGGGCAGGGAGCGGTCGGGCCGGATCCGGTTGGCGTCGGGGGGCCCGTAGCGGTCCTGGATGTACTTTAGGTAGAGCTTGGCCTGCTGCCCGTGGAAGTGATCCGGGTGCTGCATCTGGAGCTCGCTGAAGGTCTCGCGTCCGAGCTCGACCTCCCCGATGCGCAGGTAGGTGATGCCGAGCAGGAACAGAACCTCGGCGTCGAGTCCGATGCCGGGGTAGACGTTGTGGGCGCTCTCGAGCCGCATGATCGCGGCTTCGGGGCGGTCCGAGTCGAGGTGGAAGCGGGCGACGTAGAGCTCGTGCTCGAGCAGGCGGCGCTTGACCTGGTCCTGGAGCTCCCGGGCGAGGCCGTCGAGCTTGGAGCCGGCGTGGTGATCGAAAAAGTAGTCGAGCTCGCCGAGGGTCTCGCGCAGCAGGGCCTGATCGCGCTGGTAGTAGGCGGGCAGGAAGGGCACGTCGCTGGGGGCGGCCATGTACGCCGAGACGGCGACCATGTAGGGGACCCAGCCGTTGCGCACGTGTTTGTGGGTCGGGTGCAGGCGCAGGAACTGACGAAAGGCGTCTTGGGCGGTGACGTGGTTCTTGAGCGCGTACTCGCTGCGGGCGATGAGCAGCTCGGCCTCGACGGCGTAGCGCGAGAAGGGGAAGCGGATGCGGACGAAGTCGGCGTAGGTGACCGCGTCCTCCCAGTCTCGATCATTGAAGTTGGCGACCGCGAGCTCGTAGTTCTCGCGCGCGGTCTGGCCGTACTCGTCCGAGAGGCTCGGGCCGCTCGCGCAGCCGGTGAGCGGGGCGGAGAGGGCAGGCAGGGCCAAGGTCAGGACCAGGGCCAATCCATGGCCGACGGTTCGGAATCGGTTCCTGCGGCCGGGCGTTGGGGTGCCATGAGCCGCGGCGTCATGAGCTGGGGCGGGCGGGCGCATGCGGTGGTCAACGATCCGACCCGGCGACGCTTGCGGGGCCGACCGGGCCCGCGGGTCGGCGTCCCTCGAGTCGATGATCCCGCTGGCTTCCAGGGCGCGCTGTGGCCGATCTGGCACGGGCGGGACGCTATCCGGTTTCGCGGCGCTGGGCCACCGCGAGACCCGAGAGCGGCGACCCGTTTGAAATCGCGGCGCCAGGCACCCCTGGGACCGCCACACCCCAGTTTCTGCCTCGAGCCGACCAGTCCCTCGAGGCAGGGGGGGCGGAGCCGTCGAGGCGCGTGGCGCACAGCCTCCATGGGCACCTGCCAGCCCTGCTCGCCCTCGCCACAAACGCGACAGCCCCAACCAGCTGGGCTAAGGTCCGCCGGATCGTGAGCGACCCCCGGCAGCAAAGCGGCGGCGCGTCCTCGACCGAGGCGCCGAGCAGCGCCCGCTCGGGGGCCGGCTTTCGGACCTTGGGCGGGCTCCCTGCCCTGGCTCTGGTCGCCGGTTCCATGTTGGGGATCGGGATCTTCATCAGCCCCCCCGAGGTCGCCAAGCATGTGTCGGGCCCGGTACCGTTCATGGCCATGTGGCTCATCGGCGGGCTCACGGCCCTGTTCGGCGCGCTGAGCCTCGCCGAGCTCGGGGCCATGATGCCCCGCGACGGGGGCGACTACGCCTATCTGCGCCAAAGTTGGGGCCGGGGCGTGGCCTTCGCTGCGGGCTGGCTTCAGCTCCTGGCGATCTTCCCGGGCTCCCTGGCAGCGGTCGCCCTGGCGACCTCCAAGCACCAGATCCCCGACTTGCTCGGCCCGAGCTTCGCCGGATCCGTGCTCATCGGTGGGCTCCCGATCCCCGTCGCACACCTGAGCGCGGCAGCGCTGATCATCCTGCTGACGGTCATCAATCACATCGGGGTCAAGGTCTCGGGCGTGGTCCAGGTCCTGGTCACCTCCGTGCCCCTGGCCGTGTTGTTGATCGCCACGTTGGTCGTGTTGTGGCAGCACGAGCCGGCCACGATCACCCCCGCGCTCTCGGCCTCCGAGGCCTCGACGACCACCGCCCCCGACCTCGCCAAGGCCTACCTCCCGGTCTACTTCGCCTACTCCGGCTGGAACGCGGCGATCTACGTGGGCGGAGAGATCAAGCAGCCGGCCCGCAACCTGCCCCGGGCCCTGGTCGGCGGCACGGTCATCGTCACGGCCCTCTACCTGATCTTGTGTGTGGGCTTTCTGGAGGTGTTCACCATCGATCAGCTCGCCGGGATCGCCGGGGAGGCCGGGACCGCCGCAGCCAAGGCCGTGTTCGGTCCGATCGGGATGACCATCGTCACCATCTTGATCATGCTGGCGATGATCGGCTCACTCAACGGCACCGTGCTCACGGGTTCGCGGGTCGCCTTCGCCATGGGCGAGAAGGGGGACTGCGCCCGGGCGGCGGCCGAGCTCCACCCCCGTTTTGCGACCCCGGTGGTGGCCCTGTGGATGCAGTGCGCCATCGCCCTGGTGCTCCTGTTCCTGGACCTGTTGATCTTCGGCGACGGCCTCGACACGCTGATCGCCTACACCACCAGCGCCATGCTGATCACGGGTACTTTGACCGTGCTCAGCGTGATTATTTTGCGTCGGCGGTTGCCCAAGCTCGAGCGCCCCTACAAGACCTGGCTCTACCCCCTGCCCCCGATCTTGTACGCCGTGTCGAGCATCGTGGTGTTGGTCATGCTCGCCCGCGAAGGCGATCCCTCGGTGTGGATCGCCACCGGTTGGTTCGCCGTGGCGCTGTTGTTCTATCGTGTGTTTCGCGCGGCCAAGGCCGACCCGGTCGAGGCAGTGGTAGAATCACCTCCATGAGCAGGGTGCTGCGATCTCGAGTTGCGAGCTTCGCTCAGGGTTGGGCCGGTCTGGCGATGATCGGGCTCGTTGTCGTCGCATCGACCGGGGTGACCGGATGTGGAGCCGACGAGGGTCTGGTCGAGGTCTACTGGCAGGTCGAGAACGCCGAACTCAAGCGCATCTACCCGCTGGGAACGCGCAGCCACACCTGCGATTTTACCAGCGCCGGCGGCGTCCACTTCGACCTCCAGACCCAGCTCACGATCGCCGAGAACAGCGACGCCTGCGCCCGAGGCTGGGACGACCCGGACTGCAGGGTGGTCGAGCAGCTCCAGTTCGACTGCCGACGCCCCCGGGGGATAGCGACCTCCGTCCCGAGTTCGGCGAACAGCGACGGGGACCCGGCCTACCTCATGTTTGTCGAGCCCCTGTTTCGGCCGCAAGCCGGGGGAGGGGAGGCCTTTGTCCCGGTCGGCGCTTGCGTGACCGGACCGGGCCCCCGCGTGCGTCGAGTGTTACCGGGGCGGGTCACGGATCTGGAGGTCATCCAGTTCGTGATCCTCGCCAGCAAAGAGCGCGACCCCAGCGACATCGATCTCGACCTGTGTCGTCCGGGGGCGGCCGGGGATGGGGAGACTGGAACGGAGACGGACTCCGGTTCGGAGACGGACTCCGGTTCCGAGAGCGATTCCGGTTCGGAGACGGACTCCGGTTCCGAGAGCGATTCCGGTTCGGAGACGGACTCCGGGACCGAGACCGAGACCGATTCCGGTTCCGAGACCGACTCCGGTTCCGAGAGCGACTCCGGTTCCGAGACCGGTTGACACCCAGGGCGCCGGAACAGCGCCGAATCCGGAGCGAGCGCCAGGGGCTGCGGTCCGCTACCTTCCCCCTATGCCCCAGCACAACTTCGAGCGCCCTCGCGGCGAGCTGGTCGAGCTCCACCTGAGCTCGGAGGCCCTGGCCGACAACAAACTCGGGGATCCGAGCACGCGCAGCTGTGCGATCTACCTGCCGCCCGGCTACGACCCCGAGGCCAGCGAGGGCTACCCCTTGTTCATGGGTCTGGCGGCGTTTGGTGGCAGCGGCTTCAAGCTCCTCAACTGGCAGAGCTTCGGCGAGTCCCTGCCCCAGCGCCTCGACCGGCTGATCGCCGCGGGCGAGATGGGCCCGGTGGTCTTGGCCCTCCCCGATGGGTTCACCAAGCTCGGCGGCAATCAATGGATCGACTCGCCGATCATGGGGCGCTGGGAGGGCTACGTCCTCGACGAGCTGATCCCCGCGATCGAGGCTCGCTTCAACGTTCGACCGGACCCCAGGCAGCGGGCGGTGTTCGGGCACAGCAGCGGGGGCTACGCGGCGTTGATCCACGCCATGAAACACGGCGATCGCTGGGGCGCCGCGGCCTCGCACAGCGGGGACGTCGGCTTCGAGTTGGTCTACGGTCGGGAGCTGCCGAGCGCGGTCGCGACTCTGGCGGGTTTCAACGGCGATCCAGAGCGCTTCCTCGACAAGCTGTGGGCTGCCGAAAAGATCCGCGGGGGCCACTTCAACACCTTGATGTTGCTGGCGATGGCGGCCACCTACGCCCCCGAGACCCCCCGGTCCCCCGCTTCGCCCGACGCCCCGTACCTGGGTATGCGCCTGCCCCTCGACCCCCGGACCTGCGCCCGCGACGAGCGATGCTGGGCCCGGTGGTTGGCCCATGATCCCCTCGAGCTCGCCGACTCGGAGGACAGCCGCCGGTCCATGGCTCAGCTCTCGGGGCTGTACATCGACTGCGGCAGTCGCGACGAATATTTCATTCAGTTCGGGACCCGAGCGCTGATCGACAAGCTCGAGGCCGGCGGCGTCGAGCATCACTACGCGCCCTTCGACGGCGGACACTCCGGCGTCAGCCACCGTATGGATGTCTCGCTGCCGCTCCTGTATCGGGCGATCACCAGCTGAGCCCCGGCTGAGCCCCGGCTGAGCCCCGGCTGAGCCCCGGCTGAGCCCCGGCTGAGCCCCGGCAGCCGGGCCGCAGCACCTGCGTCCCCGTAGTGGTAGCTTTCCGGCCATGACTGCGGAGACCTACGCGGAGATCTGGGAGGGGGGCCTGCGCAACGACCTGCGTGAGGTGCTCTTCGACGTCGAGACCCTCGAGACTCGGATCGCCGAGCTCGGCCGCCAGATCACGGCCGACTACGCCGGCAGGGAGCCGCTCTTGCTCGGCATCCTCAAGGGCTCCTACCCGTTCATGGCCGACCTCAGCCGGGTCATCAACCTGCCCTTGACCGTCGACTTCATGGCCGTGTCCAGCTACGGCGCGGGGACCAAATCTTCGGGTGTGGTCCGTATCCTCAAGGACCTCGACCGCAGCATCGAGGGTCGCCACGTGATCGTGGTCGAGGACATCATCGACACCGGGCTGACCCTGCACTACCTGCGCGAGACGCTGCGCGGGCGCGGCCCGGCCTCGGTCGAGATCGCATCGCTCCTGGACAAGAAAATCGTCCGCAAGGGCAAGGAGCTCGAAGACATGGACGCGCGCTACGTCGGCTTCGAGTGCCCCGACGAGTTTGTGGTCGGGTACGGCCTGGACTTCAAGGGTCGCTACCGCAACCTGCCTTTCATCGGCGTGCTCCGGCCCGAAGTCTACGCGCACGAGCTGAGCTGAGCTGAGCCGAGCCCAGCCGACCGGACCCGAGCGGATTGGACTGGCGGCGGTCGGTCCCGACGGCGACGACCGCAATCGGAACGACGGCGATCGGGGCCGACGTGGGAAGGCAATCGGGCCGACGTAGGGCCCCGAGATGCGGTACTAGTCGTCGGTGGGGTACTGGGCCGGCGGCTACGTCCAAGATCTGTTGATCGTGATCGTGCTGTTGGCCGTGGCAGCCGGCCTGCGTCGAACGATCTCTCCCATGCAGCGCCTGGGCATGCCCGACGCCCTGATCGCGGGCGCCTTGGGTATGGGCTTGGGACCCGCGGGCCTCGACCTGCTGCCCTTTTCCCCGGAGCACCTGCAGCTGGTCGTCTATCACGCCCTGGCTCTGGTGTTCATCGCCTTCAGTCTCCAGGCGCCGCCATCGGGTGAGCGCTCGGGCACGGCCCGCTCGATTGCGTTCGCGATTCCGATCATCGCCTGCATCCAGGGCATCATCGGGCTCCTGTGTGTGCTCGGCTGGAACGCCACTCATCCGACCGGCGCAGAGCCGGCCCTGCACACGGGCTTCGCCATGATGCTGCCCCTGGGGTTCAGCCAGGGGCCCGGCCCGGCCATGACCCTCGGTCAGACCTGGGACGACAACGCGGGGTTCTCTGATGGCGCCCAAGTCGGGCTGATCATGGCGGCGCTGGGCTACGCCTGGTGTTGCTTCATCGGTGTCGGGCTGGTGGCCTGGGGACGCCGGCGAGGCTGGGACAAGAGCCTCGGACGAGCCGAGATCCAGGGCGGGAGCGGCTCGTCCGACCTCTCCGCCCAGTCGCCCGTCCGCCCGGGCGCCCGGGTCGCCGGCGTCGGCGAGCTCGAGCCCATGACCGCCCAGATCGTCGCCATAGCGATGGTCTACCTAGCGACTTGGCTGTTCCTCATCAACGTCGGGCCGCTCCTGCCCGAGGAGCACCAGCCGACCCTCTACGGTTTCCACTTCCTGCTGGCCACGGGCTTCGGCCTCGCCCTGCGCCCGCTCGCCGCCCGGGCGCCCGGTGGCACACCCCTGGACAACGACCTGCTCGCGCGCATCGGCAGCCTGATCGTCGATGTCGCGACCTGTGCCGCGCTCGCGGCTGTGCGTGTCGACGTGTTGGTCGAGTTCCTGGGGCCGGTGTTGTTGATCTCCAGCTTGGGTGGACTGAGCACCGTGTTCACCTGTATTTGGATTGCCCGGCGGGCCTACCCGACCAAGCCCTTTCAACACGCGATCGTCACCTTCGGCTCGCTCTCGGGCACAGCGACCACGGGCCTGGCCCTGCTGCGCATGTTGGATCCCAAACTCGAGGGTCCGAGCGGGCGCAACTACGTGCTCGCCGTGACCCCCTCGGCGATCCTGGGCCTGCCCCTGTTTGTGCTCATGCCCCTGCCGATCTTGGGGTTCCCCGGGAACTATCCCGGCAAGGCCTTCATGTTGCTGGGGATCTTGGTCGCCTATATCGTCGCGCTGACGATCGCCTGGCGCCTGTTCGCCCCGCTTCGCCTGGTGGGCTCTCCCTTGGTGCTGTGGCCCGAACCCGAAGGGGCCGCGGGACCCGAAGGGGCCGCGGGACCCGAAGGGGCCGCGGGACCCGAAGGGGCCGCGGCGCGGGGGTCAGCTGGAGACAAGGGCGGGCCTGCTTCCTGAGCCGTCTCGAGTCTGCCGTCCCGAGCCCGCCGCCCACAGAAACGCTCCCCTGCCTTGCGGACTCCGCCGGTCCTTGAAATCCTGGCCCCGGTTCATGTCCGTCCCTCCTCTCGTCGCAGCGCCTCCCCTCGGTCCTCGGGTCGGTGGGCGCGGCCTGGTCCTCGGGCTCGCCCTGCTGCTCGCTGTCGTCGGGCTGGGCACGCCGGCGCGCGCCCAGTCGCCCGAGCCCGAGCCCGAGCCCGAGTCCGAGCCCGAGCCCGAGTCCGAGTCCGAGTCCGAGGGCCAGCTGCTCCGCACGGAGGAGCAGGTCCGGGTGCTCTGGTCCGAGGGCGACGGACGGGTGATCGCAGGGGGTCGACGGGCCCTGCACCTGATCGGTGGCGAGGGGGTGCCGACGGTGGTCGAGCCGACCGAGATCGAGGTCTTGGTGGATGCCGACGGGACCCAGGCTCAGGGTGGACTCGCCGTGTTTGCGGCCGCCGATGGGCGCCTGCTTCGGCGCCAAGGGGGGCTCCTCGAACACGATCGGATCCCCCTGGTGGAGGGCGATGAGATCGTTGCGGTGCTGGTCGACGCGGGCGGCTGGATCTATGCCATCGGTCGCGAGCATGCGCTCTACGAACGCGGCAACCTGCGCTGGCGAACCTACCCCTACCCGGAGCAGGTCCGACCCTTGGCCGCCGCCACCAGCCCCGGCGGCGAGCTGTTTCTGGTTGGGCGAGACGGCCTCCTGGTCCGATTTCGAGACGGCGCCTGGGATCGACCGCTGGTTCCAGGGCTCGCCCCGGAGACCGCGAGCGCGCCCTGGCACGACGCCTGGTACAGCGCCCCGACCCAGACCTTGTGGGTGCGGGTCGGTCGGGACCGCCTGTTGGCCCTGAAGATCGGCGAACAGGAGGCCGACCCGATCCCTGAATCGGAGGACCCCGGGTCTGGGTCCGGGGAAGACCCCGGGTCGGGTCTGCTGGGGTCTCGAGAAGACCCCGGGTCGGGCAAAGACCCGAATCGGTCCGGGTCTGGGGTGTCTGGGGAAGACCCCGGGTCCGGTCTGCTCCGGCCCCCGTTGCGGATCTCTGGCGCCATCCCCGCGTATGAGCACCCGATCCCAGTCGGCGCGCCCAAAGAAGGCGAGCCCAGCGCGGGCTTCACGGCGATCACCGGTGTAGCGACGGCCTCCGGCGATCGGGTGCTGGCCTCGGCGGCCGGGCGCCTGTGGCTGTTCGAGCGTGAGCGTTTTGTACCGATCGCGGAGGGACTCGGCCGCGTCTACGACATCAGCATGGATCCGGGCCGGGGCCGGGCCTGGGTCGCTAGCGAGTATGGGGTTCGGGCCTACCAGCTGCGCGGACCTGGAGATCCGCCTCCCGACGAGCCCATGACCGAGTCCGAGGAGCGCCTGCTCGCGCGCCTGTTTCGACGTCAGAGTCGGCAGCGCAAGGTCGCTGGGCTCTCGCCTGTTTTCTGGATGCCCACGGTGCGCGTGGACAACGGGGTCAGCTTCCCGCTCCCACGATCGGGCGAGGGTGGCCCAGTCCGGCCGGCGGCGGCCTACTCCCTCGAGCTCGGCGCCGGAGTCATGATCGCCCCCCGGTCCAGCGACCGGGGTCCAAACCTGTGGCTGTGGCCCGAGCTCGCCTACCGCTACGAGGCCCACCCGGTCCGCGGTGGCCACCTCTTCGACCTGGGCTTGGGCCTGGGCTACGGCACACACCTGATCGCGGGCTTCTATCGGCCCCGCCTGGTCGTCGGTCGAAGCGTCGCCGAGGGTCGAATCTACGGGTTGCGCCAGGGCCTGGCACTCGAGGCGCTGTGGGGCGTGGTCGGGCTCGAGCTGAGTCATCAGCTGTCGACCGGTGGGCCCAGTGACGGAGGCCTCAGCCACGAGCTGCGCCTAGGCCTGTCGATCAACCTCGCACCTTTGGTGATGGCCGCGATCCTCTGGGCCAGCACGCCGATCAACCGTTGAGCGCTGTTGGAGGCAGGATCGGAATCCGCAGGATCGGAGCTGTTCAGCCCTCGCGCATGCAGCCTCGCACCAAGGTCGCCAGCTCGTGGCGCGAGCGCTCGGCGGACTGGGCCTCGGGCGACTGGCTCAGGCGTTGGAGGACCTTGTAGGCGTGTGGGTAGCGGCGCTCCGGGTCGCGGTCGAGGTTGCGACGCAGGACCTCCGAGAGCTTGGAGCTCAGACCCGAGACCCTTCGGCTGGAGTGGGAGATGTCGAAGCGGACGATCGCGTCCATGGTCGCCAGCTCGTTGCCCGCGGTGAAGCAGCGCTCGCCTCTGAGGATCTCCCACAAGATCACGGCCAGCGAGAACAGGTCGCTCTTGACGGCAGCGGTGCCGCTGCCGGTGACCCGCTCGGGGGCCTTGTAGGCCACGTGGCCAGCGTCTGGGCTCGTGAACGTGGGCGCCAACCACGTGCTCGCGGCCGATCCGAAATCGCCCAGGAGCACGTCTCCATCGATGGACAGGAACACGTTGGCCGGGCACAGATCACGGTGCAGGACCTCGAGTGTGGTGAACCCGTCTCCGGCCTTGCTGGGCGCGCTCGCTCGCTCGCTCGTATCGCTGGGGGCACCGTCGGTCGCAGCTTGGTCGGTCGCAGCTTCGCCGGTCGCAGCTTCGCCGGCGGCAGCCTGGTCGGCCTGGTCGGGCGCAGCTTGGCCGGGCGCAGCTTGGTCGGGCGCAGCTTGCTCGGTCGCAGCTTGCTCGGCCGTAGCTTGCTCGGTCGCAACCTCGAAGCTGTGCACGTAGTGGAGGGCGTCGGCGAGCTGGCCCATGATGTAGACCGCCAGCTCCTTGCTCAGACCCCGCGGGGTCTCGCCCCTGTGGCCCAGCAAGGTCGCTAGATCGACCCCCTCGATGTAGTCCATGACGTAGAAATCGACCCCCTCCTGGCTGCCCGCGGCGCGCAGGGAGGGGATGCCCGAGTGGCTGAAGCTGCGCAGGAGGTTGGCCTCGTGAGCAAATTGAGCCTTGAGCAGGGCGTCGGCCTCACCCTCGCCGGGGACCAAGACCTTGGCGAGTTGGGTGGCCGGGGCATCTTCGGGTGCCCCCTCGGGACAGGCGAAGAACAGGCGCGTCGCGCTGGTCAGAGAAGGGAGCGGCTCGAGTAGCCGATAGCCGCCGAGACTGTGCAGCTCCATGTCGGGAGTGTGCAGGGCACCGATCTCGCTGTCCAGCGTCTGCTTGCGGCCAGTCGGCGATCGAGGCGGGAGTCCCCGGGCGTCGCTCCACGCGAGTGACCGGGTCGCCTCCCTGTCTCCAGGCGCGACCCCAGGCGCTCCCACGCGCCCTCGCCAGTGATCGTTCGGTTTCCGCCGCGGTCTTCGGCAGGGCCTCGAATCGCTGCTCCGACCCCGGCGTGTGACCGTCGGGGAGCATTTTTTTTGCCGCCGGACTCGGGGGCAATTCCGTCGGTGAGCGGCCCACCGTGATCCTCGAGGCGGGTTGGCTGGCCTGTCTGTCGTCTCTCGATCAGCTGAAAGGAGGCAGGTGGTACGCAGGGCGCGGGCAGAGGCCGGGGTTCCACGCCCGCTCCCACCGGGGCAGGGCCACAACACCAAAGAGCCACGCCCAGGGGGCGCTGCTCGAATAGAATCAGGCGACCACCATAGGGGGGTCTGTGAAGTTGCGACTTGGAGCCCGACCCTCGGCGATCCTCGGCCTCACTCCTGTGGCTTGTCGAGCGCGAGCGCCTGTCGACAGCCCCAGAGCCATCGATGTTTGCGTTGGCCTCGCTGAATGCGGAGCCTGGAACGTGCAGATCCTCGATCAGCTCGCGTCCAATACGATCGACACGCTCCCGGGCGGTCGCGGCACGACGGCCGACTCGATGCCATGAGCTCGCCATCGAACTCGCCATCCAAGGGGGGGGCGCGGTGCTCGGTATCGACGATGGTCTGATCCAAAGCGAAGCCGAGCAGCCCTTTGCCGGCCGAGTGTCTGTGCTCATCGATCGCAGCACCGCCTCTTCGGGTGAGAGCGTCCCCCAGTGTCTGGCACCCGCCCTCCATGCCCACGTCATCGGTGAGCGAAGTGCGGGCTTCATCGACTTCGGCAACATTGTCCCCGTCGTCTTGTCTCATACGGGGCTGTGGGTGCAGGTGCCGGCCCCACATTTTTTCGCCAAGAGTCGCTCGAGATGGTCGACAGTTAGCTCGGCCCCGAGTTGATGATCCTGTCCGCCGAAGCCCTGTTGCCCCTCATCGATACGATCGAGGCGGCCGAAGCCGATCAACGACGACCCCACCGTCGTCTGCTCGAGCAGCCGACGGCCAGTGTAAGCCAGCGCGAAGCCCCTCGTTGGCCGACCATGTTCAATCGGTCGGCCGTGTTGACCCTCGTGTTGTCTCCTCTGCTCGCGCTCGGGTGCGCGGCCCCACGTGGGACCGACAGCCCTTTGGTCGACGCTGAACCCGAGTCCGAGTCCAGGGCCACGGCTGCGTTCGTGGCCGACGGCCCCTCGGCCCGCGAGCTCGAAGATCACTACTCGCTAGCGATGTCGGCCTTCGGCTCCGGTCACTACGAAGAGGCCGCCCAGATGTTTGCGGCGCTCCTCCTTCGCCTGCCCCGAGATCCCGGCAGCGACGATCTGCGTCACCTCCTCGTTCAACATATCGGCTGGGCGCTGCTCGGGAGCCACGACGTGGGTCAGGACGCCGGGACCACCCCCCCCGCCCTCGACCGTGGCGAGCGGATGCTGGAGGCCTACCTCGTCCAACATGAAACGCTGCTCCCCGAGGCCGAGGCCCCGAGAATCGACATTTATACCTTGCTCGCCGAGTACGGCCTCCGCCGCGGGAGCGAGCCCCCCACCGACGCAAGCGTGAGACTCGAGGCCCTGGTCAAGGCGACCGTCACCCAGATCGTCGTCGGCGATTCGACAGACCAAGACCGCCACGCAAACCGAGATCAGAGGGTCCGCAACATCGAGGTCGACACCCGTCGGATCCAGTGGGCGACCCCAGATCATCCTCGCGTGGACGCATTTTTCCGTGACATCCGCGACTTGGGCCCGACCCTGTTCGAGAACCCCGGCGGCCCGCTCAACCCGACCCGGGTCCTGGTTCGTGGTCTGGTCGGAACCAAGACCCGAACGACCGACGCGGGCAGGCGCGCGCGCGCCATCCTCGTCGCTGCGCGCTCGGATCTCGAGCGCTGCTACGAGCAGGCGATCGGTCGCGGGGCCGATCTGGTCGAGCGCGTCGACCTCGACCTCGCCTGGGGCGGCAGAGCGCTCGGCACGATCGGGCTCGAGGCCGAGACTGGGCTCGATGTCGAAGCCAGCACCTGTGTGCGCGCGGCGATCCGCGAGGCGGATCGGGGGCAGGGCGGCGAGATCCCGCGCGAGACTGTCGCCGCGCTTCACCTCACCTTCTTTGTCCAGGGTCAGGGGCGCCGCGTCGACGGCGAGGAGTTCGAGTTCAACCAAGGGGTCAGCGCGTTCGACCAAATCAACGCAGTCCTCGGCTCGAACCCGCTGGGTGAACATGGCTGGTGAACCTGGCGGGTGAAGGGCTGGGGCACAGGTTGCGACAGGCCACTCTCGGGTCGAATCAATACAGACGTCGGACATCAACCAAAGCTCGGAGTCGTGCTTACGAGGTCTTGATAGATGCCAGTAGAGTCAGGGCAGCATCACCCCGTTGCTCGGCAACGAGAACGAGCAGCTTTTGCAGCAGCGCAAGTTCACGTTTGCTGCCACTGAGAAGTGATCGCAGGCTCTCGATACACTCGCCTGTCTGCCAGACATCCCAATGACAGGTGACGAGACTCTGGATCATCGAGGCGATTTTGTTGCTCGTGGTTTTGCTCGTGACGGAGAAGAAGGTCTTGAATATCGCAGCGGAGGCATCAGACCCAGCGAGATGTGCATTCTCGGTGACGATAGATTGGAGAACTTTTCCCCGCTCTGCCTGCTGCTGACGTTCCGCGGCCGCGAGCGCGGAGGCCTCTGGATCTTCAAAGCGAACGAACCAAGTCGTTCGTGTGCGGACTGGATGGAGGCGAAGCCAGATCGGGTCGGGTAGAAAACAGTCGTTCCCACAGTACTCACAGGTGATCGTTCGATCGTGCTGAGTTGAAATTTTGAGGTTCCCATGACACCCAGGGCAGCGAAAGGAGACAGGAATCACTGTTTCGCTTGCCGGTTGCCCGGTGTTCTCTCCTTCTCTCGCAGCACCAAAGAATTGAACCGCACTGGGCGATTTGGCAGACGTAAGGCGGGTCGCCGGAAATGTCGGGTTGACCGCTCCGCAGTGTGGACACGAGATATCGGAATTGGTCCCGGTCGCAATGTCGGCGACTGGATAGGGGGTTTTGCACGCCGTGCACTTGGGAGCCGTGACCTGGAAGAGTATCTCCGTCTGCATTCCAAGCTGCATGGTGTTCTCCCTCCCAAACTCATACATGTCATAATACTCCATGCACTTGTTCATGAAGGACCAGTAGCTCGCGTCTGTGTGAACTGTATGGGTGCAGGTCTCGCAAAAGAGATCTTCTTGAGGTCCGGCAACCGGCATGGAGGAGCCGCACTGGGTGCATTTGTCCATCATGCTCAGAGACATATAGAGGACCACCCCGCGTGATGCCGGCGATTCGCCACAGACTGGGCAGTCGACTTTTGCAGTACCAACACCCGTGCCAATAGCAGTCGCGCATGACCCGCACTGATTTGGGGATGGTGGGTTATTGCGTTCATCGCTCATGGATAGCCGGAGAGGTTAGCAGATCTAAGATCGTTTTCTACGGGCGCTCGAGGTCGCGGAAATGCTGATTTGATCTTGCGTGGATGACCCCCACGCGTCTCGACAACGACGAGTCGCCCTCGAGCCGACGACGGTCACGATCATCGATGGCCACGCCCGGTTTAGGCGGCAACTATCCTGCCTGGCCGCGACAGAGGGGGCGAGGTTCCCGTAGCCCAGCGCGAGTGGGAGCGCGGGCGGGTCCTGGGCGAGCAGGTCGGGCGCGTCGTCGGCCGCGTACAGGGCGCCGATCTCGCAGGACAGCGTCTACACGCCCGGGTCGGCGATCGAGGCGGGAGTCCCCGGGCGTCGCTTCGCGCGGGCGACCCGCTCGACCTCAGGCGTGCCCACGTACCCTCGCCAGTGATCGTCGGGTTCCCGCCGCGGTCTTCGGCAGGGCGTCGAATAGCTGCTACAACCGCAGCGCGTGACCGTCGGGGGGCAAACTTTTTCCCATCAGGCCCGGGGGCAATTTCGTGGGTGAGCGGCCCACGGTGATCCTCGGGGCGGGGTTGACCGGCCTGTCTGCGGCCTACCACCTGCCCCTCAGCGCGCCCTTTCAGCTGATCGAGGCGCGGGCCGAGGTCGGGGGCCACGCCCGCTCCCACCGGGAGCGAGGCCACACCTTCGACGTCACCGGACACTGGCTGCACCTCAGAGATCCACGCACCAAGGCCCTGCTGGCGACGCTGTTCGCGGCCGAGGACTGGGTCGAGGTCGAGCGCAACACCAAGATCCACGCTCAGGGGGCGCTGCTCGAGTACCCCTTTCAGGCCAACCTCTACGGTCTCCCACTCCCGGTCGTCCAGGAGTGCCTCCTGGGTCTGGTCGAGGCTCAGCGGGCGGTCGCCCGGGGCGAGGCCTGGGCCCTGAACCCGGGCAACTTCGAGGACTACGCCACGGCTCGCTTCGGGGCTGGGATCGCCCGCCACTTCTTCGTCCCCTACAACACCAAGCTCTGGGGCATGCACCCCAACCTGCTCGCGCCCGAGTACGTCCGCCGCTTCGTCCCCGAGCCCGATCCTGCCCAGATCATCGCCGGCGCGATCGGCCTGCGGCAGACCGGGCTGGGCTACAACGCCCGTTTCTCGTACCCGCGCGCGGGGGGCATCGACGCCCTGCCCAAGGCCCTCGGCGCCGTCTTGCTCGCGCGAGCAGAGGCCAGCGAGGGCGCCAGCGCGCTGCGGACCTCGACCTCGGTCGAGGAGGTCGACCCGGCCGGGCGCCGCGTCAAGCTCACCGGCGAGGCCGACTGGACCCCCTACGGCGCCCTGATCTCGACCATCCCCCTGCCCGAACTCATCGCCCGCACCCGCGGGGTCCCGCCGGCGGTGCGCGAGGCCGCCGCGGCCCTGCGTTGGGTCCGCTGGCGCTACCTCGACGTCGCCACCAAATCACCGATCCCCGCGGACTGGCACTGGGTCTACGTCCCCGAGGCCCGGTTCCCCTTCTTTCGTGTCGGCGCCTACTCCAACGCCGTCGCCAGCATGGCTCCGGCCGGGGCGGCCTCCCTCTACGTCGAGCTCGACGACCGAGACGCGGCCCCGGATCTGCCGGCGATCGCCGCGAGCCTGGTCGAGATCGGGGCCCTGGCGCACACCGAAGACATCCGATTTTGTCGAACCCGCGACGTCGAGTACGCCTACGTGGTGTTCGACGACGCCCACGGCCCAGCGACAGCCACGATCTTCAGTTGGCTGACGCAGGTGGGCCTGCGTTCGTGTGGGCGCTACGGCGCCTGGATCTACAACTCCATGGAAGACAGCATGCTCTCAGGATTGGCCGCCGCCCAATGGGCGAGCGGCCACGAGGATCAGGCCGCGGCCACGGAGGCCAGCGCACGGCGATTGGCCGGCGCTCGGGCTCCCGACCCCAGCTCTAGCCCGAATCCAGGCTCCAACTCGAAGCCAGGGCGGTCCTCGTGAGCGCCAGCGAAGTCCCGCCGGGATCGGGGTCGCGGTCGGGGTCGCCCAGCTTGGAGCTGAGCGTCGTCATCCCGATCTACAACGAGGAGGCGATCCTCGCCGACAGCGTGGGGGAGCTCGTCGAGAAGCTCGACGCCGCGGCCATCGACTTCGAGATCGTGCTCGCCGAGAACGGCAGCCGCGACCGGACCGTGGCCATCGCCGAGGAGCTCGCCGCCCGCTGGCCCGAGCGCCTGCGGTGGTTCTCCTACCCCGAGCCCAACTACGGCGGGGCCCTGCGCGAGGCCATCTTCCGCGCGCGCGGGGAGTTCGTGATCTGCGAGGAGATCGACCTGTGTGACGTCGATTTCCACCTCCGGGCCCTGGCGCTGCTGCGTCGGGACGAGGCCGACCTGGTCATCGGCAGCAAGGCCATGGCCGGGGCCCACGACAAGCGGCCCCCGCTCCGCCGCGCGGCGACCCGGGTCTACAACAAGGTGCTGCGGGTCAGCCTCGGGTTCTCGGGTACGGACACCCACGGGCTCAAGGCCATGCGCCGGAGCGCCGTCGCCCCGATCGCCGCCCGCTGCATCGTCGACTACGACGTGTTCGCCTCGGAGCTGGTCATCCGGGCCGAGCGCGAGGGGGTGCGTGTGCTCGAGATCCCCGTCGAGATCGAAGAGAAGCGCGCCCCGTCCATCAACCTCGTCCGCCGCGTGCCCCGGGTGCTCAGCAACCTCGGCCGGCTCATGGTCTCGATCCACCTCGGCAGGGACGTCAGCGACCTGATCCCCGGCCGCCGCCGGGACGACTGATCTCGTCCGCCAGGATCGCGCCCAGCTGGGCGCTCGATAGCCCGTTGTGAGATCCTCGTTCGGGCTCTCGCCTCCCTTCAATCGCCCCGCATCCGCAATCGCCGTGTCCACCATCCTCAGCCTCGATCTCGACGATCTACCCTGCTACCACGCGATCCACGGCCTCACGCCGGAGGAGGGGGCGGCGCCCAAGCGCGGCCTGGCCCTCGAGTGTTGGCTGCCTCGGTTTCTCGATCTGTTCGCGGCCCGAGACGTCAGCGCGACGATCTTCGTGGTCGGGGCCGACCTCGAGTACGACCTGCGCGAGCGCGGCGGGCGGGGAGCGGAGGTCCTGCTCCGGGCCCTCGCGCAGGGCCACGAACTCGGCAACCACTCGTTCTCGCACGCCTACGATCTCCACACCCGCAGCAGCGCCGAGATCGCGAGTGACCTCGGTCGCTGCGACGACCTCCTGCGTGAGCTCGGGGCCCGGGTGTTGGGATTCCGCGCGCCGGGCTATACCCACGATCGGGCCATGCTGCTGCAGGCGGCCGGCCTGGGCTACCGCTACGACAGCTCGCTCCTGCCCTCGCCGACCTACTATTTGGCCAAGCTCGGCGTGCTCGGTCTCGGCCGACTCCGGGGGCGTCGCTCGAGTTCTCAAGTCGGGGGCGCCCGGAGTTTCCTGGGGTCGAGCTCCGTTCACTACCTGCCCGAGATCGGCCTGTGGGAGGTCCCGATCTCGGTCAGCCGGGCCCTGCGCTTGCCCATGACCGGGACCTTCCTGCTCGGCGACGCCCCGCCGATGTTGCCCAAGCTGCAGGGGGAAGCCCTGCGCAGGGAGGCCGCGGTGACCAGGCACCTGCACCTCGAGCTTCATGCCATCGACCTCGCGGACCCGGCGGCGGACGGCGTCGATCCGGGGTTGCTCACCGTACAGCGCGAGCTGGCGACTCCCCTGGATCGGCGTCTCGAGCGGCTGAGCGCGCTGTTGAAGGCCCGCGGGAGGGCGACCTCCATCGCCCGTGCCCTGAGCCGCCACCTGGTCTGAGTTGTTTTTGGCCTGGCCCTTAGACCCACCCGCTCAGGCCCACCCTGAGTTCGGGCGGCTCTGATAAGGTCGGATCGTGGCGGGCCGAGAGTCCGAGACCTTCGGCGCGACCTGGGCGTCGGGGGACTCACCGGTTGAGGGGACCCTCGAGGAAAAGGAGAAGGTCGAGGGGTCGCGAAGACGTGGTTCAGGCGCGCGTGAACTCGGGGGCTTCGGTGACCGAGACGGAGCGTGGAACACGCGTCGGACCGACCGGACAGATCGCATCGGTCGCTACGTCGTCATCGAGCGGCTCGGCCAGGGGGGCATGGGGGTCGTCTATGCCGCCTACGACCCGGAGCTCGATCGCAAGCTGGCGATCAAGTTGATCCGTGTGGACGTGGCCGAGGGCGAGCGCGCCCAAGCCCGCCTATTGAGAGAAGCCCAGGCCATGGCTCGGGTCGCCCATCCCAACGTGATCGCCGTGTACGACGTCGGCACGGTCGCGGGCCAGATCTCGATCGCCATGGAGTTTGTCGCTGGGCCCAGCCTCGGCCGATGGCTGGCGAGACTCGACCATGAGCCCTGTGACTCTGGGTCGGCTGGGTCGGCTGGGTCGGACCAGCCGCGTTGGGCCCGGGTCCTGGCGGTTTTTCGACAGGCCGGCCAGGGCCTCGCCGCCGCCCACGAAGCCGGCTTGGTGCACCGCGATTTCAAACCGGAGAACGTCCTCGTGGGTGACGACGGCCGGGTCCGGGTGCTCGACTTTGGACTGGCCCGGGGGCTCACGGGCCTGGGCGCTCTGTCCACCGAGGGCTCGGACAGCGAGGGCTCGGGCGGCGAGGGCTTGGACGGCCAGGGCAGGGGCAGGGACCTCGAGCAGGGGCTCACAGATGTCGGCGCCCTGCTCGGGACCCCGGCCTACATGCCTCCCGAGCGTCTCTTCGGCGAGCCCAACGACGCCCGCAGCGACCAGTTCAGCTTCTGTGTGGCGCTCTGGGAGGGACTCTACGGGGAGCGCCCGTTTCGAGGCGAGACCCTCCACGCCCTGTTCGACGCGATCGCCGAACACGACCTCCAGCCACCGCCCCGGGCCCGCGCCGAGCTCGTCCCCGAGTGGCTGCACGCCGCGCTCGAGCGCGGTCTGTCGAGCGAGCCCAAGGCCCGCTTCCCCGATATGAGGGCGCTGCTCGAGGCCCTCCAGCCTCCCGAGCCACGCGCGAGGCGGGGCCTGGTCGCCGGCGCGGTCGTGGCCTGTGCGATGGTGATCGTGGGCAGCGTCGTCGGGCTCTCCAGCTGGGGCGAGCCCGAGACGCCGATCTGCGGGGGGCTCGACGGGGCCCTGGTCGGGATCTGGGACGAGGACCGGGCTGCGGCCCTGCGGGCGAGCTTTGTGGCCTCCGAGTTGGCCTACGCGCAGCGCAGCGCCGAGCTGGCTGTGACCGGCCTCGACCGGTGGCGTAGACGCTGGCTCGGCGCCCGGACGGCCGCCTGCGAGGCCACCCACCTGCGCGGTGAACAGTCGGCGCAGCTCCTGGATCTGCGCATGGCTTGCCTCGACGGCCAACTCGCCGAGGTCGACGCCCTGGTCGGGCTCATGCTCACCGGGGACGCGGGGGTCGTCGAGCGCTCGTCGGCGATCATCGGCGCGCTCGAAGGTCCGGCCCGCTGCGCCGACGGGGCGACCTTGGGTCGGACCCTCGGCGAGCCGCGAGACCCGGGGCTGCGCCTCGAGGTCGCCGAACTCGACGATGCCCTGACCCAGGCCCAAGCCCAGTTTCGGGCCGGTGCCTTCAAGGACGCCGCCGCGAGCCTCGAGGCTCTGCGGGCCGCGGTCGCCGAGACCCGGTGGCCCGCCCTCCAAGGTCGCCTCGCCCGCCTCGACGGCAAGCTCCTCGCCGAGCTCAGAGACAGCGAGGGCGCCCGGGCGGCCCACGTCGAGGGCTACGTGTTCGCGCACCGGGCCGGGGATCCACGCGGGGGGGCCGAGGCCCTCGTCGATCTGTTGTGGACGCTCCGCTACGACCCGAAGCGACGCGACGAGATGGGGCGCTGGAGCAGGGTCGCCCGCGCCGAGCTCGAGACCCTCGACGATCCCCTGCTCGCGGGGCGAATGCACATCGCCCTGGGCACCGCCGCCTGGGAGGCGGCCGAGTACGAGCGGGCGATCGCCGAGTACCAGACCGCCCTCGACATACGCTTGGATGCGCTCGAGCCCGGCCACCTCGCCGTCCTCGAGGCCCGCAAGTACCTCGCCGATACCCGGTGGCGCAGCGACGGCGATTTCGAGGCCGCGCGCCTGACTTACCTCGAGGTTCGGGCCGCCTACAGCGAGGCCCTGGGCCCCGAACACCCGGAGATCTCGGAGATCGATATGGACATCGGCGGGATGGCCTGGATGTCCGGGGACTACGATGCCGCCCGGGAGGGATTCGAGGCCGCCCTGCGTCGCCTCGAGCGTGTGTTCGGGCCCGACGATGTCCGGCTCAGCAACGGTCTGGGCAACATCGGGGCGTGCTACGCCATGGAGGAGCGCTACGACGAGGCCCGCCCCTACCTGGCGCGCTCCCTGAGCACGGCCCGGGCCGCCGCCGACTTCGACCATGTGCAGGTCGCTATCACGCTCGGGAATCTCGCCGAGCTCGAGTACCTCGTCGGGGACTACGAGCGTGCCCGCCCGCTCTATGAAGAAGCCTACGCCGTGCGCCTCGAGGCCCTGGGGCCCGACCACCCCGACACGGCCCGATCTCTGATCCATCTGGGCAAGCTGGCCCTCGCCACGGGCGACCCCGAGTCGGCTCGAGAGCACCTCGAGCGCGCCGTCGCCCTGCGTAGAGGAGACGTCCAGCGGGAGCTGCGGGCCGAGGCCCAATGGCGCCTCGCCGAGGCCCTCCACGCGCTGGGCGAGGACGGCCGGGTCCCCGAGTTGATCCGTGCCGCTCGGGCCGACTATGAAGCCTCGGGTGTGGGCCACGAGGGGCTCAGCACCGAGTTCGAGGCGGCTGCGAGCACGCTCGAGAGCGCGCTCTAGCAGTCCGTGGGGATCAGCGGGGCACGGAGACCGGGCGCCGCGCCCGTTTGCGGATCGACGAGTCCTCGATGCGCACCGCTTTGGTCGCCAGCGCATCGGCCTCTTCGTTGCCCTCGACGCCCGCGTGACCCTTGACCTTGAGCAGCTCGAGGTTTGGAAACTCGGGAATGAGGGCCTTGATCTTGTCGATGAGGGGGACGTTCTTCTTGGCCTTCCACCCACCGATGAGCACGCCGAGGGACCAGCCGCTGTCCGTGTAGAGGTGGATCCTGGCCTCGCGCTCGCCCTCCTCGAGGTTCTCCAGGGCCCGCAAAATACCCTTGAGTTCCGCGACGTTGTTGGTCGCCGCGCCGATGAACTCGCTGATCTCGGTGGTCGTGTCGGGCCGGCTGATGTGCACACCCAAGCCCGCCGGTCCCGGGTTCCCGGAGCAGGCACCGTCGGTGTAGATGACGATCGTCTCCGCGTCGGCCGGCGCCTTGGGCTGCTCCCGGAGCTGGGTCGAGGGGGTGCTCGTGCGTCCGCCGAACTCCGCGTCGGAGAGGATCTCCGTGTCCTCGGCGCTCAGCTCCTCGATGTTCTCTCGGTCGCTCCGGTAGGACTTGCTGGCCCCACGCTTGTAGCGAATCTCGACCATGCCTCGCCGCACGATCGGTTTACCCGTGTCCATCATGGTCCGAACCCAGACCTTCTCACCGCGAAAATCGACTGCCTTCCAGGGCATAGCGGCCGGGATGTTGCCATGCTTCGGCGGCGCCGCCATCGCTCAATTTGGGTCTTCGAGAATTCAAATCGGGATCGTGGGACATGGTCCTATTGCGCCCTCCTCGCCGAAATATGGGAATTGTCGGTCTCGCGAGAACTCCCTGTTTCGATCCTTCTATATTCAGCGTCTGGGTGTGAGCTTCGAAGCACAGCGAGGGCGAATTACTTTGCCTAGGCTGCTTGACCGCGAGAGATGCGCCCGTTTATAAGCCACCGACTATGAAGCGGATCTGCTGGACCTCGGCGATGGCTGTCTCTTTGCTCCTCCTCCCTGCTTGCAAGGGAGGCGCTAGCGCCGATGCAGTCAAGCTTGTCCCCGACGATGCTGAGTTCATCGTTGGAATCAACCCCAAGGCCCTCACCGGTTCGGATCTCTACAAAGAGTTCTCGTCCGAGTTCGAGAAAGAGGACGACTTCAAAGAGGCCATGACCGCCTTTGAAGACTGCGGCCTCAAGCCCACCGAGTTCGACGCCGTGGTCATCGGTGCGACCGCCAACGAAGACTTCGTAGCGATCATCGTCGGTGACGGTGTCGGCGAGGACGACAACGCCTCGTGCGTGATCAAGAACATCCAGAAGATGAGCGGCGACGAAGAGTCCGCCGAGGTCACCAAGAGCGACGGCAAGAAGGTCATCGAGCTCGGTGACGGTCGCGCCTACCTCGTGAACAAGAACATGCTCGCGCTGACCACGACCTCCTGGGAGGACAAGATCGGTGAGCTCGTCGACGGCGAGGGCAAGGCCGCGATCGACAACGGCAAGAAGGACTTGTTCGGCAAGGTCGACTCCAAGGCCGCCGTCTGGTTCATCGCCGAGGTCCCCGCGGACGTCGCGGGCATGGGCGCCATGATGGGCGCCCCCGAGGTCGCAGACGTCAAGACCGTCGCCGGCAGCGTCGATCTGAGCAAGGGCATGGCGCTGAGCTTCATCGCCGGCTTCGGCGACGACGACAAGGCCGAGGCCGTGGTCGAGAAAGTCACCAGCATGGTCGACGAGGTCAAGGACACGGACGAGGTCAAGGACTTCTCCGACGTCGTCAACAGCCTCAAGATCGAGGCCTCCGGCGGCGACGTCACCATCTCGATCTCGGCCAGCATGGACGACATCAAGAAGGTCAAAGAGATGATGTAAGACGCCTCGCGCGTCTGCTCGAGAGCCCGGCTTCGGCCGGGCTTTTTGTTTGTCTGCGCCTAGATCGGGAGTCGGTTCTGCCCCCAACACGTGATCGATCTCAACATCGATGTGCACGCAGAGGGCTGGACGCCGCATCCATCCTGATCTGCAATGCCGCTCCAACTCTCCCGCCAGCTGCTGTTGGCGGTGCCCAAACAGGGAGAGACATCATGAGTAAGAAAAGCCCCCTCCAGATCCTCAAAGCCAAGTTCGGCTCGAAAAAAGAGCTCGCCACCAAGCTCGCCGCGGTCCTCGAAGCCGACGAAGGTGAGTCCAAAGACGAGCACATCGAGCGACTCTCGCACGTCTCCAACGCCAAGCTGTTGCACCTCCATGCCCTGTCCGAGAAGGTCGCAGCCGCCGGTGGACGCGAGGCCCTGACCAAGAAGATCGCGGACGCTCAGAACAAGAGCAAGGACGAGGACTACATCGCGTCCCTGTCCAAGCACAGCTTCGGCTGGCTGATCGACAACGCGGGCAAGTAGACCGAGCCCCGGAATTGCGGAGAGCCCAGACCTTGGTCTGGGCTCTCTGCTTTGGTTCATGCCCGACCGGTGCCGAGTGGTGCCGAGTGGTGCCGAGTGGCCCCGAGTGGCCCGGGTGTGCTTTGGGTCAGCGCTTGGGCGTCTGGTCAGAGCTGAGGCACCTGGCTCAGCCGCGCTCGCAGTTCCTGGTGGGCCAGGGCGACCAGCTGCTGAGCCACGGCGAGGGCGCCCTGGGCCTGCCTCCAAACATCGATGTTGCCCTGGCGCTGGGTCAGGCGTTCGCGCACGGCCCGGAGGTCTTCACAGGCGGCGTCGAGATTGCGGAGCAGGGATTCGTCGTGTTCGGGCATTGTCGCCATAAAAGGGTGCCATGTGTGATTCGCGCTCGCACCTCCAGGTTCAAACTAGAATCGCGCATGGCGCGATATTGGCCTCAGACCTGGAACACGGACCTCAAGAAGGGTGCGACATGTCGTCCTCTCAGCTGCGCTTTGTTCACCGGGCCGCAGGGCCGGAGAATCCGCCCCGAGCGCAGCTTGAATTGTCAGAGCCCGCAGCTCGAATTGTCAGAGCCCGGGTTTGATTGAACACCAATCAGCCCTGGGCGCGAAGTGCCGCGGTCTCGATGTTGCCGCGGGCATCTCGGGCCCGCACGACCACCCGGTGCAGCCCGGGTCCCATGTCGTCGGGCAGGCGCAGTTCGAAGCGCTCGGTGCCCGAGTCGAAGATCCCATCGCTGGCCGAGGCCGCCCGAAAATCGCGGCCGTCCACGGAAAAGGCGACGTCGTGGACATAGCTCCCGACGTCGCTGGCCGTACCCGTGACCACGCCGGCCTTGATCGCCAGCTTGCTCAGGCTCGGTCGGGTCCTGTCGATGACGAAGGGATCCGAGGTCATCTCGTCGCTGGCCGAGGCCCCCGAGCCATTGCTGGGTTCGTCGCTGACCCGCACCTTCACCTCGTAGATGCCGTCGGCGAGGGTGTCGAGGTCGAGGCTCAACTCTGTGTCGTCGGTGGGTTCGCGCTCGGTCAGGGCGACCCACTCGCCGTCGTCGCCGCCCTCCGGACGGATCCAGACCTCGTAGATCAGGCTGTCGCCGTCGCGGGCCTTGGACTCCCACTCCACGGTCAGCTTGGGCTTGGTCTCGTCGTCGTCTCCAAACGAGAAGCTCTGGGCCTTGACCCCGACCCGGCCCATGACTGGCCCGAGGTTCTCGGGCGCATAGAAGGATTCGACGCCGCGCAGCTCGGCGTCGGCGTCGGCGAGCACGACCTCGACCTGGATGTAGCGGCGCTTGGGCAGGTCACCCTTACCGCGCAGCTCGTTGTTCTCGGGGCGAAGCGCGATCGGGCGCCAGGCGCTCCAGCGATCGTCGACCTCGGAGGTGGCTCCGCTGCGGACCCGGAGCTCGAGCTTGCCCTCACCGCGCAGGGCGAAGGCCCCGTAGGTCGAGGGTTGCTTGGCGTCCAGCACATCGCTGACCCAGCGGGCTGTTTTGGCGGGAGCTCGACTCAGGAGGTAGACGGCCGCACCGTCGCTGGCGGTGGCCAGGACCTCACCGCTGTCGAGCACACACAAGGCGGTGGCCTGGCGCTCCTCGAGATCGGCGATCACGGAGACGTCGCGATACCCCCGGGCCCGGTAGATCTTCCCACCCTTGGAGCTCGCCGCCAGAACCTCGCCGTCGTCGAGGGCGACCAGATCGATGAAGTACTGGCCCTTCTTGGTCAGCCAGGTCTCCCAGGCGGCGTCTTGGGCCCGCATGGGGTCGCGCTTGCTGCCCAGGTCGACGGCCCACAGGCGCGTGTCGGCCCTCGGCCTGGACCGGCGGGTGTCGTTGTCTGTGGGCTTGGCCCCGGTCAGGCTGGCCCGGTTGAGCTGTTTGGTCAGGGCGTCCCGGCTCGAGATGCTTCGCTCTTCGAAGTCGTTCACGGCGACCACGAGCTGGTCGCCGGCCACGACCATCGCCCGCAGCTCCTCACCCTTGAACTCGTGCAGGAGCACACCCTCGAGGCCGTCGCCGCCCAGGGTGTAGAGCCGGGCCTTGGGCGAGGTTCCGACCAAGACGTCGTCGCCGATGGTCAGGATTGAGAGCAGGTCCTTCTCGTCCGTGTCGAGGACGACCTTGGGGTTCTTGCCGTCGCTGCCCACCGACCACAGCTCGCCCCGGGGCCCGGTCGCGACCAGGAGCCGGCCCTTGTGGGGGACGATCGCCCAGATCTGGGTGACCTCGGCGAGCTCGGCGAAGTCGCTGACCTCGCCGCGCTTGTTCACACGCACGAGCTTGCCGCCGGGGAGGACGGCGGCCACCAGGTCGCCGCCGGGCAGGCGGGCCATGGCGCTCACGACCACACCCTCGAGCTCGGCCACAGGTTCGATCGCGGGTGAGCCTCCGCGCAGGTCGACCCGGGCCACGGTCGCCGAGTCGGCGGTCCCTACCCAGGCCTGTTTGCCGTCGGCGAGACAGCTGAACACCGCCCCGTGTTCGACCTCGACCTTGGTGTGGGCGTAGCCGCGGGTGACTTTGCCGCTGGACTCGATCGCCGCGCCCTCGACCTCACCGTCGGAGAAGGCCTCGAAGCTCTCGACCTCGTGGGTCTCGACGCCGCCGGCGCGGGCGACCGAGCCCACGCTCAGCGCCGTGGCCAGCCCCAGACCCAAGCCGAGGCTCAGACGCGCGCTCAGGCGCCTGCGGAGGACGGGGAGGAGACTCGAAGAGGGGACGTTGGTGGAGGTCATGGGCGCCGGAGAGGGGGCGAGCGGAGAGGAGGGGGCGTTCATGGCTCTTGGCTCATGCTGACAACGCATGGCTGATGGCTGTTGGCCGATAGCCTGATGGCTGTTGGCCGATGGCTGATAGCCTGATGGCTGATTGATAGCCTGATGGCTGATGGCTGATGGCTGATGGCTGATGGCTGATGGCTGATGGCTGATG
>CAYVJQ010000020.1:32318-37308 GCA_964451725.1 uncultured Nannocystaceae bacterium | reverse complement strand
CTGATGGCTGATGGCTGATGGCTGATGGCTGATGGCTGATGGCTGATGGCTGATGCCTGATGCCTGATAGCTCAGTCGAGGGTCTTGGCGGGCAGGACATCGAGCTCGAGGCTGACCTGACCCTGGATGATCGCGTCGGTGCGGATCACCCGGCGTGCGGCCTGTTTGAAGTGCACGGCTTTGCGGTTGCTGCCGGCGGGGCTGAGGGTCTGGAGCACGCTCTCGGGCAGCGCGTCCATGAGGCCGTGCTCGGTGGCGAGGCCCTCGGTGGATCGGTAGACGGTACCGATCAGGCTGCGGGCCGGGTAGCTCTGGGCGAGGTTGTCGATCAGGTCGTCGACCGAGGTGGGCAGGGGCGCGTAGGGCGTGACCCACTCCCCGCCGGCGAGCTCGACCACGATCCGCTCCCCACCCGCGTCCTTGGGGATGCGGATGCTGACGGTCTCGGTGCGGACCGCACCCATGGGTGGCCGGTAGTCGACCTGAAGGTCGAGCAGCTCACCCGCCCGGATCTCTCCGCTCGCGACCCGGACCCGATCGATGGCCTCGACCTCGGCGCTGTAGTGGAGCCGGGCCTCCTGCTCGACCGAGATGATCTTGGCGATCTCGAAGCGGTTGTCGAGCGCGGCCATGATGATCGTCAGCGCGCGGCTCCGAGCCATGAGCCCACGGATGACCCCGCGCGGGTAGTAGGTCTCCTCGTGGAGCACGATGGTGCGCGGGCCCTGGCTGGTCTCGATCTGAATACGGTGATCGGTCTCGAGCACGACCTCGACCGCGTCGTTGCCCGCCTCCTCCACGGCGTCGAGCAACAAGGTCGCGACCAGGGGTGGGGTCAGGGCTTGGTTGGCGGCGACCGAACTGTGGTAGCGCCGCGGTGCGAGCTCCTCGTCCGGGCCGGTCACCGAGGTCGTCACCGGGATCATCGCGGTCTGGATGTCGGTGCGCAGGTAGATCGCCGGCTGCCGGTCTTGGATCATGGTGCCCTGCACATCCAGGGCGCTCGACAGCTTCACGGAGCGCTCGACGCTGTTGAGGATCGTGTGCACGTGGGCGTTGGCGATCGGCAGGTTGGCCGGTCCCTCGCCGTACATGGGGTGGCCGAAGGCGAGCAGCTTCTCGTTGTGCTTGCCGCCGACCCAGGTCACGGTGCCGTTGGGGGCCGCGCCGTTGTCTCCGGCGATGAACACCACCGAGACCGAGTCGCCGGGGATCCAGTTGTGCTTGGCCGCGCCCGTGGCCGGTGTGCCGGGGGCCGTGGCCCGTGCCGCCCGCTGGGCACCCGAGAAGAACGACCCGCCCCCGCGCACCGGGACCATGCCCGTGGCATCGGCGAGGAACTGGGCTGCGTGTGGGCCGAGGCCGGCGACCGACATGGGGGCGCCGATCGCCTCGAGTCCGCCCCCCGAGGGCGCGCCGCTTCCACCTGCGGCCTGACCCGGACGCCGGCGCTCGGGCAGGGGGTTCACACCCAGGGCCAGCATCTGGTCGGCCCAGGCCGAGGATCCCTCTCGACCCAGGGCCCGGCTCGGGGCCTGGGGCAGGACCTCGGGGCGATAGGGTAGATCCGCGATCTCGAGCATGTTCTCGATCGGGGTCATCCCGCCCATGGGATCTTTGTTGAAGCGGTAGCCGTAGGCGAGGGCTCCGGCGAGCTTGCCCTCGATGTAGATCGGGCTGCCCGACATGCCGCCGACGATCCCCGAGTGCTCGAGGCGCGGGTCGGAGGACCGAAACAAGACCGCGTCTTGGCCGGTGACGTAGTCGCGGACCACGTCCACGACCTCGATCTCGAACTTGTCGGGGGTCTCGCCCTCGAACACGGTCAGGGCGTAGCCCTTCATGCCTCGCTTGATGTCCGAGACCGGGATGATGTTCGGGTCGCCGGTGTGTTTGCCCGGCCGCCTCCGCTCGGTGTCGGACTTGCCGGACTTGCCCGACCTACCCGACTTGGCGGACTTGCCGGGCTTGGCCGCGACCGCGTCGCCGACCGCCCAAAAGCCGGCCCCCAGCCCCACACACACGGCCCCCACACCCATGAGGGTGACCAGGGGAGAGGTCCGCGTCCGGGCCCGTCCGTACCCCTGAGCTCGGCCCTGGGCTCGGTTCAGGGCTCGGATCTGGGCTCGGTTCGGGAGGTCGCGGGTTCGCTCAGGTTTTGTTGCCATACCGGTCGAGGGCCTCGCGCATGGTGCCGACGAGGTCTTCCTGCGGGGTGTAGAAGTAGCGAAATTTCGCGGCTCGGATCGGGTTTTTCAGGTCCTCGTCGAGTTTCCCGTTGGGGTCGAGGAACATGATCCGAGGGATGTAGTTGCCGTCTGGGGCGTAGAGGGTGACCTGTGGGCTCACGTCCTGGTCGGCGTGGACCATGATGAAGTCCTGCGAGAGGCGCTCGATCTCCCCTTCGTCGAGATTGAACACGCCTTTGAGGGCCCTGCATTTGGGGCACCACGAGGTGTGGACCACGAGCATGACGGGTCGCTGGGTCTCCCCGGCCTCGCGCAGGCCCTCCTCGAGTCCGCGCCAGGCGATGTCGTCGTTCCATCCGTCGGCGGGGATCGTTGCTGTGCGAACAGGACGATCACGATCCGCACCCTGGGCCGGCGCGGCATCTCCGGCTGACGCAGGCGCTGCCTTTGTGTCCTCACCCGCGAGCTGGGGTGGGTTGCAGGCGAGCGCACTCGCCACGAGGGCGAGCGCGAGGGCTGCGGCCATCACTGTGGTGCTCGAGCTCTGAAGTGGGGTCCGCAAGGTTGGGGAGGATACCACGCCCGTGCGGCATCGGCCCGCAGACAGGTGGACGGGGCCGGCCCTATCCACAGCAACAGCGCAGCGCCAGGACCGTGGGCTCGAGCTCGCTCAGCCCGCTCTCACAGCTCAGCGGCGCGCTGACCATCGGAGAGGTCGCGCACTCGAGGTCTTCGTACAGCTCGTAGGTGGCGACGGGCTCGACCTCGTCCTGCGACTCACAGGCCGTCACCAGACACACGCCTGCGTCCTGGGCCTCACACACGACGGCGCAACTCTCGGGGCCCTCGCCCTCGCCCTCGTCCACGGGCAGACAGGCACTCCATGTCCCCGTGGGTCCCCCGAGCTCGACGAGGTGAACATCGAGGGTGATCAGCTCGTTGGGCTCGGCCGTGGGTGTCCGCAGCGCGGTCTCGAAACCGTCGCGCTGGACGATGATCTCGACCGGGAACCCCAATGGGAAGAGTGTGGAACAAAAGTAGCCGCCCAGGTCGTCCTCGGCTGCGAGGCAGCCGATGGGCTCTTGGCCGGTGTGGGTGATCGTGACGACCGCGCTGAGGGCTTCGAGGGTGTAGCGCGGGTAGACACGAAAACCTGCGGTCGGGATCTCGGGCGTCGGGCTGCCCTCATCGGTCTCGCCGATGTCGTCCTCGCCGATGTCCTCGCCAGTGTCCTCGCCGGTGTCCTCGGGGGGAGGGAAGAGTTCCTCCAACAGGCAGGCGCTCAGGGGGAGGGTGCCGACGAGCAGGCAGGCGGTGGCGAGGCGCGCTGCGGCGCCGGGTTTGAAGATGTCGAACTCTACGGTCATGGCTGTCCCTCCAGAGTGGTCACCAGCGCGCCCCTGAGACTCTCGATCGCGCTCTCGAATCCGCCTGGGATGCGGACCTCTTGGGCCGCGATGCCCCAGGCGTCGAGGGACGAGACACCCTCGAGCACACCCACACGCAGCGACTGGGCGACCAAAAACTCATGATTGTAGATGCGCTCGCCGTTGAAGCGTGTGCCCACGTAGCGCAGGGCGTCGTTGGCCTCGTCGCTGCTGGGTTTGCCGTCGTTCAGACACGAGTAGTCGGCGAGGACCATCATCGCGTGGCCGCCCTCGAGCATGAGGCGAAGGTCGTCGGCCTCGATGGGGCCGCAGAAATCGACGACCACGACATCATAGGCGCCCGGGTCGACGTCACTGGGGAGGTGAAAATCGATCGTCCCCAAGTCGGCGATGACCTCGAAGAAGGGATCGAGGTTGCCGGCGAGGCAGCCGTCGGGGTCGACTCGGGGATCACAATTGGCGAACCACAGGATCTCGAGCTGGTCGTCGGCACCTCCGAGCTCGCGCAGGGTGTTGGCCCAAAACTCGAGGTTGGAGGTCGGAATGCCGGTCTTTCCCCAGACCACCATGCGGGTGTCGGGGTGGAGCTCGGACTGCTCGGGCCAGCTGTCGTCGGCTTCGGGCCCGGTGTCGGTGTCGGTGCCCGTGTCGGTGTCCTCCGAGCCCTCGGCGATGTCCTCGTCGGGTGTTCCCCAGCGGACGCAGCCCAGCGAGGTCGAGGCCAAGAGTACAGACAGGCTCAGCGGGCCCAGCAGCCCGAGCGCTCCGCGAAGGGGTGGCCCTGAACTCGAAGTGAAGGCCATCAGAACCGCCCTCCGAGGTCGAGGCCCGCGTAGCTGCGCGAGATGTTGGGCTGGAGCGTGAACGCTCGACCCGCGCGGGTCGTCCCGCGCTGCTTGGCGACTCCGTACATCAACATGCCAGCACCCGCGCTGGCCAGAATGGCCAGGCCCCCGACTGTCGCCGTGGAGTAGGTCTGGTAGCGCTGGACGCAGGCGTAGGTCTCACACTCGGGGGTCGGCCGCCAAAACCCGAGCCGGGCCGCGCCCATGCCGATGACCGCGACGGGCAAGACCACCGCGCCGGCGATCAAGAGGCCGCTGCCGTCACCGTGCCCCCGGCCTTGGCTCACGTCGTAGCGGCCCTTTTGGGCTGCCCCGAGACCGATCAAGGTGACCCCCGCCGCGTACGAGAAACCCGTACCCACGTGGGCCGCGATCGTGGCCGTCATCCCGTCGTAGCACCGACTCACGCTGCTGTTGGGGCCGCACTTGTTGCGCCACGCCGCGTTGCCGGTGAGGGAGAGGGGCACCCCGATAGCGATCAAGAGCGGGCCCGAGACCAACAAGCCGATGCCCATCTTGGGTGGATCAGGCTCATGCGAGGCCGGGGCGTAGCCGGGTTGAGGTTGGG
>CAYVJQ010000020.1:0-32218 GCA_964451725.1 uncultured Nannocystaceae bacterium | reverse complement strand
CATAGCCGGGTTGAGGTTGGGCATAGCCGGGTTGAGGTTGGGCATAGCCGGGTTGAGGTTGGGCATAGCCGGGTTGGGGTTGGGGTTGAGGTTGAGGTTGAGGTTCAAAGCCGGGTTGCGGCTCCGTCGGCAGCGGGCCCCGTGGGGTGGCGGCAGGAACATCGTCGGGCGCGGTGTCCACAGGCAGCGTATCCGTCGCAGGGGGGAGCTCTGGAGCGGGTGCAGCTTCAGGCGGCGATCCAAGGCCGAACGCGGCGATCCAAGTAAGTGAGACCTTCGACAAAATCATCAATAAACTCGACTAACCCAAGCAGCATAGACGAATCACCGGTTCTTGGTAGCGCTTTGAAACCCAGGAATTTTGTGTCCAGCAGCCCGTGGGAGCCCACTCGCGGATTTTTCCGACAGGGATTCACGGAACATGTATCCGGCCGCGCCAGTGGAGTAAGGCGGGTATATCGGGTCGTTCGATCGGACGACCGGCGACGCGATCGTTTGCACGATGGCGGTCGGGTGCTTGCCAAAATGACCCGCGGCGAGTGACATACATGTCGTGTCCCATATTGAAAACGACCTGCCGCGGCACACTGTCGAGAGTGTCCTCGAGGCGCTCGGGGCCGGGGGCTCGACCCACGCTCCGCGCTTCTTGGTGCTCTATGGATCTCTGCGCGAGACCAGTTTCAGTCGCAAGCTCGCCCTCGAAGTTCAGCGCGTGCTCGCGGCCTTCGGGGCCGAGGTCGAGGTCTTTGATCCGCACGCGCTCCCGGTCTTCGATCGCGGTGTCGGGGACCACCCCGAAGTAAAGCGTCTGCGCGCGCTCTCGCTGTGGTCCGAGGGCCACGTCTGGATTTCGCCCGAACAGCACGGTGGCATGACCGGCGTGTTCAAGAACCAAGTCGATTGGATCCCGCTCGCGGACGGGGCGGTCCGCCCCTCCCAGGGCCGGACCCTCGCGGTCATGGCGGTCTCGGGGGGCTCGCAGTCGTTCAACACGGTCAATCAACTGCGGATTTTGGGCCGCTGGATGCGGATGTTCACGATCCCCAACCAATCTTCGGTGGCCAAGGCCTGGCAAGAGTTCGACGACGAGGGACGCATGAAGCCCTCGGCCTACCGAGAGCGCGTGATCGATGTGTGTGAGGAGCTGTTTCGGGTCACGCTCTTGCTCCGCGATCGCAGCGAGGTCTTGAGCCTGCGCAGCAGTGAACAGAGGCAGCTGCGCGAGCAGGGCCAGCTCGACAAGGGTCTCGGGGTCTGAGCTCGGGTCTGGGCTCGCTCAGCTCGAGACCGTGAACAGCATCGAGAGATCGACGTTGGGCGCCGAGTGGGTCAGGGCGCCCACACTCACCAAGTCCACGTCGAGTTCGCCCAGCGCCGGCAGGCGTTCGAGGGTGACGCCGCCGCTGACCTCGAGCAGGACCTTGCGCGTGCCCCCGCCCAGCTCCGCTGCCAGGGCCGCGGCCGCCCGCAGCTGGTCGTCGCTCATGTTGTCGAGCAGCAAGGTGTCGGCCCCCGCGACGATCGCCTCCCGGACCTCGGCGAGGGTCTCGACCTCACACTCCACCCGCACGCTGTGGGGGGCGTGGGCACAGGCCATGGCCACGGCCTCGGTCACCGAGCCTGCGCAGCGGATGTGGTTCTCCTTGATGAGCACGCCCGAGCCCAGATCGTTGCGGTGGTTGTGGCCTCCGCCCTGGCGCACGGCGTAGCGATCGAGGGCCCGCAGACCCGGCATGGTCTTGCGGGTGTCGACCACCCGCAGGCCGCTGGGTCCCGCGGCCTCGACGTAGCGCCGGGTGCTGGTCGAGACTGCGCAGGCCCGCCCCAGGAGGTTGAGGACGGTGCGCTCGGCCGCCAACAGCGAGCGCCCGTCGCCGGAGATGCGCATGAGCTCGGTGCCAGGCTCGACCAGGGTCCCCTCGGCACACCCGACCTCGACCTCGAGGTCCGGGTCGACCCGGGCGAACACGCGGGCCGCGATCGGGGCACCGGAGAATACGAGGGTCTGCCTGGCGATGATCCGGGCCCGGGCCCGGGTGTGGATCGGGACCGTCAACCGGGCCGTCAGATCGCCGGCGCCGAGGTCTTCGGCCAAGGCCGCGTCGATGATCGCCGTGATCGCACCGAGCTCGGCGAGGTCGCCCCTGTGGGCTGGAGAGAAGGTCGGACTCACGAGTTCGCCCCTGTTTCAGGTTGTGATCCGGGCTGTGATCCGGGCTTTGTTGGCGCGGGTCCCTGGGCCCGCCAGATCTCGATTTGCATGTCGTGTTGCTCGGCGTAGCGGCGCAGGCGGGGATCGGGGTTGACCACCCGAGGCTGACCGACCCGCTCGAGCATGGGCAGGTCGGAGTAGCTGTCCGTGTAGAAGTAGGACGCGTCGAGATCGATGGACCTGGACTCGGCGAAGCGCATCCCCGCTGCGAGCTTGCCCGGGCCAAAGCAACTCGGCGCGTGGTGCTTGCCCGTCAGCAGGCCGTCGACGACCTCGAGCTCGGTGCAGATCAAGTTGGGGATGTCGAGGATCTTCTGCAGGGGCGCGACCGAGAACGAGGTCCCCGAGGTCAGCAGGACCAGGGTGTGACCGCGCTCGCGGTGCCAGGCCACGCGCTCGATGCCCTCCACGCAGATCTCGGACTCGACGTCGTCGTGAAACCAGGTCTCGAGCTCCCGGCTCAGATCGGCGGCCGAGCGGCCCGCGTACTCCGAGACCACGTCGGCCGTGACCTGTTCGTAGTCGAGGATGCTCATCCGGTACTGGACCAGCCACCACACCGAGCGCAGCGCGGCCCGAACCGAGATCTGATCGTTGCGCCACAGGTGCTCGACCCACTTGCGGGCCGAGTTACAGGCCAAGAGGGTGTGGTCGACGTCGAAGAAGGCGCCGATCTGAGGTCCGGTGGCGTTCACAGGCCCACTCACTGTGGCGGCAAGGTACTCGCGAGCAGGAGGTCCATCAACAGGTTCGAGGCGACATGAAACAAGGCCGGTGCCCACAGGCTGCCGCTTCGCCGCCACAGCCACGCGAACACGAGGGCCGGGAAGAATGTCGCCAGGCGGGCCGCGTTGGGCACGGCGACCAGGTGGCCGATCGCGAACATGGCGCTCGAGAGCACGGCCGCCCAACCAAAGGGGACCCCAAACAGCTCGCGCGAGGGGGGCCACCGGGCCTCGAGCGCGTTCATCAGGTAGCCGCGATGGAAGACCTCTTCGGGCAGGGCGACGGCGAACAGGCCCACGGCCACGGCCTGCACGAAGCCCAGGCCGTAGTACTCGACCCACTGGCGGGGCACGAAGACCCCCGAAGGCCAAAATCCACCGGCGTGGCGCCGACACTGGCGACCCAGGAAGGTCTCGAGCCCACCCGCGCCCGGGGTCAGGCTCTCGACCGCGATCACCGGCGACAGGAACGAGAGGTCGCCCTGGTCACACACGCTCCAATAGAACGCCCAGGTCCCGAGCGCGAACAGGGGGAAGATCGCCAGCGCCGCGCCCAGAGCCCAGCGCCAACCGCTGCGCTTCCACGGCGGGATCGGCAGCTCGGGCCCGAGTTGCCAGCGCTGCGCCAGCTCCGGGTGAGCACGCAGCAGCCAGCCGGGCAACAGATAAAATGCCAGGATCAACCCGAGCCCGAGCAGCTCGGCGACCAGGGGCGGCCAGGGGACCTGGTGGAGCAGGCCGTAGACCAGGTACAGGCCGACCGTCGCCAAGATCGCCGTCCTTGCGACCTTCCGGGCCTGCGCAGGGGCCAGGGGGGGCGGCTCGGGCTGCGGGTCCGGATCAGCGTTCAGATCAGCGTTCAGATCCGGGTTCGGGTCCGGGTCCGAATCAGCGTTCAGCTCTGGGCTCGGGTCGGAGACCACAGCGACCGATCTACTGTGTTCAGGGCCGCCAGACCAGAGCCCGCTTCAGGACCCCGGCAGAGAGTCGACACACTGTGGCACGAGCACATCGAGCTCGGCGCCCGCGAGTTCACCCTGGCCGCCGACCCCCGGGCCCCGCTGCGCTCGGGCACGGCTCTAGATCGCACAGGCCAGCCGGGCCATGCGTCGACGGAGGCTCTCGAGGGTCTCGTTGAGCAGGTCGATGTGCTCGAGCACGCTGGCGTCCGTGGCCAGGGCGTGGATCTCTCGAGGGTCGAGCGCGTCGCCCTCGAGCACGTCCAGGGTGGAGATCAGGTAGCGCTCGATCCGCTCCATGGACAGGGCCGTCTCCCGCAGGTCGTCGTCGATGAACAACAGCAGGTTCTCGACGTGCTTGACCTTGGCCAGGGCCGGACTGGGCACGTAGTCCTGATTGGCCCGGTCCATGAGCCGATCCCGCGCTCGTGCGCGACGACCGCTGACCCGACGATCATCCTCGGCGGCGCTGCTGGAGACTTGGGTGACGGTCATCGCGGGTTGGCCCATGCCACCAGCGGTGGCACGTGCGCGTCCGGCCCACAAATTTTATGCAGATCTCGTGGGCCCCGCCCGGCCGCCCCCGACCGGGCGTCGGGAACTCCCCCAACTTGCGAATTCCCTGATTGTAGGGATCCTTGATAGGCCCACCTCACGGAGACCGAGCCCGCTGTGGCGACGATTCCCGACCAGACTATCGAGCGCATCCGAGAACAGGCCGACATCGTCGACGTGATCGGTGGACACGTGGGGCTCAAGCGATCGGGCAAGCAGTTCAAGGGCCTGTGTCCCTTCCACGACGAGCGCAGCCCGAGCTTCTACGTGGACCCGGTGCGCCGGAGCTTCAAGTGTTTCGGCTGCGGGGTCTGGGGCGATGTCTTCGACTTCATCCAGAAGGTCGAGGGGGTCGGTTTCCTGGCCTCGATCCGCACCATGGGCGCGCGCGTAGGGGTCGCCCTGCCCAACCAGAGCGAGGGCGACGTCCGCCGGGCCGAGGTCCGGGAGCGGGAGCGGGAGCTGGCCTACCGGGTCAACGCGGCGGCCGCCGAGTGCTACAGGACGCTCCTGCTCGAGGGTGAGCACGGCGAGGCTGGGCGCCGCTACCACGCCGAGCGCGGCATCGACGACGCCACCGGCGAGACCTTCCAGATCGGCTATGCGCCGGCCCCCGAAGAGGCGGGCTGGGACACGTTGGTCCACGAGCTGCAGCGCCGGGAGCTGCCCCTTGAGACCGCCGAGCAGCTCGGCCTGGTCGCCCGCAGCAAGCGGGGCGGCTACTACGACCGCTTTCGGGGCCGGCTCATGTTTCCCATCGTCCAACCCGGCGGTCGGGTGCTGGGTTTCTCCGGCCGTGTGCTCCCGGCCTTCGCCCAAACCGACGACGGCGAGAAGGCCCCCAAGTATGTCAATTCGCCCGAGTCGGTCCTCTATAAGAAATCAAAGACTCTGTTTGGTCTCCACATCGCGGGTTCGGCCATGCGCCAGCGCGATCGGGGGATCCTGGTGGAGGGGCAGGTCGACGTCATCGCCATGCACCAGCTCGGCTTCATCGAGACCGTGGCCCCGCTCGGTACGGCCCTGACCAAGCAGCAGTGCGAGCTGCTCGGGCGGTTCAGCAAGCAGATCGTGCTGTGTTTCGACGGTGACCAAGCTGGCGCCAAAGCAGCCTACGCGGCCATGCCCCTGCTGCTCGAGGGCGGCGTCGATGTCCGGGTCGCGGCTCTGCCAGCCGGTGAGGACCCCGACAGCTGTGACCCCCAGGTGCTCGAGAACCTCCTGCGGGCGCCGAGCTCGGGACTCGAATGGCTGATGAAGCGGATGGTGGCCAAGGGCGCCCGCCAATCGATCGACGCCCAGGCTCGTGCATTGCGCGCGCTCATTCCCCTGCTTCGCTGTGTCCGTGGTCGAGATGCACGCGGCGACTACTGCAACCTCGCGGCCGACATGCTCGGGCTCCCAGCGCGCCGGGTGTGGTCCGCCGTCGGGGGCGACCTGCCCGTCGCGCCCGACCCGAGATCGCGGGACAAGAACAAATCCCGGGATGGCTGGAAGGGCTCCAAATCCGGCTCGAAATCGGGGAAAAACAAGAGTTGGTCCAAGGGACAAAGCCATGGTGGCAACCGTTTCGCGGGCTCCGGCCGGGCTTCTGGCGGTCCGGCGCAGGGCTACGGGTTCCCGCCTGAGCCCGAGTTTTCGGGCGGTCCCCAGGGCGGTCCGCCCGAGTCGACCTGGACCGAGATGGGAGATTCAGGCTCGGGTCCCGGTCTGAGTTCCAGCGGGTTCGACGACGGCCCGAGCTTCGTCGGGCCGCCCCCCGAACGCGACGAGGGGAACGCGCCAGGCCCCCCCGAGAGGGGCGGTGGGCGTGGACCCGTGCGCTCGCAATTTTCTGGCGGTATGCCACACTCGGCGGCCATGCGCCCGGTTCAGCCCCTGCCGAGCGGCCAGGCGAGTGTTACGGCGCTATTGGTCGATCGACCGGAGCTCGCCCGTGTCGCCGAGCGCGAGGGTGTGCTCGATCGGGTCACCGATACACGCCTCCACCCGATCCTCGCTCGGGTCATTCGTGCCGCTCTCGAGGGTGAGGCCATGCCCAGCGAGGGCGAGCTCTTGGAGCTCGTCGAACAGTCGCAGCATCGCCTGCTCCACGACAGCGTTTTTGGGCACGAGTACCTCGAAGACGAAGACCCGCAGGCCGCCCTCGATCACGGCCTGATCCTCTGCAAGCGCGACGACCTCGAGCGCGAGGTCCGGCAGCTGGATCAGGGGATCGCCGAGGCCCGCACTCGCGGCGACCTCGAGGCCCTCCATGAGCTCATGCGACTGCGCATGGCGGCCGTCCAGAGCCGCCATGATCTAAGGGCCGACCTTCAGCGCAAGTGAGCCCGTCTCTTCTCCCGCCCCCCCCCCCCGACTGCACTAGAGGTTCAAACATCCAAATGCCTGGCACCAAGACCACCTTAGACGTCGAGAAGATCAAGCAGGCCGTCGTCGAGTTCGGCAAGAAGAAGGGGCAGGTCACGCTCGCCGAGCTGCGTGAGCTGCTGCCCTCCGAGCTCACCGTCGACAAACACATGACCGAGTGGCGAGAGCTGCTCCAAGAAGAGGGTGTGGTCGTGCTCGAGAAGGCCGCCAAGCGGACCAAGACGCGCGCCCGCAAGGCCAAAGACGAGACCGACAGCTCGCGCACCAACGATCCCGTGCGCATGTACCTGCGCAAGATGGGCTCGGTCTCCCTGCTCACCCGCGAGGGGGAGGTCGAGATCGCCAAGCGCATCGAGCAGGGGGAGATGCGGGTGTTCAACATCGTCATTCGCAGCCCGATCGCTATTCCCTATATCCAGAGTTTGTTCGACAAGGCCAAGCGCGGCCAGGCGCGGATCAAAGACATCGTTCAGATCGCCACGCCCAACGACGGTCCCAAGCCCAAGACCAACGCCCCGGCGAATCAAGAGGCCGCCTTCGAGAACATGCACAAGCAGCTCGAGAAGATCCGCCGGCACCAAAAAGATACGGAGAAGCTGATCTCCGCAGAGCTCGAGTCGAGCGACAAATCCAGCAAAGAGGGGGGCAAGACCGTCGAGGAGCAGATCACCGATCACGACGACTCCATCTACGACGCGATCCGCGACATGTACCTGTCGCGCAAGCCCATCGACGGCATGGTCGAGGAGCTCAACTCGGTCGTCGACCGGCTCCACAAGGCCAGCCGCGACCTGACCACCTGCGAGAAGCGGGCGGGTATGGACCTGGCCGAGCTCCGGGTGATGTTCAGCGAGACCCGGCTCACCGAGGAGCAAGAGTTCAAGTTCTGCCGGCGCCTCGGCCTGCACCCCTCGGAGCTGCGCGAGATCGAGGTCCGCATCAAGCTGGCCACCAAGCGCATCCGCCAGGTCGAGCAGGAGACCGAGATCCCCGCCCCGGAGCTCGTCGATCTCCACCGCGAGCTCATGACCGCGCGCCGCCGGGCCGAGAAGGCCAAGGCCGAGCTCGTCGAGGCCAACCTCCGCTTGGTGGTCTCGATCGCCAAGAAGTACACCAACCGCGGCCTCCAGTTCCTCGACCTCATTCAAGAGGGGAACATCGGGCTCATGAAGGCGGTCGACAAGTTCGAGTACCGCCGCGGCTACAAGTTCTCGACCTACGCGACCTGGTGGATCCGGCAGGCGATCACCCGGGCGATCGCCGATCAGGCCCGGACGATCCGGATCCCGGTGCACATGATCGAGACCATCAACAAGCTGATCCGGACCAGTCGCAGCCTGGTCCAGGAGCTCGGCCGGGAGCCGACCCCGGAGGAGATCGCCGAGAAGATGGAGCTGCCCCTCGACAAGGTCCGCAAGGTCCTCAAGATCGCCAAGGAGCCGATCTCCCTCGAGACCCCCATCGGCGAGGAGGAGGACTCCCACCTGGGCGACTTCATCGAGGACAAAAATGCGGTCAGCCCCAGCGAGGTGGTCATCAACATCAACCTCGCCGACCAGACCCGGCGCGTGTTGGCGACTTTGACCCCGCGCGAGGAGAAGGTCCTGCGGATGCGCTTCGGCATCGGCGAGACCTCGGACCACACCCTCGAGGAGGTCGGTCAGGACTTCGCCGTGACCCGCGAGCGCATCCGTCAGATCGAGGCCAAGGCCCTTCGCAAGCTCCGGCACCCGAGCCGCAGCCGGCGACTCAAGGCTTTCGTCGAGAGCACCTGAGCGCCGGCCGGCGAGGTCTCACTGAGAGAGCGATGGCGTGTCAGGGACGCGCCATCTCTGTTTGGCTATAAGGGAGAGCCGCCCCGTCGTCCTGCGCGCAGCACAGAGCAGCGACAGGGCTCTCGCTCGGGACCTCGGTCGGCGGTCGGCGGTCGGCGGTCGGTCAGTAGTCGCTGATGCCGCCGACGTTGGTCACTCGGCTGAACCCGGACTTGAGCAGCACGTCCTTCGCCAGGCCCGAGCGGCCGCCGCTGCGACAAAACACGACGATCGCTCTGTCCTTGTCGCCTCCTTGGTGCTCGAGGACCTCGGCGACCCGGCCGGGCAGCTCCGTGTGGGGGATCAGGATCGAACCTTCGAGGTGGTGTTCGGCGAACTCTTGGGCGGTCCGAACATCGAGGAGCAAGGCACCATCCGCGACCAACTGGCGCGCGAGCTTCGAGTCACGATCGGGCAGGGACATGCCCCGACGCTAAGCCACCACCGTCGTACTCGCAATCACCCCTGCTGGGCGCTTCGGCCATCTGGGGAGGTGTTGGAGCGGGCCGCTGGCCAGTGGCTCACCAGGCGCCCTCACGGGTCGCTGGGTGCATCCCGTGGGTGCGCGGCCAGCCAGGCGCGGACTTCGTCGTACTCGCCGCGATAGTCGTCGCCGGCTTTTTGGTAGCTGTCCCGGGCGCGCTCGGCCGACAGATCTGCGCGGGTCAGGGCTGCCTCTCGCTCGCTGCCGGTCTCCGGCGCGCAGGCGAGCTCGGCGAGCGCGAGGGCGAAGAAGGTCTCGGCCTCGGCCTCGTCCGAGCCCGGCCTGGTCCGGCGCTGCTCGGCCGCGCGCTCGAGCAGCTCGAGCGCGGTCGCGTCGATCTCGAGCGCGAGCAACACTCGGCCCAGGCCGGTCATGGTCATGGTCACGCTGGGGTGGTCCTCGCCCAGGTGCTCACGCTTGATCTCCAGCGAGCGGGCCAAGGTCGCTCGAGCGCCCTCGAAGTCGCCCCGGAGGCGCTGGGCCTCACCGAGGTTGTGGAGGTTGAGGGCGACGCTGGGGTGGTCCTCGCCGAGGATCGCCTCGCGGATCCGGACCGCCTCGGCGTAGTGTTCTGCGGCCTCTACGAACAGGGGCGCCGCGGCCTCGGGTCGCGCCCAGCTGAGCTTGCGCCCGCGCTCGAGCAGGCTGTTGCCGATGTTGTTGTGGGAGGCCGCCGTGTTCGGGTGGCTCGCCCCCAGCTTGGTCTCGAAGATCGCCAGGGCCTTGCGGGCGTAGCTCTCGGCGGCCTCGTGTTGGCCGGCTCCGGTCAGGGCGTTCGAGATGTTGGCCATGGCGATAGCGACCTCGGGGTGGTCGGCGCCGAGCTGGCGAGCGCGGATCTCGAGGGCCCTGCGCTGGTATTCGCTGGCGCTCTCGTTGTCGCCGCCGGCCCGGACCAGGGACCCATAGTGCAGGTAGAAGTCGGCCTCGAGCAGGGGCGCGCTGCCCAGGCGCTCGAGGGCTGCGCGGGCGTCGGCCGCCAAGCTCTCCCCGGTCTTCAGGTCGTGCTCCAAAAACGAGACCCGCATGAGCTGGGTCAGGGCCTGGACCCGGGTCGCGTCGTCACCGGCGACGTCGGCCCGCCGCAGGGCCTCGCGCAGCGTGGTTTTGGCCTCGGGGAGCTCGCGCCTCTTGGCCTGGATCTCGCCGAGCAAGAGCAGGGCCCGGCCCTCACCGTGGGCTGTCCCGATGTCTCGAGCGAGGTCGATAGCGAGCTTGGCGATCGTCGCCCCCTGTTCATACTTGCCCACGATCTTGCGGCCGCTGGCGCTCGCCAACAGGTGCTCGAGATCCCGCATGCGCTCGTCGTCGACCGGGGCGTCGAGCAGGGCCCGCTCGTCCGCGCAGCTCGCCACCGTCTCGAGGCTGCCGGCCGCGACGATCGCCCGGGAGACCACGTCGGCGTCGGCCTCGACCAGGAGCCGGGTGAGCTGTTCGAGCTCGGTCAGGCGCTGGCCCAGGCAGACCATCTTGCGACCGAAGAGCTCGGGGCTCTCCTGCCTGCGGACCACCGAGGCCTCGCAGACCTCCCGGTGCATGGTCACCCAGTCCTCGGCGAAGGCGTCGAGTTGGGGGGCCGTGCCCCGCCAGGCCTCGTCGGCGTAGGGGGCCCCGGTGGCCTCGAAGGCGGTCTGAACCCGCCCACGGATCTGTGGATCCCAGACTCCGGAGAGCTCTCGCTCTCCGCCCTCACAGGGGCCGGGGCCCGGGTCGTGGAGCAGGACCCCGGCGCCCACGCTCAAGGCCGCGATCCCTGCGATCACGCCCGCGCCGATTCTGCGCCTGCGTGTGCGCGGGTCGTGGGTCAGGGCCTCGAGCAGGCTGTCCATGTCGGGCCAGCGCGCGTCTGGGTCGACCGAGAGGCCGCGCTCGAGAACTCGGCGCAGATGCTGGGGGACCCGGGCGCCGCTCGGCTCCCGGATGACCCCCGCGGTGACGGCGAGGGCGAGCTGGCGGAAGTCGGCGGCCGCGAACGGGCGCTCGCCGTAGAGCTTCTCCCAGAGGGCCACACAAAACGCGAACTGATCGCTGCGCGCGTCGACCCCCTGGGCGAGGAACTGCTCCGGGGCCATGTAGGCCGGCGTCCCCAAGATCGCCCCGGTCCGCGTCAGTGGTTCACTCAGCGAGTCGTTGGTCGCCCCCAGGGCCGCGACCTCGTCCTCGAGGGTGCGCACGTCGGCGCTGGGTCGGGGCTCGCTGGTGCCCCGGGCGAGCCCGAAGTCGAGCACTCGCACACGTCCATCGTCGCCCACCAAGACGTTGTCCGGTTTGAAGTCTCGGTGGACGAGTCCGGCACGGTGGGCCGCGGCCAGGCCCTCGCCGGCCTGCACAAAGACCGCGAGAATCTCGAGGAGGGGATTGGGATTGGGATTGGCCTTGGTCGAGCTGGAGTTGGAGCCGGGCGACCACTCGCGCAGGGTCTGGCCCTCGACGAACTCCATGGCCACGAACACCTGGCTGCGGAAGGTGCCGAGCTCGAAGACCTGGACGACGTGGGGGTGGGAGAGCTTGGCCAGGGCCTGCGCCTCCCGGGTCAGGCGTGCGTGGTGGGCCCCCTCCTCGTCGACCCCGCGCAGCAGCTTGATGGCGATCTTGCGGTCGAGCTGGGTGTCGTAGGCCGAGTAGACCACCCCCATGGCACCGGCGCCCAGACGCTGGAGCACGGTGAAGCGCCCGATCTTGGCCGGTTCGGCGGCCGCTCCAAACAGGTGGGCGGCGACCGAACTACGCAGGTGCTCGGCATCGAGCGGAGCGACCTGGGCGGGCCCCAGGTTCATATTCGAAGGGTCGATCGGCCCGGCGGTCTCTGCACCGACGGCCTCCTCGTCGATCTCCGTGTCCTCGAGCGAGGGCCGCCGCTGCTCCGACACTGGACCACAATGGCGTATCGTCGGTTGAGACACCAGCGGGCCACGAATCGAGCTGTGGACCGGCTCAGAGCGCCGTCACACTCAGCAGCGCAGGCCCGACCCCAACCCCGAGGTCCGAGTCGACGACCACATAGACGGTCTGGTCGAGGGTGAGGTCGAGGGTGAGGTCGCCCGGACCCGCCACACAGTCCAACTCGTCGATTGGAACGCAGGCCTGGAGTACGTACAAGACGGGCTTGAACTCGGTCTGGGTGAGCTCGAACTCGTAGCTCCCGCTCGCGGGGGCCGTGAACTCGAAGATGAGCTCAGGGCCGTCTCCGCCGCAGCTCCCCGCCAGGCTCGAGTCGGCTTCCCCGAGCAGGACCTCGGTCTCACCCAGGTCGAGGACGGCGTCCACCAGCAACGCACAATCGATCCCGCTGGTGTCCTCGCTGCCGCCGTCGCTGCTGCCCTCGGTGCCGATGTCGTCGCTGCTGCCCTCGGTGCCGCTGTCGTTGTTGGTGTCCGTGTCATCCTCGCCCGAGTCGGTGCCCTCGTCGGCGATATCGATCTCGTCGCCCTCGATACCGAGGAGCGGGCACCCGCCGAGTGTCAGAACGAGGGAAAGATTGAAGACGACGAGACCGAGTTTGCAGGGTTGGGACATGGCGAGCGCTCCGGGCGGGGAGGTCCCCTACCGGGGGTGACACCGGCGCCCGTTTCGATCATGCGGCGGCTCGTAGCCGTGGTGCCGCTCAGGCCCCAGAGATGCTCAGCTTCGCCTGACCTGTGCCCCCTGCACTGTCGACGATCACGTAGACCTCTTCGCCCGCATCGATCCACAGGTACAGGGGCGTGCCGAACTCGCTGCACTCTGCGGCTGCAAAGGGATCGCAGTAGGGAGGACCCACGCTCAGGACACCGTCGAACTCCGCGTCGTAGCCCGAAAACTCATAGGTCGTCGAAACGGGGGCCGTAAACAGGTACACGGACTCGGGCCCAGGCGCGCCGCACTCGGTCTGGATGAAGTCTGGGCCGTCCACGATCTCGACGATGTTGGCGTCGGCCTCGGTGAGCACACCGACGATCTGGCAGGGATCGTCGATGCCGGTGTCGCCCTCGTCGGTCCCTGTGTCGCTCTCGCCGGCGTCGGTCGGCTCCGAGTCGTCGCTGGTCCCCTCATCGAGGTCCGTGTCCCCGCCCTCGTCCCCGGGAGCCGTGTCGCCCGAATCGCCCGTATCACTGGTGCCGTCGTCTTCGGTGTCCGAGTCTCCGGCGTTGTCGTGGGTCTCACCGTCGTCGGCGATATCGATCTCGTCGCCTTCGATACCGATCAGGGCGCAGGCGCTCAGGGCCAGCGCCGGAACCAGGGACAAGAGGGTGAGTGCCCGAGCGCGGACCGTGGGCGAGGGCGACGACGTGAGGGACAAGATCTCCATAGCAAGCACAATCCAGGGGGCGAGGGGGCAATTATGTACCACGGTAGGCCGCTGGGTTCCCCCGTCGCCGGGTCCCCCCCTGTGTCAAATTGTGGCCTGGGCTGGGTCCCCTCCGGCTGCTAGCATGGCCTCGGGCATGACCGGTGAGCGCGACCAAAAGACCGACCTCGATCTACTCGAGGCGTGGCGTGGTGGGGACGTTCGCGCGGGCAGCGAGCTGTTCAATCGTCACTTCGACAGCATCTGTCGGTTCTTCGCCAACAAGGCCCCCAGCGAGGTCGACGACCTGATCCAGCGCACTTTCCTGGCCTGTGTAGAGGGTCGGGATCGGTTCCGCGGCGAGGCCAGTTTTCGTGGATACCTGTTCGGTGTGGCCCGCAACGTGCTGCGCCGTCACTACCGAGACAAGCGCTACCACGACGCCCGCTACGACCCGCTCTTGGTCTCGGTGCACGACCTCGGGCCTGGGCCGAGCCTGCTGGTCGCCGACAAGCGAGAGCAAGAGATCCTGCTCCAGGCCCTGCGCCGCCTGCCCATGGATCACCAGATCACCCTCGAGCTCTACTACTGGGAGAACATGTCCGGCTCCGAGCTCGCCCAGGCCCTCGACATTCCCGAGGGCACCGTGCGCGGACGAATCCGGCGCGCCAAAGAGCTGCTCGAGAAGGAGCTCGCCGAGCTCGCCGAGTCACCCCAGCAGCTCGAGAGCACGGTCGCCAACCTCGAGGGCTGGGCCCGCTCGCTGCGTGAAAAGGCGCTGGTCAAGGCGCCCAGCTGAGCGCCGGCTCGGCCCTACTTGAGCCCGTTCTCGCGTAGGCGCTGGTGGAGAAACACGTCGGCGTTGATCGGCTCGGGGTAGCGGTTCGGGTTGTCGGCGCTCACGCACTGGGGGAGCGTCTCGACCATGAACTCGGGGTTGGGGTGTACAAAAAACGGGACCGAGTAACGGGGCTGGCTCGCCCACGGCTCGGGCGGGTTGACCACCCGGTGGATCGTCGAGGGCAGGACGTGGTTGGTGAGTCGCTGGAGGATGTCGCCCACGTTGCACACGACCACGCCCTCGATGGTCGACACGGGGATCCAGCCGCCCTCGCGCGAGCGCAGCTCCAGGCCCGGCTCGCCCGAGCCGACCAGCAAGGTGATCAGGTTGATGTCGCCGTGGGCGGCCGCCCGGACCGCGCCCGGTGGGTTCGCGGCCGGGTCGGCGAGCGCCGGATAGTGGATCGGCCGGACGATCGAATTGCCCCGCTGGGTGTGGGCCACAAACCAATCGGCGGGCAGCTCCAGGCTCAGGGCGATCGCGCTGAGCATGCGCTGGCTCAGGGCGTCGAGGGCCGCGTAGAGGGCCAGCAGGGCCGGCCGAAAGTCGGGCAGGAGGGCCGGGTCGGGCCAGATGTTTTGGGGCAGGCTCGCGGACCCGGGGCTGCCCGGGTCGAGCTCGCGCCCGACGTGCCAGAACTCCTTGAGGTCGCCCACGCTCGAGTCCTTGGCCCTCTCGACCCCGAAGGCCGTGTAGCCCCGCTCCCCGGCCCGGCTCGGCTCGTGGTAGGCGAGCTTGGTCTCGAGGGGCAGGGCGAAGAGGCGCTCGAGGGCCGCGTAGGCCCGAGCGACGACCGCCTCGCCCATGCCGTGCTCACGGATCCCGACAAAGCCGAACTCCCGCAGCGAAGCTCGGAGCGCGGCGACGAAGGTGTTGCGCTGAGCGGCGTCGCCCTGGTCGAACAGACGGATGTCGAGCTGGGGGATGTTCACTGGGCCCGCGGACACGCGGCCCGCTTACCACGGGGCGAGCTGCGCCGCCTGTGAGCTCTATCCACGAGATCGGGGGAGGCCCAGGAGCTCGGCGGTTGGTGTCCGGGGTGTGGCCCGACGCCCCAAAATCTCCCCCGTCTGACGACGCCCTAGCAAAGCGGCTTCGCCTTCTCGTCAGCGCATGTCGTGTCGCGGAGCGCGATCATAAATCCGAGTGACATGAGACCAAAAATTTGGACCGCGTGTCGAGACCATATTGGTTCTTTGGCATCTCTGTACGCGATCGCGCGACACTGTCGGGCGTGAGTGACGAAGCCAAGCGCACCCTGGAGGCCGCGATGCGCTTGCCTGGGATCGAGATCGCTGGGATCCTCGCCGATGCCCTTGGCGAAGGGTTTTCTCCAGAGGAGATTGAAGTGGCTTGAATCGCGGAGGCAAAGCGGCGGGTCGAGGCCATCGATCGTGGTGAGCTCGAGCTGGTCGACTCCGAGGAGATGACGGCGAGGCCCAGCTGCGCGAGCGAGCCCGTCGGGTTCGATCTCGGCGAGCCGGTTGATCATGCGGGTGCCCTACTCGGTAGCCGCAGAGGCCGAGTTCGCGGGCTATCGATTTGGTACGCGTCGCGTGAGGATGGCGAGTACCTGGTCGAAGGGGTGGGTTGCCGATCGACCGGCGACTTGAGCAAGATGGCCACCGAAACCGTGGCCAAACGAAAATCGGGCAGCCAGGTCACCCTGGCTGCCCGTTTAGGGCTGCGCGCGGCAGGAGTCGAACCTGCGGCCTTCGGCTCCGGAGGCCGACGCTCTATCCAGCTGAGCTACGCGCGCGAGGCGGAGAGATGTAACCGAGGGCCGAGCGCTGCGCAAGCCTTGCTCGTCCCGCGAAACCCGCGAGCGCATGCTAGGCTCCAAGTCGAGATGAAGCCCCCTCGCAGGCGAATGAGCGTCTTTCCCGCCGAACTTCCCGGCCGGGTGCTGCTGCCCCTGACCGGGCTCTTGGCCGTGCTCACGGGCTCGGCGGCAAACTGGGAGATCCCCGATCTCGATACGATCCGGCGGTGGTTCCGGCGGATCCAGGAGCTGATCGTGCTCGGCGGGGTGGGCCTGTCGCTCGGGCTGAGCTTCGTATTCATCGGAACTTGGGTGCTCTCGCACCTGCGCCAGCCGACTCCCGATCCGGTGGACTCTGGCGAGGACTCTGGCGACTCGGCCGAGGGGGAGCGAGCTCCGGTGTCAGTGCGGAGTCCCTGGATGTCGCACGTGGCCCTGTGGGCGAGCTTCATCCCCGTGGCCCTGACGCTGGTCGCGGCGGCGGGCATGTTCGTCCCGGTGCTGCGCCCGCTGATGCTCAAGATGTTCGCGTATGCGGTCGGGATCTCGGGCGTGTCCTGGCTGGTGTCCGTGGTCGCGCTGATCGTGGGCGGGAGCCGTGCGGCCCTCGCCCGGACCCGGCGCGCGCTGCTGCTCGGGGGCACACCTTTTTACTGCCTGGCGATCTGGCTGGCGCGGTTTTTGACCCTCGGGTTCTGAGTCGGGTCTCGAGCCGCTCGGTTCGGGTCTTCGGTCTTTCAGTCTTCCCGGAGCTCGAGGGCGGGCGTGTAGCCGGGCCTGAGCTTCAGGGCCCGGTCGAGGGACTCTCTCTCACGCACTTCGTCACCGCGTAACCGGGCGATCTCCGCCCGGGTCGTCCACAGCTGGGGATCTCGCGGGTCGAGGGAGAGGGCAAACTCGATCTCCTGGGCCGCGGTCTGCAGGTCCCCAAATTCGAGCGCGAGCCGGGCCCGGAGGTAGGCCTCGTAACTCAAGGGCGAGGCCGGCGGGCTCTCGACCAGGCGACCCGCGGAGGGCTCGGTCTCGCGCCTCGCTGCATGCTCACCCGTAGCGCCAGGCTCGCCGACGTTCGCCGAGCCGGGGTCGGGCTCATGATCGACATCGTCGATATAGTGAAGACCCCGGTGAGTCATGTAGCCCTGGCTCCAGCAGCCGCCGAGCAGGGCAGCGACCAACAGCCAACTGAGCCCCGCCAACCCGCGCCGAAGCACCGTCCATAGGCCCGCCCTCGGCGAGGCTCGCCGTCGGCGGAAAGGCGCGAAAACGTCACTGTGGTGAGCGGGGAGGGTAGAGAGGCCGGGGGCCGGTCGGCGAGGCTCGCGGTCTGCCCCGTGCAGGGAGCTCTCCCGATGGGCTGGCTCGGGGAGCTCGAAGCTGGAGGCGGGGCGCAGAGGGAGCACGGCGGACATGCTGCCACAGTGTGGGTGGCTCGCTGAGCCGGTCAGCCAAGTCAGCCAAGTCAGCCAGCCTCCGGCCAATCCAGCCAATCCAGCCAATCATGTCAATCACGCGCGAAGGTGGTAGCGTCGAAGGTGATGGGGGACGACCTCGAACTCGCCGCTGCCTGGCGGCGGGGCGATACGGAGGCCGGTGAGGAGCTGTTCTCTCGGCACTTCGACGCGATTCATCGCTTCTTTCGCAACAAGTTCCGCTGCGGGGTCGACGATCTCGTGCAGCAGACCTTCGTCGCCCTGGTCGAGGGCCGCGACCGGCTCGCAGAGGTCCGCCACTTCCGGGGCTATCTGTTTGGTATTGCCCACAACGTGATGCGCGAGCAGCTGCGCAGCCTCGGTCGCCAGCGTCACTTCGATCCGGTCAACACGTCGATCATGGCCCTCGACCCCGGGCCGAGCACGATCAACTCTCAGCGCGCGGAGCAGCAGCTCCTGCTCCAGGCCCTGCGCAGCATCCCCCTGGCCCACCAAGTCGCCCTCGAGCTGACCTACTGGGAGGGACTCAACGCCGCCCAGATCGCGGCCATCGTCGGTGTTCCCCACGGGACGATGCGCAACCGGCTGCGGCGGGCTCGGCAGCTGCTCGAGCAGGCCATCACCACACTCGACGAGTCGCCCGCCCTGCGCGAGAGCACCAGCGCCGGGCTCGAGACCTGGGCTCGACATGTGCGCGCCGAGATCGACGCTGTGCAAGGCTGATGGCTGATGGCTGACGGCTGAGAGCCACCCCCTAGAGCGGAATGTTGCCGTGTTTCTTCGGCGGGTTCTCCTGCCGTTTGTTGCGCAGCAGGTCGAAGCTGTCCGCGAGCACGCGCCGGGTCTCGACGGGCATGATCACCCGATCCAAGAACCCGCGCTCGGCGGCCTTGTAGGGGCTGGCGAACAGGCGGCGGTAGTCGGAGATCAGCCGGGCGCGCTCGGCCTCCGGGTCCTCGGCGGCGGCCAGCTCCCGGCGGAAGATGATGTTGACCGCGCCCTCTGCCCCCATGACGGCGATCTCTGCGGTGGGGTAGGCGAGGTTGATGTCGCCCCTGATGTGTTTGCTGGCCATGACGTCGTAGGCCCCGCCGTAGGCCTTGCGGGTGACGAGGGTGACCTTGGGGACGGTGGCCTCGGTGAACGCGTAGAGCAGCTTGGCCCCGTGGCGGATGATCCCGCTGTGCTCTTGGCTGGTGCCGGGCAGGAAGCCGGGCACGTCCACCAGGGTCAGGAGCGGGACGTTGAAGGCGTCGCAGCCCCGGACGAAGCGGGCGGCTTTGACCGAGGCGTCGATGTCGAGGCAGCCGGCGAGCACCAGGGGCTGGTTGGCGACCACGGCCACGCTGTGGCCGTCGATGCGGACGTAGCCGCAGACGATGTTCTTGGCGTAGTGCTCGTGGACCTCGAGGAAGAGGCCGTCGTCGGCGAGCGCCTCGATGACGTGGCGGATGTCGTAGGGCTTGTTGGGGTTCTCCGGGACCAGGTCGACGAGCCGCTCGCAGTCTCGGTCGACCGGATCGCTGGTCTCGCGCCGGGGCGGGGGCTCCATGTTGTTGCTGGGCAAGAAGCCGAGCAAGGAGCGGGTCAGGGCTAGCGCGGCGGCCTCGTCGGGGCAGGCGAAGTGGCCGACCCCAGAGCGCTCGTTGTGGGCCCGGGCGCCGCCGAGCGCCTCTTTGGTGACCTCTTCGTGGGTCACGGTCTTGATCACGTCGGGGCCGGTGATGAACATGTAGCTCGATTTTTCGACCATGAGCACGTAGTCGGTCAGGGCGGGCGAGTAGACGGCCCCCCCGGCGCAGGGCCCCAGAACCACGGAGATCTGTGGGATGACGCCCGAGCTGAGGACGTTGCGCTTGAAGATCTCGGCGTAGCCACCGAGCGCGGCGACCCCCTCTTGGATGCGGGCCCCGCCGCTGTCGTTGAGGCCGATCACCGGGGCGCCGACCTCCATGGCCTTGTCCATGATCTTGCAGATCTTCTCGGCGTGGGCCCAGCCCAGGCTGCCCCCGAACACATCGGGGCGCTGCGCGAACACAAACACGCGGCGGCCGTCGATGGTCCCGTAGCCGGTGATCACGCCGTCGCCGTAGACCTGCTTGTCCTGCATGCCGAAGTCGGCGCACTGGCTGGTCACGAAGCGGTCGAGCTCGACGAAGCTGCCGGCGTCGAGCAGCAGGTCGATGCGCGCCTGGGCACCCTGTCGACCTGCGGCCGACAGGCGGGCGTGGGCGGCCTCGGACTTGGCCTCGAGTTTTATGAGGCCCGGGCTGCCCCCCTCCTGGGTCCCCGACTCCCGCTGGTCCTGCCCCTGCCCCTGCTCCTTTTCCTTTTCCTCTGCCTTTGCCTCAGTGGCGCGGGCGAGCTCGGGGCCGCCACCCAGCGCAGCGATGCACTCGCGCAGGGAGAGCGCAGCGACGGGTCGAGAGGCCGCGGCCGAGGGTTTTGGGTCCTGGGACATCGCGCGGACTCTATCAGGCGAGCCGGGGGCGAGTGGGTGGGCCCGCGGGTGGCCCGTGTTCTCGGGCTTCCCGCCCGAGCTCACGCGAGTTTGTCACCGCCAGGTCCGAGGCGTGGCAAACTCGCCGAGCATGGCCTTCGCGCACGCCCCCCTTGAAGCCGACGAGCTCGGGCCGATGATCGGGATGTTCCTCGGTGAAGGGGCGCCGCCGAAGATGCGCAAGATGGTGGCCGCAGGCCTGGCCCCGCTCCCGCCCCGAGACATGCTGGTCGGTCTCTATCAGGTCTGGGCCGAGAATGGGCCCGAGGCCGAGACCGCCGGCAAGACCGTGGCTGGCCTGCCGGTGCCGGTCCTCGATGGGGCGCTCGGTGATCCGAGCTTGCCCCCTGGGGTCCTCGATCTCCTGGGCCGAAAATTCGCCCGTGACGAGGGGGTGCTCCAGCAGGTCGTCCGGCACCCGAAGGTCGACAATGAGAGCCTCGTGGGTGTGGCCCGGGTCTGCTCCGAGGCCATCTGTGACATCTTGGCGGACAACCAAGCCCGCTGGCTCTCCCACCCTGCGATCGTCGCCAGCTTGTACCAAAACCGGCACTGCCGGATGAGCGTGGTCCACCGCATGATCGAGCTCGCCGAGCGCGAAGGTGTCGAGCTCGGGCTGCCGGCGATGGACGAGATCCGCCAAGCCCTGGCCCTGAGTGGACCCGTGGACGAGAGCCGAGACGCCGTGTTTCAGGTCGTCACGAACACGGAGACCGCGGCCGAGGCGGAGGCCCAGGCCCTGACTTTGTTCGGGGCCGCGGATGTGGACGACGGGCTCGTCCTGCCCGAGTTCGAGGACCCGGAGGACCTCGCCTTCGAGGGCGAGCTCCCGGCCGCGGACGCGGCGGTCGACGATGAGGTGTCGGAGACCGAGGCCGAGGCTCCGGTCACCAAGGAGCGGCGCCTGGGTCAGCTGCTCAAGATGCGGCCGATGGAGAAGATCCGCACCGCCATGTTGGGGGACAAGTACGACCGCTCGATCCTGATCCGCGACTCCAATAAAATCGTCTCGATGGCGGCGATCAAGTCGCCCAAGATCCGCGACAGCGACGCGGTCAGTTTTTCGGCCAACCGCGCCCTCGCCCACGATGTCATCGCCTACATCTCGAACCGCCGAGAGTGGATCAAGCTCTACACGGTCAAGCTCAACTTGGTCATGAACCCGAAGACACCCCTGGCTCGCTCCATGACCTTGCTCGCGCATCTCAACCGCTCCGACATCCAAAAAGTCTCCCGTTCGAAGAACATTCCGTCGGCGCTGGCCACGGCCGCGAAACGGAAGGTCCAGGCCCGTCGTTGAGGTCTCTGTGATTGCGAGCTTGCAACGTTGGGGTGGGATCTTGGTGCGCCCCCGGGCGACCCTCGAGGCGCTCCCTCCCGAGCCCCTCGAGTCGAGCGCGGATATGCCCTCTCCATCTTGGGGGGAGCGGTTGCGCGCGGGGCTCGTACCCGGGCCCGGGTGGGATCGGTGGACGCTCCCGCTCTTGTTTGTGCTCGGCAGCCAGGTCCAGCACCTGGCTGAGACGATCGCGCGCTGGCGGGCCTTCGACAGCCTGCTGATCTTGGCCAACGGGCTCGCCCTGTCCCTCATCACGCCGATCCTCGTCGGGCTGGTGGTCGAGGGTCTGGTCGGCGCCGAGCGTTCCCGCTACCGGTTTTTACCGCTGGTCCCCCTGGTGCTCATCGCTACCCTGGGCAACCTCGCTCGTCAGGGGGGGATCACTCTCCCAGGACCGCACTACCTGCCCGAGGTCCTCGGCACGCTGTGGGCCGCCGGACTCGCGCTTTGGATTCGCAGGGCCATGCCCAAGACCGCCCCGGCCCCAACCCCGAAGGAGACGCCGTGACCACGGACACCGACCCTAAGTCAGCCGACCCCGAGTCAGCCAAGTCAGCCGACCCCGAGTCAGCCGACCCCGAGTCAGCCAACCCCGAGTCAGCCGACCCCGAGTCAGCCGACCCGCAGCCATCTGAGCCGCTGCCGTCTGGGCGAGGGCTCCGACCCCTCGAGATCGGCATTGGGGCCGCCCTCGTCGCCCTGGCCGTGTTTGCGGGGGCGAGCGACCTCGGGCTCAGCCTCAGAGATTGGGACAGCTACGGCCCGGTCAGCGTCGACGATCCGCTCCCGAGCTTCTCGGTCACGCTCGCCGACGGCACGCCGCTGAGCGATACGGACCTCGAGGGGCAGGTCAGCATGCTGACCTTCTGGGCGACCTGGTGTCACGCCTGCGGCCTCGAGATGCCGACGATCACGGCGATCGAGGAACGCTTCGCGGACGAGGACGATTTTCACATCTACGGGGTCAACCGCGACGATGGGCCCATGCCCGAGCGGACCGCTCTGGTCGAGGCCTACACCGCCGACAGGGGCATGGGCTTCCCCCAGATCTACGACACGGGGGAGCTCGCCCGGGGCTTTCGGATCGAGGCGATCCCCCACATGGTCATCGTCGATCGGCACGCGCGGATCCGCTACGTGCACCTGGGTTCCGTCGGGGAGCGCACCCTCGCTCGAGAGATCGAGGCGCTGCTCGATGAATGAGGCGAGGCGAGAGCCGTCGCGCTCAGGTCCGCTCGGGGGTGGGGCACCCGCCGCTGGAACTGGACGCAGAGGGCTAGGACTCTGACTCTGACTCTGAATCTGAATCTGAATCGGACTTGAATGCCTGCCGCGCGACGAGCCGGGCGTAGGCCCCATCCCGAGCCAGGAGCTCCTCATGCCGGCCCTGCTCGACGATGCGTCCATGGTCGAGCACGACGATCCGGTCGGCCTCTCGGATCGTGCTCAGCCGGTGCGCGATGACCAAGGTCGTGCGCCCCTCTTGGAGCCGCTCGAGGGCGGACTGGACCATGTGTTCGCTCTCGCTGTCGAGGGCCGAGGTGGCCTCGTCGAGGATCAGGATCTTCGGGTCTCGCAGGATCGCTCGGGCGATCGCAATGCGCTGGCGCTGGCCACCGCTGAGCTTGACGCCCCGCTCCCCGACCACGGTCTCGTAGCCCTCGGTGAACTCGCGGATGAAACCGTCGGCGTTGGCGGCGAGCGCGGCCGCGTCGATCTCGGCCTCGCTGGCGTCGAGTTTTCCGTATCGGATGTTGTCGCGGATCGAGCCCGAGAACAGGACCGGGTCCTGGGAGACCTCGGCCATGGCCCCGCGCAGGGAGGCCAAGCTCAGCTCGCGAATGTCGATGCCGTCGACCCGCACAGCGCCGGCCTGGGGATCCCAAAACCGGAGCAGGAGCCGGCCCAGGGTGGTCTTGCCCGAGCCGCTCGAGCCGACCAGGGCGCAGACCTCTCCGGGTGAGATCTCGAGGTCCAGACCATGGATGACCTGGGCATCGCTGCCGCCGTAGGAGAACTCGAGCGCGGAGAAGCTGATCTCTCCGCGCGGGTTCTCGAGTGGGCGGGCGTCCGGCCGGTCCCGAATCTCGGGCTCGCTGTCCAAGATCTCGAAGATCCGTGTGGAGGCGCCGATGGCCTGGTTGTAGCTGCTCACGACGCTGGCCAGGCCCCCGACGGCGCCGGCGATCGAGACCGTCAAGAGCACGAACTTGCCGAGGTCCTGGCCGTCGATGTCGCCGTCGATGACCATGTGGCCGCCGAGCCAGAAGATGCCGACCACGGCCACGAAGCCCAGAAAGCTGGCCACCGCCCGAAACCAACTTCGGGTCTGAATGAGCTTGACCAGCATGGTGAACGCGGCCTCGACCGAGCCCGTGTAGGCGCCGGCTTGATGGGCCTCGCGGGTGAAGGACTGGACCGTGTCGATGGCCCCGAGCCCCTCCTGGAGCGTGCCCGCAGCCCGGGCGAGCTGGTCTTGGGCCTGGCGGGCGAACTTGCGGATGACCCGCCCGAACAAACTCGCGGCGATCACCAGCGGCGGCACCACCATGAGCATCATGGCGGTGAGTTTGACGTTGAGATAAAACAAGACCGCGATCCCCAGGACCAGGGTCCCGATGTTGCGCAGGGCCATGCTGAGGTCCTGGCCGATCACCGTCTGGAGCCGGGTCGCGTCGTCGCTCAAACGCGAGAGCAGCTCACCTGTGCGGTTGGCGTGGAAGTAGCGCTGGGTCAGGCGCAGGAGGTGGCGGTGAACCTCGATGCGCAGATCGGCGACCACCCGCTCACCCACCCAGCTCATCAGGTAGTGGCGGATGAACACAAACACGGACTGGAGGGCGATCACCCCGATCAGCATCAGGGTGGTCGAGTCGAGTCGCGTCGCGTCGCGCATCTGCGAGTCGAAGGCCGTTCCCAACAGCTCACCAAAGAGCAGCGGGACCGCGAGCCCGACGACCACGGTGACCGTGAGCGCGGCCAGGGCGATCCCAAACCGGCCCCGGTAAGGGCGCACGTAGGCGAACAGGCGCAACAGCCGACGCCAGGGCGGGGTGCCGTCGACCGCGGCGTTCTCCTCGACTTTTAGGGCCTCGGACATGCGCGGGAGAGTACCCCCGATACCCGGGGCGCTTGACACCCCCGGCGGGTTTTCGGTCGATCCGCCCTCCAGCCCGGGCTAGACGGCGCATTGAACGCGACAGAGGCCCCCCTGACCGAGTAGGACCGAGTCGGGAGACCTCTGTGGTTCGGGAGAGCGGGGGTCGCGGCTCAGGGGGTGAGCGCGACGGTGCCGACGAGGCCACGCAGCTCGAAGTCGATCGTGACAACGATCGGCTCCATCACGTCGAACTGATCGGTGGCGACGACGAACTCGGCGTTGTCGAAGGTCAGCTCCATGGCGCCGCCGGAGTCGGTGATGCTGACACCCATGGTCGGGAGGTTGCCCTCGAGCACGAGCGGGCTTTCCATCGCCTCTGCGCCGTTGACCGAGGCGCTGAGGGTCGCGGTCGTCACGATCGGGTGAGGGATGTTGGTCTCCCCGGTCGCCGTGCCTGCGTCGTGATCGCCCATGTTGTGGGGGAAGCTCCCGGGGAAGGCGGCCCCTACGTTGTCCATGGAGATCCCGTTCAGAGCGACGTCGGCGTCGGCGACGAAGGGGATGAGCTGACAGAACTGAGGGGGGACATCTGCGGCCAGGATCTGGGTCACGTCGATGCGCACCAAGGTGGCGTCGTCGTCGAGCTGGACCTGGATCTGCCCACCGGTGACGTTGAAGGTGATCGGGATGTCGCAGCCGTTCGCGGCGACGGTAGCGCTCGCGGTCGTGTCGAGGGAGCCCGAGGCCATGGTGAAGGTCATGACGTCACAGACGTTGCCTTCGCCGTCGCCGTCGAAGTCGAGCTGGTTGGGGTTCGCGTCGTCTACGCAGTTGTCCTCGTCGTCCGGGACACCATCCACGTCTGCGTCGGGGGGCGGGCCATCGGTGGTCTCGGTGCCCGTCTCTGCGGAGTCGGTGCCCGTCTCCGTGGTCGTATCGGTGCCGACATCGTCGTCCGTCCCCGTGTCTTCGGTCGCGGCCTCCTCGCTCGTGCCGGGCGTGTCGTCGCCACAGCCGGTGGTCAAGGTGAGAGCCAGGGCGACGCCGGAGCACGCCGTGAGGGACCGCGAAAGGAGACTAAGAGAGCTGCGCTTCATGATGAGTCTGCAATACCACCGGTTTATGGAGCCGAACAAGCCTCGGGGTCTGCCCTGCGCGCGCGGCCTCTCCAGTCAGCCGAGCGCCCACAGGATCACGCGGACGACGGCGAACAGGGCGGTCAGCGGTGGTCCTAGGGTGAGGACCACCGAGAGTACGAACCACAGTTTGTCGCCGAGGCCGGCGGTGACGGGTGCGCTGTCGTCGAGACCGAGGTCCCGGCGAAGGGCGTCGACCGGAGCCTCGAGCAGGGCCGCGTCGAAGGGCCGGGCGTAGAGGTTGCGGCTGTGCCGGCCGCGGACGAAGGCTCGATAGACACGTCGGGGACAGACGAGCAGGCCGTAGGCGTAGGCTCCCGAGTTGAGGATCCACGCGGCGACCAGATCCCGGCAGCCGGTCGCCAGCTCCCACGCCGAGATCTCCGATTCGCCCGCCATGTCGGTGTCGTAGCCGGTCAGGACGTGGTGCATATCGTGATAGGGGACCGCTCGCCTGCGCCCGCGGGTGTTGGGGATGCGCAGGCGCAGGCCGGCGACCTCGATCTCGACATAGGGGTCGTCGTAGCCGCCGTCCGTGGCCAGGCCGTGAGCCAGGAAAAAGCGGGTCCTCGCTTGTGCCATGGTCGGAGCGTCGTCGGTCACTCGCCCAGGATGGCGCTGGGGAGGGCGGGGGGCCACTCGCGTTGCGAAACCGAGGATAGACCCCGAGAACAGTGTGTGTGCCCGGTTCGGGGCTCGGTGCGGAGCTGGCCGATTCAGGTTTTCTCGGCTTCGGGGGTGAGGTCCCGAGCGAGTCCCAAGTAACGCCGGGTCATACGCTCGAGCTCCTCGCGCAAGAGGCCGCTCGAGACCCAGGCCGGGTGTTCACGAACGGCGACCCGCAGGATCTGTACGCCGGTGTGCACGTAGATCCACGCGGCGCGCTCCGGGTCGGGATGGTCGTGCTCGTCGGTTCGGGCCGTCAACAGGGCCCGGACCCCGGCGATCGCAGCCTCGATCACCGCGTCGACCCGGCGGGTCCGCTCGAGGGGCTCGAGGGCCGCGACCATCTCTCGGTACAGGGCCGGAGCCTCGAGGTAGAGCCCGGCGGTGGCCTCGGCGAGAGCCGTGAGCGCGGCCCCCAAGGGTCGCGGTGGGCGCTCACTGAGGAGCACGCCCATGGTCGCCTCGAGGGCCTCGAGGTCGCGCTCGATGTGGGCCTCGATGACCGCGGCCACGAGCGCGCCCTTGTTGGGGAAGTACTGATAGAGGGTCCCGATGCTGACCCCGGCGAGGGCCGCGATCGCCGTCGTGTTTGTGCCCTCGAGGCCCCGCTGGGCGAGGATCGTCTCGCTCGCCTCGATGATCGCGTCGACGGTGAACTTGGAGCGGGCCTGAGTGGGCTCCCGACGCCGATCTGTGTCGCTGTCCACAGGCCGAAGCTAGCAGGGAAGCTCAACCGTGCGCTGTTGCGCGCCATTCGCGGGTCGCGCCGATCGGCCGCGGGGAATCTCGGCGTGGGTTGGTGCGTGCATTCCTGCCCAGGTCCTGGGTCGCGCCGGCGAGATCCGCACGGTAGCGTGTCCGCTCGCGGTCGAGCGGTGACCACGCCTGGCCCCCGTCCCCCCCGTCCCCCCCCCCGACGCCCCGATGCTGTTCGCCAGCCTCGACTTTCTGCTCTTCATCGTTCCGGTGTTGTTCGGCTTTTGGGCGCTGCGTGAGCGTCCGGCCGCGCGGGTGGCTCTGCTCTTGGGGGCTTCGTACTTCTTCTACATGGCGGGCGCCCGGCCGCCCGCGGGGACCCACTCGCCGCCGTGGTTCTTCGCTGGGCTACTGGTGCTCTCGACGGTCCTCGACTACGTCGCCGGCGCCCGGATCCACCGCCGCAGCCCCGAACTCGAGAGCCGCGACCCGAGTACCGCGAGCCGGGCCAAGCGGGTCCGCAACCTGTGGCTGGTGCTCAGCCTCGGCGGCAACCTGGGCCTGCTCGCCTATTTCAAGTACGTCGATTTCTTTCTCGAGGCGAGCGTCGACCTGCTCGCCCTGATCTTGCCTGGGAGCTTCGGCGACACACTCGCGCCCGCGCTGGCGCCGATCTTGCCGATCGGGATCAGCTTCTACACCTTCCAGAGCCTCAGCTATACGATCGACGTCTGGCGTCAGCGCCTGACCCCAGAGCCGAAGTTCGGGCGCTTCGCCCTGTTCGTCGTATTTTTTCCGCAGCTCGTCGCGGGGCCGATCGTCCGCGCCAGCGAGTTCCTCCCTCAGCTCCATCGCCGGCCTCGGATCGGCAGCGCGGACATCGAGGCGGCCCTGTTTCGTATTTTCAAGGGCCTGCTCAAGAAGGTCGTACTCGGCGATTTCATCGCCGTGTACTTCACCGATATCGTCTTCGACGCGCCGGGGGACTTCACCTCGCTCGAGTGTCTGCTGGCTCTGTACGCGTTCACGCTCCAGATCTACGCGGACTTCGCTGGGTACTCGGACATCGCGATCGGCGTGGCCAAGCTGCTCGGGTTCGAGATCCCGGAGAACTTCGACCGTCCCTACCAGGCCCTCGACGTCGGGGAATTCTGGCGGCGCTGGCACATGACCCTCTCGACCTGGCTGCGCGACTACCTGTTCTTCCCGCTCGGGGGGAGCCGGGGGACCAAGGCCCGGACCTATCTCAACCTGTGGCTGACCATGTTCTTGGTCGGCATGTGGCACGGCGCGAGCTGGAACTTCGTGGTCTACAGCAACCTCCAAGGCGGGGCGGTGGTCTTCAATCGTTGGAATCGACTGCGGGAGCGCAGCCGGGCCCGGGCGGCGGCGCTGTGGCTGCTGGTCGTCCCGGGATTCGGCATGGCCGTGTATGTGTTCGCGGTCCGCGGGCTGTGGCTGAGCTCGGTCAAGGGGGCGACCTTGGCCGGCCTCGGCGCGCTCGTGTTCGGGCTGATCGTCCTGCTCCCGCGCCCCGATGGAGTCGAGGCCGGAGAGATCGGAGCGGCCACGACCCGGGGGGTCCGGAGGGCCCGGAGGGCCCGGAGGGTCCGCAACAGTCTGCTCGTCGCCATCCACGTCGCCCTGACCTTTCACTTTGCGACCCTCACTCGGGTGTTCTTCCGGGCCGAAGACCTCGGGCGGGCGCGGCAGATGATCGACGCTCTGCTCAGCTTCGACGGCCGTGGGGTCCGCCCTGGCCTGTTCCGAATTCAGGCCCTGCACGAGGGATTGCGCCGGGTGCTCTCACCCTCGAGCTTCGGATTCGGGGCCCTCGACCTGCTCGCCGAGCACGGGCTGTTGCTCTTGATGGTGCTCGGGCTGGGCTATCACTTCACCCCCCGCGAGTGGGTGGATACACGCCTGGCTGGGCTGTTCGAGCGTCTGCCTGGGCCGGTGATCGGCCTGCTCTTCGCCCTCGCCTGCCTGCTGATCCTGCACCTTCTCGATGGGCCCCGGCCCAACATCTACTTCGCGTTTTGAGCCATGCGTGTGCCCCCTTCGACCTCGTCCACCTCATCCGAGCGAGCCCCGATCTCCGGTGGCCTGCTCGACACGGCCGAGCGTATCGAGCGGGTCGTCCTCGACGGGGACGGGGACGGGCCTGGTGCTGGGGACGAAGACCTACCCCTGTCGACCTTCTCCAAGCTCGCCGCCGCCGTGGCGACCTTCGCCGCGCTCGTCGCCCTGACCTACCTCCTGCCCCTGAGTTGGGCCCAGCCCTGGCGCGTGGGTGAAGACTACGTGCCCTACTGGAACCTGATCGGGCGCGAGCTCATGGGCCAGGGGGCCGAGGCCGAAGCCGACGCCAACGAAGCTGCCCGGCTCGCGGCGGCCGCTCGGGAGGCGGCCGCCGAGATCCTCGAGCCGGTCGAGACTCGGGTCGGTATCGAGGTGCCCGGGCCCGGAGCTTCGGGCGACCCTCACTCCTATCCGGCCTACACCACCCACGCGCTCGACCCGGCCGGGGCCGAGCGCCCCTTGGACGACCCAGAGGCCCTGGCCGAGTTCTACGCGGCCCTGACCCGGAGCGACATCGGCTATGCCGGGGCCGTGACCCGGGCCGGGCACTGGGGCGACTCGGTGCTCGGCAACGACGGAGTCAGCTCGGCGATCCGCAGGCGCATGCAGGCCCGCTTCGGCGATGCTGGCCACGGCTTTCATGCCCTGTATCGCTACGACGCGAGCTACCGCCACCAGGGGATCCGCTTTCGAGACCGGAGCAACGTCCCTTGGCAGTCCTGTTTCATCCGTGACCGCTGCCGACGAAGCGACGCGCGCTACGGCTACGGCGGGGCCACGGTGTGGTCCACCGGCGGCTCGATCAGCGAGTTCGAGACCGCGCGAAAAGGTCCGGTGGGTCGCTCCGCCAGCGTGTTCGAGCTGTGGTACCAGCGTCGCTATCGGGGGGGGTCGCTGCGCATCGACGTCGATGGCGAGCTCGCGCGTCGGGTCGACACGGACCTCCCCCTGTCTGCGAGCGGGGAGCCCCCCGAGCCGGTCGATGCCTGGGCGCGGATCGAGGTCCCGGATGGCGCCCACAGTTTCAGCGTTCGCGCCAACGCAGACGGACGGGTCCGCGCCTACGGGGTCGTGCTCGAGCGCGAGGGCCCGGGCGTGGTCTGGGACGGGATGGCCCTGATCGGCGCGTTCACCAAGCGCCTGGGCGACCTCGACCCCGCGCACCTCAGTGATCAGCTCGGTCACCGTGAGCTCGATCTGACGGTGTTCACCTTTGGTGGCAACGACATGGGCCGCGAGGATCTTCAGGTCAGTCTCGACCCCTTCATCGCCGATTACGATCGGGTCTTGAAGCTGTTCCGGGGCGCTCGGCCCGAGGCCAGCTGTCTGGTCATGGGTCCGGTCGACCATGGTGAGCGTGTGGGCGGGCGGATCACCAGTCGACCGATCGCCGCTCGGATCAGCGCCGCCCAGGCTCAGGTCGCCCAGGCCAACGGCTGCGCCTTCTTCGATACGATCGCGGCCATGGGCGGGCCCGGCTCGGTCGGGCGTTGGAAGGTCGAGGGCCTCATGAGTGCCGACCTCTCCCACCCGAGCGCCGAGGGGCACAAGCTCCTCGGCGCTATGGTCTACCGGGCGATCATGGCCGGCTATGTCGAGTTTCGCCGGGCCCACGAGGGCGAGGCCATGCCCGTCACCGATCCGCTCTGAACGAGGCCTGAGCGGGTTGGGTCGGTTGAGGTCGGGTCGGGTCGGTTGAGGTCGGTTGAAGTCGGGTGAGGTCAGGTCAGGTCAGGTCAGGTCGGTTGAGGTCAGGTCGGGTGAGGTCAGAGTGGATCGCCGACCAGTCGACCGGGGCTCGGTGTGCAGGCCCAAGCTCCGAAGAACACCCACTCCCTGGCACAGGTCACCACCATCATGCCGTGGGTGGTTTTGTACTCGTAGCGTCGATCCAGGGCGCTGGTCTTGCCCACGCGGGCGTTGTCGTCGAGGACGATACAGCTCGAGTCCAGGTCGCAGGCGTGGGCCTTGGACAGGTCGGCGGTCTCGGGCCCGAGTTTGCCGTTGTTCCAGGCCTGAAAAGACACCGCGGCGCAGACCCCGAATATGGTGACGGCCAAGACTCTGCTTCCAATATTGCCTTCAGCCATAAAGAGAAATTCGCATGGTGAAGCGCACAGGTCAAAGCGCGCCGGCGCGCCTGGTCCAAGGTGCTCGCAACCACCCGGAGCCTGGCCCTATTCTTTGGTGGTGCGTACTTGGGTCTTCGCAGTTGTTCTCGCCACCGCGACCTCGAGCTCAGCCTGCGTCGACCTCGGGGGCGATGGGGACCAGGGCCACGGTCAAGAACAAGGCCAGTACGAAGGCCAAGAGCACGGGGTCGACGACGGCACCGACCATGGCGGTGGCGATGGCGGGGGCGATGGCGGGGGCGAATATCAAGGTGAGGGTGAGGGTGACGGCGAAGACGATGTGGTCTGGCCGATCGCCAACACCGCCGAGCCCGACGCCGACGAGGTCAGCTCGGGCTTTGGACCTCGGGACCTGAGTGGCGACTACGACTTTCATGCGGGCATCGACATCAAGCTCCCCGAGGGCACGCCGATCAGGGCGATCAAGGCCGGCACGGTCGAGCAGGTGACCCTCTGGGATGGCCAGAGCAGCTCCGGGAACAGGGTGCTCATCGACCACGGGGGCGGTGAGAAGTCGGCCTACCTCCACCTCAGTTCGATCTCTGCCAAACTGGGGGAGGCGGTCGAGCCGGGCACGGTCATCGGGCGCAGCGGGAGCACGGGCGCGAACACATCCCACCTGCACCTCAACTACATGCTCGGCCTGGGCGGGGCGGGCATGGACGAGCGCCTGGCCCACAACCCGCTCGAGCTTCTGCCCCACGCTCCGATGCCGACCCCTGTGGCGTACTTTGAAGCGGACCGGGTCGTGGTCGAGATGGTCATCCAACCCAATACGGTCCAGAGTTTGATCCTCGAGGGTCCGGGTCCCGATGATGTGCTCAGCCTGGATTATGCGGACGTGTTTGCGCTGGGCAACCCGGACCGGGATGAGCCTGTTCAATTTGGGATCGGGCTGGGGGTCGAGCGACCGAACCCGGGGTACTATGAGCTTTCGTTGATTCCGATGGCGCCCGCGTTCAGCCCGGAGCGGGTGCGGTTGTATGATTTCGATGGTGAGCTGCTGCTTGATGCGCACGCCGAATAAGAACACCCGGACCCGGGGTCGTCATACAGGGGGAAATAAGAACACCCGGACCCGGGGTCGTCATATAGGGGGAAATAGAGAGGGGGGATGGTTCCAGTATGGGCCTGTGAAGTACCGAAGG
>CAYVJQ010000019.1:66296-71017 GCA_964451725.1 uncultured Nannocystaceae bacterium | reverse complement strand
CTCAGCCCGACTCAGCCCGACTCAGCCCGACTGTAGCTGCTTGAGCTTGTGGCGAGCCCGCCAGTAGCCCTTCTTCGCGTCCTTGCTGGTCGAGCGGACACGCATCGCCTGGCGGTAGGCGGGGGCCGCCTCCTCCCAACGCTCGAGGCCCGCGAGCGCGTCGGCCCGGTACTTGAGGGCCACGAACATGCGGGGCTCCCGGAGCAGCAGCTCGTCGGCGGTGACCAGCAACCCCTCGAAGTCGTCTCGCTTGAGCTGACCTCGAGCGAGCTTGCGCAGGGCCTCGACAAAGGCGTCGCGGGCTTTTTCGTGGTCCGGCCAGACCGCCAACAGGTCGCGGTAGCCGGCCACAGCCAGCTCCCAGTCGCTCTCTTTTGCGGCCTTGCGGGCCGCGGGCTCCAGAACTTTCTCGGCCTCGCCGCGCAGCCGGCCGATCGCCTCGTTGCCGGGGTCCGCGATCCCCAGGTTGGTCAGCTCGATGGCCAAGCTGCCCGCGGCCGGCTCTCGCCAATGCTCGCTCTCGAAGGCCTGCTCGGCGCGCGCGATGATGCCCTCGACGCTGGTGTCGAGCTCGCCCGACTCCCCCTCGCCCGACTCGACCACCTCTCCGCTGCTGTCCTCGGTCTCGCCCACGGCCCCGGGGGCCCCCTCCAAATTCTCCGCGCTGGGCTCTCCCTCGCTGTCCCCCAGGCGCCCCGGAGTCTGCCCCCCGGTCTGGTCTGAAGACCCCTCCGACACCCCCCTGATGTTCGCCGAGCTGTCCTCGCCTCCGAGGCCGAACAGCCCAAACTCGAACACGAGCAGCGCGGCGACCGAGAACCCGAGCAGACCCAGCGCGAGACCCGGCTTGAACCACGAGCGCGGCTCGAGCTCGGCCGCGACTTGGCTCTTGGCGGCCTCGGCTTGATCGTGAACAGTGATCACCCCCGCGGCCTGCGAAGCCCCACCCGAGAGAGCCCCTGAGCGCGGCCGCGAGCGCTGCCGGGGTCGAGGCGCGGCGCCCTCCTCTCCCGCCTCGAGATCTTCGAAATCGGGGAGCTCCTCGAACAGCGGTCGGGGCTCCGAGCCCGAGGCCGAGGCCTGGGCTTCGGCGTCGAGGTTGAGACCCATGACCGCCGCCACAGCCGACGCCCGCCCCTCCAGCGCCCGGGTGAGCTCGTACTCGAGGGTCTTCATGGACCCGGGCCGATCCGCCAAATCGCGCGACAGGCAGCGCGAGATGACCTCGGCCAGGGCCGGCGGGACCTCGGGGCGGAGCTCACTGACCTCGGGCGCGGGGCTGGCCCCCTTCTTCATGAGCACGTCGATGGCGTTGCGGCCCAGAAACGGCAGCCGGCCAGCCAACATCTCGAACAAAATCGTGCCCAGAGCGTAGATATCCGAGCGTGTATTTGCGGGCGCCCCCGCGGCCTGCTCGGGCGCCATGTAGTCGGGCGACCCCATCACCATCCCCGGCGTAGTGGACGAGGACGCGCCACTGTCGACCTGCTTGCAGATCCCAAAATCGAGGACCTTCACAAAGTCGGGGTCGCCGCCTTTGACCGTCAAGATCACGTTCTCGGACTTGAGGTCGCGGTGGATGATCCCCGCTTCGTGGGCCGCCGCAAGCGCCCGGCAGATCTGACGGGCGATGTGCACGGATCGCCGAATGGCGAGCGGCCCGGACTCGCGGATGACGGCCTCGATGTCCGTCCCGGCGAGCAGCTCCATCACAAAGTAGACGTCCGCGCTCTCGTCGACCGTACCGATGTCGATGACGTCGATGATGTTCGGGTGACCGGTCTGAGTGGCGGCCCGGGCCTCCCGCATGAACCGATCGATGAGGTCGGGATCACGACTGAAGACATCGTGCAGGACCTTGAGGGCGTAGGTCTTGCCGAGCGCCAGGTGGGTGACCGCGTAGACCGCCCCCATGCCCCCGATCCCCAACAGACGATCGATGCGGTAGCGCTGACTGACGACATCTCCGACCCGACTCTGAGCCGCGCGCATCAACACCTCGCTGCTCGGGGCGTCGGCCCAGCCCCGCGCCCGGCTGCGCTCGAGCTCGATGATGTCGAAGTCGTCGAGGAGGATGCTCGAGGTGTCGCCCTCGACCGGGCTGGCGACCTTGGCCGCCGCCGAACTCTCCCGACCCGAGCGCCCCCTCGTCTTCTTCGTGACGACGGTCGCGTCGCTGATGCTGAGCGACTCGGAGTCGTCCGAGTTGGCCTGGGCGCGGATCGGAGAGAAATCCTCGCGTGTGTAGCGAGCGTAGTCTTCGGACTCTAGCTTGTACTCCCGGGCGAAGATCTCACGCATGACCGCGGCCACAGTGTCGACGTCGCAGGCCGGGTTGTAGCGATTGAGGACCTCCGAGAGCGCGACCTTGAACTCGCCCGAGGTCTGGTAGCGATCCTCTCGCTCGGTCGCCAGGGCCATCAAGACGACCTCGTCGAGGCCCTCGGGGACCCCCGGTACGATCTCCGAGGGCGCGCGGATGTCCGGGTTGCGCAGCTCGGCCAGGGCCGTGGGCCCGGCCGTGGCGCGCTCCGCAGGGAACAGCTGACGGCCGGTCAACATCTCCCACAACACGATGCCCGACGCGTAGATGTCGGTGCGCCGGTCGGCCGGGAGACCGCGGGCCTGCTCGGGGGAGAGGTAGCTGAAGCGCCCGAACACAACCCCCGGATTGGTCAGTTCACGCTTGATGGCGTGGGTCGCCAACCCGAAGTCGGTGATCTTGATCTGGCCGTGGTAGCCGATCATGATGTTCGGCGGCGAGATGTCCCGATGGACGAGGTTCAGGCCCATCGCGTCGTGCACGTAGTCCAGCCCACGGCAGAGCTCTCTGACCACGAACATGGCAAAATCCACGGGGATCCGCCGGTGGAGCTGGGCGCAGCGATTCCAGACCCCCCTCAGGTCCTTGCCCTCGACCAGCTCCATCGCCAGGTAGTGCTCCTCGAGCACCCGGCCCGCGTCGAAGACCTGGACCAAGTTGCTGTGGTTGAGGCGGACGACGACCTTGGCCTCATCGAGAAAGCGGCGGCGGACCCCGTCGTCCTCGAGGTCGGTCAGGACCTTCTTGACCACACACAGCTTCTCGAAGCCCCCTGTCTCCCCCGCCGCGGCGAGGAAGATTTCCCCCATCCCACCGCGGGCCATCGGCCGCAACAAGACGTACTTGCCGAATACTTGTGGAAACGCGCCGTGACCCGGCTGCGCGTCCCTCGGCTCGGCGGATGGAACCACGCGGCATACTACCAACGCAGGTCGCCCCCAGACACTGCTCGACTACCCCCAAAGATCGGTCCCCAAAGATCAGCCTCGGGACAGCGCGCCGATAACGCTCCGTGTCCTCAATCAAACACGGAACAGCCCTTCAGGATCACGGTCCTGCCCCCCCTCTCCGCCCTATCGCCCCCTGGCGGTGGCCCGGCCTCGATCTCGACCTGCTGGGGCTCACAGTCCTGCCGCTCGATCCTCAAGGTGTACACCCCTGGTACGAGGTCTGGCGCCACGACTCGGCCGTCAATATCGGTGATCGCCCCGCGAAAGGGACCGCCGTCGACTCGTCGACCCGCCCCCGGGAGGCCCCTCGCATCGACGATAGCGATCTCCAATTCGGACACAGACGGCCGAAGCTCGCTGCGCAGCTCGATCTCGTCCCCGGCCTCCGCCTCCGTGCGCGCGACCTCCAACCCGTCCCGAATCGCGCGCAGCTCGTAGCGACCCGAGCCCAGCGCGTCGAATCGAAACCGCCCCTGGGCATCGACTCTCGCGGCGTGGCTCTGCTCCGGGTCGTCGAGGCTGCGCGCGAGCACACGCGCGCGGGTACGAAAAGGCCCGCCATCAGCATCGAGCACCGTCCCGCGCAGCACCGGCCCGGGCTGGGGGAGGTCGATGCTGAGGTCGAGGGCAGGCGCTCCGGGTTCGAGGCTCAGCGACCGCAGGAGGGGCCCGTGCTCGGCCGCCTGCACCCGCAGGATCGCCGAGATCCCGGACTCCCCTCGACCTGCTTCGAGGCACGACCCCAGGTCGCCGGCATCGGCCGAGTCACAGCTGTCACAGGGCCGAAGCGCCGGTACGGCGAGGTCGAAGCGCCCGTCGAGATCGCTCGTCCCCACGCTCCCCGCTCCGCCCGGACTCCCTCCTGCCAGCACCCGCAGGCTGACCCGCGCGTTCGCCAGTGGCTGACCTCGACCGCCATAGACGATCCCCCCGACCCGGCGCGCGCCCGCGGCCTCGAGGTTCATCGCCCGACCCGGGACCAGGGACCAGGGACTCGTCTGACGATACAGAGGATGGACCAGACGGGCACAGGTTTCCCCTCCCCCGCCACAGGCCGGACCCGCGAACACACCCTCGAGGTTCAAGCTCAGACGCTCGGCCGGGGTGCTCGCGCCCGGGCACCACAGCTCGATCCCCCCCTCGCTCAAAGGACCGCTGTCTGGGTCCGAGACCACTCCCCCGACCTCCGTGGGTGTTCCACTCGGACCCGGCGAAGCGCTGCTGCCGAGGCGCCGCTGGAGGCCCGGAGCACCAGCGGGCCCGACCCCATCCCGGCCCCGCTCGACGGCGCCGGGCGGCCCTGCGCCGCCGGACCACACGAACCACAGCCCGGTCGTGAGGGCGAGCCCAAGCGCGATCGCAGCCAGCGCGATCCAGCCTCGCTGCTTCACCCCTCCGTCCTCTCCGTCCTCTCCGTCCTCTCCGTCCTCTCCGTCCTCTCCGTCCTC
>CAYVJQ010000019.1:45638-66196 GCA_964451725.1 uncultured Nannocystaceae bacterium | reverse complement strand
CTCCGTCCTCTCCGTCCTCTCCGTCCTCTCCGTCCTCTCCGTCCTCTCCGTCCTCATGGAGGAGCGGCCATGGAGGCCTCGGCGAAGGCCGCCGCCTCACGCATGACCTGATCCACCAGCGCATCGACGGCCTCCCGGGTCTGCGCTCGCTCGGCGTCGGCGCACTCATCCATCGGCTGCGCTGCACCAGAGGCCAGAGCGTAGACCTTGATCTTCGGCTCCGTCCCGCTGGGTCGAAACACGAGCCGGCAGCTCCGGCCCTCACCACGCAACTCGTAGACCATGACGTTGCCGAGCAGATCCCGGGTCGTCGACCCCGTGTCGCGGGGCTGGCTGCGATCGACCACCGAGGCGACCCGCAGACCGGCGAAGGACTCGGGAGGATCACTGCGCAGCCGGTCCATGACCGCCTGGATCGCTCGCCGCCCCGCCGTGCCCAGGGCGTAGAGGTTGGCCGTCTTCTCTCGGTGGTAGCCGTGTTCCGCCCAGATCTGGTCGAGTCGATCGAGGAGCGTCTGCCCACCGCGCTTGCACACCGCCGCACACTCGGCCAACAGCAGGGCCGCGATCGCCCCGTCCTTGTCCCGGATGTCGTTGCCGCGCAGGTAGCCGTGGCTCTCCTCGCAAGCGAACACCAGCGGACGGGCGTCGTCCTCGGCCTGGGCGCCCGCGTGATGCTTGAAACCGACCAGCAGATCGGAGATCGCCTCGACCCCCCGGGCCTCCGCCAAGTGGGCGATCAGGGGGGAGCTGACCAGCGTGGTCAGGACCCAACCGCGGCGCAGATCCTCGAGGTCTCGGGCCGCGAGCTCGCGCAGCACGTGGTCGAGCATGAGCACGCCCAGACGGTTGCCGTCGATGAACACGTAGCGGCCCTCACCATCCCGGACCACAGCCCCGAGTCGGTCCGCGTCGGGGTCGTTGGCCATGGCCAGATCCGCGCCGACGGCCTCGGCGTCCGCGATCGCCAGCTTGAAGGCCGCCGGGTCCTCCGGGTTGGCGCTCTCGACCGTCGCAAAGACGCCGCCATCGGGGAGCTGGGCCTCGACGACCGAGACCTCGATCCCGCGCGCACGCAGGACCGGCAGCACCGACGTGTGCCCGACCCCGTGCAGCGGTGTGAACACGACCCGCAGGCCAACCTCGGTCAACGATCCCTCGACCACGCCCTGGGACAGAACATAGTCGTGATACGCCCGATCGCTGCGAACGGCGGCCTGCTCGGGGCTGATGCGATCGACCCCCGCGGGGACCTCCCCCGCGGCGATCGCCTCGAGGTCGATGGGCGGGAGCGCGCCGACCTCCTCGCCCGCGTTCACGATCCCCGTCATCAGGCGCTGAGCTCGGACCCCGAGCACCTGAGCGCCGTCGGGTCCATAGATCTTGATGCCGTTGTCGGTCGGCGGGTTGTGGCTCGCCGACAGCACGACCCCGGCCCCACATCCGAGCGTCCGGGCCAGATACGAGAGCTGGGGCGTCGGTCGTGGATCGTCGAGCAAGGTGACCGCCAACCCCTCCGCGCGCAGGGCCGCCGCGACCACGAGCGCGAATTGTCGGCTGGTCGCCCGGGTGTCGTAGACGATCGCTACGTGCTCCGGATCCCCCGACTGTCGCAGGGCGACCGCGAGTCCGCGGGCCGTCTCGCGCATGAGCGCCGCGTTGACTCGGTTCGGCCCCGCCCCACAGGGACCGCGCCGGCCCCCCGTACCGATGGGCAGGGGTCCAGAGAAGGCGTCTTCCAACTCGGCGAGCGCCGCCGACTGTTCGGCCTTCGAGCCCGAGACCGCGGGTTCTGCGCCTGACATTTTTCCGAGCGCAAGGCCAACCGTGGCAGCGAGGCGCTCGCGGACGTCCGCGTAGGTCGGATCCCGGAGCCACTGAGCGATCGCCTCTTGGATCGATGGGGACAGGGAGAGCTGGGGCAGCGCTGCGAGCAGCGATTCAGCGGCGGGCTCGGTCGGCACAGTCGGCACGGGTGAAATCTTACCTCCAGCCGCTGCGTTCGCCGATGGCCAGCAGCCCGCAAACTGACCGGCGCAAGCCCACGTTTTGTGAAACACTGGAGGAGGTTCGATGTCGGACCTCGGCGCGGCCCATGTGGGCACGCCAGACGACCGGATTTTGTGACTGCGGTCACAACCTTGGAGGAAGTGGGGATCCCGTGAACGACAGCAACCGAACGCCCGAGCGCACCTTCTGGCAACGACTGCGCCCCTTTGTGCGGCGCGATCTCAAGAGCCGACTGATATCTGCGGCGATCGCCGCACTGGTCATCGCCGGCCTCTCATGGTTCGGGATCTCGGCGTTCACGCGCCTCGACTCCGTGGAGGCCCAGCAGCTTCGAACCGAGCTCGGGATCGAGGACCGGGCCGCGGTCTGTTCGACCCGGCCCAACATGCCCGAGTGCACCTACGACGATCGGGTTCAGGCCGCGAACGATACCCAGTGGGTCCGAGACCAAAGGATCCGCGCGGGGATCTTGGATGATCTCGACCTCCGTATCGAGGCCACCCAAGATCGGCTGAGCGAGGCCCAGGCCCTCCTCGCTCGACAACAGTTCGATTTCAGCAACGGCGAGCCGGCCGGAGGCGACGAGCAGCTCGCCGCGCTCCTGGTCCTCCCCGACCTCTCACCGCTGCGTTTCGAGATGGTCTGGAGCGGCGACACGACCTTCACCAGCCTCCTCGACGCCAGTACCTGGGACATCTACCGGGAGCTGGAGGTCAGCGAGGTTCAGACCTCCTTGTCCGCCGCCATCGTCGAGATCCAACGTCAGCTGGGCGACCACGCGATCACCGTCGATCGCCAGCGCGAGCGCGACGGGTTCACGGCGGGCGGTGCCGTCCTCGATCGTCACACCACGCTCATCGACCTCGACATTCACGCGGACCGCTATGAGCTGTCGAGCGAAGCTCGGCAGTGGGTCGAGCAAGGTCGAAGCGCCGATCTCAGCCGCTCCGCCTTCAACTTGGCAGACGCCTACCCCGCCGAGTTCGCCACCGCCCTGCTCCCGGGCAGCGCCCTGTGGGAGGGCGGCTGGGACAGCCCCTCGTCGACCCCCCGGCACGTGCCCACGGTTCGCTACGCCTCGCCCGTCGAGGACCACACCCGCTACGAGCTCGTCGGCGCGCTGTTCCTGGCCTTCGCTTCGTTCATCTTCGTGGTCGTCGGTCCGGTGGTCACGGCCACCGCTACCGCCCGCGAGCGTGAAGCCGGGACCTTACCCGTGCTGCGCATGACCGGCATGGGTGCCGGCGACCTGGCCGTCGCCATGATGGTCGGACCCAACGTGTTCGCCCTGGTCCTGGGCGGCAGTCTGCTCGCAACGGGTGCGCTGCTGCTCACCATCACGGGCCACTTCGGGGCCCTCCTGGTCCCCGTCGCCATGCTCGGCCTGCTCACGGTGGCCACACACCTGACCGCGATCGGCTTGGGCGATGCGCTCGGCCAACGGGTCAACGCCATGGTCGTCGGCGGCCTCTTGGGCGCGGGCGTGATGATGCCGGGCCTGCTCGGAGCCAGCCTCGCCGGCTTCGACATCGCGTCGACCGGCCTCCTCTTGGGACCCCTGCCCCCCCTGTGGGCCACGATCGCCCACTTCAGCGGCATCCATGGAGTCGGCATCGACCCCGCCTCCCTCGACGACCTGGCGACCACCATGCTCGCCTACTCAGTGGCCGTCCAAGCCGTGCTCGGGCTCGTGTGCCTCGCATCTTGGCGCCGCCGGGTCGAGCGCGGGTGGGCCCCCCTGTTCAAACCCGCTGAGGGTGTCACCCTGGCGCTCGCCAGCATCGGCTGCAGCGCGCTGACCCTCCTGGACATCTCCAACCATCACCACGCTCAGGACTTCGATGCCCTGAACCTGCTCACCTTCCTGTCGAGCGCGTTCTTGCTCCCCGTCCTGGCCTGGCTCCTGGTCGCCAGCCTCCGCCGACCGGCGCGGGCGCGGGCGGTCGCCGACCACATCGAGGCACGCCGGGCCTTCCTTCGCTTCCAGGGCTTCATCGCCATCAGCGTCGCGCTGGTCGGCATGACCTACTACTTGGTCATGGGTGAGGCCGGATTGGCCTCCGACGATTCGGAGCTGATGTGGGCCACCCTCGCTCAGCTGCTGCTGGCCGCGGAGACCGGCGTGGCGACCTTGCTCTGGGCCTCGCGCCGTCGGGAGCAGAAGCTGCGGATCGCCTTCTTGGGCGGCGCCGCCGTGCTCATGCAGTTGGTCTCGGTGCTCGGCACCTATGGCCTCGAGGTCGAACACGTCGCGCGACACAACGCCGCGGCGCTGCCCCTGCTCCTCAACGCCGACGTATCGGGCTACTGGATGGCCTTCCTGGTGCTGTGCTGGTCGACCGGCCTGGCCCTCGTGTTCACGGCCCTGCTTCGCCGCCGTGACGCGGAGGCTGCGACAGCCCGGGACACCGACGACGACGACGAGCCTTTTGATGACGACGACGACGAGGAGTTCGAGGACGACCCGGGCATGCCGGGGCGCCGCCTGCTCCACTGACTGACCGCCGGCGGGTTCGCCCGCTCGGCTCCATAGAAAGAAGGGTCGACTCCGTCCGGAGTCGGCCCTTCTTTCATGAACCCGAGGTCGAGGCCTCCGTCAGGTTCAAGCAGCCGGCGGAACGACGCGCTCCACGTCCACTTTTGATCGTGGCTGGGGCTGCGCCGGCTCGTACGAACGCCAGCGTTTGTCGACGATCAACCGCGCCCCGCGGGTGAAGGTCATGTACGACCACGCCCACTGGATCAGCACCAACACCCGGTTTCGAAATCCCGACAGGTAGTAGATGTGGACCAACAGCCAGGTCCACCACGCTGCGCGTCCTCCAAAGCGCAGCTTGCCGGTCTCGACGATCGCCCGACTCCTGCCCACGGTTGCCATCTGGCCCTTGGCTTTGAATACAAAAGTCCCGCGGGCGCCTCCCTCGAGCTCCCGGAGGATCGCCCTCGCCACGAAGCGACCCTGCTGAAGCGCGACCGGAGACTGTCCGGGAAGCGGCCTCCCGTCCGGCCCCTCGGCGTGGGCGAGATCCCCGGCCACAAACACCTCGGGGTGCCCGGCCAGGCTCAGGTCGGCACCGACGTGGATCCGGTTTTGACGGTCACGCTCGATCGTCGCCTCACTCTCGAAGTCTGCGGCCCGAACCCCGGCGGCCCAGAGCACCGTGGCCGCCTCGATCCGCTCGCCCCCCACATCCACCCCCCGCTCGTCGACCTGGGTGACCCGGCTCTGGGTCCAGACCTGCACGCCGAGACTCTCGAGATCCCGGGTCGCTCGGCTGGCCAGCGACTCCGCGAAGCTCGGTAGGATCCGCGCCCCGGCCTCGATCAACATGACCCGGGTCAGCTTGGGATCGATGTTGCGAAAATCTCGAGCCAAAGTGGTGCGGCTCATCTCACCGATCGCCCCAGCGAGCTCGACCCCAGTCGGTCCTCCCCCGACGATCACGAAGGTCAGCAGGCGCTTGCGAGCGCTGGCGTCGCCCCCCATCTCGGCCTGCTCGAAGGCCGTCAACACCCGCCGCCTGATCTCCGTGGCCTGCTCCAGCGTCTTGAGTCCCGGCGCGTGGACCTCCCACTCTTCGTTCCCAAAATAGGCGTGCATCGCCCCCGCCGCGAGCAGCAGGTAGTCGTACTCCAGCGCGCCGAAGTCTCCCAACACCCGCCTTCCCGTGAGATCCAGCTGCTGGACCTCTCCCTGAATGACGGTCGTGTTTTGGTACTCGCTGAGCAGCCCCCGGATCGGTGCGGCGATGTCTGCAGGGCTCAACCCAGCCATGGCGACCTGGTAGAGCAGGGGCTGAAACAGGTGGTGGTTGCGGCGATCGACGAGCGTGACCTCCAGTCGCTCACCTGCGCGACCCAGGATCTTCGCGGCGTTGAGGCCCGCGAAGCCCCCTCCGACAATGACGACTCGCTTGCGTGTTTCTGCGCTCATGTGGAGGGTCCGGCCCGTCCAGCCTATCGCCGACCTACACAGACACCAGGTCGTCGACCGCCCCCTGCAAAGCTTGCCGGCTCGAACGAGCCCGATGCGACCGTCTCCGCGCGCACGAAGCACACCACGGTCGTTTTCAGATCTAAGACCGAAACCGAACGTGGAGGTGGTTTTTGTGCCCGCGCCAGTGGCGGATGATGCCGTGATTTCGGCCCAGACCGCGCGGATACTGGAAATACTCGTCGAGCTTCTGCTCCGAGATTCCCTGGCTCTTGGCGTAGTTGTAGAGCTGCTTTTGAATCGCGTAGTCCAAGAAGATGTAGCGAACCTCGCCCGTGGCAAGGAACTCCTCGATCAGGATCCAGGTCCGACGCAGATCGATGTTCTTGGCCGTCGCCCCCGAGAAATGCATGCGATCGGCGAGTTTGCCCTCGAGCACCAGGCCGATGTCGATGTCGTTGCCCTCTTGGTGCGAGCGGTGACCTTGCATGGGCCCGCCCCCCTGCCTGGAGATATCCCCCATACGCAGCTTGGGACCACCCTTGGACCGTTTCTCGTAGCGACCGACGACCTGTTTGATCAGCTTGATCGCGCGCGGGGTGCCGTAGGCATTGTGGGGACGCTTGATGAAGTAGGAGGCGCTCTCCGGCAGCTTGCGCGCGTGGACGAGCTTGCCCCGCTGAGGCGGCTCGGGCTCGAAGCCAGGGACGATTTCGCCGACTCGAACGATCTTCAAGGTCGCGCCGACCCGGAGCTTGTCGGGGTCGGTCAAGCTCGCGCCTTGCTGCCCCAACAGCTCCGCCGGGCTGAGGTTGTGGGCGTATGCGATCTCGTTGAAGGTCTCGCCCGCCCGAACCTCATAGCTGATCTCCTCGACCTCGCGCGGCGGCAACTCTGGACACACCGCGAGTTTTTGGCCGACACGGATGTGGTTGGGGTTGTCGGCCAGCGCTGGGTTGAGCCCGATGATGTCTGCGCTGAGCACTCCATACTGACCCGCGATCAGCCCGAGGTGCTCTCCAGCGTCTACTGTGTGCCAGTACAGGGGCGAACGAAAGTTGCAGGCCTCGTCGTTCCGGCTCGATTTCGACTTGGATTTCGACTTGGATTTCGACTTCGACTTCGATTTTGACTTGGATTTCGACTTCGACTTCGACTTCGACTTTGGGGCCGGCTCGTCATGCGGATCCCCCTCGAGCTCGTCGAGCGCCTCGAGTTCGTCCTTGCCCTCGCCCTCGGGGTCCGCTGCGCGGGCAGTCCCCCCCGAGAGGATCAGAGGGAGCACGATGGAGGCGGTCAGAGCGAGCTTGCGCATGGCGGATTCTCCCGGGGGACCCCAATGCGGGAGACCCACCCTCGATGGTCCATAGAACGACCCCAGACCCCGAACAAAAAAACGACAGACTGCGCGGGTGGGGCAGCGCAATATTGCTCCAGCCGACGCCTGTCCTGGACCCCCCAGCAGAGCTCCAAATTCGTCAACTCGCCTCAGTGCGGTACCTTCTGTCCCAGCGAGACCGCCATGACCTCCCCGCTTCGCCCCCAGTTTTCGCCCACCGTCCTTGCCTGCCTGGCCTGCCTGGCCTGCCTCCCCGCCTGCCAACCCGACCAGGGTCCCGGGACCCTGGCCATCGACTACACCCTCGGCAACTCGAAGACCTGTGAAGAGGTCGGTGTGACCAGGATCGAGGCGGAGCTCGTCCGCGGCACCGGCGACGACCGCGTGGTGCTCTACAACGCCAAGATCGCCTGTGGGGACGAGCTGTTCATCGACGACATCGAGGCCAAGACCTACGAGTTCGAGATCAAGGGCTACGACTCCGACAATATCGTGATCCTCGACAACCTCGCCGACTCGGAGAGCGAGCGCCGGATCGAAATTTTCGAGGCCGCCGATTCTCAGCTCGACATCGACTTGACCGAGCGACCCGCGACCTTGTCGGTACGCTGGCGCCTGGGCGCCGAGGGGTTCGCCGACTGTGACGGTGTCGGCATCGACCGCTTCGAGATCAAGGCCTACCAACAAGGCGGCGGCGGCATCATGTTGGAGGCCGAACTCGACTGCACCTTGGACGGCGAGGGCACGGGCAACTGGCGGGTCCTCGCAGACCCGGACCGGGCCCTCATCGGTGTGCTGTTCGCCGAGGTCGGCATCCAGGCCCTCGACTCGAGCGGCGCCGAGGTCGGCGACGCAGCGACCTTCGAGTTTGAACCGGTGGGCCCCGGCTACCCCGTTCAACTCGCGGTCGAGTGCGACGCCCTCGGTTGTCAGCCCGAGGGCTGAGGCCATCGAACAATGGGGACTTTCGCCACGGGTAGGACTGTAGCGACTGTCCACAAAAGAACCCTCGGGTCGTAGAGGGATTTTCGCCACAGCCACTCGCTCAGGACTGGCCAAACGGTCGGCCTCCGCCAGCCCGACTGGCCCACACCTGTCCATCCCCGTTTGCGGCCTTGTCGTCGTTCGTGCAGATTGTTAGGCTGTGGTTCTTGGGTTGATTGTTTTCGAGTGCACGGTCAGACCGACCTGCCCTCGAACTAGAGTCCTCATGGCGCGGGTTCCGAGGCCCGCCAAACCACCTCCCAGGTCAGCATGCATTTCAGCCAGGTCCCCACCGCGTTCCACTCCAAGATCGAAGCGGGTTTCGCCGCCGATCGGGGGCTGCTGCGCGTGGAGCTCCAGGGCTTCATCGACACGGAGGTCATGTGTGATCACCTCCGTGGTCTCAACGAAGCGTTGACCCAGGGCGAGCCCAAGGGGGTCTTGTGTGATCTACGGGCGATCACCGGGTACGAGTCGGCGATTCCGAGCATGGCTCGAGCCTGGCTCGACGATGCCCAGCGAGCCGGCGTGTGCCAGGTGGCCGTGGTCGCCAACTCTTCGGTACTGCGGACCGCGATCACCGTGATCGCCAGCAGGTCGAGCCTCGAGCTGCGCAGCTTCCTGACCGAGGCGTGCGCCCGGGCCTGGCTCGCCGGCAGCGGCGGCAAGTCCATGCTCGAGAACTGAGCCCACACGATCCGCGAGCGGCCCGGACTGCGCGCACTCGGCGATGCTATAACGCCGACGTCTCGTTCGATGAGCCGACCATGAAGCGCGCCCTCAGCCTCGCCCTCGCCTCTGTCTTGATCCTCCCCGCTCTCTCGGCCTGCGAGCCGCAGGAGAAGGATATCGATCTCCCCGCCGAGATCGCCCGCAACCTCGAGGATGCGGCGGCCAACCTTCGAAACAACAAGATCAAGGAGGCCGAGGGCCAGTACAAGTGGATTCTGGACCACGAGGCCGGAAACGTCGGCGCCCTGACCGGCATGGGCAAGGTCGCTATCGCTCGTGAAGACTACGCCGCCGCGATCGGGCCGCTCGAGCAGGCAGTCGCCAAAGCAGCCGACAACGCGGACACCCAGGTCACCCTCGGCCGGGCCTTCGCCGGCCACAAAGACTGGACCGCCGCCGCCGAGCACCTCGGCAAAGCCTGGGCTCTGGACGGTGAACAAGAGCAGTTCGGCCTCGAGTACGGCGTGGCCCTACGCGAGGCGGGCGAGCTGGCCAAATCGGCTGAGATCCTGCTCGAGGTCGGCGAGCTCAACCCCCGCATCCAGTACGTCTACCGGGAACTCGGCCGGACCCAAATGGCCGCGGAGGAGCTCGACAAGGCGCTGCGCACCTTCATGAAGGCCCAGACCCAGTGGAAGGGCGACCAGGACTCCTACGCCGGCGCCGCCATGGTCTACGAGGAGCAGGGCAAGGTCACCAAGGCCGCCGATCAGTGGGCCGCCTACATCCAGCAAGACTGCTGCTCGACCTACTCCAAGGAGGTCGCCCAGCCCCGGCTCGCGGCCCTCAAGAAGGCCGAAAACGCCGAGGTCCCCGAGAGTCCCGAGCCGGACATGGACGGCTGACAACGCCGAGTCGCGCAGCGATTCAGGCTTCTCGCACAGCCAGCTCAGCGCAGCGCATCGATCGGCCGTAGGCGGGCGGCCCGGGCCGCCACAGGCCCCGACACCAACGCACACATCAACGTCGCCATGACGACGGGGATCGCCAGATCCATCCCGACAAAGGCCACCGGAAGATGGTCGATCATGTAGACGTCGGGGTCGAGACCGAAGCGCATCAACTGGAGCAGGCCGAGGCTCACCCCACCGAGGATCAAACCGCAGGCCGAGCCCAGGGCGCCGACCCCCACCCCCACGAGCTCGAAGATCCAAAACAGCTGGCGGGGTGTCGCGCCCAGGGCTGCCAAGGTCGCTATCTCGCGTCGCTTTTGTCGGAGTAAAAGCAAGAGCGCGCCGATCAGAGAGCCCGAGGCGACCAAAACGATCAGCCCGAGCACGACGACCAGCAGGGCCTTGGTCTGGCGGATCGAGTTCAAGATCGCCGACCCCTCCACCCAGCTCGCCGGGCGGTAATAAGGCAGCTTGCCCTGCTCGACCCGGGGGGCATTGAGAACCTCGACGAGGGCCTCGGCGGTCGGCATGGCCGCGCTCAGCCCCTCGGTGGAGGCGAGCTCCAGCTCGACCCCGGTGACACGAAATTCCCCGTAGATCAGGGCTTGGGCGGCGCTGAGGTGGACCAGCACAAAGCTCGCGTCGAACTCGGCGAAGCCCGTGTCGACCAAGCCCGTGACCTCGAACTCCCCGTATCGAGGCGGCCCCGGCTCGGCCTGGAGGTCTCCACTGATCGCCGCGGGGACGACCAGCCGCACCCGAGCGCCCTGCTCGAGGTCCAGCCGCCGCGCGAGCCGAACCCCGAGCACGATGCCTGGAGCGACCCCCGGGTCGGCCGGCCGCAGGGCCTCGACCCCCCCCGCCGCAAACAACAGATCGACGTCGGAGAAGCGAGCGACACGCCGCGGATCCAAGCCCTTGATGGTGACGACCACCGGCCCCACATCTGCACCCTGCGGCCGCACGACAGACCCGGACGCCCCCGGGTCTGGGATCGCCGGGTCTGGGATCGCTACGAGGGCCCCGACCCCAAACACGAAGGGCGAGGCCGCGCGAACCCGGGGATCGGCCTCGAGCTGGTCGGCGACCGCGTCGTACTCGAAGAAATCGAGGCCATACTTGGTGACCATGGCGTGGCCGTTGAGCCGGGCCAACGAGCGAATCAAGACCTCCTCGACTCCCGAGGCCACCCCCAAGACCACGAACAAGCTCGCTACACCCAGCGCGAGGCCCGTGACGCTGACCGCCAACATCGGCCGCAGCAACATGGTCCCCGCGCCCACGCCCACGCCCACGACGGCGAACCAGGCCAGAGCGACGATCCATGGCCCACGCAACCCGAGCGCGAGAGCCACGAGCGCGAGCGCGAGCGCGAGCAGACACGAGCCCAGCATCGGACGGGCCCACGCCGGCCCGGAGCCCTGCTCCCGGATCAGGCGTGAGACGACCAGCCCAGAGAGCCCACCCATAGCGTCACTCGTAGCGCAGGCCTTCGACCGGGCGCTGTCGGGCCGCCCGCAGCGAGGGCGGGATCGTGGCGATGAAGCAAAACACCAGGGCCAAGCCCAGGATCCACGCAATCTGGACCGGGTCGACCTCCACCGGGAGCTCCTCGATGAAGTACACCTCGGGGTCGAGAGTGTAGCCGTAGAGCTGAACCAGGAAGCACATGACGAGACCGAACACGACCCCCGCGAGTGAGCCGGCGAGCCCGATGGTCATCCCCGTGACCTGAAAGATACGCGCGACCTGGGGACCGGTCGCGCCCATGGACATGAGGATCGCTACCTCGGGGGTCCGCCGGATCACCATGGTCCACAGGGCCGAGAGCACGTTGAAGCAGGCCACGAAGATCACCAGGCTGAGGATGACCGTGATGATGTTCTTCTGGGTGCGGATCGACTCGAACAGCTTCTCGTTGAGCTTTTGCCACTCGAGCACCGAGTAGCCCTCCATCCCCGGACTGTTGAGGGCCGCCCCGACCCGCGCGCCGACCTCTGGCGCCAGGTCCTGATTGGAGAGCCGCAGATCGATCCCCGAGACGATGTCCTTGCCTCGGTATTTGAAGCGCTGGAGCTCGCGGATGTCGACGTAGACGAGGCGGCTGTCGTACTCCTGAAAGCCCGCCTGAAACACGCCTGCGATCCGGTAGTAGACGAATTTGGGGGACTCCGAGTGGTCGAAGGTCGCGCCCGGATCGACGAGCCGGACCACGTCGTCTTCGGCCAGGCGCAGCTCTCGAGCCAGGCCCACGCCGATGAACATGGTGGGCAGGTCCGAGCTGTCGATGTCCACGTTGACGACCGTACTCGGATCTTCGGGGGGGTCCTCCCAGACGTCCTCGTCCTCGTTGCGCCGACCGACACGAAAAGGATCATTGCTGTGATCGCTGCTGTTCCAGTCGGTGATCGCGTCGTCGTACCAATCGACCCCGCGTGGATCGGGGGTCTCGGCGATCACCGGTGGCAGCTCGCTGTTCGGCCGATCCGGCACCGGCATCAACGCGTAGCTGCTGTGCAGATCGGTGAGCGGGACAGGGCGATCACTGCCCCGCTCGAGGTGCTGGGGAAGATCGATGACCTGGCCCGCAGTCGAGGGCTCGATGCCCTTGACCAACACGCTGGCGAGCTTGACGTCGTCGGCCCGACGGTCGCCCGTGTAGGGCGCGAGCGCCATGGCGTAGTAGACGAAGGGGCTCGCGCCCTCGACTCCTTCCAAGGTCCGCGCCCAAGCCTCGAAGCGGCGGTACTCGGAGATGCCGAAGGCACGAGTGACGTTGATGTGTGCGTAGACCCCGAGCACCCGGCGCTCGAACTCGTGCTGGAAGCCGGTCGCCACCGACTGGACCACCAACAGCGCCGCGACCCCCAAGACCACACCGATGATCGAGGTCGTGCCAAACACGGAGAAGCGCTGGCCGATCAGAACCAAGAGCCCGGAGAAGCTGGAGATCGCCGCGTAGAAGACGAGCCCGACACGCAGCGGCTGGAGCGTATCCATGAGCGGTCCGTCCGCCCGGTCGACGACCATGTTGAGCCCCACCAGCACGGTGATGCTCAGCGCGGCGGAGACCCACGCGATCACCAACAAAACTCGGCCGCGACGCCAAAACGGGACCCCCGCCGGATCCGCGGGTTTGCGCCGGATGATACGCAGGCCGACGATCCGTTCGTAACCCGTGAACCCGACCAGGATCAGTCGAAGAACCAGCGAGACGAGCGAGATCGCCCCAGCCAGGCCCAGCCACCCCACCCACGCCGGACCCTCGGTCCACGCCAGAATCGGCGTCATAAGCGCGATCACAAACAACAGCAAGAGCACGGGGTGCTCCCGGATCTCTCCGCCACCTTTGACCCATGCGCGTTCGCGCGCCGTCGCGCCGCCGCGGGATCCCTCTGGTCTCGCAGCTTTCGTCGAGGGTCGAGCGGGTGGCGCACCGCCGGGTTCGAGGGGTCCAGTCACGCCTGTAGATTCGCTCGTATGGGGTTCCAAGAGGCGCCAGGGGCCATCTCGCGTGCATCCAGAGCCCGCGTCGCCGCAGGCTACTTGCGCGACCCGGAGCGGTCAAATCAAGATCACCGGGAAGACCGCCGAGTACGGCCAGGAGCTCACTGGCGGCCGCTCAGCGTCCAAACACCCCGAGATTCACAGGGTGCGCGAAAATCACCTGCAATATTGATGGTTTGGAGGGCCGGGAGTCCTTGACACAAAATCCAGGCGCAAGCTACGCTCTGCAAGTTCTCCCGGAGCAACGCATGCCGAGAAGGTTACTTTGCTTGTCCGCTCTGGTGGCTACTCTACTCGTCTCTTCTGAGGCGCGAGCGGGCAAGTACGATCTCGACCTGACCAGCCTTGGCCAGGTCAACGATGACGGCACCGTTTCGCAAAGGAACGGCGATTTTCGCTCGCTCTCCTCAGAGGTCGGCGTGCTGATGGCCCCCAGGCCCGTCGATCCCGCAGACTCTCTGGGTCTGTCCGGGTTCGCTGTCTCTGCCGATATCGGCATCAACACGCTCAGTGGCGACAAAGCCTACTGGGCCGATACCTCGCGGGGGGCCGACAACGTCGCGCCCTCGCTGCAGATCATGGGTCGCAAGGGCCTCTGGCCTGGCATCGAGATCGGTGCTGGGACGACCCATCTGTTCGACAGCCGCATGTGGACGATCTCCGGCTACGGCAAGATCGCCCTACACGAGGGCTTTCACCACATGCCGATCCCGTCGATCGCCGTGCGCGGCATGTTTTCACGCCTCCTCGGCGGCCGTGACCTCGACATGACCACCGTGTCGATCGACGCGTCGATCTCGCACGTGTTCGGCATCGGCAAGACCTTCAGCATCACCCCCTACGGTGGGTACCAGGCGCTGATGATCTTTTCGCGCACGGGGATCATCGACTCCACGCCCGGCCACGACGAGCAGCTCGAGGGTCCACAACCCTGTGCCAACGGAGAGGCGGACTGCTTCAACCAGTCCGAGTTCGTCTTCCGCCAACAGGATGTGATTGTGCGTCACCGCCCTTTCATCGGCGTGCGACTGATCTTCAGCGTGCTGCGGGTTGGGCTCGAGGCCATGATCGTACCCGGCGGCAAGTCGGGCGCGACCGTAGATCTCCCCAACAATGGAACCGAGACCGTCACCGACGCCTCGGGTCTCCAACAGCAGTACACGATCTCTCTCGGGCTCGACTTTTGAGCCCATTTCCGGCCCTCTCCGCTCGCCTGCGTCGATTCCTTCGTCGCAGGTGGGTTCGTGGGATAGGCTGAGGCCCGCGGAGGCCCTGTCGTGATTGTTGCTTGCCCTGAGTGCACCAGCCCTTTCCAGGTCGAAGATGCCCTGATCGCGCCGCTGGTGCAGGTCGCGTGTCCGACCTGTGATTTTCGAATGATCCTCGATTTCGAGGCCGCCAACGATCCCGCGTTGGTCGAGCCTGGGATGGAGATGGCACAGGGCTACCGAGATGAAGTCTCGTATCGGCAGGCCGTGGGTGGCGCGTCGATGCCCGCCGAGCGGTCTCGACCTGCGCCCGCTCCCAGCGGGGCTGTGGCACCAGTTCAGCCTGTGGCACCAGTTCAGCCTGTGGCACCGGTTCAGCCCGCCGCACAGGTTCAGCCCGCCGCACAGGTTCAGCCCGCCGCACAGGCCAAGCCGCCGGTGCGCCAGGCCATGCCGAAGCCCGCCGCAGTCGAGCCCACGCCGGAGCTCACCTTCGAGAGCCCGGACGAGAGGCCCTCGGTCCGACAACCGAGTTCACACCCGACATTGATCGGCCACCCCGGACCGATTCATCCGGCGCCCACGCCCACGGAGCGCGAGCCTGGGACACCGATTCCCGTCACCACGGACGAAGTCGAACTTTCGGTCTCGCCCGAGGCGTTTGTGGCCACGCCACTGCGGCCTGAAATCGACACGCCTGCAGTCGAATTCGAGGTCGCCGAACTCGAGCCAGCCGAACCCGAGTTGGAGCTCGAGGTCGCCGAACTCGAGCCCGCCGAACCCGAGCCGGAGGTCGCCGAAGTCGAAATCGCCGAGCCCGAAGTCGAAATCGCCGAGCCCGAAGTCGTCGAAGTCGAAGTCGAAGTCGAAGTCGACGAACCCGAGGTCGAAGTCGACGAACCCGAGGTCGAGGTCGAGGTCGACGAACCCGAGATCTCTGAAGACACCGCCACCTCCCCCGGCAAGCCGGCACCCGAGCTCGAGGTCGGGAGGCCCGCCGGCACGATCCTCAAGGTCGTCGCCCTACTGTTGTTGGTCGCGGCCCTCGGTCTCATCACCTGGTCTCTGATCACCACGGGCGACCCCAACCCGATCCCCGTGCTGAAGCAGCTGACCGGTACCGGACCCGCCACAGAGCCGGCCGCAGATCAGCCTGCAGACAAGCCAGCGAACAAATCCTCCGCCAAGCCCGCGGACAAATCTCCCGCCAAGCCCGCCAAGGGTTGACCGCGGCGCCGACTCGTACTGGCCCGGATTCGCGCTGGCCCAGACTCGCAGGTCCGGGACTCCGGCCTGGGCGCACCTTGCCCGGCCTGCAGCGTTCGCGCACGCTGGCGGGGTGCCGGTACCCAGCAGCCGGGGAGATGCCTACGCCCTCGCGCGTCGGCTCGCGGCCTTGCCGGAGGCAGCCATGCGCGTCGCGGCCCTCTCGGAGCAGCTTCAGGCCCGCAGCCCCGACGACGCCGCCTGGCTCCTCGACGCGCTGGCCACAGCGGGGCGCGCCGGCGGGGCGCCCTTCGATCTGAGTTTGCTCGCGGCCGTCGAGCTTGCCTGTAGCGACCGTCTGCCCAATCCGACCAGACAGGCGATCTTCGAGTCCGCGGCCCGCCTGGGCCTCGAGGCTTGTGGGGAGCTGCTGTGGACGAGCGACACCCCCGCCCAAGATGGGGACGCCGCCGGTCCACGGGCCCTGACCCCCGGCTCCCGACCCTTGACCCTGGGCGAGCGCAAGAGCCTGGCGCGCTCGTGGAAGCGAGAGGTGATCGAGCGTCTGGTCATCGATCCCCACGTCGATGTCGTTGAGCTCCTGCTGCGCAACTCTCGGGTGACCGAGACCGATGTCCTGCGTATCGCCACGGCCCGGCGTGCGAGCGCGAGTGTGCTCGCGCTCCTCCTTGCGACCCCCCGCTGGAGCTGTCGTCCCCGGATCCGCATGGCCCTGCTGCGCAACCCGAACATGCCCGAGGCCACCGCGGTGCGCCTCGTCGGCCTGCTCAACCGCAGCGAGCTTCGAACTCTCCGCAGTGATGCGACTCTACCGGCGCGGGTGATCCATGCGATCCGCCGCCGATTGCGGGCCCCTGTCTGACGCCCTGGGTATTCGAGAGCCGCCGCGGAGGTGGCTCTCGAATACCCGGGTCAGCTCGACTTTTCTTCGACCTTGCCGGCAGGGGTGACTTCGATCTCCCCGGCTTCGTCGACGATGTCGTCGTCGTCGTCGTCGTTGATCGACTTCAGTTCCTTTTTGAAGCCCCGCAACATCTTGCCCACACTCGATCCGAGCTGAGGCAGCTTCGAGGGGCCGAAGATGAGCAACACGACCAGGACGATGACAGCGATCTCCGCCGGTCCGAGGACAAAACCCAGGAGCATGGGGAGAAGGTAGTCCTCCTGAGAGTGCTTTGCTAGCGTAGACCCGATGGACGACCCGCTCACACCGCAAGAGCCCTCCGGCAGCCCCCGCGGCCTGGGGTCGCCAGTCGAGCTGTCGGCCCCGCTGCGGCAGCGGTCACTGCGCGAGAGCCGGTCCCGGCCAGCCCGACGCGGCTCCCCGCGTCGCAGCACCTCGATCTGGAGGGCGGCGGCCGTCCTCGGGGTCCTGTGCGCCGGCGTCCTGACCGGTGCATCCGCCGACGCCCGGACAGGGCCGTCCGGCGAGGAACAGATCGGGCCGAGCTGGGATCCAGAGGGCGGCGTCTGGGCAGACTCGCGGGCGCGCATGCGCGTGCGCGGGGACAGGCCAGAGGGGGCCTCTATCCACACGGCCTACGCCGGTCCCGTCGACCGTTGGGACGACGAGCTGCGGCGCGACCTCTCCGAGTTCGAGACCGACGCTTTCCCCGAGGCCGCGGCACCTCGCAAGACCATCGTCGACGAGCCCCCCGAGGCCTGGATGCGCCAGCTCGAGCTGCCCGACATCCCCGTTCGCTGGAACGCGAAGACCATCGAGTACCTGCGCTACTTCAAGGACGACCCCAAGGGCCAGCGCATGATCTCGGCGTGGCTCCAACGCATGGGTCGCTACGAGCCGCGCCTGCGCACGATCATGGCCGAGGCCGGGGTCCCGGAGGACCTCATGTACGTCGCCATGATCGAGAGCGGCTTCAACCCCAGCGCCCACTCGGGTGTGGGCGCCGCCGGCATGTGGCAGTTCATGGAGCCCACGGGTCGGGTCTACGGGCTCGAGGCCGACTACTGGACCGACGATCGCCTCGACTTCGAGCGCTCCTCCTACGCCGCGGCCGCCTACCTCGCCGATCTCAAAGCCCGGTTCGGAACCTGGGAGCTGGCTCTGGCGGCCTACAACGCCGGCTACGGCCTGGTGGTCCAGAGCATCCGACGCAACAACACCAACAATTTTTGGGCCCTCAGCGAGATCGAGAACGGGCTCCCCCGACAGACCAGCAACTACGTGCCCAAGATGCTCGCGGCGGCGATCGTCGGCCACAACCGGGCCGTCTTTGGGGTCTCGAGCACCCCCCGTCCGGCCCTCGAGCTCATCGACGTGCAGATCGAGCCGGGCACCCGAATCGAGGACCTGGCCAAGGCCCTCGGCTACGACGAGGACATCCTCGCCGAGATCAACGCGACCTACCTGCGGGGGCGTGTGTCCCCGGAGGGCGGGCCATCCACCGTTCGAATCCCCCGCTCCAAACACGCGGCCTTCGAGGCCCTGAGCGGGGAGATCGCCAGCACCGAGCAGCGCTGGTCGAGCTACGCGGCCAAGCTCGGCGACGACCTCGAGTCGATCGCTGCAGCCCACGGGATCACGCAAAAACAGCTCCGACGGATCAACGCGATCCACGATAGCGGAGAGGTCAAGGCGGGGGTCGTGCTGGTGGTCCCCGCGAGCCCCGCGGAGGGCTCCCCCGACAGCGCGGACACCCCTTCCCTGCCCCCGCTCGTCGCCGTGCCTCCTCTGCGTGTGCCACCGGGGACCAAGCTGGTGTTTTTCAGGGTCACGCGGGCGACGGCGAGCAGCGCGATCGCCTCGCGCTTCGACGTCGCCTGGCAGGAGATCGTGGCCTGGAACGACCTCGATCCGAATGCCCGTCTGGTCGACGGACAGATGCTCCAGATCCTCGTGAAGCCGGACTTCGATCCCGACGCGGCGGGCGTGACGATCTGTGATCCGGGCAGCGCCCGCCACGTGATCCGCGGGAGTGCGGCGCACCTCGTCGCCGTGCTCGCCGATCGTGACCTGCGGCGTCGGGGCTACAAGATCGGCAAGGGCGACTCCTTCGAGCGGGTGGCCAAGAAGTTTGGGCTCTCGACCGGCAGCCTGGGGCGGATCAACGGGGTCGCGCGCAACCACCGGGTCGCCATCGGCGATGTCCTGATCGTCTATGTGGCCAAGGGCAAGAGCAAAGGCACGGTCAAGGCTCCCGAGCCGACCCCGACCTCGCTCACCGCCGAGCTCGAGGTCGCAACCTCGCTCGCGGGTGCCCAAGCCGGCGCGGCGACCGATGGTCGAGCGGGAGCCCGCAAAGCCTCGACTCCCGCGACCTCCCGGATCCCGGGTCGGAAGTACAAGGGCAAATGAGCGCGCCTGGGGGCGACCCCGTTCAGCCTGAGAACCGACAGCCCCGGAACCGGGACCGGGACCGGGACCTCGGCACCGCCGAGGGGCTCGCCCTCATCCTCGACGATCTCCGGGCCCGGGGCGACCGGGATGACGACAGCTGGACCGAGCGCGTCGACGTGAGCGCGGCCGTGGGCCGTGTATTGGCGACCCCCTGCGACGCGGCCTGGCCCCTGCCGACGGCGCCCCTGAGCATCATGGACGGCTACGCGGTCGACAGCGCCCTGTTGGTCGCAGCCTGGGAGCGAGGCGAGCGAGACCTCAGCCTGATCACGGTGGGCGAGAGCGCGGCCGGTCACCCGAGCAAACTCGAGCTCAGCGCCGGCACCTGCATGCGCATCGCCACCGGCGCGGTCGTGCCTGCCGGTGCCGACGCGGTCGTACCCCGAGAGGACGCCCGCCCCGACCTCGCCGACCCCGACCAGCCCGAGCGGGTCCTGTTTTCTGCCCAAGCCCTGGAGCAGGCGGCCCCCGGGCGATGGATTCGGAGCCGAGGCAGCGACGTCGCCGACGGAGAGCGACTGCTCGACGCGGGTGTCTGCCTGGGCCCCGGCGACGCCGCGCTGCTGGCGAGCGAGGGACACGATCGCCCCCTCCTGCGGCGTCGACCCGTGGTTGCGATCTTGTCGAGCGGAGACGAGCTCGTGGCGATCGGGACTCGCCCTGGCCACGGCCAGATCGTCTCGACCAACGCCATGATGCTCGCAGCCCAGATTGGCGAGGCCGGCGGCGTGCCCCTCGACCTCGGCGCCGTGGCCGACAGCCCCGAGGCTCTGCGCGCAGCCCTGGAGCGAGGCGCCTGCGAGGCCGACCTGATCGTGTGTAGCGGCGGGATCTCCGTTGGTGAGCACGACCTCGTGCTCCCGGCGCTCGTGGCCCTGGGCCTCGCGCTGCGCTTTCGCAAACTCCGTCTGCGGCCGGGGCGACCGACGACCTACGGGCTCCTGCCCCGATCCCCGAGCCGCCCTCCCCTGCCTGTGCTGGCCCTCCCGGGCAACCCGGCGAGCACTTTTGTGGCCTTCGAGTTGTTTGCCCGACCGCTGATCCGCGCTCTGCTCGGGCTCCCGGAGGCGCGCTGGCACCGACCCCGGCGCACACTCGAGCTCGCCGCGGCCGCCGACGGGGACCCGCGCCGCGAGCACTACGTCCGGGCGGGCCTGGATCCCGACGGCCGCGCCCGACCGCTGACCAGGCAGCTCTCGGGCGCGCTGCGTTCACTCGCTGGCGTCGACGTGCTACTGCGCGTGCCTGAGGGTCGGCGCAGCGTCGCTGCCGGTGAGCACCTCGAGGCCCTGATTCTCCGCGAGTAGACCGTGAGCGACGATCCTGCCCCCTCCGTCCCCCTCCCCTCCGTCCCCCTCCCCTCCGT
>CAYVJQ010000019.1:27330-45538 GCA_964451725.1 uncultured Nannocystaceae bacterium | reverse complement strand
TGAGCGACGATCCTGCCCCCTCCGTCCCCCTCCCCTCCGTCCCCCTCCCCTCCGTGCCCCTCCCTTCCAGCGCCCCCAATCCCTCGCGTGCGGTCGAGATCACCGTTGAAGATCCGGATGCGGGGGAGCGCGCAGATGTGGTCCTCGGACGGCGGGTCGCGGGGCTCTCCCGCCGTCAGGCCCGCGCGCTGGCCCGCGCCGGTGGGCTCCGCATCGACGACCGCAAGCGCCCAGGATCGACCCGTGTCGACGTCGGTGCACGCTTGCGCCTGGCCCTGGATGCGCTCGGAGATCCAGCCTTGGAGCAGGCCCAGCGCGCCCAGGTCAGCACGCTCCAGCTGCTCGCCGAGACCGACGACTTCATCTACGTGCTCAAGCCTGCGGGCGTGCACACGGTGGCCCTGACCCCCGGTCAACCGGGGACCTTGGCGACCGCCGTGGCCCAGCGCTGGCCCGAGTGCGGCTCGGCCTCCCCCGATCCCCGAGAGGGAGGCGCGGTCCACCGCCTCGACCAACCGACCTCGGGAGTCGTCGCCTTCGCCCGATCTCAAAAAATCTGGGAACAAGCTCGGCAGGCCTTCACCGACGAGCGGGTCGCCAAGCACTACCTCGCGGTGTGTGAGCGCCTCGACGATCAGGGTGACCCTTCGTTCTGGCCCCCCGCGCTGCCCGAAGATGGTCTACGCGGCTGGCTCGAACCTGCAGACCAACCCCTGGAGCCCCTGGAGCTCGATCTGGGCCCAACCGAGTCTCTGCTCGAGCTCCCGACGCTGCGGATCCGCGCGGCCCTGGGGCGTGGACCCCAAGGCCCACGCCCCAGCTCCGCCGTGCGCCTCGATGGACGCAGAGCTTGCACTCGGGTCCAGCCACTCGCGCGACATGGGCGACGCTGGCTGCTCCAACTCCTGCTCGAGACCGGCCGTCGCCATCAGGCGCGCGTCCACCTCGCGTGGGTACATATGCCCATCGTCGGGGATGATCTCTACGGAAGCGAACCACGCTCTGACCGCAGTGCGATCGCCACTACCATAAATGCGACCCCCGCTATCCACCTGCACGCCTGCGCGATCGACCTCTCTGGTGTGTTCCCAGCCGAACTCGCCGTCCGTGCGCCACTGCCACCGGGTTTTTGGCCGGCCTGACCGAACTCGGTCGCAGCTGAATCAGCTCATTCACCGACAATAATCCAGCTTCGTCCAATGCAGGCGAAACCCCGTGCTAGAATAGTCGACCATGCGCGTTCGCTACTTTGGCCACACCGATGTGGGCCTAAAGCGCTCGCACAACGAAGATGCGTTCCTCGCTGATCCCGAGCTTGGATTGTTCATCGTGTGTGACGGCGTCGGCGGCCGTGCCCGTGGAGAGATCGCCAGCCGCGAGGCCGTCGATTTCATCTGGGAGTGGTTCAAGCGTGAGGCCGGCACCCTGCCGCCTCCCGGGGGCGACAGCAACGAGGCCGTCGCCAAGCTCTGCCAGATGATGCGTGGCGCGATTCAAAACGCGACCTACATGGTCCACTCCCTCGGTGAGCTCAACCCGGATCAGCGGGGCATGAGCACGACCGCCTCGGCCTTCTATGTGAGCGAGTCCCTGGGCGTGGTCGGTCAGGTCGGAGACTCGCGCGTATACCTGGCCCGCAAGGGCGTGGTCTCCCAGCTCACGGAAGACCACACCTTGGTCAACTACCAGCTCAAGCACGGGTTGATCTCTCCCGAAGAGGCCAAACACTCGCGGATCCGTAATGTGATCACGCGGGCAGTGGGCCACAAGGATTACGTCGAGGTCGATACCCTCCCGATCCCCCTCTTCCCCGGCGATCGGATTTTGCTGTGCTCCGACGGTCTCCACGGCTACCTCAACGAGGCCGCGCTCGAGCGGATCATGAGCCTCGATGTGGAGGAGGCGGTGCTCGAATCGATCCGCTTCGCCAACGATCAGGGCGGCTCGGACAACATCACTTCCCTGTTGATCGAAGTGCTCGAGTAGGCGAGTAGCCACACCTACAAAAGCCATCTATCTTCGGCGGCGATGGACAACTTTGCCTCGCGCGCCAACGCCAAGACCGTCCCCATCCACGCGCTGACCACCTCGGCCTACCGGGCCTGGCTCAAGGGTCAGCCGAAGGTCACCCAGGCCTGGCTCAAGGGCACCAAGTACAGCCCCGATTCGGGCAAGGTCACGCTGGTCCCAGGCCGCGACGGGAGCGTGGCGAAGATCGTGCTCGGCCTGGGCAAGGATAAGGGGCCGAGCATCTGGCCCTACGCCAACTTGCCCGGCAAGCTGCCCAAGGGCCGCTACAGCCTCGCCACGGTGCTCACGCCCGCAGCCGCCGAGCAGGCCGCGCTCGGCTGGGCACTCGGGACCTACCACTTTGCCCGTTACAAAACCGGGGCCCCCAAGACGTTTCCGACCCTCGTGTGGCCCGAAGGTACCGATCGCCGCGCCGTCGAGCGAGCCCGCGACGCGACCTTCCTCGCCCGCGACCTGGTCAACACCCCGGCCGCAGACCTCGGTCCGGCCGAGCTCGCCGATGCCGCCGTCCTGGTCGCAGAGGCCCACGACGCCGAGATCGAGATCACCGTGGGTGAGGACCTGGTCCGCGACGGCTACCCGGCGATCTACGCCGTGGGCAAAGGCTGCCCCCGCGAGCCCCGGCTGATCGACATACGCTGGGGTGACGAGGACGCGCCCAAGCTCACCTTGGTGGGCAAGGGCGTGGTCTTCGACAGCGGCGGTCTCGACCTCAAGAGCGCCGCTGGCATGAAGACCATGAAAAAGGACATGGGCGGCGCGGCCTCGACCTTGGCCCTCGCCCAGATGGTCATGGATGCCGGCCTCTCCGTGCGCCTGCGGGTCCTGATCCCCTCGGTCGAGAACGCCATCTCCGGGACCGCTTTCCACCCCCTGGACGTGCTCCAGACCCGAAAGGGCATCACCGTCGAGGTCGGCAACACCGACGCCGAGGGTCGCCTGGTGCTGTGTGACGCGCTCGCCGAGGCCGACAGCGAAGACCCGGATCTGATCATCGATTTTGCGACCTTGACCGGGGCCGCCCGCGTCGCCCTGGGCACCGAGCTCCCGGCCCTGTTCTCGACCAGCGACGAGGTCGCCGCGGCGATCTTGAGCTCGGGACAGACCTGCGGCGACCCACTGTGGCGCATGCCCTTGTTTCGGGCCTATCGGCGCCATCTCGACAGCCGGGTCGCCGACATCAACAACATCGCCAGCGTCGGCCAAGGCGGGGCGATCACGGCGGCCCTGTTCCTCAACGAGTTCGTCCAGCGCTGCGATGCCTGGGTACACGTCGACACCATGGCCTACAACGCGCAGGGTCGGCCGGGGCGGCCCGCAGGCGGCGAGATGTTCGGGGTCCGGGCGATGTTCGAGATGCTCCGGCTGCGTTACGCCGACTGAGATCCCGGCAACCCCATCCGGCAATCCATAGAGAAGACCCCGTCGACCGTGTGTCGAGGGGGTCTTCTCTTGTCGCGGCGTCGGTGCACCGCAAGTCGGATACCGAGAGCTGCTAGGGCAGGTCGGCGTTGCAGGCCTCTTCGTTGACGGCACCGGGCGAGCCCAGGTCACCATCGCCGAAGTCGACGGTCGAGTAGCACCAGTTGCCGGCCACATCGTTGGCCACCGCGTCGAACTGGCTCGGGTCGAGCTTCCAGGACACGCCGTTGTCGGACGAACCCTGGCCGTTGTACTTGGCAGTCATGTCGATGATCTCCAGGTCGTTGAGGATCACGGCCTGGTCGTCACCGCTGTTGTTGAAGCCGGGGTTGGTGCCCGTGTAGGCGTCGGCGTCGTTGGTGTAGCCCCACAGGTCCGCGGGCCCCTTGCCGAGTTGGACAAAGCCTCCGGGGGCGATGATCAGCGACTCCATGACCTGGCCCTGACCGTTGAGCAGCTCGTCTTGAACCCGCAGACCGACGAGGTCGATCTCGTTCATGGTCGGGTTGAAGATCTCGATCCACTCACAGTTGGTGTCGTTGCAGAGGTTGGGGTCGTACATGATCTCGGTGATCACCAGGTCCCCGGGCGAGAGGTCGGCGATGCCGAGCACCGGGTTCTCGAACTCGATGTAACCCTCGAGGTCCGCGGCCGAGCGAGGCGCAACCTTGAACTGGTCGAAGGTGAAGTTCAGGGGGCCCTGGATGGCCGTGAAGCTGGCCCCGGCGGAGAAGCTGGGGAACTCGACCGTGCCGTCGACGATCACGCTGTAGAGGAAGTTGTCGATGACGGACGTAGCGCCCCCGTCGTCGACCACAAACTCGTCGAAGCCGGGCAGCTCGACCACATCGAGGACGTCGCCCTCGATGCGGACGAAGACCCCCTCCCAGGGCTCTCCGTTTTCAGGGTTCAGATCGGTCGCCGTCACCAAGTCGGGATGGGGGATCGGGTCGGCCGCGCCGACGACCTCGACCGTCCCCAAGCTGGCGTCGATCTCGGTCAGATCGCTGAACTCGGTGGTCATACCGGTGATGTCGACCATATCGCCGATCTCGAGCGCGGCGATGTCCGGGCCATCGTTGCCCACAAAAACGTAGACGCCGCTGAACTGCCCCCCCTCGAGCTCCTGAGCGAAAAATGCGTTGGTGGTCACGCCCGTGACCCACACGCCATCGACGTCGACCGCGGTCCCCTCGTCGACCGTTCCGTCTTGGATCTCGTAGATGGTGTTTTCGTCGAGGCCGCCGGTGGTGTCGGTCTCTGCCGTGTCGGTGTCCGCCGAGTCGGTGTCCGTATCCGTGTCCGCCGAGTCGGCCGTCTCGGTGTCGGCCGTCTCGGTGTCCGCCGTCTCGGTGTCCGCCGTCTCGGTCTCGGCCGTCTCGGTGTCGGCCGTCTCGGTGTCCGCATCCGTGTCCGTCGGACCCACATCGTCGTCCGTCTCGGTCTCGGTGTCGGTCCCGGTCTCGTCGCCGACATCTTCAGCGGTGCCGTCATCGGTGCAGCCGACACCGACGACCAAGCTCAAGGCTATTCCAATCGTGCTCGCGTACTTCATGGCGATTGGAAACTACCTTGAGAGCAAGGCCCCAGGAACCTGGCTCGGGTTACACTTGTGCGCCGACCAAGCAACGCATCTCACGCCCGGCCGCTCAGAGGCTGCGACGAACTCGCCGGCGGGGTCATCGACCGCAAACGTGTCGATCTTTCGGCCGCTCCCCGACCTCAGCTCCCTCGCATCGCTGCTCAATCGTCTTTTGCGCCATGTCTCGACGCCCCACGTTCACGCAGATGGCTGCGTTCTCGCTCACGCTGGGTCTGGTGAGCCCGTTGGGCTGCGCCCCACAGAGCGAGCCGGGCTTCGGCGAGCCCACCCTCGACCCCGGCCGAGACGACGTCGACCGTGGCGCCGCAACCGAGCGCAGCTGCGAGCCCTACGCCGGAGACCGGCGCGACCCGGCTGTGGATGGGCGCCCCCTCACCGGCCCCGCTCGCTGCTGCACGGACCCAGGCTTTGAAGATGCAGCCGCCGTGGGACGAGCCTGCGGCCTGACCCGGTATTTGGGCGAGTCCGAGGAGTCGAGCTGTGTACATCGCTACCTCGACGATAAAGGGAAGCTCCACGCCCTGCGCATCATCCCCCTGATCGGTCTCGACCTCGCCCGAGCCCGGTCCCTCCACGAGCGCAGCGTCGCTGCGCCGAGCTCCCCCGCGGCCCTGCCCAGCTCGAAGCGCTGGACCTCGACGCTGGACCTTCGTCGCTGGACCTTCGTCGTCGGCAGCGACGAGGTCGTGCGCAGGGTGAGCTGGAGCACCCAGGCCTGCTCGGACGAGCAGATGATTCCCGTGTTCGAAGCCATGGCCGACACCGGGGGCCCAGCCCGCGCCCTGCCCCGCTTCGAGCTCGCGCAAGGCCGGACCCCGAGTGGAGATCCCGACCCGGACAGCCTGCTCTCGCAGGTCCTCGACTCGAGCCAGGGTGCTCGGCCGGATCCCAGCAGCACGACTCCCTACCCGCTCCCACGCCGCGCCGAGACGCTGCTCGAGGCCGTCCTCGCTCGGGCCGGCCGCGGCGACCTCGAGGGCTTCTCCACGCTGCTGACCACCGATGCCCGCTGGGGCCTGCCCGATCGCCGACAGGTGGGTGGGCGCCCGATCGCCGGGCCGCTCAGCGACGACCCGAGCGGACGCGCGACCTTGGAGGCCGTCGCCGCAGCTGCGGCCCGACTGCCCGCAGCGGCCCCCATCTGCCCCGAGCTCGAGCCCCGGCGACACGGCGCCCTGACCCGCGGCGAGCTCCCCATGTGGTGCTACTGGCGCAGCGAGGACGGCCTCGACGTGCTCGCCGTGGCCCTGCGCGGGCGCTCTGGACCCGGCTGGGCCGACGCCCGCGTCGAGTACATCGGCCTGTTCCCCACGGCCCCCGAGGCCGCCCTCGACGTCCGGGGTGAGCCGCCCCTCCCGCCCTGGTATCCCCGCTCCGTGGACCCGGACACACCGTAGCGCCGTGCCCCCCACCCAACGACCCGAGATCGACCTTCAGGCCGCCGAGACCCACGCCCGGCGCTGGGGCCTCGGCGGCCCGGTGCGTGAGCTCGACAGCTACGCCGACCGCAACTTCGTGATCGGCGGCCTCGGGGGGACTCGCCACGTGCTCAAATTCGCGGCCATCGACGAGTCCCGCGCCGCGCTCGAGCTCCAGACGGAGGTCCTGACCCAGCTCGCAGGACAGCCCTCGGCGACGCGTGTCCCTCGTCTGCGCCCGGCCCTCGACGGCCGCTCTCTACTCGATCTGCGAGACGCCCTCGGGCGCCCCTGTACGGCGCGCGCCCTGACCTGGATCGAGGGTGGGCTGTGGTCGGAGCTCTCGACGGCCGAGCGCACGCCAGCGCTGCGCCGAGACCTGGGCGCAGCGCTGGCCCGACTCGACCGCGACCTCGCCGACTTCGAGGGCCCCACCACGGCCGGGGCTCGGGGCCCGGCGTTTCGCTGGAACCTCGCCCGCGCCGAGTGGATCGAAGACGAGCTCCCCGCCCTCGAGGCCACCCCTCCCCTGGACCGGGCCCTGATCGTCGACACCCTCACCCGCTACCGCGCCCATGTGCAGCCCCGCCTCGACGACCTGCCCTGGCAGCTCATCCACGGCGACGCGAACGACCAGAACTTGGTCGTCGATGGCGGCGAGGTCCAGGGGATCTTCGATTTTGGTGACCTCTGCCTCGCGCCGGCGGTCTGTGATCTCGCCATCGCCCTCGCCTACGCCGCCATGGGGGGCCCCGACCAACCCGTACTCACCACCGAGCGCTCGCTGGCCGCGTGCGCGGAGGTCAGCGCCGGCTACCACCGCGTGCGCCCCCTCGTCCCTCTCGCACAGGTCTTGCTCTACGACCTCCTGTGCATGCGCCTGTGTGTGAGCGTGACCAGCTCGGCCGTGGCCCGGAGGCTCGAGCCGGCGAACACCTACCTCGGCTGGTCGGAACTCGCGGCCTGGGGCCTGTTGCGCTCGCTCAGCCAGATCGGCCGGGGGCCGTTCACCGCCGCTATCGAACGCACCTGTGCCAGCCAGGTCTGAACCTGGTCTGAACCGCCTCACTTGGGCGAGAAGTCGCGGTCGAGCACGGTCTTGCGCCCGTCGGCCTTGGCCCGGTCGATGGCCCGATCACACATGTCCCGGAGCTTCTCGGACAGCACCTCCAAGACCGCGTCCGAGGTCCGCATCTCTCCCGCCGCGCGGACGTAGTTCTTGAGCGCCTTCATGATCACCAGCCCCTCTTTGGGCAGGCTCGGATCACGGCGGGTCACAGGTACAATCAGGCGCCGTCCCTTTCGCTCTCGGACCGGCTTCTCGGCGGGGGCGTCCGCGCGATCTGGAGCGCTGCACTCCTCCGCGTGAGCCTCCCGGTGACCGGCCACGGGCACGTGTGCATCCCAGCAGTCCATGCTGCAAAACACCATCGCGCTGCGGCTCCGGTTGCAGGTCGAGACGCTGCAGATCAGGTAGGTCGATCCACAGGCGATCGCCTGCTTGCAGCGACTACAGCTTCGCCAGAGGGGTTGGGCCATGGCCCCATCGTACCGGAGCACGGCCGAGAGGCGCGCCCCTTCAACAGACTCCGCTCAGCACCGGGTCGAGCGCATCCACGATGTCCTCGACCACCCCGACGTGGGCGCGGTCCTCGACCTCCACGGTGACCAGCACGCAGCCCTCGGCGGCCTCCCCCAGGCCCTCGGCGGCCTCGCGCAGCGCGGCTTTGGGCACACGTGTGCCGGCCATCATGCCACCGAGCAGACCCATCAAGACTCCGGTCATCATCCCCAGCCCCGCCCCCAACCCTACGGTCAGACCCATGATGTCCAGGCCCGCCCCCGCGATGATCCCCAGGGCCAGACCCACACCGCCACCGAAGCCCATGGCGACCATGGTGTTGCGGCCGATCTCGGTCGCGGACTCGGGCAGAAAATTGCCGTCCAGCGGGGTCTCCCGGTGACGCTGAACCGGGAAGTTGGGTCGTTCTGGCGTCCTGCGCCCGAGCGTGGTCACGGCCTCCTGGGCCGGCTCCTCGGAGGCGAACAGGGCGTAGACGATCTTGGCCATCGGTCGCCCCTACTCGGCCTGTTCGTAGGATTCGATCGGCGGGCAAGAGCAGACCAGGTTGCGGTCGCCCCAGGCGTTGTCGATGCGACCGACGGCGGGCCAAAATTTCTGCCCGCGGATCCAGGCCAGGGGGAAGGCAGCCTGCTCCCGAGTGTAGGCCCGATCCCAGCTGTCTCCACACACCGCCGCGGCGGTGTGGGGGGCCCGCACCAGCGGGTTGTCGTCGCGCGGGAGCGCCCCACTCTCGACCGCGCGAATCTCCTCACGGATCGAGATCATGGCCTCACAAAAACGGTCGAGCTCGGCCTTGGACTCGCTCTCGGTGGGCTCGATCATCAGGGTCCCGGCGACCGGGAAGCTCATGGTCGGCGAGTGAAAACCATAGTCCATCAGTCGCTTGGCGACGTCCTCGGCTTCGATGCCCGCCGACTGTTTGAAGGGCCGCAGATCGAGGATGAACTCGTGGGCGACCCGGCCCTGGGCGCCCGCGTAGAGCACTTGGTAGTGCTCACCCAGACGCGTGGCCATGTAGTTGGCGTTGAGGATCGCGACCTCGGTCGCGTGGGTCAGCCCCTCCCCACCCATGAGCGCGATGTAGACCCAGGAGATCGGCAGGATCAGTGGGCTCCCGAACGCCGCCGCAGACACGGCCCCGATCCGGCTGGGTTCGCCCGTCGGCGCGAGCGGGTGTCCCGGCAAGAACGGGGCGAGGTGTGCCGCCACGCCGATCGGACCCATGCCCGGACCGCCGCCCCCGTGGGGGATGCAAAAGGTCTTGTGCAGGTTCAGGTGACAGACGTCCCCACCGTAGTCGCCGGGGCGACACAGGCCGACCTGGGCGTTCATGTTGGCGCCGTCGAGGTAGACCTGCCCACCGTGCTCATGCACGACCTCGCAGATCTCTTTGATCCGGGCCTCGAACACCCCGTGGGTCGAGGGGTAAGTGACCATCACGGCGGCGAGGCGCTCACTGTGTTTCTCGGCCTTGGCCCGGAGGTCGTCGACGTCGATGTTGCCGTGGTCGTCGGTCTTGACGACCACGACCTTCATGCCGGCCAAGACCGCGCTGGCCGGGTTGGTGCCGTGGGCCGAGGTCGGGATCAAGCACACGTCTCGGTGGCCCTCACCGCGGCTGCGGTGGTAGGCGCGGATCACCAATAGGCCCGTGAACTCGCCCTGAGAGCCGGCGTTGGGCTGGAGCGAGACCGCCACGAAACCGGTGATGTCGCACAGCCAGGCGCAGAGGCTCTCGAACAGCTCCGCGTAGCCGGCCATGGTCTCGGCGGGCGCGAAGGGGTGGATGTCGGCGAACTCGCTCCAGCTCACCGGGAGCATCTCGCTGGTCGCGTTGAGCTTCATGGTGCACGAGCCCAGGGCGATCATCGAGCTCGTCAGCGACAGATCTCGACGCTCGAGGCGATGGATGTAGCGGAGCATCTCGTGCTCGGCGTGGTGGGTATGAAATACGGGGTGGTCGAGGAAACTCGAGCTGCGCTGGAGGAGCTCGGGGTAGTCGAGCTTCGCCTCGACGGCCGCGGCTCCAGCACCGAGATCGGGGGCCCTATCAAAGTTGCCGAACACGGCGACCAGGCGCGCGACGTCGTCCAGGCTGGTGGTCTCGTCCAGGCTCAAGCTCAGGCGGCGCTCGCCGACGAGCCACAGATCGATACCCTGGGCGGCCGCGGCCTCGAGCACCGCGCCGGCGTCGGCCCGGGGTGCCCCCTCGGGGACCCCCACCAAGAGGGTGTCGAAGGTCTCGGCGTGGGGACAGACGTAGCCCAGGGTCTCGAGCTGGGCGCGCAACACCAAGGTCAGGCCCCGGATTCGGCGGGCGATCCGGGTGAGGCCGACGGGGCCGTGATAGACGGCGTACATGCCGGCCATGATCGCCAGCAGCACCTGGGCGGTGCAGATGTTGGAGGTCGCCCGCTCCCGGCGAATATGCTGCTCCCGGGTCTGGAGAGCCATGCGGTAGGCCTGAGCTCCATCGACATCCTTCGACACCCCGATGATGCGCCCAGGCAGCTGTCGGCGGTAGGACTCGCGCGTGGACATGAAGCCCGCGTGTGGACCCCCAGCCCCGCGCGGGACCCCAAAGCGCTGGGCCGAGCCCACGGCGATGTCGGCCCCGAACTCTCCGGGCGGACGCAGCAAGGTCAGGGCCAACAGATCCGTGGCGACGATCAACAGCGCGCCCGCGTCGTGGGTGCGCTCGGCCAGGGCATCCCAGCGCGAGATGGACCCCTCCGTGTCCGGGTACTGAACGAGCACCCCGAACACACTCTCGTCGAGCGCGGCCCGGGCCGGGTCGCCCACCCGCACGGTGATGCCCAGGGGCTCGGCCCTGGTCTGAACCACGGCCAAGGTCTGCGGGTGCACCTGCTGGCTGACAAAAAAGACGGACCGCTTGCCGCGCTTGATCGCGTGCGCCATGTGCATGGCCTCGGCGGCCGCGGTCGCCTCGTCGAGGAGCGAGGCGCTGGCGAGCTCGAGCCCGGTGAGGTCCGCGACCAGGGTCTGGAAGTTGAGCAGGGCCTCGAGCCGGCCCTGGCTGATCTCGGCCTGATAGGGGGTGTAGGCCGTGTACCAACCCGGGTTCTCCAGCACGTTGCGCTGGACCACCGGCGGCGTGATGCAGCCGTAGTAGCCCCGACCGATGTAGCTCTTGCGGACCTCGTTCTTGCCGGCCACCTCGCGCAGCCGCTCGAGCAGCTCGTGTTCGCCCAGGGGCCGGCCCGGCTCGCCGTAGCGCTCGATGTTGCGCAGCCGCAGGGGGCCATCCATGCGGATCGCCGCGGGGATGGTCTCGGCGATCAACGCCGCTTTGCTCTCGAGCCCGCAGGTCGCCAACATCTGGGCGACCTCGACGGGGCTGGGACCCACGTGCCGATGCACGAGGGTGTCACTGGGAGCGAGGAAGGAGGGGGTCTTGGAACGCTCGGCCATGTCGTAGTTCGCGGCGGTTGGCGGACCGCCGGAACATACGGGATCGAGGCGCCGAGCGGTCGGCGATCCTCGGGTTCCCGGTCGCGGCTCCGCGGCGCCGCGAGTGTGCAAAGACACTCTTGGCCGACCTGCAGGGCCTCGCTGCGATCGCGCGTTCACCCCCACGAGCTGCTCGAGCAACTCGGCACAATTTTCCGCCGCCGCCCCGTGTGCAGCGCGCTGTTCTCAGCCCACGAGCTGCTCGAGGCCCGCGTAGATGTCCGCCGCCGCGCCGGGCCGGGCCGCACCCAGCATCGCCGCGTGCATCGCCGCGAGGCCCTCTGGGTCGGCCAAGAGCGCGCCCAACTCGGCCGCCATCCGCCCCTCGCCGAGCTCCCGCTCCGCCACCACCTCTGCGGCCCCGGCCTCCACCAACGCCCGGGCGTTGTGGGTCTGATGGTCGTCGGTGGCATGGGGAAAGGGGATCAGCAACGCCGGACACCCGACCGCCGCGAGCTCCGAGAGAGAGGTCGCGCCCGCCCGGCACAACACCAGATCGCACCACGCGTAGGGCTCGCTCATGTCCTTGATGAACGAGACCACACGAACCTGCGGCGCGCTGAACCCGGCCTCTGCGTAGCCCTGACGGACCTCCTCGACCTGAGCCTCGCCGGTCTGATGCCAGATCTCGAGGCCCGGAAAGCGCTCGGCGAGGGGTCCCACCGCGGCCAACATGGCTCGATTGATGGCCTGCGCGCCCTGGCTCCCACCAAATACGAACAAGCGCGGCGGTCGGCTCGGGACCGCTCCGGTCTCTGCCGGCGCCCCGCTCGAAGTCGGCAGGTCGCGGGCCTCGGCCAGGCGCTCGAGCAACTCGGCACGGATCGGGTTGCCGGCGAGCACGAGCTTGCGAGCTGGAAAGTGGCCGTGGCGATCCGGGAAGGTCGCGAACACGCGGCGCACGAGCTTGCCCAGGATTCGGTTGGTGATCCCCGGGATCGAGTTCTGCTCGAGGATCGCCGTGGGTCGGCGCATGAGCCAGGCCGTGGCCACGATCGGCCCGCTCGCGTAGCCACCCACACCGACGACCACGTCCGGGTCGAACTCGCGGATGATCGCCCGGCTCTGCAGCCAGGCCCGAGGCAGGCGCAAGAGCCCCGCAACCAGCCCCCGCAGGCCCCGGCCCTTGATCCCCGTGACCTCGATGGTGTCGAGGGCCCACCCCGACTCGGGCAGGACCCGGGCTTCGATGCCGCGCTTTGTGCCCACAAAGCGGACCTCGCCTCCGCTGGCGACGACCTGCTCGGCGAGCGCGACCCCGGGGAACAGATGTCCGCCCGTGCCGCCCCCGGCGATCATGACCCTCAGCGGCCGGACCTGGGTGTCGGGGCTCGCTCGGACGGAGGACAGGGCGGGGTCGATAGACATGGGTCCGATCACTAAAGTCGCGGCCGCAGCCATGCTCATTCCAATAGCGGACGTGAGCGGGGGGACCTAGATTCCCGCGAATTTGAACTCCCGTTCAGACCCGATCTGCCTGAGCGCGCCGACCAGGGCCCCGACCTCTCCAGCGCGCACGAGGGTCACCCCCGCTCGCCCCGCGCCGAGCCCACAGGCCACAGATGCGATCACCGGTACCCCGGCCGCCTGCGCACGCAACAGAGCCCGCGGCTGATGCTCGACCCAAGCCGGCGACACGACTCCATCGACGGTGTTCAGCGCCGGCGTCCGGTGACGGACCGAGACCCTCCGGCCCGGCGACGACCAAAACGCCTCCCCCTCGAGGGCGGCGCCGGAGATCGAGAGTGTGATGGGACCGAGCGATCCGTCGAGCTCCCGGAGCGCGGTACGCAGCGCCCACACCCCCTTGCGACCGACGCTGCCGGTCGGCAGCCACAGGCTGAGCTCCCCCGAACTCCGCGGGCCCCCCGAATCCCGGCTTCGAGCTTCAGCGACCGACGCGGGGCTCGACCACTCGAGCTGGTCGAGCTGGGGCCCTGGGCCACCCCGAAACAACGCCGCGATCCCAGCGTGGGGGGTGACCACGCGCTGGGCCTCGGCGAGAGCCTGGGCCTCGTCTTCGACCAGGCCCGGGTCGGGTCGGAAGTCACCCAATGTGGGGCTCTGGGGGTGGGCCGCGAGCGCGGCGTCGAGTCGCTCGACGAGCGCCGCCAAGGGCAGGCGCTGCATCAAGACCCGCACCCGCCGTCCCCCCAGGGCCCCGCTGCGCCACAAAAATGGGAGCAGGTTCTGGCTGACCACGACCTCGGTGTGACCCGGCTCGAGGGCCCCGGCCATGGCCCGAGCCAAGCGGGCGTCCTCGGCCGAGACAGCCCGCTGGCGAGCCGCTCCCTGTGCGGCCAAGCTCCGCGAGCGCAGCGATCGCATCAGGGTCTGGACCGGAAACTGAGCCCGTCGGTCCACACTCGTCCGCGGCCAGGCGTAGCGCGGACGGGCCAGGAGCTCCCCGTCGAGGGGCATCACCAAGAGGTCTTCAGGCCGGCCGTCGGCGCGCAGGTAGGCCGCGTACTCGGGCCACACGGCGTCGACGAGCCAGGCTGTCTGGTCCCGACTGATCGCTGTCCTCCGCCGAGCGCCGAAGCGCCGGGTCTCCGTTTCCCCACCCACTTCACGGGCCGCACCCACTTCACGGGCCGCACCCATTTCACGGGGCGGCTCGGCTCGGTGGCAGCTGTGGTCACAGGCGAGGCAGCTCGGGGTGGTCTCCCCTGCCCACGGCCGGCCCTCCCGTCGACGCTCGCCCCCCTCGCGCGGGCCCAGGGAGACCAAGCGCGTCCCCCCGCTTCGATCCCCACGCACCCGCAGGTGCAGCCGCCGGGCGTCGAGCTGGACCTCGAGCCGCCATGGATGTGGCGCCCGAAACCGCAGGTCGACGTAGTTCCAGGCCACGGTCGCGTCTTCCCCCAGGGCCGCCCGAGATCCAGGCGGCCGCCTGCTGTGGGGATGGCGCTCGAGGATCTCGAACTCGGCCTCGGACGCGAGCGCGAACAAGCTGTTGGAGAGCAGACACAGACCTCCACCGATCCCCGGCACCACGCAGCCCTCGCGCAGCTCTCGGCCGGCCACGAAGCCGCGTGCGCGGATCGGCGGCCCGACCTGCGCCCAAAACGAGAACACGGCCCCAGCCTCGAACTCGAGCCCGTGGAGGGCCCGGGCCGCGACCCGCAGGTTTTCGACCTTGCCGATCTCCAGGGGCAGCTCACGCGGATCTCGCTCGACCAGGGCGTCGTTCCACAGCGGGCTCTCGTCTCTGGCCATCACCGGTCGCCCCACCAGCATCGCCCCGGGCACAGCCGGCCGCAGGGGCGAGCCCAGGTCGCGGGTCCAACGTCGCAGTCGGTGGGCCTGGACCTTGGCCCGGTGAACCGCGAAGTCGAAGCGCGAGGGGTCAGCCATCATGCTGCGACGGGCGGGCAGGTCCGACGATTCCAGCCGTGGGTGTGCGCCTGGTCCCACAGACCGAAGCGACATACCGACATACCGACATACCGACATACCGACATCGGAAGGGCTGAGAGCCGAGCGGGAACCCGCGGACCCACGGCGCAGGACCTCAGTCCGCGTCGACCATGACCGGCCCGCCACGCTCGAGCGCCCGGGCGTAGGCCGGCCGCGCACGCAGGCGCTCCAGGTAGGCCGCGAGCTTGCGGTGCTCCCCGAGCCCCGCACGCGTGGCTGCGGCCTCGATCGGATAGTGAATCTGAATATCGGCGGCACAAAATTCTGGGCCACACACAAACTCTCGATCGCTGAGCTCGGCCTCGAGAAAGGCCAGGTGCCCACGGATCTCCGGGTTTGTATAGGCCCCGTCGATCTGCTTGCCGATCGCCCTGGCGATCGGCCGGATCAGAAGCGGGACCTTCTTGGTCCGCAGCTGCCCGGTGATCAGCCGAACCAAAAGCGGGCTCATGAGCGAGCCCTCCGCGTAGTGCAGGAAAAAGTCGTAGCGACGCCGCTCCTCCGAGCCCAGGGCAGGGCGCAGCTTGCCCTCGCGCTCGACCAGGGCCTCGATGATGGCCCCCGACTCCGCGAGTATGAAACCGTCCATGGACACCACCGGCGACTTGCCCAGGGGGTGGATCGCCCTGAGGCTCGCGGGCGCGCGCATGGTCTCTGGATCCCGTTGGTAAGTCTCGATCTCGTAGTCGAGGCCCAACTCCTCGAACAACCACAAGATCCGGTGGGAGCGGGAGCGCACGAGGTGATGGAGAATGATCGGGCTCTGTTCGGACATCGCGGACAGCCACCCTACTCGAAGTATCCGGCCTCCCCCATCGAGGTCACAAGTAGGGAGCGGGCTGCTAGGCTCCCCCATGCCCGTCTCTCCAGACACCGAGTGGGTCCTCGTGACCTGTGGGCTGATCGCCCACGCCGACGACACCCTCGACGGGAATGAGGTCGAGCGGCTCATGCAGATGATCGACGAGCACATCCCGGCCGAGGACTACGCAGACTGGCTGGCGTTGATCGGCGACAAGCAGGCCCTCGAGGCCCGCTACGCCGAGCTCCCCGATCCGCCCGCGGCCCAACACCGAGTCGTGCTCGAGGAGGCCTGGACCATGGCTATGGTCGACGGGGAGCGGAACACGGCCGAGCTCGTCGTGCTCGCCCGGCTCGCCGAACGCCTCGGCGTCGCGCCTATGCAGCTCGAGTTTTGGCGCGAGGCGTGGACCCTGGCCGAACGCCAGTTCGCCGTGTGTGTGGCCGAACTCTGCGCCCTGTGTCTGGGCGGCGGCGAGGCCCTCTTCGAGCCCGACCACTCTCCCTACCTCGACCTCATCGAGCGCCTGCCCACGAGCACCGAGGAGCGGGGTCGGCTGCGCGGATTCGCGACCTCCACCCCCACCGATGGCGACGCCCTCTCGCGCTCACTCGCGGCCCTGCCCCGGACCCGCCGGATACAGGCTTTTCGCCTCGTCGCGCCCCTGGTCCGCAGCTCCGTCGATGCCGAGGCCGCCGGCGAGCGCTTCGCGTCCACGGCCCGCGCCGCCGGCCTGCTCGACGTCGACGCACTTCACCGATGATCGAACTGGGGATCGAACTGGGGATCGAACTGGGGATCGAACCGGTCTACAGGCTGACGGACATCTCGGGCGCAGACATGCCGGTCCGCTCGGCCACCAGCTCGAGCAGCCCGCGGCGGTCCCTGAACAGGTAGGTCCGAATCCGGATCTGGCGGTCCCCGGCGTGGACCACCAAGACCCCGAATTCGGGGGCCTCGAGGCGGGTCACCTCAGTCCAGGCCATGGTCACCCCCCCACAGCGCAGGCCCCGTTCATCGAGGTGCAGACGCAGGGCTCCCGACAGCTCGCGCACACAGATCTTGAGCCCGAGCAGACCCACGATCACCGACAGGGCCGCGGCGACCAACTCGAAGTTGGTCGCCCCGACGAAGTGCAGACCCCGGGTCAGATAGAACACGGTGCCGAAGATCAACCCGGGCGTAACCACCAGGCCGAGACCCCCGATCAACACCAATCCAACCGGGTCCAGCCTGGACGTCTGCTCGGTCGCCGACACAGGGGCACCCTAGCAGCCCGTGGCGAGCCCATCGCATCACCTCACACAATTGGGATGAACGTGGGGTGAACGCACAACGCCAGCAGCGCCCGCTCTCCGTGTCCCATCCCCCCTGTCTCATCCCCCCTGTTCGGGGAGCGCGAGAGGTCCCGCTTCGCTCTGGATCGGGCTCGGCGAAACTTGCGGGCAGCTAGACGCGGGCCTCGACCTGTGTAGGATGCGCCCATGTCCCGCGCTCGTTCGATCGCCCCCCTCACCATGCTCGCGCTGTCCGCCGCTTTGCTCTCCCTGAGCGCCTGCGACAAGGACGGAGACGCCACTGTCCACGCCGACGATGCCGCCCCGACCACGACCGCGACCGCCGATGCGAGCACCGATGCCGCCCCGACCTTCCCCGACATCGACGCCGTCCTGGCCGGCGATCACCGCAGCGACGATCACAAGGCCCGCGACAGCTCCCGCCACCCCAAAGAGACGCTCGCCTTCTTCGGTATCGAGCGCAACATGAAGGTCGCCGAGCTGTGGCCCGGAGGTGGCTGGTACACGGAGATCCTCGGCGCCTACCTCCGCGATGAAGGCACCTACGTGGTCACCAACTGGCCGACCGAGCACGAGCGCTACGGTGAGTGGGCCACCAAGTACGCCGAGAAGCTCGCCGCCAACCCGGAGGTCTACGGCACGCCGACGGTCGTCACCTCGCCCATCGATCCCGCCGAGACCTTCGAGCTCGCGCCCGAGGGCAGCCTCGACGCAGTGCTCACCTTCCGCAACAGCCACGGCTGGTACAACAATGGCCAGACCGCCCAAGTCTACAGCGCGGCCTTTCGTGCCCTCAAGCCCGGCGGCGTGTTTGGTGTCGTCCAGCACCGCGCCGCCGAGGGTGGCGACGCCGAGAAGACCTCCGAGAAGGGCTACCTGCCCCAAGCCCAGGTCGTCGAAGCCGCCCAGGCCGTCGGCTTCGAGCTCGTCGAGAGCTCTGAGCTCAACGCCAACGCCAACGACACCAAGGACTACGAGGGCGGCGTGTGGACCCTGCTCCCGAACTCGCGTGGCGAGGGCGACGAGGCCCAGCAGGCTGCTTGGGCCGCGATCGGCGAGAGCGATCGCATGACCCTCAAGTTCCGCAAGCCCGAGTAACACCCGATCTGGCCATGATCTGGCCATGATCTGGCCATGATCTGGCCATGATCTGGCCAT
>CAYVJQ010000019.1:24613-27230 GCA_964451725.1 uncultured Nannocystaceae bacterium | reverse complement strand
GATCTGGCCATGATCTGGCCATGATCTGGCCATGATCTGGCCATGATCTGGCCATCGCTCAGACAGGGCCCGCTTCGGCGTGGCCCTGTCTGCATTTAAGCCCTACGGCCTCAGGACTTGGCCAAGCTGGCGAGCGCCATCGTGGCCTCGTCTTCTGCCACATTCAGCGCGACCTGAAGACGGCTGAGAAAGCTCTGCTCGGCCTCGACCACCTCGTCGTCACAGGCGACCATCTCGACCGCGGCCCGAAACACGGCGACCCGGATCGGGTAGGGCCAGGCCGCGACCTCCCCATCCTCGAGCTCGACCCGCGTATCGACCCAGCCTCTCGCCGTGATCCGCTCCTCGTCGGTCAGGGGCAGCTCCTGGATGATCCGCGCCATGGCCAGGGCCTCCTCGGGCACGACCACCCCATCGGCCCACGCCGCCGCCGCCCACACCCGGACCGCGGCCATGTACGAAATCTCGGGCAGGGCCTCGTCCGCCTCGTCATACTCGGCCCCAGCCGGGTCCTCGTCGGTGTAGCCATGCTCGAGATGCTCGAGATCCTCGGGCTCGGGGGCTTCGGGATCTTGCGGGGCGCTCACCTCGCTAGCATGTCCGACCCGGGCGGGCCTGCGCAAGACCCTCAGTCGTGCTTGGGCATGCCATCCTCGATCTCAGCGGCGTCGGCCTCGCTGATCTCGAGGGTGGTGCGAACCCGGTCGAGGAAGGTCCGCTCCGAATCGGAGAGCTCCTCGTCGCTGTAGGCCATACGGACCGCGGCCTGATAGGTGGCGAGGCGCCGGTTCTCACTCAGATCGGCGAGCCCCGCCTCGTCCATTTCGATCTCCGAACTGATCCATCGACTAGCCTCGGCCCGCTCCTCGTCGTCGAGATCTGTGGCCGCGATCAGGCGCCCGAGGGCCATCCGTTCGGCCTCGGCCATGACCCCGTCCGCCCAGCTGAGCGCGGCGAGCAGGCGAAGCATGGACATGGATTGGGGGTGCGACATCGGGGCGATGGTCCCGGCCATCGGGGGAGGGCGCAAGCGCGTGAGAACCCCGCACATCACGCGCAATTGGTCTCGCTGCCGTCGCAGGAGGTCGTTGGCGCCGCCCCCCTCACCGAGGCCCGGTCCACACCTCGACAACACCCAACGCAATGGTCACACTGGCCACATGCAGCCCAACTCGGATCCGCGCCGCCAACATCCCTCTCCGGGCCGGCAGTACGCGCCTGGGACCGCCACCGACTCGCGCGCTCAGCTCGCGTCCGGCGTCGACCAGTTCATGATCCGGGTCAACATGTGGATGGCCGCCGGGGTCGGCATCACGGGTATCGCGGCCTACGCGACGGCCCAGTCGACCGCCCTGATGCAGATGCTGTTCACGGGCGGCATGTATTGGGTCACTCTGTTCGCACCCTTCATCTTTGTGCTGATCTTCGCCCGGCGCCTCGAGGGTATGCGCCCCGGGACCGCGGTCGTCACCTTCCTGGTGTTCGCCGCCATCATGGGCATCAGTTTGACGCCTGTGGTGCTCTTTTACACGGGTGCCTCGATCGCCGCGACCTTCGCCATCACAGCCGTCACCTATGGCGCACTGGCCGTGTGGGGGTTCTTTACCAAGCGCGACATGTCGGGCTGGGGCAAGTTCCTGTTCATGGCCCTCGTCGGCCTGATCGTCTCGGGCATCGCCATGGTGGTGATGACCAATGTGTTCAACGTCTCGGTGAGCCCGATCTTTTGGATGGCTCGCTCCATGATCGGCGTGCTCATCTTCGCAGGCCTCACCGCCTACGACACACAGAAGATCAAGCAGATCTATCTGGTCGCCGGTGGCGGGAAAAACCTCGCCATCATGGGTGCCCTGACCCTCTACCTCGACTTCGTCAACCTGTTCATGTTTCTGCTCCAGCTCTTTGGCGGCCGCCGCTGAGCCACCAGCTGCACAGCGACACCAGCTGCACCAAGGGCCGCGCCAGCTTCGCTGAGCGCGGCCCTTCTGGTTCCGGCAACGGGGCGAAGATCAGCCTCGCTCACTCTTCGACGTAGACCACGCTGCCCACGCGCCCGCAGCTGTCCTCGACTCTCACCCACATGCGCCGCTGGGTGTCCGGGTAGGGCTCGAAGACCCCGAACATCAGGAACACCAGCACGTCTTTGACCTCGAGCCAGCCCGCGTCCGTCTCGCGCAAGATCGAGGCGTCGGCGACCATGGTCCGCTCGGGCTCCGGGGTCTCGCCGTCGGGTCCCCAACTGCCCGGGTCCCAGTTGGTCTCGACGCTGCAATCGTCGGCGAGCGAGCAGTTTTGAAAGTGCCACGAGATCCGGTGCAGGGGCTTGTCGAGGTTCGGGTTGTGGATCTGGAGGCCGGTCCAGAGGTGCTGGCCGCCCTGGGATCCGCTGTGGGTCGTCGGTACGGCGCCGGCAGCCAACGTTTTGAAACCGCCCTCCCCGTCCCCATCTCCGGCGACGAGCTCGAGGGTCCCGCTCACCTCGGCCGGGGTACAGCTCGGATCGAGCGCAAACACCAGCTCAGAGGGACCACAGCCCTCGACGTCATCCAGACAGCTCGCCGCGGGCTCGTCCTCCTCGACGCAGGCGGTCAGGACAGTCAGGACAGTCAGGACAGTC